>JBAZXN010000010.1:0-89626 GCA_041659885.1 Tatlockia sp.
GCTTTGCAGACTTTAGTGCATTACGGGTGATGATCATTGGCTCAGGCGAAACGGCCACCTTAGTTGCCAAATATTTACACAAGCAAGGCGCCAGAAAATTTGTTATTGCAAGCCGCACCTCCGAGAATGCACAGCAACTGGCTGAAGCATTTGATGGGAAAGCCATTACCATCACCGATATTTCGCAAAACCTTGCCCATGCGGACGTAGTGATCTCAGCGACCGCCTGCCCACTTCCTTTTATCAATAAAGGCCTTGTTGAACAGGCGTTAAGCCTGCGCGCGCAAAAAACCATGTTTTTTCTGGATCTTGCCGTCCCCCGCGACATTGAAGCGAATGTGGCGGAATTGGAAGGAGTGCACCTCTATAATATTGACGATTTGCAAGCGATGATTACCAGGGGGATGGATGAACGGCGCACGGCCGCCTTGCAGGCAGAGCAGCTGGTAGAGTGTGAATTGGATAACTACATTCGCTGGCACCGTTCATTGCGTGCGAAAAATACGATCTGCGATTACCGAACACAAATGCAACGCCTGGCGGAGCACGAATTAAAACGCGCGCAGGAAAAATTATCCGCAGGACTGCATCAGGAAACCGTCATGCAGGAATTTTGCACACGCCTGGTCAATAAATTAACCCATCAACCCACTGTGGGGTTACGTCAAGCCGCTTTGGATGGACGGGAGGAATTGCTGGATTTAGCGAATTATCTCTTTAATTCTCGATTAACTGAGGCGCTCTATGAAGAAATCACTTGAATCCAAGCTGGAACAGATGCTTGAACGCTTTCAGGAAACTAACCGTTTGCTCTCGGAACCTTCGGTTATTAATGATCAAACCAAATTTAAAACCCTGTCCAAAGAATATGCTCAATTAGAACCCGTAGCCCAGTGCTATCAAACCTACCTGGATGCGCTTGAAAACAACCGCTCACTCAAAGAAATGATGGCGGGAGAAGACAAAGAATTAGCCGCAATGGCCGAGGAAGAAATCAGAGGATCAGAAGAGAAACTGGCGGAACTGGATGAGGCCCTTCAATGGCACTTGATTCCCAAAGATCCCGATGACGAGCGCAATATTTACCTTGAGGTACGTGCCGGCACCGGCGGGGATGAGGCTGCTATTTTTGCCGGCGATTTGTTTCGCATGTACAGCCGTTATGCCGAAACCCAAGGTTGGCAAATCGAGCTGGTCAGCGCAAGCCATGGTGAGCACGGCGGCTATAAAGAAGTGATTGCGCGCATCAGCGGGCATTCGGTGTATTCGCAATTAAAATTTGAATCCGGCGCGCACCGCGTGCAACGCGTTCCAGAAACGGAATCGCAAGGGCGCGTACACACTTCCGCTTGCACGGTAGCTATTTTACCGGAAGTAGAAGAAATTGATGAAATTGAGATAAGCAGTGACGAATTGCGAATCGACACCTACCGCTCTTCCGGCGCAGGCGGACAGCATATTAACAAGACCGATTCAGCAATTCGCATCACCCACTTACCAACAGGGCTTGTTGTCGAATGCCAGGATGAGCGCTCTCAGCATAAAAACCGTGCGAAAGCGATGGCGCTTCTTAAAACACGTCTTCTTGATGCAGAACAAAGCAAACAAAGGCAACAACAAGCACAGACACGCAAATCCCTGGTCGGCACAGGGGATCGCTCCGAGCGTATCCGCACCTATAATTTTCCCCAGGGTCGATTAACCGATCACCGCATTAATTTAACCCTTTATCAATTAAACGAAGTAGTCGCAGGCGATTTATCGCCCGTGATTGATGCGTTGAAACGCGAATACCATGCAGAATTACTGGCAGAGCTCGGCTCGCTATGACGTCGGTAAAAACGGCTCTTGCCGAGGGTACTCGCGCGCTGGTTGCCAGTGACAGTGCGCGATTGGATGCAGAAATTCTCTTAAGCCAGGCCATGCAAAAAAATCGCACCTGGCTTTACACGCATCCTGAAGCAATACTTAACGATTCTGAAATCCTCACTTTTCAACAATTAATCAGCCAACGGGAATCAGGCATTCCCATCGCGTATTTAACAAAAACCCGTTCATTCTGGTCACTGGAATTAGCAGTCAGTGAAGACACCTTAATCCCTCGTCCGGAAACGGAGTTACTGGTTGAGTTAGCCTTATCACTTCTCGCTGAGGACGTGGAACAACACCTCCTCGATTTGGGGACAGGCAGCGGGGCCATTGCACTGGCTTGCGCCGCAGATAGACCGCATTGGCATATCACAGCACTTGACATCAATCCCAGGGCATTACACATTGCACGAGCCAATGCGTTACGTCTATCCATTGGGAATGTCGATTTTATGCAATCCAATTGGTTTGACGCCCTTCCTGCCACCCTCTTCGATGCTATTTTAAGTAATCCACCCTACCTTGCTGAAAGCGATCCGCACCTTTTAAAAGGGGATGTACGGTTTGAGCCTAAGCTTGCTTTAGTGAGTGGTGAGAAGGGGTTAGATGCAATTCAGCAGATAATTGAACAGAGTCTTGCGAGACTTAAGCCGAACGGGCTATTATTGATTGAGCATGGATTTGAACAAAAAACTGCTGTAAGGTCTATGCTTAGAGATTATGGATATAAAAAAGTGCAATGCTGGCAAGATTGGCAAGGTAATGACAGAATAAGCGGCGGATGGAAAGGGTAAATTTCTGGTTGATGCCAGGCTTTTTTTTTGATATACCTAGCGCCTTTCAGCCGCATGAATGACTTAAAGAACAGCAGGGAGACATTGATGCCAGGACAAACAATCGATTTAACTAATGAGAGTGTACCAACCGTGAAAAATGACGCCGTAAGCAGCATGGGTATAGCCCCCTATCAGGAAACTGAAGGCGAAGAATACATGAATGAAAAGCAGCTTAAGCACATCGAGAAGATTCTGCTTGCCTGGCGTCAGTCTTTGATGGAAGAGGTCGACAGAACCGTAACGCATATGAAAGACGAGGCCGCCAATTTTCCCGATCCCTCTGATAGAGCCAGTCAGGAAGAGGAATTCAGTCTGGAATTACGAACCCGCGATCGCGAACGAAAATTAATCAAGAAAATTGAAGACGCACTGGAGCGCCTGCGCGATGAAGATTTTGGGTATTGCGAAGCCTGTGGCATCGAAATCACCCTGCGCCGCCTGGAAGCACGCCCAACAGCAACCCTTTGTATTGATTGCAAAACCCTGTCAGAAATTAAAGAACGTCAAAACCAGGGTGGCTAGGCTACTGGAGAACAAGTTTGAGTAGTTCTTTTATTTGTAAGCAGTGAGAACCTCAATCAGAAGACGTGCCTTGTTCAAGAGATAAACTAAGTTTAAAGCTAATTTTAAACTTAGTTTATCTTCTTCATCAAAACCCATTACCTCGATGCTCAACGTGTTGGTTATCTTCAATAGTTTCAATAAAAACATGCATTATTGTTTCCGCGCGTGGGTTTATCTGGTAAAGATTAGCAGTCTAAAACCAGTAGGTGTGGTTCTCTGAACGCTTACAATTTTTATGCTGCATGTTGGCCTATAAGGCATTTTACTTTAAGTTGGTCACGTTTTTTCTCGGCAATCCATAAATAACAGGGTATAGGAATTATAAAAGCCCTACTTGACTTGTTCTCTTTTTGAAGCAGTGATCTGCTCAACCTCAATGAGACCATTTTTGAACAGTTTTACGATGGATTGATCATATAGGGGTCGTGTGGAATATAGTCGATTAAAATTTAATCGACTATATCGACTTATTTAGTTTGTACTTCGCAGGTAATTTTTGTGCAATCTCGGCAATTGGCCGATGCGAAAGCAAGCGCATTCGCAACAGATCGTGTAGTTTTAGCCATTTTATCATCAGCCGCTTTATCGGCATCGACAGAACTGTTGCTTGCATTTGTTGTGCAAATCCAGTGTGAGCGAAGATCTGTTTTTGTTGTGGCCATACTTGTTGATGCTGAGATAACAAAAAAACTAGCAACGATTATATTTGTAATTACTTTCATGGTTGACTCCCTTTTTTTATCAAATTTAAAAAACCAATCTAAAAAGGTACACGTCCTATCAAAAGTAATATTAAATAAATTATCAAAAGAGTTCCTATAATTCCTGATGGCCCATACCCCCACTCTCTGCTATGGCCCCATCTTGGTAAAGCACCAAGTAAAATGAGTATTAAAAAAACAAGTATTATTGTACCAAGCATTATTTCCTCCTTGAAATTGCATAGATAACCTCATTGAATGTAGCATTATAATTTTTAATATTCCATCATCGATTGATCAAACAAGCCGCTAATCTCGATTTTGATGCCCTAATTGAAAAGGGCACAATCCTTTATTAAAAAAGAAGAAAAACTTCAATGTAATTTATCTTCTTCCCAAAAAAATGCCGTGCCAGGTTTTTTGACTTCATCAGACCGGTTTATGGCTATTCAGGGTTATGGGATAGATACCGTTCAATTAACTATACCTACTCTCATAAGGGTAGAACTGATCCAGTATTTTTTCTGCGCTCTGTTTCCTCGGAGATGGATATATAGTCGATTAAATTTTAAATGTCCGTCATCCCGAACAAAGTGAGGGATCTCCGGGAGTGGCATTGAGCGTACTTAGGGCGTGTCATCAATTAAGTTTTTTGGCTGCAAATGCGGCTCATTGGCACCATTTTGCGCTTGAATTCGTTAAATAGGGCTGGCTATTCGCCTCATTCAAGCGCAAAATGGCGCTCAATAAGCCACATTTTCGCTTCAAAAAATTAATTGATGACACGCCCTAGGTCATTTAAATTTTAAATCACTATACGTTGCTGGTTTAAACATAAACTCATGTTCAAAAATCCTGGTTGCTTAACATGAGCATGAGGATAATTCTGCCCCAGTCTGCTTGATTCGTCACCAGCCAGGAAGAGGAAGGTGGTGTAACATTTTGAGCGCCAATCGCACTATTTGTTACCATAAAAGTCAAGTAAAGACCAATAAGAAGGCAGCCAGTACTCGCTAAACGTTTAATTAGGGTCGTTTAAACAAGGATTCCAGAATATATGCATTCCCTAACTCATCAATTTCCTTAGGAGACATTTCTTTTAGTTTTTGGATAGCATCCTCTACAGGAAATTGTTTATCAGTCATTAAATGAATGAGAACATTCTTTATTGAGTACCCAAAAATACCAGGCCAATTTCTTAGATGGTTTGCTCGCAAGCCGTGAACGTACAACGTCTGTAATGCCTCCAGCTGGTCAACACATAATCCGGCCATTTCTTGCAATGCTTCAATTGGAGACAATTTACTGTCTAAAGGCAATTTATCTACCCAAAATTCCAGTAGCTCACTATGAATTCTTGTCCATAATTCTGTTTTCCAATTTCCACAAATGAATTTTGGTGTAACACCATATTGCTCCAGTTTTTTGGATACAGTGATAATTTCATTATTAGCATAATCCGTCGTATTAGAATTAAAAAAACCTATAGACATCGGTGTAACACTAAGTTTTGGCTTGGATCTTTCGACATAGTTCCCAATCCGCTTCTTTTCTACTTCATTGGTGGTGGAACTTAGGCTTACTTCGGTAGAAATATTCTGTTCTGGCGTTTCTTCTTGGGTGGTTATGAAAATAGTCTCATTGAGTAAATCAGCAATATTAAGCAGTTTCTTTCCTTCAAGCGAAAATTGTCCCCTATTAATTTGATCTTTAATTGCGTCAATCGTAGTATTCAAACAAGACTCATTAAAGTTTTCTCTATTATTTTGAGCAAAGTGCCTTTTAAGAGACAATTCCAATAAGATGGTTTTATTTTTTATAAAATTTTGCATGAAAGGTGTTTCAATCAAATAAGCAGCCACTTTTTTTTGCTTTAAATAACAATCCATAACCGACTTGGATGCTGCATTTATACTTTCTTCAAATTTTTTAAATGCACTGTGCAACCGTAATCTAACTGTGTCCTTAAACAAATAATCCGTCCAAAAATTTACTAAGGTTTCATCCTGCTCCTTAATCAATGCAGGTGAACTACAAAGTGAATGGTTCGTTTTAAAATCAAAAATAAAATGGAGCTCTTTTGGTAAATTATTCAGTTGGTAAAAATAATAATGCGATAATTTTTTTGCACTGTCACTCTTTATCTCTCCAGAAGAGTGTTCGGTTATGTTCGGTTCTAATTGCACGGCGATCTCTTGTGCATAAGGACGCATATTAGGAATAGACAGTAACTGAAGATGTCTGTTATCTGTTTCAGAACGATGGGGAGTACATTCTAAACGTGCAATCGTGCCTGCATAATCGGTTGTCTTTGTATCAAGTAGTAACTGGAGCTCCCTTTCTTCAAATGGAGCTCTTTGGCTTTTAAATTCCAAATAAGCAATGCGCTTTGCAAATCTACCCATTACAGGATGAAGTTCTAACTCTGCTATGCGTGTTTTTTCTGCTTCTGAAATGATTCTAGGTGGTATATTTCTTTCCATTGCTCTAAACATAGAATTCTCCAATTGGCAGGTTAAGTTATTCAAAAAGATGGTGAGCAATATTATATCATAATGATCTGCATTTGTATCAATTAACAGCAAGGTAGTTGCTATAGTTGCAGTAGATAAATCCGGTTAATTATAGGGAGCGATATATTAAATGAAAATGCAGCGCCAATCATCGTGGCAAGATAAGGGTCAAGCAGGTTTTCTTTATAGAGTACATTCCGATTGTTTTAAAATCATAAAATGGAGAGGAAATAAATGAGTGGTTTTGCAAGAGGAATGATAGGGTTTACTGGTTGAATGGTCGCTTTTGTGAGTACTCCATATTGGATCGGTAAAGCAATGGATTGGCACATAGGCTCCAGCTATCCGTTAAAGTGTAGCGGTTCAAACTTACCTAACAGATACTTCTTAAAAGCCCGCATCTGTCAGCTCAAGGTTGAACTACTACAATTAAGGAGGTGCAATACTCTTCGATAGCTGATTCAAAACAATCAATAAATCTAGAGTGTTTAGCAACGGCGGCAATGAAAACCTTGATTACGCTGCGCTGCATCAAGGCTACTTTTGGTTCTTTTGATTCATTTGTAGCCTTGATGCAGCGCAGCGTAATCAAGGTTTTCATTGCTGGTAGGTTTGGTTAGTTAAGTTATGGGAGGCTTGCGCTTCGACCATTCGACGTTCGGCAGCCTCAGCACACTTATTGCGTCGTTCTATCAGCGCTCTTTTTTGTGAAAAAATTCCGTTGGTTCCCAAATAATTTCCTGAACAAATGTAAGTGCTATTTAGCTTAATTTCTTTGAGAACCTTATTATTTTGGGACTGACTCCGAAATAAAAGCGCTCTTTCTTGGGAGAAAGAACGAAACGCTTCTTCCTGGATTAATAGATTTTCAGTTGATAATATGTGTTCCTGGTAAAATAAATTCCATTGTGATAATTCTTCTTTTGTCAACGTGGAGTTTTCAATAGTTTTAAGCATCGTATGGCATTTTTTGCAGACTGAAATAATATCCAGGCGATTGCTAAGGTCAATATCCTTTAACTTTAAGTCAGATTCTATAGAAGTATGACCATTCTTTGCTGTAATAGAAAGGATCATATCCTTGATTTTTTGCAAGAATTCATTGTCTTTAATCAAATTAAACAAGTCCTTTTCTAATTCTTTTTCATCAATAAAATAAGCCAATATCCTACCATCCAATTGTTTTATCTTATAATGTAAATTCTTTTCAGACTCGTTTTTAACAAGATAAACCATGCCTATTTTAAGGCGCTCATTTTCGGGAAATGAGGAAATTAAGGAAACAGCAAATGATTGTACTGTATTTAACAGTGCTCGTATAAATTCATCTGGAGTAATATATTTTTTTTTCCAAGTGAAAAATTCTATATCTTCTTTATCAGAATAAAAAGAGCCATTTGGATCGCAGATTATGCGTATATTTAATTCTAGAATTGTAAGAAATTTCTCTGTATTAGTTAGCTCAGAAAATTTGTTTAATAGTTGTTTTTTTACAGCATATATAATTACTTTTTTTTGTTGTTCTATGGATGGAATATTATTACCAAACTTTTCCAACCCAAGATCTACTGTGCCATGATAGCATCTACCAATAGCAAAAAAAGCATCAAACAAAGCAGTTTTTTGGTTTTGACTCAAATAACTAATATTTACTCCGCACGATTCAATATCCAAAATATAGTCATTATCATCGTACCTTTTTGGAGGGTTATCAAATGCTTGCTTCAAAAAAATTTTTGCAGTTTTTATATTAGGTGCATGGGCTATGATTTCTTCAATATAAGGCTCAGAAAAAAATTCGTAAAGCAACTCAGTTTGAGTGGCTGAAATGTTATCTTTTACTTTTGAATTCCTAGCTATACTATTTTCTATTTCTTTAATGAAAGGTTCAATATCAGCGCGATCTTCAGAAGAAATTATCTTGACATTAATATTATGAAGGAAGTCCATTACTTTTCTAAAGTTTTCTGGTTTTATTTGTATGAAATTATGAGTGGCATATCCTCTGCTAGATTCAATTAAATTTAATTTTAAATAATTGAGTAAATTCTCACAATCTTCGGACGTACCCGTTATGAAAATCCAAACAAATCCTTCACCTCGATACGGATTGTAATTATTCTTTATGAATGAGAATCCTGGACTACTTTTAAAATAAAACACGATGACTTAGCCCCTCTTTGTATTTTTTGAATAAAGATTTGAATGTAACATTTTGGGATCTGATTGTACTGTTTATTATCATCCGAGTCAAATAGCAATCAAACGGCATGATTTGATCAATATTTCATTGTTAACAGTGTTGACTCAGAATAATTATAAAGGCTAGCTGTTTTATTGTTTAGCTATCGCGAAATAGTAGTATGAGGATACTTCTTATAGAAATCGAGCCATTGCGGGAGATTCCTCGCTCTGCTCAAAACGACGGCTTCGTAGCGAATACGAAGCCTTTACATCGAGTTTACTGCCTCACCAATCGCTGGTTTAAACCCTGAGGCGCTACTTTTTCGGTAGAACGGTAAGGGTTAATATCTAATCCACCCCGTCTGGTGTAGCGTCCATACACGGTAAGCCGCTCTGGCTTGCACCGATTCATGATATCCACAAAGATGCGTTCGATGCATTGCTCATGAAACTCGTTGTGATTTCGAAAAGAAACCAGATATTTCAATAAGCCTTCCTGGTTGATTTGCATTCCTTTATAGGCAATTTGCACACTGCCCCAATCCGGTTGATTCGTCACCAGGCAGTTTGACTTTAATAAATCAGAGTAGAGCGTTTCTTCTACTCTGTTGTCTTCCACCACGAGATAATCCGGCTTAACCAGATAATCGGTACAGGTTACATCGAGAAAATCAATACACTCCCCTGTGAAACTGGTTTGAACCTTGAAAAGATCTCTTTCTCGTAAAGAAAAGAGTCTAACTTGCACCTCGCCTTCCAGACGTTTGGTTAAATCGCGCTCAACCGTTTTTTTAACCTCATCCTGGCCTGTAAATTTGGTATTATTAAAAGAGTTAAAATACAGCTTCAGGGATTTTGACTCAATCAAATAAGGGGTTTCGCAATCATAGATAATCTCAGCGATTGCCACGCAGGGTTTGCCTTTTTCATTCAGCCAGGACACTTCATAATGCGTCCAGCAATCAAAACCGAAAAAGGGAAGATGCGTTTGAATGCCAAGCGCCTTGCGTTTGGCTGATCGTGGAATAGCAAATAATCGATCGGGATTGTAATTTAGATCAGCAGGGGATACTTTTCCTAGCTCAGATTGCTCGGGATTTGTTTGATGTTTTTTTCCTGCACTTTCATTCATGCGATGCGTCTACTTTGATTAGGGCTTTATAACCGTTAACCCACCTAAGTAAGGTTGCAGGGGCAAGGGGATGTGGATATTACCCTCTTTGTCCTGGTAATTTTCCATAATGGCTACCAAGGTACGACCCACTGCCAAACCCGAACCGTTTAGGGTATGAACCAGCGCATTCTCTTTGGTTTGAGTATTTTTATACCGTGTTTTCATGCGCCGCGCCTGGAATGCTTCTGTATTTGAACAGGAAGAGATTTCGCGGTAACTGTTTTGACTAGGTAACCACACTTCAATATCATAGGTTTTAGCAGCACCCGCACCCATATCGCCAGTGCACAAAGTCATCACACGATAAGGTAAATTCAAACGTTGCAAGATGACTTCCGCATGATGCACTAATTGTTCCAGTGCCGGATAGGAATCCTCCGGCGTAGTGACCCAAACCAGCTCCACTTTCTCAAATTGATGTTGCCGTATCATGCCTTTGGTGTCTTTACCATAGGAACCCGCTTCGCTGCGAAAACAGGGCGAATGGCAAACATGACGCAGAGGCAAATCCGCTTCGGCTAAAATGCTTCCGCGAACGGTATTTGTTACTGAAATTTCAGCCGTAGAAATTAAATAATAATCCTGCTCACCGCGCAGTTTAAATAAATCGTCTTCAAACTTCGGCAATTGCCCTGTACCAAACAAGCTGTCCGAGTTAACGATATACGGAACGTATATTTCCTGGTAACCATGCTCTTCCGTATGCACGTCCAACATAAATTGCGTAAGCGCTCGCTGCAACCGTGCTAACTGGCCACGCATTACCACAAAACGGCTTCCGGTAATTTTTGCTGCCGTTGCAAAATCCATTTGGCCCAAGGCTTCCCCTAATTCATCGTGTGATTTCACGGCGAAATTATATTCCTGCGGGGTTCCCCAGCGCCTGGTTTCCACATTATCCTGTTCACTCGCACCGACAGGCACTGAACTGTGCGGTAAATTAGGAAGGCTTGATGCTATGGCATCCAGTTTTTGCAACACCTGCTCTAATTCAATTTTTTGATTTTCTAATTTTTCCCCAATACGATTAACCTCTTCCCGCAAAGACTCGATGTCTTCGCCACGTGCCTTGGCCTGCCCTATGTATTTTGAACGTTGATTGCGCTCATTCTGTAGGGCTTGCGTTGCAACCTGAAGTACTTTTCTTTGTTCATCCAAAGTGCGGTAAGCGTCTACATCAAATGTAAAGCCACGCAACTTCAATTGGTCAGCGATGGTCTGGGGGTTATCTCGTAATAATTGGGGATCTAGCATGTCTACCTCACAATGCCTCGTGAAGATTGATTTAATGCATCAATCATGGGAATGACTTCGGGACAGTCTGCTTGCATGGTTTCTAATTCTGCAACCGCTTGCTGGACGGTTAGCCCCCGTCTAAAGATAATTTTGTACGCACGGCGCAAATGCTCGACTGCGGTGCTAGAAAAACCACGGCGGCGTAAACCGACCGTATTAAGCCCGCAAGCCGATGTCGTATGGCCTGCTATCATCACATAGGGCAAGACATCTTTGGTTACATAGGTTGCACGTGCAATAAAGGCGTAAGCACCTACATGACAAAATTGATGGATTGCTGCATAAGCCCCAATGGTTGCAAAATTATCAACAATAACATGGCCTGAAAGTGCCGAATAATTGATCATGATAATATGACTGCCCATGATGCAATCATGCCCAATGTGGGAGTAAGCCATCAGGTAATTGTCATCACCAATTCGGGTAATCCCACCGCCTTTTACCGTTCCTCTGCTAATCATGCAGTATTCACGAATAACGTTGTTGTCGCCAATTTCCAGTCGGGTCGGCTCGCCCTTATAAGTAATGTCCTGCGGTTCATCACCTACTGATGCAAATTGAAAAATTTTGTTGTTTTTTCCGATTACCGTGGGGCCTTGAATAACAACATGAGGGCCAATCCAGGTGCCTTCGCCAATTTCAACATCAGCGCCAATAACGCTACCTGGACCTATGGATACTCCCGCTGCCAGTTTAGCAGACGGATGGATCATTGCACGTTCATCTATCACTTTTAATTTCCTTTGCTGCACTCATTAAATCGGCTGAACAGGCAAGCTTGTCACCTACAAACGCTTCGGCATGTAAACGCCAAAAATCGCGTTTTTGGCCAATTAACTTCACTTCTAAGCGTAATTGATCACCAGGAATCACAACTTGTTTAAATTTTGCATTATCAATCCCTGCAAAGAAATATAAAAACTCATATCCCTCTTTTGCTGTTCTTGATAAATTCGACAAAATCGCACTGGCCTGAGCCAATGCTTCAAGCATCAATACTCCGGGCATAATAGGGTTTCCGGGGAAATGCCCATTAAAGAACGGCTCATTGACGGTGACATTCTTGGTAGCAACCAAATACTCAAACACTTTGTAATCCAAAACCCGGTCTACTAAAATAAATGGATATCGATGGGGCAATAAATCAAGAATTCTGATTATATCAATGGATTCACTCATTATTAGCTCTCATTAAGGTTTTCTCTGTTTCATATTGGAACGAACATGTACGGAGTGGGTTAGGCCTTGGTCATATTTGTCCGCTTCTGCAACGTCTTATAGATAGAACCCCGCTTGCGCGGGGAATCGTATTTTCAAGACGTGAACCAGGCAAATTAGCTGATTTGTTCAATCACTTTGCTTGTAATATCAAATCGTTCGGAACTGTAAGGCGCTGCGTCTTTCTGTAAAACCACATCGTAACTGTCGGCTTCTGCTACTTTTGCAATGGCTTTGCGGATTTTTGTATACAGTTCTTCCATTGCTTCGTTGTGCGCAGTACTCAATTCTTGTTGGTATTGCTGCCCTTCTCTTTCAAAGGTTTGCTGGACTGTGAAAATCTTTTTTTCCAGATCTTTCTTTTGCGCGCTGCTCATTACAGCACCTTCGCGCTTGAACTTTTCCATGTCCTGCTTTAAGCCTTCTTCCATGGCAACTAATTTATCGCGACGGGGTTTGAAGTCTTTTTCCAGTTTTTGTTGAATGGCTTTCATTTGGCTGGAGGTTTGCATGATTTTTTGCAAATCTACAATACCTAATTTTGCGTTATCAGCACAAACTGAAAAACTCATTACGCTTAACATCAATGTAACCAAAATCCCACAAACACGTTTCATTTTTTACTCTCCTGATTAAAAGACTCCGATGCTACCATACTTCATTCTATTGTGAAAACTAAAATCCTGAAGACAAGGTAAACTGAAATACCTGTACGCTATCATAAGGCTGTTTGTTCAGGGCCCTGGCAAGACTGAAGGCCAACGGTCCAAAGGGCGAGCGCCACTCAACCGACACACCCGCAGAAAAACGCAAGGGTCCGGGATCCGTTCCCCTTAAGAGCAAGGGAGTGCCGTGCGCGTACACGTTCCCGAAGTCAGAAAATAGCGTGGTTCGCACGGTGTCACGGCTTAAAGGATAAGGCAGGATAAGACCCGCACTTCCGCCAACCAATAAATTTCCACCCAGCGCATTACGAAAGTTATCTTTTGGACCTAATGAATAACTGTCAAAACCCCGAATTTGGCCAGGGTAGGAAATACCACCGGCGTAATAATTTTCAAAGAACGGCAGCCCATCGTCATTAAAGGCATTCCCGTAACCCACATTTCCCATCGCCGTGAAGACAAAACCGCGCATCAGGGGTTGGTAGAACCGGGTAATATAAGAGGCTTTGTAGTAAGAAAGCGAACGGGAGGAAGCAGGCAAAGCGACCAACCCCGTTAATTGTTGATTCCAGCCTCTTGTGGGGTAAGGCATTTGATCGTAAGTGTTACGGCTCCATCCCGCGGACAAACGCAGCTCGTTGAAATTTCTACCATGTAAGAACACAAAATCCTGGGTTTGCTGCACAAAACCTGCCGATTTAATACGCAAATCCTGGTAACCGTAACCAAGCTGCAAGCTGCTGTTTTCACTCAGCAAGACATTGTAGTTTACATCTCCGCCGAAACGGTTTGCAGAGTACACGCTGATGTCGAGATGCTTGGGATCGATTGTCTGAAAATAGACATTAAGACCGCGACCAATCCCCTGGGTGTAAAAAGGATTGTAATAATTAAAGGAGTAATTTTTTCCCCAGTAACTGGCATTAAAGTCAAGACCTACCGAGCGTCCCGTTCCTAAAAAGTTATGCTGATTGAACGCGGCCGTTACCTGCGGCCCGTTGGTACCGTATCCTAAGGAAGCCGATGCTTCAGCAGAAGGCGCTTCTTCTATTTCTACGTCCAAATCCACCTGGTTGTTCGTGCCAGGAACTGGAGTGGTTTTCACATTGACATTTTTTATATACCCTAAAAGACGCAAATGCCTTTCGGACTCTTTAATATTATGAAGCGATAACAAAGACCCTTCGTTTTGCCGAATAATGTTTCGAAACACATAATCGGCCGTTTTTGTGTTCCCCTGGAAATTGATGCGGCGCACATAAACATGGCGCCCTGGTTCCACAACAAAGGCTATAAATACGGTTTTATCGGCTTCGTTAATCCGTGGCTCGGCATTAATTGCCGGAAACCCAAAACCAATATCGCCTAAGGCCAAGCCCAAAGCGGAAATACTTTCTGTTACTTTTTTACGCGAAAAGACTTCACCCTTTTTGATCTGGATTAAAGGGTCTATCTGTTGTTTTGAGATAATTGGCTTGCCTAAAACGGAATACCCCGAAAACCGGTACTGCGGGCCTTCTTCAATATGGATATTGATAAACACGTCTTTTTTATCTGGCGATAACAGCACTTGCGAAGAAATAATTTTGAACTTTAAATACCCACGGTCCAAATAGAACGAACGCACCGCTTCAAGAGAAGCGTCCATGGCGGCTTTGGAATACTGATCTTTTTTGGTGAAATAGGTAAAAAGGCCTGAGTTGGCTAATGACAGCTCGGGTAACAGCTCATTTTTGGAGAAGTCGTTGTTGCCAATAAATTTGATTTCTTTAATACGCGAAACGCGCCCTTCCGAGATGGTTGCACTAATGGATACCCTGTTCTCGGTCAGTTCTGTCACATGGGTTTCAATGCGTGCATTGTATTTTCCACGTGCATTGTAAGCCTGCTTTAACTCTTTTTCCAGACGCTCAAGTGCTGATCGCTGATAAACACGGCCTTTGACCAAACCAAGCGATTTGAGCAGCTCTTTCATTTTATCGGCAGGGATTTCTTTATTGCCAATGACAGAAACTGTGCCGATGGTTGCGCGTTCAACGACGCGGACAATTAAGGTATTTCCCTGTCTTTCAAGCTCTACAGACTGAAAAAACCCCGTATCGTATAATGCGCGGATTATTTGGGCGGTGGAAGCAGGCCCCACTTCTTCCCCGACTTGCACAGGCAAGTAGTTCAATACGGTACCTACGCTAACACGCTGTAACCCCGCTACTTTAATATCGCGAACTACAAAATCCTCTGCTGAGCGCACCTCAGCTGACAAAGTCAGCAATGCCGAACAACAAACGCCTAAACCAATTTTTTTAATGCTTTTTTTCATTATTATTATACGTCCAGCACTACGGTTTTTTTCTGGTTTTAGAGGGATCCCTATTTTCCAGTAAGAAATTAAAATTGCAATCCTTTTATAGGAACTGATTGGTGATGTCAAGAAATTGCAGTAAACAACGCAGGATCTTATCCACTCGTTAACCGTGCAATATCATTACTTAACGCCAGCACCATGAGCCCTGCTAACAACAACAATCCAAAGTAAACACCCACTGTTTTTATGCCGTCTGAAAGTGGGCGACGCCTTATTAATTCTATCAGGCAAAAAAGTAAATGCCCCCCGTCAAGCATCGGAACAGGTAATAAATTAAGCACACCCAAACTGATGCTCACCAGGGCTAAAAAAGACAAATAATAGGTCAAGCCATTACGGCCTGACTCACCCGCCCCTTGTGCAATCCCCACAGGGCCGCTAATGCTTTCCAAAGCCAATTTTCCTGTGACAAGACGGCCAATTAAGGAAAAGGTGGCGCCAGTTAAGTCGAGCGTTTGAACCAATGCCGTGTGCAGTGCCTCAAAAACGCCTTGCCTTTGTACGCGCAATCCTTGCCCTTGCCATTCAAAAGCCTGAGAGCGAAGCCCCACAAACCCTTGATTTTTTCCATCAACCCACTGGGAACCGGTTTGCACCCTAATCGTTTTTTCTTTCCCTTCCTGCGAGATAGTTAACGATACCTCGGTGTCGGGATGTAATCTGACATAATCCACTAACCTGCGCCAATCAGATAGCGGCACGCCATTCATGCTTCTGACCCAATCGTTTGCCTTTAACCCGGCCTTTTCAGCAGGTGACCCGGCTAACACTTCGCCAATTTGCGGTGGAATTTTAGGAAGGAAAGGGGTAATCCCTAAACTCGCCAGGAGATCCGGTTTTTTTGCGTCCAATTGCCATTGCGATAAGGGAAGATAAACCGTTTGTTTTGCTCCTGAATCCGAGGATACGGTAAGGGAAACGGTACGCTCACTGCCCACTAAAGGCATTATCGCAAACTGAAAATCACGCCAGCTTCCAACCGGTTGACCATCCAGTGCAATAATCTCTTGCTGTGGCATAAGTCCGGCTATGGCTGCAATGCTGCCTGGCTTTACTTCATCAATGACCGGGATAAGCGATTTAATGCCAATCAGGAGTACAAGCCATAAGGCTAAAAAAGCAAACAGAAAGTTAAACAAGGGGCCGGCCACAATGACCGCGACACGGGCAAGAAGGGGTTTATTGTTAAACGCCAAATGGCGTTCATGCGCTAACACTTCGCCTTCGGATTCATCCAGCATTTTGACGTAACCGCCCAGTGGAAACAAAGAAAAGGCATACTCCGTGCCTCGTTTGTCATGCCAGCGAGCCAACACTTTTCCAAATCCTAACGAAAAACGAAGCACTTTAACACCCAGTGCGCGCGCAACAATAAAATGCCCAAATTCATGCACCGTAATTAATACAAACAGAGCAAGAATAAAATAGAGCAGCGTGGAAATCATCATCCTAATAATCCCCTGTTGAAGAAGGCATAACCGCAATAAAACAACGGTAAGGCGGCCATCAGGCTGTCGAGACGATCAAGCAGCCCACCATGCCCTGGCAATAATTGCCCGGTGTCTTTAAGCTTGCTGCGCCGTTTTAGCATGGAGATAAATAAATCCCCAACCATTGAGCCTAAAATTGTGAGTAAGGCTACTGCAAACCAGGAAAACGTGCCCTTTGGCGCAAAATAAAAATAACCCAATACGGCAACCAGCATACTTAACAAAACGCCACCTGAAAAACCCTCCCAGGTTTTTCCAGGACTCACCAGAGGGATTAATTTATGCCGCCCCCACTGTTTACCAAAAAGGTAGGCGCCAATGTCTGTGGCCCACACCAGCAATAAAATATAAACCAGTAAATCCTTATTGAAGGCATACACCCGAAGCAGGCTTTCAGCAAATAAAGGCAGAAGCACTAAACCTGAAAACGCTACAATACCAGACCATCCCCACAATGCTTGCGAGCGCGGATAAGAAAGGAGCGCCAGGAAAATCAACACCCAAAGGACAAGGCCGGCCATTACCCAGAGGTGAAAGTAAACATGGCTCATGACGACCGTTAAACTAATTAAAGCGGCAAGATAAATAACCTTAAGCCAAAGGAACTTTAAGGGAATCAGGTTCAGAAATTCTGCCCCGCACAAAAGCATTATCAGCGCAGTTAACAAAGCAAAACTTAAAAACGGTGCCCAATAAATTGCAAGCAATACCAAAGGGATGAGGATCAATGTGGTCAGTAATCGTTGCTTAAACATGCTTAACCTCCGCTAATTGCTGGGATGTTTTACCGTAACGCCGCTCACGCTGACTAAAACTGGCCAGTGCTTTTTGAAATTCATCGGCATTAAAATCAGGCCAATGCACCTCAGAGAAATACAATTCCGTGTAGGCCAATTGCCAGAGGAAAAAATTTGAAATACGTTGTTCCCCGCTGCTGCGGATAAACAGATCAGGATCAGGCAAGTCGCCGGTACTTAATGTTTTGGCAAACAGCGGCTCATCAATGTCTTCAACAGATAACTCGCCTGCGCCCACTTTTCTCGCTAACGTTCTGGCCGCCTGCACCAAATCCCATTTGCCCCCGTAATTCACCACAATATTTAATATAAGTTGCGTATTGTGTTGGGTAATCGCTTCAGCCGCTTGCATTTGTTGCTGCAATTTGGCTGAAAGCGCACCCCGTTCGCCGGTAAAGCGCAGGCGCACGCCTTGTTGATTGAGTGCGTCAACCTCCTGCCCCAGGGCTTGCAGAAAAAGCGCCATAAGAAATTCCACTTCTTTTTCAGGACGTGACCAATTGTCGCTGCCAAAAGCGAATACACTTAACACCGGAATACGAAACTTGAGACAACAGCGGATAACAACCTTTACAGCATCCGCTCCAGCGCGGTGCCCTTCGCTGCGTAACAAGCCACGGTTTTGAGCCCAACGTCCATTTCCATCCATTATGATGGCTATATGTTGGGGTAATTTATCATTCAACCCAATTCATCCAACACGCTAAAATGGGCACTAGTCTAACTGCTTTAACAAAAAATATTAAGTAGTGAATGCAATCAACCCGGTAGATATATTCAGGAATTTCAAAATGCCAGGTTTTTGATGCTTCTTGGGTATCTACCGGTGATCGCCCAAAATCTGGCATTTTGAACGATCACGGGTATAATTGTTTTTTTTTGCAAGAGATGAGCGCATGCAGACTATTTCCCCCCTTGTTCTGGTCGTGCTGGACGGCTGGGGTTACCGAGAAGAAACCAAATACAATGCGATTGCTGCGGCCAACACCCCGCAATGGGATGCCTGGTGGGCCACCTGTCCGCACGTCCTCCTGGATGCTTCGGGCCTAAACGTAGGATTACCCGATGCGCAAATGGGTAATTCAGAAGTCGGCCATATGCATATTGGAGCCGGCCGCGTCATTAACCAGGATTTTACCCGTATCAATCAAGCGATCCAAAACGGCGATTTTGCAAAAAATCCGGTCTTTGCAGCACTCATCGACTCGCTTAAAAGCCAGAATAAGACCTTGCACCTCATGGGGTTACTGTCTCAAGGCGGCGTACACAGTCATGAGGAGCATCTCTTTGCTTTTTTAGCGCTTTGCCATGCGCAGCAGTTTCATAACATCCGTCTGCATTTATTTTTAGACGGCCGCGACACGCCCCCGCAAAGCGCGCTGGAAAGTATCCAACGCCTAAACGACCAATTGAAACGCTACCCCGTTGCCAGCATTGCCTCCTTGTCAGGCCGTTATTTTGCAATGGACAGGGACCAACGCTGGGAGCGGGTTTCCCTGCTATACCAATTGTTGACTGAAGGAAAAAGTGCGAATCACTTTGCCAGCGCTGAAGAAGCCATTCACGCTTACTACAGCATGAACCGAACCGATGAATTTATCCCCCCCACCGTAATTGGCACTCCACAGCCCATTAGCGAGGGGGATGCGGTTTTCTTTTTTAATTTTCGAGCCGACAGAGCCCGCCAGTTAACAAGAGCCCTTCTTGATGAAAGCTTTACCGGATTTACCCGGCATGTATTCCCAAGCCTTTCGCATTTTGTCAGCATGACCCGCTACGCCAAAGACCTTCCCACTGAATGTGCCTTCGCCCCTCTTGCACCGCACAACACCTTTGGCGAAGTGATAGCGGCCAAAGGATTAAGTCAATTGCGCATTGCGGAAACGGAAAAATACGCGCATGTTACGTTTTTCTTTAACGGAGGCTCTGAACAGGTTTTTCCAAATGAGGAGCGCATTCTTATTCCTTCCCCACATGTTGCAACCTATGATTTGCTTCCTGAAATGAGTGCACCGGGACTCACTGACGTGCTTGTTGAAGCCATTGAAAGCAAGGCTTACGATGTGATCATCTGCAATTTTGCGAATGCAGACATGGTGGGGCACAGCGGTGATTTTGATGCAACCGTCAAAGCCATTGAGTGCCTGGATAGCTGCCTTGCGCGCATTGGCCAAAGTTTAGCCCCTTTAGGCGGAAATTTGCTTATCACCTCCGATCACGGCAATGCCGAAGCCATGTTTGATGAAAACACCCATCAAGCCCACACGGCACATACTTGCCAACCCGTTCCCCTTCTTTTTGTCGGCAAGGGCTGGCACTTTAAGCAACAAAGCGGTACTTTAATTGATGTAGCTCCGACCATGCTTGCCTTACTTGGCATGGAACCACCAAGTGACATGACCGGCACGGTATTACTGGTAGAAAATGATGCATCAACACCTTAAGCTTTTTTTAATTGGATTATTTTTATCATGCAAGGGCTTTGCTTTGGAAACTCCCCTGACGGAAACCAAAACAAAGCTGAAACAGTTGGATGCGCAAATTAAGCAAACCAAACAAACCCTTGCCATGGCGCAGGATAAGCATGAGATTCTGCACAAAGCCCTGGCAGAAAACGAGAAAGAAATTAGCGCAGGCGTTCGTCATTTGCGAAAAATTGAACAAGATATTTTTGCAAACCAGCAGCTCATAAAAGCCGTTGAAGAGCGGGTTGATAGCCTGAAGAGGCAACTGAAAGCACAACAGCATTTGCTAGCAGAACACGTGCGCATCCGCTATAAAATGGGCGAATACCAACCGCTTAAATGGTTGCTTAACCAGGATAATCCCTTAACAATCAGCCGTCTTTTAACGTTTCATCAATATATTGTAGAAACACGTCAAAATATCATTGCCGAAATCGATACAACCTGCAAAAGCCTGACAGTCAATCAGGAAAACCTGAAAAATCTGTTGCATGCACAAGAGCAATCCAAACAAAACCTGAACACGCATCAACAGGTACTTGAAGGCAGCAAACAACAGCATAAAACCTTGTTGGAATCCTTAACCCATGCAATTCAAACCAACCAACTGACGTTGTCGGAATATGAACGCAACAAAGAAAATTTATCCCATCTGTTGGAGCAATTAGCGAGTCAAAGCATTCTGCAATCGAAAAAGCCCTTTATTCAGATGCGTAAAAAACTGCCAAACCCTGTGCCAGGGAGGCAAGGATTACAAAAAATGAATCAGGGCGTGACATTTTTTGCCGTTGAGGGGACGCCGGTAACGGCAGTTTACACTGGAAAAGTTGTTTTTAGTGATTGGCTTAAGGGGTATGGGTTGTTATTAATTGTCGATCACGGGCAAGGGTACATGACTTTGTACGCCCACAACCAATCCTTATTCAAACTTAAAGGGTCCACCGTAATGCAAGGCGAACAGATCGCTGCAGTCGGCCACAGCGGCGGACTCAGGCAAAACGGACTATACTTCGAAGTAAGACACCGTGGTAAAGCAATCCCGCCTCTCGAGTGGTTAGCATAGTCTGGCACTTATATTGCAATAGAAAAATACGACAAAGGAAGTTGGCCAGCCACTGCGGGTCAAACTTATCCAAGGAGAACAGTATGCACAAGAAACGGTTATATTCCAGCGCCGTGGCACTATTTGTAAGTACTTCGTTGTTTTTCTCAGTGCCCTGTGTTTCAGCTGAAGCACAAGAACAGACGCAACCACAGGCTAAACAACAGATTCCGATGGAAGACGTTCAACGCTTCTCCAATGCGATTGGCGAAATCAAAAAATACTATGTAAAACCCGTTGATGACAAAGAACTGTTTGATAATGCCATTCGCGGCATGTTAAGCGGCCTTGACCCTCACTCCAGCTACCTTGACGAAGAAGCCTTTAAAGAACTGCAAACCTCCACCAGTGGAGAGTTTGGCGGCTTAGGCATTGAAGTCACCATGGAAGACGGCGTGGTAAAAGTAGTCACCCCACTGGTTGACACTCCGGCCTTTAAAGCGGGGATTAAATCCGGTGATTACATCATTAAATTAGGCACCAAATCGGTTCAGGGCATCAGCCTGAAAGATGCGGTCGATTTAATGCGCGGCAAACCCGGAACAACGCTGGATTTAACCATCTTGCGTAAAGGCGAGAGCAAACCGCTGAGCTTTTCATTGGTTCGTGAAAAAATCATGATTAAAAGCGTGAAAAGCAAACTGCTCGATAACGGTTACGGTTATGTGCGCATCAGCCAATTCCAGGCGTTAACCGGTGAGGATATGGAAAAAGCAATTGCTGAGCTGAAACAGCAATCCGGAGGCACATTAAAAGGACTTATTCTTGATTTACGCAACAACCCAGGCGGGCTGCTTGATTCGGCAATCCAGGTTTCGGATGCCTTTCTAGCCAGTGATAAAAACGGCAAGCCTGAGATGATAGTGTATACGCAAGGACGTCTGCCAGGCTCCAAATTTACTGCCCTTTCAACGAACACCAAGGACATTTTAAACAACGCGCCCATGGTCGTACTGATAAATAACGGCTCAGCCTCTGCCTCTGAAATTGTCGCTGGTGCCTTAAAGGACAATAAACGGGCGGTAATTTTAGGAACCCAAAGCTTTGGCAAAGGCTCAGTACAAACCGTGCTGCCGCTGGATGACAAACGCGGAATTAAATTAACCACTGCCTTGTATTATACGCCCTCTGGAACCTCGATTCAGGCCAAAGGGATCACTCCTGACATCGTAGTGGAAGAAATTGAAGTTCCGAATAAAGCAGTAAAAGCCGATGCCTTCGCAGGCTTTAGCGAAGCGGATTTAAGCGGGCATTTGGTGAATAAAGACAATGCCGTCAATAGTGCTACGGCAGCTAAAGACGATCAAACCTTGCTGCATGAGGATTATCAATTGTACGCAGCACTTACCATTTTAAAAGGATTGGCCGTAGCCAATGCCAAGTTGTAATCCCGGTCATCTCCCAAGCCTGTGTGCTGAAACACACAGGCTTTTTTTGTTTTACCTACGGGCTAAAACCGGGTGATAAAGCCCTATCGGATTCGACTTGGCAATCGGGGTTAAACACTTCAGACTGTTCCATAACATCACGTCCTTTCCCTAGTTGGGAAAAAACAGGAGTTGTCTATGAATCAATGGGCTATTTCCATGCCTATTTCAATTTTTCGTCCCGTACAAAGGAAAATTAAATAAAACGCTTTAAACCAACCGCTCAAAACCTTATACTCACGACGAATCGATAATTCAATTTTAAGGAAGAAAAATGAAACAACAAAAACAAGTCATGAAGAAAACCAGACAAGTTGCCCGCCCTGCTCATTGCCAAGGTGGCGGTGGTTGGTAATCGATAATAACAAGGAGTTAAAACTCCTTGTTAATTCAGGTTCGTAATTCTATGCTTTCTATTCTAACTAAAGAAAAACAAAAGAATATTTATTCTTTGAAATTTGATTCTACCCATATCCAGTTTCCGACATTAGATGAGTCATTCGAGCATA
This sequence comes from Tatlockia sp., assembly GCA_041659885.1. Classification (GTDB taxonomy): domain Bacteria; phylum Pseudomonadota; class Gammaproteobacteria; order Legionellales; family Legionellaceae; genus Tatlockia. Next base: position 23,176 of record JBAZXN010000010.1, read on the forward strand.
TTCAAAGACTAGACTTTTCAATGATAATTTATAAAATTACCCAGCCCGATCCTTCGATTGCCATGCTATGGGATGAAGAAAGTGCAATAGAAGCAATACGATATTATAAAAACTATCTCTGGTTATTGAGAAAATACTCTGAATTACACTCCGTTATACCGCCTTCAATTGAAATTGATGAAATATGGCATCATCACATTTTAGATACTTATCAATATGAGCAAGATTGTTTGAGGATATTTGGTCAATTTCTCCATCATTACCCTTATTTTGGAATGAGAGGAGAACAAGATAAGATAGACTTGCATAACCAATTTGAAATAACTCAACAGCTCCATTTTAAAGAATGTGGTGAATATATTTTCTCTTTTGAAGCGGTTTAATTTACATTACCTTTAACTCCTAATGCATAACTAAGTTGAATTACATGGTTTTTCCTATATTTAAACAGTCTCTAGGAATTGCAGTTAATAGAAATATTCTACAAATAGCGAGTATCGTTATTACTGCATTGCTTGGTTTGGATAATGAGCTTGTGCTAGCGCAATTTAGCTTAGCACTTTCATATGCAGCTATTTTTTTTATTATTGTTTCATTCACTCAACTTGGCTTACAGCCTGAGCTTAGTCAATTTTATGCACAAAAAAATTACAAAGCCCTCTTGAGATTATTTTATGTCACTTTAGTCTGTATATTCTGTTTATCTGCTTTATTAGTACTTAAATTATGGATTTCTCCTAATCCATTTTCTCAAAGTGATATCAATTTAAAATCTGAAGCATTTAATGCTTTGCGTATTTTAGCAATAAGCCTCCCTTTTGTCGGCTTGCTTACTACTATTACTTATTTTCTTGAAAGTACTGGAGAGAGTAACAAGGTTACCAAATTACGCATAGTACAATTTTTCCTCCAAATAATTCTCGTTTCATTAACCTTATGGATTAAACCTGAGCAATACAGTGGACTAGACATTTCCGCAGTATGCTGGGTTGCTGGTGCGTATGTTCTCAGTGATATAATGATGCTTGGAGTTGGTTTAATTCTATTGCTTTCTCAACGAATTAATTTAAAAGGTTATTTTTTAATTAAAGATAATCAGTTCATTATTAACGAAATCAAAAAAATTATTAAATTCGGCTTACCTGTTATGCTTGGTGTTGTAGGGCAAAAAACTATTTTTTATCTATGTACTGGTTATTGCTCAACACTAGGTGTTTGGCAAACCTTTGCCTTTACTGTTATGAATTCTATAGTTCTGCTTCTGCAAATCCCGCTTATTGGCCTTTCTAATCTGCTAACAATTAAAATAAGTTTCCTGCGTGGTGAGAAGAAATTTTTCGAATTAAAAGAGCTAACTAAAAGGTATATTAATCTCTATGTTGCCGAAGGACTGGTTATCGCTCTATCCCTCTTCTTTTTTTATTCTGAAATTATATCTTTATTCACCACAGACAACTCGGTAATACAAAATATGATTACTTTAAAACCCTATATTATTTTATTTTTTGTTATGAATCTTATGTTAACTTTTAACATGGGAGCCTTGCGTGGCTTTTCAGATAATTTTATTCCACAAGTAATTATATTAATTATATTATCATGCGGCGTCCTGCCTTGGATTTTTCTTCCTTTGAACATTAACCTGAATCAGCTGATTACTTTTTTTGTTGTTTCCGGAATTACTGCTTCATTAATTCTCATGGTTAGGCTAAAAAAAAATATGAACCGATCAAACCTTGCTGCATGAGGATTATCAATTGTACGCAGCACTTACCATTTTAAAAGGATTGGCCGTAGCCAATGCCAAGTTGTAATCCCGGTCATCTCTCAAGCCTGTGTGCTGAAACACACAGGCTTTTTTTGTTTTACCTACGGGCTAAAACCGAGTGATAAAGCCCTATCGGATTCGACTTGGCAATCGGGGTTAAACACTTCAGACTGTTCCATTGCTTCGGGCTGGTAAAGATAAAACGCTTTTACGTTCAGGGACTCCAAAAAATAGAGGCTCGAATGATTAAAACGCATGATGGCTTCATGGTTTTTAATCAGGTTCTTTATTCGGCTTACAATGCTATTAATTTTTTTATCCTGTGTTATATCGTTTTCTTTTGAAAATTGGCTCACTATTGTTTTTAACGCATCGTATTTTTGTAAAATTTGGGAGTCGTCTGCGGTTTGCAGAGCTGCAATCGCATATCGGATCTCTTTTAATCCTTTTATTAAGGGAACCTCATCAAAAAAACCCAAGCCAGTAAACAAATGCAAGCCCTTAAACTTTCCGTCCAGGTCGTTAAAAGTAACTTGAAATTTTTTCAGTAAATTTTTTAATTCCCTGCTTTCGAACTGGCCACAGCATCCGCCTGTTTTTTTGAGGGAAAGCGGTATGGTGTTACCAAATTGCGTAAAATCTGGAATAGCGCCATAAGTTAACGGGCGGAGAAGAAAGCCTGCGGCGCCCACTTCACGGGCATATTCCCCGCTAAAATACAGCAGATGATCCACCAATGTTTTAAGAAGGAGCGGTTTTGACGCAATGGAGGAATGTATTTCAAAAAAATTGGCTACGGCATATACTTTTTCTGGCTCAAACGCATCTTCCCCCCAAAATAGCCAATTACCACAGACAGGCAACCCTGTTTTTTCATCAATCACGACATCCATAAACATACCAGCATCTTTATAGCGCTGAATAATTGCCGGAAAGCGGGTTCCATCGCTCGCAAGGCAACAGCTTAGCATGTCTCCCAGGAACAGGGTTTGCAATTGATCCTTATTCCAGCGCTCCACCCTGAAATAGCGAGTCGAGTTATTCAGAATTTTTTGTGGATTATTGATTGTATTCAGATCCTTTTTAAACGCAGTATAGTGCCTGATAAAATCCTTTCCATGCTGAAGAAGCGTTGCGATAGGAAACTCTTTTGCACACTGTTCTTCTATGTGCTTTAGTTTGTTAGCCATTTTATCAACATGCCCTGCGATGCTTCTCTCCACAATCAACGATTTTTTTATGGCATCGTAATCATTACCGTCTTTAACTATTTTTTCGTATTTATCCAATGAAACCGTTAAATCCAGAATGAGTTTTTTGCGTTTATCTACAGGAGGGATACAGTCAGTGAGTGCTTCTTTAAATGCACGATAAGAGGCAATGATGGCATTGATTTTTTTCTCCACATCTCCCAGCTCATTCGAGTGGTATTTAAACCGCATTTTTTTGTCATAACACTTCAATTTCTCTACATTGATCCCAACACGGCATAATTTATTTATAATACCCTGGTTATGAATAAATAATTCGATGTCCTTTATTTTTTCTTTGTTTTCATAGACATTCACCAGATGTTTTTTAAGTATATTGATAAAATAACTATTAAAAACATTCTCTTTCATCCGAAACATAGCAATAAAAATTCGTGGGATTTGAGCATTAGTCATCTGATTTAATACAGGATTTTTATTGTTTTGCAGCGTGTAGCTCCAACCCATTATCTCAAAAAACAACTCCGATAAAAGGATGTTCAGTCCTTTATTGTTGTCTTCCAAACTGTTTGTATCACTAAATAATTGCATTGTTCGCATAGAAATATCACGTTCAGTGAGCAATTTTGGATGCTCCAACTGGATTAAAGCGAGCACAGACCATTGCAAAAGAATTTCTTTAAAAAGCAAATAAGCGCTTGCGTTGGATAGAATATTTTTTTCGTGGTATTTAAACAACTTTTGCATTTTTTCAAGCGTGTCATTTGAGAGAGACACAACCACTTTCTCATGGTTCTTAGTTAAGGGGTTAGGACCATGGAAGAGGTTTAAATAATTAATCAAAGGCATGACGGATTGAACAATCAATTTTTTCATAAAATAAAATGCTTGAGGCCCCATAATAAGGACTAACAAGTCCATAATCGGCTTATGGGTATTGAAATAGTAAATCTCATCATAAAGTTGATTATTTTTTTGATTAACCAGGTGAAAATGACGAACAAAACCAAACGCCTGCTCTGATAGTTTTTTATCTTTGTCATCAACCAGATAAGTAACAATCTGATTAATGGAATACAATTCCGAAGCCTCAATAAATTGATAAAACGTATTGGACTCTTCCAATAACCTGATTGCACTCTGCGAGGCATTTTCCGTTGTCAATTCAATAAAAAATAGTTTTTTCAAAAAAATGCTTTTCAAGAAATTCCATGAACGCGGCAAGTCGGCGGCCATATCCTTAGCAAATTTCGCATGGATAAGACGAATAAATGCCATTTCAATTTCTGGCAAGTCGTTCAATGCCACTAGCATGCTAAAGCAATAGTCCCTATCCTGCTCCAAACCATATTTTATCTGACTAAACGCGTTTTCCTTCGTCAACTCAGTCCATAAAAAAACGGGAAAAAGATATTGAAGAAGCCATTCTTCAAAAGAGAACCTTTCATCGGAAAATTCTTCTGAAAATTTCTGGATAAACGCGCGATTAAGTGCATCGGGTACGCTACTTGCCAGGGAAGTAAACACTAAGGGAAGGCAGGGATTGTATTGCTGTGGAAGCGTCCAGTTATCGTAAACTGATAATAATACCGCATTACAAAAATGAGTAAACTCCCTTTCAATTAATAGCCCTCCATGCCGGCTGTCCTTGGGTTTGTTTTCACAGGCGGCCTTCACATTGAGCAAATAATTTCTACCGAAATAATGAAATTCATTCGAAAATTCGTTTATTGGGTGTTCGTTATCATCAAAATAATCAATCCCTTCTTGCAAGAATTCCTGGTTATATTTCTGCATACTGTAGGCAGCAAGTGCAATGACGTAACTTGCCAAAGAGCCATCGGGAAGCGCACCACTTTGATGACTGACAGAAAATATTTCAACTGGGCTTAGCTTATCCTTGAGTTTTTTTTCCATAAAACGTTGGAGTTTTTTTTGCTTAATACCAAACTGATTAAACCGGTGTTTAGGACAAACAATCAGCGAATTCCCGTCCTTTTTATTCCCTAATTCAGGGAATTTTTCTAAAAGCGCCTTGTTTTGGGTGATTGCGTTTTCTATGGTCCAAACAAAGGAGTGAAGACTCTCCCTTTTTAATTGTTCACACCAGTTTTTTATTACCTCCTCGCATTGAAAATGAAGCAAAAAATTAGCCAGCGTTTCGATATAAAAGATATCGGAAGAGGTAATACTTAAATTGCACAAAGCCTCCACCAATAAATCAAAGAAGGGGTCTAATTGAACAGAGCCTAAATAAGCCAGATAATATAAGAATAAAGAAACCTCTTCAGGAGCACGATGTAACCATTGTTCCAACGGTTGGAAATCTTTTTCATCAGCAATTCCCATCGACTCCATTTGCTGCAAAAGAAAAAAATACCGTGCTGCCAGTTCTTCCATTAGGTCACACTCAGCTTGCGTGAGAAAAGTATGACAAAGCGTTAATTCAAATGCAGGGCGCACGGTTTTCTGTGGGTTTGCTTGAAAAATTGCCATAACGGCAGACAACAGATTAATTAAGGTACTTACACTGTTTTCCCTTTTTTTATCGGGGTAAAAAAAGGCAGAATCGATTAGTCGGATGTAATGAATCATTTTTTTCTCACTGAATAGGAACTTGCAGCGCTTGAAAAAGCCTGAGCACAATTGACCTGCATGTCGACAGATTGGTATCGTGCAAAAGGTCACGGCAAGTTGTTGATGCGATTATTTATATTCTTTTGTTCTTTTGCTATCACCCTTTGCTATGCAATAATAAGCAAAACTTTTTTTGTAGCCTGCTTATGAAGCGTTTTTTCTATTTACTTCCTCTTCTGGTCTTTTATTCCCTTTCGCAAGCCTCGGTTAGCGATTACTTTGACCAAATAAAATCAGAACCCAATGCACTGTATGCTTTTTTGAAGGACATGCCCAAGGGAGGTGAGCTGCATTACCATTTAACAGGCGGCGCGTACCCGGAGTACATGCTCCAACTTGCAGCAAAAGGTGATTTTTGCTTAAACCCTGACACCTTTCGGATGATAAAAACGGACGCATCCTCTTGTCAAGGAGTCTCTGCAAGCAAGCTGCTCAGGATGCCTGCCCTGTACGACAAAACCGTTCGCGCCTGGTCATTTAAGGATTTTATTGAAAGCAAGAGTGAATCCAATCACGATCATTTTTTTGCAAGTTTTTATAAATTTCCTATTGCAGTAGAGCATGATGCGGAACTCCTGAGTGATGTAATGCAACGCGCAGCAACTCAACATGAACTGTATATGGAAATTCAAATGTTGCCGGATAGTGGCCATTCGGGTGATTTTGCAGCAGAAATTGCCGATTTGAAAAATTTGAGTGAAATGCAACACAAATTGCTCGCAGATCCTCTCTTTCAATTAAACATCCAAAATACAATAGATAAGAGCGATACTCTCCTTCAACAAGCACGGAATAATTTAGGCTGCACAGAAAAACCCGAGCAACCTGTTTGTCAAATCAAAGTAGTTTTCCAGTACTATGCTTTGCGTGAGCAACCGCTTCCCAGAGTATTTGCTCAGGCATTGACGGGTTTTATCGTGGCACAACGCGCAAATGATCTGGTTGGCGTTAATCTCGTTCAAGCAGAGGATGCCCTCCCTTCTTTGCGCGATTACCGGCAACAAATGCAAGTTTTTAATTTTCTGCACAAAGCCTACCCCAAGGTGCATATTGCCCTGCATGCGGGCGAATTATCTCCTGCATCCGTTACCCCGGAGGATTTGCGCTTTCATATTCATGATGCGATTTTTACCGGAAATGCCGAGCGGATTGGCCATGGAGTGGATATTGCCTTCGAAGATAATGCCGAAGCGCTGCTAGACTATATGGCTAAAAAAGAAATTGCGGTAGAAATCAATCTCAGCAGTAACCAAACCATTCTTCACATTGCAGGAAAGAAACACCCTTTAAATTATTATTTATGCCATGAGGTTCCAGTTGTGTTATCTACCGATGACGAGGGGATTTTACGCACGGATTTGACCCGCCAATACGTTAAAGCAGTACTGGAACATGGGATTGACTACCCCACCTTAAAACACATTAACCGCAATGCCTTAACCTACAGTTTTTTACCCGGCCAAAGCCTGTGGAGTAATGCCAAATTAGCCACGCCGGTTTCAGCCTGTCAGGACTTAAACAGCCCTGACTGCCTTGATTTTATTAAACGCAGTGAGAAGGCGAAATTGCAAAGGCAACTGGAACTCAATCTGCTTTCTTTTGAAAAAGGTTATGAAAAAGCTAACCCGGTCGCAAAGCCTGCGTTACCTCCGAAAGCGTCTCAACGTTGTCCTGCTCTTTCGTTCGAATGATGTCGTAACGCTTAAAATACAAGGGCGCAAGACCCAAAGAACAGACTGCAATCAGCAAATTGGCAAGCCGAATTAGCCAGGGTTTGGGATGGTGATGCATCAAATCGTCCCGACTTCTTAACCTTGCACAAAACTGGTATTTGAATTGATCCAGTGCGTTCTCATCAGGTGAAAAATCAGGATGGTCAACTACAAAGCGGTCGAGATCGGTTTTAATATTGGCCGTGAGTTCAATTAGTTTTGTAGCGTAATCGCTTGTTTTCATGGCTGTTGCAAGCGTCTGCATCGCGTTTACTTCTGTATACAATGTGCGTATTTGTGTCTCTAATGCTTTACCCGAAGGGGGATTAGCCCGAATAACCTTCGCCTGCTCTGCAAGTTGTTGTTTATTTTGATTACCAAGTTCCGCAGAAAAGTCCTCTACAAAAGCTCTTTCCGTATCTAAAATGGTTATAATAAAGCGGTTTATCAGGCTTTTTGGTTCGATTTTAGTAAATGGATTGGTTCGCATATGCGAGAGCGCACTTAAGCTATCTCCTCTTACGTGAAAAGAAATGAGGAGATTCTCTAATTTTCTGGCCCAGTAATAACGCGCTTTTACTTTTTTACCTCGAACATACCAAAATAAAGGAGATGTCGAATAAGGGTCCAGTTCACGGTATAATTTACGCCCTATTTCTGACCGCTTTTCAAAACGCGTTCGTAATGCCAGGTATTGATTCGCTAGCACATCACACGTCTCAATCGCTTTTTTTTGCAATGGAACAATCGTGTCGAGCGTTTGAATTAACTGAAGTAACTGCTTAGCACCAGTGTCATCCTCAGGATAAAACCAACTGATGGACTTCACAAAATGGGTTAATGAACTGCTATCCGGTAATGCATTAAGTCGTTTCAGAAGGGAATTAAGGAAGAGTTTATTTGCTTTATACGTTGTAAAATTTCTACATTCAGAAGGCCGTTCGATTGCAGTCATTTTTTCATCTTGTTCAGTAAGGTATTGCAGGAGTTTATTGAGGATATTTACTCCTAATAGACTGGTTCGCGTAAAGTGTAGTATGTGTATGTGCAATGCATCATTGCATAACGATTCAATCCATTTTTGCAGTGGGGTGTCGTACTGTTCGTAGTCATCATAACCATCAATCCAAGACTCAAACAAGCTATATTCTCTTTCAATTTCCAAAGTCACTCTGGCAAGATTCTTATACTTGTTAAAAAGTGCTGAGGAAAAGTCTCTTTTTCCTAGCAAGCTATAGATATCCTGGCAGCATTGATCACTCTCTGAAAGAAGCTTGTTGACCCGCGCGCTCATCCCATTTTTTTTCATCATTTTAATGAGCGCAGAATGGATATGAACAAGACAGGCACGCATTTCTTCAAGTGTTTGGTAAACAATAGGCGGTTCGCTTCCCTTCACTTTCCCTTCGAGTACAGTGAATTCCTTTAGATGGCTCAGGAAATTACCAAGCATCGTATTAAAAAAGGACGCAGCCTCTGCACTGCTATCGTTCTCAAAGGCATCGTTCTTAAAAAAATAATCACTCTGATCGTTAAGTTTTATGATTTTAGGGTAGAGTGCTTTAAAAGGTAAAATCCAGCGTAAATTTGGGGGGTTAGCATGATACCGTTGCAATTCGAGTATTTTGGTTTTAACACAGGGATTTTGAGCAAATTCACCCCGTGCTATTGCGCTACTCGCTAACTGCTTCTCCAGATTTAATTTGTTTTTATAACAGGTGGTAGTCAGTACAAAATCCCGCTTTGAGGTTATTTCCAAAAGCACATAATCCATGTACTTTTTATTTAATTCCTCTTTCGTGAGTTTTTGTTCAACTTGCTTCTGGTAATTGGAGACTTCATTAAATAATAAAGCGTAACGCACGGCAAATTCTTCAGGTTTTGGTTTCACTGCATAGGTTAGCCAATCCAGTTGGATGTTGATCAATTCCATTTCGCTTGTTTTATTTTTAAATAAAAGCGTTAGAAGAATAGGGATCCCTTTAGCACGCGCTACACGGCCTTTTGAAAAGTGTTCAAATTGAAAGGCATTGGCTATTTCCTGAAAAGGAATGAATTGGTTTTTCTCATTTTCTTGAAGTAAGAACACTATTTTGGTCAGTGCAGTCCATAAAGTGCAATCGTGATGGCTTCCCACACGAACAGTTTCAAAGTGGGCGTTTTTTCTTAACTGGGCTAACTGTCTGGAAAATTGAGAAAAATACGCAGTCAACTTATCCATTGTACCAAAAACGGAAGGTTCAAAGCGGGGATCAATCCCTCTAAACGCCTTGCCCAGACGTTGCTCCAAGGTCTGGATATCGTTTAATTGGTTTTCCAATGCATTTTTATTTTCAAGCATACTTATGTTTTATCCAGAAAATCAGTGATGGAGCATAAACTCCTTCGCCCCATTATACCTGCTTTACCTTAATGGAGTATTAAATTAAGCCATTTCACTTAAGTTGGCCGCTCTAAAGCCGTATTTTCTCTAATCAGAATGGATTGAGCTTAATTTTGTGTTCATTAAGGATGGTTAATATATCTTTAGGTGTTTTCGCAACATAATTTGGTTTAGAGCGTACCAGCGTTTCTTCCGAATTAAATCCCCATGAAACGGCAATGGCGTTTATATTACATTTTTGCGCGGCTTCTACATCCCGTGTTTCATCTCCAATATAGAATGTGTGGTACGACTCCATTTTATGCGATTTTATGATTTTCTTTAGTATCTGTTTTTTGCCAAAATAGCTCGATTCTGCATGAATGAAATCGAATAAATGCTGAATCTGGTGGCGCTTAAGCCATAGGCTCACATTTTCCGAAGAGTTTGAGGTGACTATGCCTAAGCAGCAACCTAAATGATGCAGCTCGGTGAGTACTTCGGGAAGATCGTTAAAAATAGATAAGGTGGGTATTTCATTACGTATAGATTCTCTCGCTTGATGCAATACGCCTGGCAGTTTATAAAGAGGAATTTTTAGAAATTTAATAAGCTCACGCGATGTTAACTGTTTTAATTGTTCGATTTCAGTCGGGTTTATTTTGTGAAAATTAAATTCGTCAGCCAAGAGAATAAGTTTCTGCATTGCAACACAAAAACTATCTGCCAAGGTCCCATCAAAATCAAATAGTAAATTAAATTTAAACTCGTTATGCATTATTTCTCTCTTCAATTCCTATTGTAAGATAGAAATTAGAATCAAAATCTGGCCATTAGGCTATGGGCCTTGACCTAATGGCACTACCTTAAGTCGTTTTTGTTCAAATTAAAAGCAAATAGCCTGACTCTATTTACTAAACGGCGACTTGAGAATAATGGTGGAATCCCGTTCAGGTCCTGTTGAAAGCATATCGATTGGCACTTCCAATAATTGCTCAATGCGTTTCACATAGGCAAGCGCATTCGCCGGTAATTGATCCATACGGGTGACATCCGCCGTTGATTCAGACCAACCTGGCATTTCTTCGTAGACCGGCGTGAGGTTTTCAAAATCTTCCGCAGCCTGAGGCGGTCGTGTCAGCATGTTCCCTTTGCCATCACGGTAAGCAACCGCAATTTGTAAAGTTTCCAAGCCGTCCAACACATCCAGCTTCGTCATGCAAAGGCCAGTAATGCTGTTAATTTCGATTGAGCGTCGCAGTAGAACGGCATCAAGCCATCCGCAGCGACGTGGTCGACCGGTTACCGCACCAAATTCATTACCGCGTTCTGCCAGATATTTGCCCGTTTCGTCGTGCAATTCCGTAGGGAAAGGCCCACCGCCCACACGGGTGGTGTACGCCTTGGTAATTCCCAGAATATAATCCAGGTAACGCGGTCCAAAGCCTGCGCCGTTAACCACACTGCCCACACAAGTATTCGAAGAGGTTACAAAAGGATAAGTTCCGTGATCAATATCAAGGTATACGCCTTGCGCGCCCTCGAACAGAATGGTGTCGCCTTTTACCCGATGCTCGTGTAAACAGGTTGTAACATCACAAACCATCTCACGCAGGTTTTTTGCCCAGTGCTCTGCATCCTTAAGCACCGGTTCCAATTCAATTTCGGGCTGCTCGAAGTAATTTTTAAGCACAAAATTATGGAATTGTAATAAATCAATAAGCTTTTTCTTAAACCGGACGGGATCAAAAAGATCGCCCACTTTAAGCGCTCGGCGCGCTACCTTGTCTTCGTAGGCAGGGCCTATACCGCGTCCCGTTGTACCAATTGCAATGCCGCCCTTTTGACTTTCTCGTGCTTTATCCAATGCAACATGGCAAGGCAAAAGAAGCGGGCAAGCCTGGCTAATGCGAAGGCGGTTACGCACTTCAACCCCTTTGCTTTCCAGCTCATTGATTTCCTGAAGCAAGGCTTCAGGCGATAACACGACCCCATTGCCAATGTAGCATTGAACGTGTGAGCGCAATATGCCGGAAGGAATCAGCCGCAATACGGTTTTTTCACCTTTAATTTTCAGAGTGTGTCCGGCATTATGCCCACCCTGAAAGCGAACGACTACTTCTGCATCGTGCATTAACAAATCGACAATTTTTCCCTTGCCTTCATCGCCCCACTGCGTACCAATAATTACTACATTTTTTCCCATAATAAACTCTTTACTCTGCAAATTGATGAACAACGGTAAGCAAAATTACTCCCGCCAGCATGCTGAAAAAACCCGTTATACGCATTACTCTTTCATCCTGTTCAATAATTTTGCGCAATAAACGCTTCAATCGTAAGGGAGCTGCAAATGGCATTAACCCTTCAACTACAAAAACCAACGCAATGGCTGAGAGAAAGTTAATGATCATAAAAAAAATCCCCAATAAAAACGGGTTAAGCGCGCTTAACCCGTTTTCTGCAAAATCGGCCATTATAATTACTTTTTAGCGTTCGCGCCAGTAGCAGGCAGTGCGCGCTTAAAATAATCAAAGAAAGAGGAGCTTTGATCTAATACAAAAATGTCCTGCTTATTATTAAAGCTGTGCTCATAGGCTTTCAAACTGCGGTAAAACGCAAAAAAATCGGCGTTTTTATTAAAGGCTGCCGCATAAATAGACGCCGCTTCCGCTTGGCCGCCTGCACGAATGCTTTGCCCCTCACTGCGTGCTTTGGCAAGCAGAATGGTCACTTCGGCATCTGACGCGGCTTGTATGGCTTCTGCCGCTGCACTGCCGTCTGCACGATGGCGGTTCGCAATTTTTTGCATATCGGCACGCATGCGCTGGTAAATTGCATTACTTGTGTTTTGCGGTAATTCAATTCCTTTAATACGTACATCCACCACCACAATACCAAGCTCTGCGGCCTGTTGTTGGGCTTTATTGCGTAACATCAGCATCAAATCATCGCGACCGCCGGAAACCACCTCGGAAATACTGCGCTTACCAAATTCAGCCCGTAAGTAGGTATTTAATTGCTGCTCCAGCAGGGTTTCCGCCTTCAGCATGTTGCCGCCGGTCGATTTATAGTAACGTGCCAAATCGTCAATTCGCCATTTGACATAATAATCCACAATGACGTCTTTCTTTTCTTTGGTGACGATACGGGACGATTTGATATCCATTGTTAAAATTCGGGTATCAAAGAGGCGCACATTCTCGACAAAAGGCGTTTTGATATGAAGGCCAGGCCCTAATATGCGCGGACTGCCTTGCTTGTCATTGACAATACGCCCAAGCCTGAGCAGTAAGCCATGATCGCCCTGCGTAATCGTAAATACACTGGCTATCAGCACCATTAACAGGACAGCAATTACAATGCTTAACATTGCCTTGGTTGCATTCATTATTCGTTTCTCCCCGGACTGTCATAGGTTCGTCTACTGATTTCCCGACTCGTCACAGCCAAATCCTCAGCGCCCGGATTTTTTGCCTGCGTGCTACCCGTTGCCCCAACCTCAGCAACCGTCGGTACCAAGCCTTTGTTGGCGATTAATTTATCGAGCGGTAAATACAATAAATTATTGCTTTTATTGTCAACGACAATCGTGCTGCTTTTGCTCAAAACCTCTTGCATGGTATCAAGGTACATGCGCTCGGAAGTAACACGAGGGGATTGAACATACTGCGGCAAGAGTGCCAAAAATTCAGCAACCTCCCCTTTCGCACGCCACACCACTTGCTGGGCAAAGGCTTGCGCTTCTTCCATAATCCGCTTGGCATTCCCTTCCGCAATAGGCACTACCCGCGCCTGATAGGCAAAGGCCTGCTCTTTAAAGCGCTTCTCATCTTCCTGGGCTTTAATCGCGTCATCAAAGGCATCCTGCACATTTTCTGGCGCACGCGCCGGTTGTGGCGAGACGTTAACAATCACAATGCCCGTTTTATAATTTTCCAATATTTTGTTTAAGGATTCCTGGACATTAATCCCCCAGGCTTCACGCCCTTCGGTAATGATTTGATCAAGGGTTGTTGTTCCTACGACCTGACGCAATGCGCTTGAGGTGGCCTGCTGCAAACTTTCCTGCGGGTCGGCAACATTAAACAGATAAGCCTGTAAATCACCGATGCGATACTGCACAGCTAAAGAAACCGAAACCAGGTTCTCATCTTTGGTTAGCATTTGGGCAGAATAGGAGTAATCCGAAACCCGCTCTACATTCTTCACAATTTTTGTAGAAATAATGCGGGGAATCCAATGCGGGCCAGGCCCCACCGATTCGATGTACTTCCCAAAACGCAGAATAACGGCCTGCTCACCCTCATCGACAATAAAAATGCCAGACAAGGCCCAGATAATAAACAGGATTAACGCCGTCATAATGGCGAATAAAGCGCCGTTGTTGTTGGCGGGAGATTTGGCATTTTTCGGTTTGGAGCCTCCAAAAAAAGTGCGCTTCAGCTTTTCCTGAAGACGTTTTAATGCCTCATCCAAATCAGGCGGCTGATTCTTGCCGCTCCATGGATCTTTGCCTTTATCCGGCCCATTCCAACCCATTTACTCTCCCCGTTTAACACAGAAAAGTACCAATTCTAGGAGGTATACTTCTTTTAAGCAAGTAAATCCGAGACTTGTTTGCCCTTTTGTTCAGGGTCTGTTGACATTTGGGAGCGCGAAGCAAAAACCGAGCTAATTTGCGCAAATTAGCTCGGTTTTTGACCGGGTCACCCCTTATCAACAGACCTTGGTATAAATCAGATCCCAAACCCCTAAGCCAAGCCTTTCTCCACGTTGTTCAAATTTGGTCACAGGACGCAGGGTTGGCCGCGTGGAAAAACCACCGCAGGCTTCACTATTTACCAATTGCGGCTCGGCAGCAAGAACCCCTTGCATATGCTCTGCATAATCCTGCCAATCGGTTGCGCAATGAAGAAAGCCACCGGGTTTGATGCGTTGAAGCAAACAGCGCACAAATTCTGACTGAACCAGACGCCTTTTGTGATGTTTTTTCTTAGGCCAGGGGTCGGGGAAGAAAATCTGCACGCCGGCTAAGGATTCGTCCACTAAATTGTGTTTAAATACCTCAACTGCATCCATTTGCGCAATGCGCACATTGCCAATTGACTTGTCATGCAGGTCGGCGGCTAAACTGCCTACTCCTGCACGGTGCACTTCTATGCCGATAAAATTTTTTTCAGGTTGTTGTTCTGCCATTTTAAGTAAAGAAGAGCCCATCCCAAACCCAATTTCCACAACGGTTTCAGCGTTGCGCCCAAAAAGCTTTGGTAAATCCCACGCAGTGTTTTTAGGCAGTTCGTAGTCTTTCAGGTAATTATCCAAAGCCTGTTGCTGGCGGTTGCTGATTCGCCCTGCACGTAATACAAAACTCTTGATTGTTGCTCGCATTGCGCCTGCTCCTTGTTTTCTGTGAGCAGATTATACGCATTAATTACGGTTTTGTGATCTAATTTTGTAAGAAATCTTGCATATTTTGTTCGTTTTTGCTATAAAATCGCTCTTGTTTTTTACCGGCTGATTTGCTGGAAACAAATCTATCGAACACTTTGGAGTAACAACATGTCAAGAGTATGTCAGGTTACTGGCAAGCGACCCATTTCAGGTAATAACGTTTCGCATGCCAACAACAAAACCAGAAGACGCTTTCTACCTAACATTAAAAAACATAAATTTTGGGTTGAAGAAGAAAACCGCTTTGTATCGCTTAAAGTATGCGCTAAAGGTATTCGCACTATCGATAAAAAAGGTATCTTCGTAGTATTAAAAGAACTTCGCGAAAAAGGCGAAAAAGTTTAATTAAAGGGGACATACCATGGCAGCGATTACCATCAAAGTAAAAATGTTATCTACAGCAGGTACGGGTTATTATTACACCACTAAAAAAAACCCACGTAACACGACTGAAAAATTAAAACTCAGAAAATACGACCCTATTGCTCGCAAGCACGTCGAATTTGAAGAGAAAAAAGTGAAATAATTGCTTTTTTGGAATACCGATTGCAGCCCAATGGAAAGTTATCCTTTGCGCTGCAAGGCTTTTTTGCCCTTTATTTGCTCGCTTCATTCTGAGTACGCAACAAGACCATCATTTTCTACTGGATTATCGCCCCGAATCAGTTAAACTTAAGAAAGGGTGAGAAAAAATCAAAGAGGATTTGCATGAAACCGTCGTTGCAGCTTAACATTAGCCAACAGTTAACCCTGACACCTCAGCTTCAGCAAGCCATTCGTCTGCTTCAGTTATCCACCCTGGATTTGCAACTCGAAATTCAACAGTTTGTTGAATCAAACCCCATGCTCGAAGCAAGCCCTAATGAAGAAAAAGAAGAACCCGAAGCCAGGCAACTGCAAGACGAATTCGCTGATTTTCAATGGTCCTCACTGTACACCACCCAAAATAAACGTACCACCTTTGATGACATTGATTTTAATTACGAAAACCTGTATTGCACAACCACTAATCTGCAAGATCACCTGCGTTGGCAATTAGAATTAACCCCCATGAGTGATGTGGACCGGGTCATCGCGACCTCCATTATTGACGCGATTGATGACGATGGCTTTTTAACCCTTGCTTTAGCTGATCTGTATACAAGCTTAAATAGCGAGGCGCACCCCCTTGATATGGATGAAATTGAAGCAGTGCGCCATCGCCTGCAATATTTTGATCCAGTCGGTTGTGCATGCCATAACCTGGCTGAAACCTTGTTGATTCAGTTGGATCAACTGCCAAAGAACGATAACGATGTCCACCTGGCAAAGCGCATTGTCCGTGATTCGCTGGATTTATTAGGCCAGCATAATTACCGCCAATTAATCAAGACGCATCAAACCAATGAGGCGATGTTAAGTAAAGCACTCCAGATTATCCAGCGGCTTAACCCAAAGCCTGGCAGCCTGATTCAACAGACAGTTACTGAATTTATTATTCCCGATATCACGGTTAAAAAAATTGATGGAACCTGGCAGGCCATATTAAATCCCCATACTTTACCCAAAGTAACCATTAACACGCATTATGCCTCCTTAATTCAACGTGCAGACAATTCCGCTGATAATCAATTTTTGAAAAACAATTTACAGGAAGCACGCTGGTTTTTAAAAAGTATTCAAAGCCGCCAGGAAACCTTGCTCAAAGTGGCACGCTGCATTGTGGATTACCAGACAGACTTTTTAGAACAGGGTGATGAAGCCATGAAACCCTTGATTCTTAATGATGTAGCCCTGGCTTTGGACATGCATGAGTCCACTATTTCCCGGGTTACCACCCAAAAATTCATGCATACGCCAAGAGGCGTGTTTGAGCTAAAATATTTTTTCTCAAGCCATGTGAACACCGCGGGAGGGGGAGAATGTTCTTCTACCGCTATCCGCGCGGTGATTAAAAAATTAATCGGCGCTGAGAACCGAAAAAAACCCTTAAGTGATAGTAAAATTGCCCTTTTAATCGGCGCACAGGGGGTTCAGGTCGCTCGCCGAACGGTAGCAAAATACAGGGAAGCGATGGGCATTGCCCCATCCAATGAGCGTAAAACAATTCGCAGTTAGATTTTAATCGAAGGAGAAGGTTATGCAAATCCACTTCACAGGCCATAAAGTCGAAGTCACCCCCGCATTAAAAACCTATGCGGAGGAAAAATTAACTAAACTTGAGAAACATTTTGAGAAAATTACTTCCATCCACGTGGTCTTTGATGTAGAAAAATTGCGGCAAATTGTAGAGGCCTCTATTGTGATAGCCAAGGCAGAACTGCATGCCCGGTCCGAATCGGAAGACATGTACGCCTCTATCGATGCCTTAATCGACAAACTTGACAGGCAGCTCATCAAGCACAAGGAAAAAATAAAAGCGCACCACCGCGATTAATTTCTTTCTCGGCTAATTGAAGAAACGAGCAGCACATGCTACATTGCGCCTTATGATAAAAACTAGAATCACGATAATCAATACACTGGGATTGCACGCTCGCGCGTCGGCGAAATTCGTTTCAACGACTTCGAGGTATCAAAGTAGTATTAGCCTGACAAAAGGCAGCCAAACCGTTAATGGTAAAAGCATTATGGGGGTTATGATGCTGGCTGCCAATAAAGGAAGTGAGTTGGTTTTGGAAATCGAAGGCCCCGATGAAGTCGAAATGGAAAAAGCGGTTGTCTTGTTGATCAACAACCGCTTTGGTGAAGTGGAGTAGACAACTCCATGAGAGGGAACCCCTCCCTTTCAAAATCACTTAACGTTCTGGCGTCTTTGTTTTCGCACCTGACGTAGCGCAAACAGCGTTTGCACTGGGCCAGAAAGCGCGTAAATCACAAAACCTGCACAGAGTACAAGCGAAGGATTCACAGCGATTGCTACAAATAAAATAACCATCAGCAGCAAATAGAGGAAAGGTACTTTTCCTTTAAAATCCACTTCTTTAAAGCTGTGATATCGGATATTGCTTACCATTAACACCGCAGTACCCACCGTGATAATGGCTGTGGCAACGGATACAACCAGGTTATCGAGCTGGTGTCGGCAACAAAACCAGACAAGCGCCGACACAATAGCCGCCCCCGCAGGACAAGGTAACCCCTGAAAATAACGTTTATCGGAGGTAGCCAATTGGGTGTTAAACCGCGCCAGACGCAAAGCGACTGCAGCAGTAAACATAAAGGCAACAAGCCAGCCCATTTTCCCCAAATGCTGCAAAGTATAGCTATAAAGCAATAAGGAGGGGGCAACACCAAAGGTTACCATATCCGATAAACTGTCGTATTGCCCGCCAAAAGCGGTTTGTGTGTTAGTTAACCGGGCAATTCGGCCGTCTAACCCATCGGCAATCATACCGATAAAGATAGCAATGGCCGCTACTTCGTATTGCGCTTGCATCGAAGCAACAATCGAGTAGAAGGCTGCAAATAGACTTGCAGTGGTAAATAGATTGGGTAACAGGTAAATTCCAGCGTTTTCTCTTTGTTTCACATCAATACACTCTCAATTAGGCTGACACATCCTAACATAATTCATCACCGTGCCGCTATTGCTTCTTTGTTTTACCAATATGATGCTATACTAGGCATACTGTCTTCAAAGTGCGTTATCATGAGTGATTCAAAGAAAAAAATTATCATCGAAGGCATTACCCCTCAAGGTAAGCACTTTCGCCCAAGCGATTGGGCTGAGCGCATGAGTGGAAGCCTTGCCAGTTTTAAAAACAGTCGAATCCATTACTCTCCTCTCTTGCAGCCAAGCGTCAACAGAGAAGGGTATAAATGCGTTTTGCTTGATCCAAAACTGAAAGAATCAAGCCCTCAGGTTTACCAAAGTATTTTAGAGTTTGCCAAAGCCAATCACTTAAATATTTGCGGTGAAGACGATTTGGATGACCCGCAGCCCTAATACCCTTGCGTAGTTTTAATAGTCAAAGTGAGTGATTCCAACCCTTCCATGGCCGAGTTTAAGGCAGCAATGGTACTTTGGAAGTTCATGGCCAAAACACCTGCAAAAAGAAATAATAATCCTTTGGAACCGTGTTTGACTTGCGGCTCACTCGCCCCAACCAATAAAACACAACCGCGAATAAACCAGATGATTCCTGCGGTTTGGATCAATAAGCCCATGGAACTATAAATATCATAGGGGTTATACTTGGCATAAGATAAAATGTTATTTGCTCCAAACACGGTATTGGAGAGAACCGTATATGCACTGGGGAGAAAAAGCAGGACTGAACCTCCCAAGATGTAAGCAATGGGGACTAACATCCGCTCATACGACCCTTTTACTGCAATTTTATTAAACTTTGAGAGGGCCATCATTATAAAAAGCATACCAATAACGTAGGCTAACCCCGTCAAGAGGCTCTGAACAGAAAATAGAGATCGGCTTAAATTGCCGATCATGGTTACCAAATCAGTGCTATTCATAGTTTAATTATACTCAAAATATCTTATCTTGCGCCTTTTTGGATAAAGATTTTAACAGTGAGCAGACTTCCTCTTGCAATGCGTATTTTTTCCCCTATAGTTAGTGCTTTTACAGAAGTTAAACACCATTATGCAAATTACTCCCTTCCCAATCGTTCTGGAAGACGCGTTTATGCTCACGCCTTATGTTAAGCATTTTATTTTTAAAGCAGAGCAAACGCCCCCTTTTAACTACACCGCAGGTCAATTTATTACAATCCATTTTGATTATCAGGGCAAAACACTCAAGCGAAGCTATAGCATCGCCAACGCGCCCTCACAAACTAACCGCATCGAGTTTGCAGCAGGTTATGTGAAGGAAGGCCCTGGCACTGAATTATTATTTAATTTAAAACCGGGCGATGCAATAAATATCACCGGCCCCTTTGGACGGCTCATTCTAAAAGACGAGGTGCCCAAGCGTTATATTTTTGTCGCAACCAGTACTGGTGTAACCCCCTATCGTGCTATGATGCAAGAAATCAAACAGCGTTTACACTCTTATCCTGAATTGAAAGTGGTTATTTTGCAAGGAGTACGAAGCCGCGAGGATATTCTCTATTTTGATGAATTCAAACAGTTTGCAGCACAACACCCTCAAGTACGCTTTTGTGCCCATCTAAGCCGCAGTCCCAAAGACATTTTGGCAGAACATGAATACCCAGGTTATGTGCAGCATGCTTTTCCAGAGCTCAACTTAAATCCACAGGAAGATATTATCTATTTATGTGGAAATCCGGGCATGATTGACGAATCCTTTACCTATTTAAAGGAACAGGGTTTCGAAATGCAGCGCATCATTCGGGAAAAATACATCTCAGCCCCCATGAAATAAGTGCTCAACAATTCAATGCAACTAATAAAAATGACAGGAGAATTACACTATGTATTACGATGAATTATCAGCGACCATGGATTCGCTCTTACAAGAAGGCAAGGGCATTCTGGCCGCCGATGAAAGCAATGGCACCATTGGCAAGCGTTTTGATTCCATTGGCCTTGAAAACAGCGAAACAAACCGCCGTGATTACCGCTTATTACTGGCTACCACGCCTGATCTTGGCCAATACATTAATGGCGTTATCCTTTTTGAAGAAACCTTTAACCAGCAAGATGAACAGGGCAAAGGCATCGCGAATCTTTTTGCGGATAATGGCATTCTTCCAGGCATTAAAGTAGACAAGGGGCTGATTGATTTACCCAATTCCGATGGCGAAAAAGTAACGCAGGGTCTGGATGGTCTTGAAGAGCGTTTGCTGCATTTTAAAAACCTGGGCGCAAAATTTGCAAAATGGCGTAATGTGTACTCCATTTCTGAGTTCACCCCCAGTTTAACAGCCATTAAGGCCGGCGCTGAGATGCTTGCGCGCTACGCGGCAATTTGCCAATCCGTAGGAATCGTGCCTATTGTAGAGCCTGAAGTATTAATGGACGGCGATCACTCCATTGAGCATTGCGCAGAAGCTTCTGAAATGGTACTGCATGAACTGTTTCATGCCCTATTCATTCATCAAGTGGAATTAGAACACATCATTTTGAAACCCAGCATGATTACTTCTGGCAAAGCAACTACTCCGTTTAGCACACCGGATGAAGTGGCCGATTACACCATCAGCGTATTCCGAAACAACGTACCGGCAGCAGTTCCTGCGATTAACTTTCTGTCTGGCGGCCAAACGCCTGCTCAGGCAACGGCTAATTTAAATGCCATTAACAGCACCGGCTATCAGCCCTGGAACTTAAGCTTTTCTTATGGCCGTGCATTGCAAGAAGATTGTATAAAAGCATGGGGCGGTAAGAAAGACCAGGTTAAAGCCGCGCAAGATGCACTGCTTAAGCGCGCGCAGCTCAACAGTGCAGCCTGTTTTGGTGAATACCAGGATAGCATGGAATAAGTACGCTTTATCGGTAAAGGGGGCAACCCCTTTTACCCTCTTACTCAAATTCAAAGCGTGCTAATAAAGGCACGTGATCAGACAACATACGCCAAGGTTTTCCTTGTAAGCATTGCACATCGACAACACGCATCCCCCGATAATAAATTCTGTCCACGCACAGTGACGGTCTAAAGGCAGGAAATGACCGCGCATGCTGCCCTTTTAAACTGAAAAAAGCCTCTTTTATCCCCAATTCTTCGGCAAAACGATCGGATAAATGATGACGCCAGTCATTAAAATCACCGGCCATAAGGAGCGGTTCATGTAAGGGCACGGCTTCGCTAATGCGCTGGATTAAAGCGCGGCATTGCGAAGCGCGCTCGGCTTTAAATAAACCTAAGTGAATACACAGAAGGTGTACCGTGGTCGGGTTGACTTCCCCTACTTTGATTTGACCGTGCAAAATACTACGCGAGGCACGATTCATAGTAGAGAGATTAATGTTTTCAAAGCAATCGAAAACGTATTTACTCAGGATGGCATTGCCATGATGCCCTGCTTGATAGGTTGCGTTTTTTGCATATAAAAAATGCGGCCCTATTTCTGCTGCAATGTACTCAAATTGCGGTGAGTCAGGCCAGGCTTCAATTCGTTTCTCTCGACGCCGATGCTCACCCTGCACTTCTTGTAAAAAAACGAAATCCGGGTTCAGTGCCGATAAAGCCGAGCGCATTTCTGGCAACAAAAAGCGTCCCTTCCCCATCCCAAATCCTTTGTGGATGTTGTAAGTAATGAGCGAAAAACCGCGCGGTTGCATCTGCATAAATAAATCTACAAGGTAAGTTACTCCAAGCATACCATACATTGCGCAAAAGCATGTGATGCGCGCCTACCCTCCTCAAAAAGATAATCCCTGGTTAAAGCCAGTATTTTCAGTTCCGGGGAGTATCAGGTATGATGAAATGAAACGGCTCACCGATTGATACCCATGGTTAAAAAAACGCATCTTGCCCTACCCGGTTTTAAAATTGCCTACAGAACCTGGGGAAATCCTGATTTACCTCCGCTTATCGCAGTGCACGGTTGGCTGGATAATGCCAATTCCTTCTCGTTGCTCGCCCCAATGCTTCAAGAACAATTTCATGTGATTGCCATCGATTTACCGGGGCATGGGCTGTCTTCGCATTTACCGGTGGGTTGCAACTACCATCTAATCGATGGAATTTTTATTGTGTTACAAGTGATTGAAGCGCTCCAGTTAAAAAAAGTCCATTTGCTGGGTCACTCGCTCGGGGCATGCCTTGCAAGTCTTATCGCAGGAGTCTCCAATGAACACATCGCCTCACTGGCCTTAATTGAAGGACTGGGGCCATTTACCCACCCTGAAGACACCTGCTGTGCCCAGTTAACTGGCTATGCGCAATTGCTTTTAGACGCAAAAAATAGCCAGGCCAGACCGTATCCCTCCCGCAAGGCGGCCATCCAGGGGCGTGTCAAACACGGTTTTTTAGAAGCACCACTCGTAGCCCTTTTAGCCAAACGCGGAGTACATAAACGAGGCGACAGTTACTATTGGCGTCATGACAGGCGTTTAGCCACAGTAAGTCCCTTGCGCATGACCGAAAACCAGGTGTTGTCTTGTCTATCCAATATTGCGGCAAAAACCTGCCTGATTCTTGCCAGGGAAAGCTTGCTCTTTCGGGAGGAATTGGTCGAACAGCGCGTGAACGCCGTAAAGCATATCAGCGTGCACCGCTTGCAAGGCGGGCATCATCTGCACATGGAAAATCCCGAATCCTTAGCCCAGTGCCTTAATGCCTTTTACCAGGAAGCGGGGTTTTAGGCAGTTACTTTGCAAGGAATAGGGATTTCCAGGGTGTGTTTACAAGGATTTGTTATAAGCGCTATCTAAAACATTCGTTTCCTCTTTTAGATACTGGCTAATTTGTTTCGCAGTAACTCCCTTTCCTGCAAGAAATTCGATAAATTCTTCAACCGCATTGTTTTGGAGGTATTTTTGTATTTTTGCGATGGATTCTTTCGTTGAAAACCGCATGGATTTCTCCTGTTTTTTTTCCTCGTTTAGCACATTAAGTATCCAATCGTTGCTCTCTGGTAGTTCATAGAAAAGGATAGTTACTGAAGAGCAGTTTAGACAAATCTTTTTTGTAGTTTCAAGCTTACTGGCCTCTTGGGTATATATTGGACTGGCTATAAATGATTTGACTAAAATGTCACTTTCTTTTATTGGCGATTTTGTCCATTTCGATTGAAACGAAGCGGAAAAAGATTGCTTATCTTGCATGAGTTTTTCTGCTGATGATGAGGCAGTTTCTGTTAACTTGGCAAATGAGTTCTCAAGCGCTTCGGCTGCTTCTTTATTTTTCATTTTTTGAGCCATTAACAAGGGAGTTACTCTTTTCTTTCCTGAGAGATAGATTGAGGGATCAGCACCTGCTTTAATAAGCAGAGGTATAATTTTAGCCTGATTACCATTTGCTGCAAAATGAAGTGGTGTAAATTCTGTGGTGGGACTTTGAAAATTTGGATTCGCTTTTATTTCCTCTAACATATAACTTACCATACACACATCACCTTTTAAACAGGCTAAATGAAGAGGAGTAGCCCCCATTTTGTTTATTACTTCCAGGCAATTCGCAGGATTTTCCTGTTTTGACAATAAAGCCTTAAGGACTAAATATTGGTTGTGGCTCACCGCTAAATGAAGGCAAGTATAAAGACCGCCATACTCATTAGGATCTACTGCATGAATATTTGCGTTGTGTTCAATCAATAGTTCTATCATTTTAAAAACGTAGGAATCTCTTATTGAAAAAATATTGCTGTCATTAATTTTTCTCACCGGGAGCATGTGGAGTGCTAAAACAAGTGGAGTGCATCCCTTGTTATCTTGAATATCCACAGCTGCACCTTTTTGCAATAAACGATTTATAGTCGCAGTAAGACCTCGCTTAACCGCATAATGCAAAAGGCCATAACCCGCTTCATCACACAAATCCAGGTTAGGTACTTCTGCATCGGGTTCCCACTCTAAATCGGGCGCTGCAAACAAATTGACTATTGCACTAGCCATGTCATCATTTTGGTTTTTAACAGCATCAAATAACATCTTTTCAGTCTTTTTCATTCTAATTACTTCTCTAAAAAAGAACGAATTATAATCAGGTTGAATTACCATCTCAATAGGCTATTTGGAATGGTGTCAGGCAACGTCCCTAATCATCATGCACCTGATATTGATAAGGTCGCTTAGCAAGATGCGTTTTTCAGGGCAAGATCAAAATTGCTCCAGGAAGCAGGTTAGTACCTTAGCCTAATGTCCACTGCCATTAAGTTAAGCCCGTCATCCAGAGCGCAGCGAAGGATCTCCTGATACTGGCACCGTGCCTGATGCAGAAGATCCTTCGCTGCGCTCTGGATGACGGAAGTTCAAAATCCTTAACTTAATGGCAGTGAGCCTAATGGCACCCACCTCCATTGAAGAGAATATTCTAACTGTCTAATAACAGGATTCGGAGTCTATCCCTACCTGGGTCAGAGCCTGCTTCACGTCATTCACAGAATAGTTTAGGTCTTGTGCGGCGCTGATTATCCCGCATCCGGCCTCGTTAAAGGTTGTCAGGGGCGTCCAGTAATCCATGTTAGCCCTCACCATTACTTCAAAGGCGGTGCGAACATTCCAGCCACTGGTGGTTGCTAATAGATAAAAGAGGCGGTTAAATACCCCACTGGAATGGTGCACGTCCAATCCATCGCGGTAATCTTTGGCAGAATCAATGGATACTCCGTCTCGGCCTGGTTCATCCATATAGCGCAAAGCCTCTTTGCTGCTGTTTGGTTTTATTACTTCACTGCCTATTTTCCAGGTGTTGCTTCCCGTTACATAGTATTCCGCAGCCTGGGCTGCCATGTCGGAGAAGGATTCATTAATACCGCCTGATTGCCTGAAATAGGCCAGCTCCGCATGTTGCTCGGTAAACCCATGGCTTACTTCATGCGCACTGATGCCCAAGGAGACTAAAGGATAAAAAAATGCGCCCCCGTCACCAAAAGTCATTTGCCTGCCGTCCCAGAATGCATTGCCATAGGATTGGCCAAAATGAACCCGCATGACCAGTTTCATCGGTTTATTGTTTTGCGTTAGTACTTCCACACCGTACCATTCCCGGTAAAGCTGTTTTATCACCTCGCCAAAATACAGGGCATCGTTGGTGGGCGAGAACGCGCCGTTTTCTTTGTCATAGCCATCGGCTTGATAACCTGTCCAAAAAAACAGCGGATCACCCGCCAGTTCATTGCTGCAATCAAATTGCATGGTTTTATTAAAATTAGAATACTGGTGCGCCATATCCACCACTCTGACCGCTTTATTTTCCATGTAGCACGTTTTGGTTGCCTCATCGCGGCTCAGTTGCAATAAGGGAAAATCTTTACCAAAAGTATATTCCATGCTCTTGTTATTGCCGCCAAACCCCATTCCCAAGGCCGTTTTTTTATTTGTTTTGATGTCATTCCATTGAATATAGGGTTTATAGGTGCTGGCATCCAAAATAGCGGTGGGTTTTTCTGGAATTGCCTCTTTTGCCTGAATCAAAAGACTTACCTTGTAAGCCCAGTGCGCTTTTTGGGCTTCGTCAAGGTAGATAATGGGGGTAATTTCCGACTCACTGCATTCTTTTCCCGAAAAGGCTGCCTTAAACTGTTGCAAGGCAAGTGCTTTATTGTTCACAAAATCAGGTGGCTGCTGGCCTAAGTCTTTATCTAACCCCTGATACAGCGTGCCGTTCATAGTGGTTGTTTTTGCTGCCAGAGCATGATGTAAAATGGCATAACCCCCGTAAACCATAACTCCCTGGTAGTATTGTTGTAATCGAACATGTTGCTGCTTTTTATCCTCATGTTGCCGGATAAATTGCAAGGTATCTGGCGGAAGGTTTTGCATTAACGCCTTGTTCTGAAACACAAAATAAAATTTCGATTGAACCTGTGGAAGGGAGGTTTGTTTCAGGGTAAGGGGGGTTGCTGCCCATGTTGAAGCAGAAAAAGCAACGATGAGCGACGCAGCGATAGCGCTGCGGTAACAGTTGGATTGCATGGCGTTTCTCCTTGAGTAATCACTACCGTTTTAGTGGGGTGAAAAAATATCCTGAGGTTGGCCCACTAAAATTCCGCGGCAATCATAACAGGTATTTTTCAGGCATGCATCGTTTTTTTAAAAGGAAGAATGTTTTTACCCCCTCTTGAGTTGTGGGTTTTTGCACACTACAATCCCCTTTCTTTTTTTGGATTAGGGTTTTTATGAGCCGTATAACTACTGATTTGGACTTAGCCCTTTCTCATTTAAAAAAAGGCGATATCGTCGCTATCCCGACTGAGACAGTGTATGGCCTGGCAGGTAATGCCGAAAACGCCAAGGCTATTGAAGCCATTTATGCGATAAAGAACAGGCCGCTTAACCATCCCTTAATTATGCACGTCGCAGAGGATTGGGACCTGTCGCGCTGGGTGTCGTTTATTCCGGATTATGCAAAAGTGTTAATTCAGCATTTTTGGCCAGGCCCTTTGACCCTGGTTATGAAAAAAACAGAAGCGGTCAGTCCGCTTTTGACAGGAGGGCAAGATACGGTTGCTTTGCGCTGCCCCAAACACCCCGTTGCCCAAACCCTGTTAAAACGTCTGGGACTCCCTCTGGTAGCCCCTTCTGCCAATCCCTTTGGCAAGATAAGCCCTACAACCGCTTTGCATGTAAAGCAAAGTTTTAAAGAGGCTGACTTGCTAATTTTAGATGGTGGGCGCTGTGAGGTGGGGATTGAATCCACCATCCTGAGTGCGGTTAATCCGGCAGGATATAGTTTGCTTCGACCAGGCGTCATTGATATCGCGCAAATCAACGCCCTTATTGGGGACAAAGCGCTCAAGGAAGAAAGTACTCTGCGAGTTCCTGGCAAGCTTGCCAACCATTATCAACCGGAAAAACCCCTGTTTTGTTTTGCCACAATGGACGCAATAGACGCTTTTTGCCAATCCTTAACCGAACCGGTCTATGTCTTATCCTTTACCGATTCAGAGCAAGCAGACTATTGCTTTTCCTCTTCGCCTGCAAAAGCGGCCTTTGAACTGTATTATCAATTACGTTTAGCCGATGAATCCCCTGCCCACTACCTGGTGATTGAATTGCCGCCTTTGGAAGCCCAATGGGAAGGCGTTCGGGAGCGCATTTTAAAAGCAGGGCAAAAAGCCTAGAGCGCCGAATGGGTTTGATTTAAACCCATTGACATCTATTTTATCAATACGGTGTGTGTTATTTTAAATCATTCTGCGTTCCAGGATCTGTTGACCTGGATGGCCCCTAATATCCACACTCTCTGCAATTGCGATGCTAAGTTGCAGAGAAAATGCCGATATCCTCCTGGATCTGGACATTTTACGAAATATCAGGCAAAATTTCCCAATCATGATAAAACAGTCAACAATGAAAATACTTGTCCTGCATGGACCCAATTTAGACCGTCTTGGGATACGCGAGCCGGCTATTTATGGCTCCACTACGCTTAAAGCCCTTAACGATGCGCTTAAAAAAGAAGCGCAGGCGTTTAACTATGCCCTGGATTGCAAACAAAGCAATTCGGAAGCGGCGTTAATTGAAGCCATTAATCAGGCTGCGGATGAAAAGATTGCATATATTATCTTTAACCCTGCCGCATTTACGCATACCAGTATTGCCCTTCGCGATGCCTTGATAGCCAGTCAAATCCCCTTTATTGAGGTGCATATCAGTAATATTTATGCGCGCGAAACCTTTCGTCACCATTCGTATTTCTCAGACATTGCAAACGGTGTCATCAGCGGGCTTGGGATTAAAGGATACTCCCTGGCACTACAAACGATCATTGAAGTACTTAATTAATAGAGAGTTATTACCAAATGGATATTCGCAAAATCAAAAAATTGATTGAATTACTGGAAGAAACCGGTATTTCAGAAATCGAAATTAAAGAAGGCGAGGAATCGGTGCGTTTAAGCCGCCATGGATATGCCATTGAAGCGCCTCGTTACGTTTCTGCTCCACAACCAATGCAACAAGCGCCTATGCCAGGTGCATCTGCTGGTGGCGAAGTAAAGCAAGCACCCGCCGGCAAAGCCGGGCATCGGGTGCGTGCGCCAATGGTTGGAACAATGTATACCTCGCCCTCCCCCGAAGCCTCGGCTTTTGTCACACTGGGTCAAATGGTCAAAGTGGGCGATACGCTTTGCATTATTGAGGCAATGAAAATGTTCAACGAAATTGAAGCCGATCGCTCCGGTAAAATTATCGATATTCTGGTTACCAATGGAGATCCTGTTGAGTACGACCAACCCTTATTTGTTATTGAAGAATAAAGAGTATAGTGATGCTTAGTAAAATTGTTATCGCCAATCGCGGCGAGATTGCGCTTCGTATTTTGCGCGCCTGTAAAGAATTAGGCATTCAAACCGTAGCAGTCCATTCGGATGTGGACAAAGATTTGTTGCATGTTCGCTTAGCGGATGAAACCGTGTGCATTGGGCCTGCCAACTCCCAAAAAAGCTACCTCAACATCCCAGCCATTATTTCTGCCGCAGAGATTACCGATGCAGTAGCAATCCACCCTGGCTATGGATTTTTGGCGGAAAACGCCGACTTTGCGGACATTGTTGAGCAGAGCGGTTTTCGCTTTATTGGCCCCCGTGGTGACACGATTCGTTTAATGGGCGATAAAGTATCGGCTATTCGCGCCATGAAAAAAGCAGGCGTACCCTGTGTGCCGGGTTCGGATGGCCCATTGCTGGACGACGATGCCGTTAATATCGAACTGGGTCGCAAAATCGGCTTCCCGGTGATTATTAAAGCAGCAGGCGGCGGCGGTGGGCGCGGGATGCGCGTGGTGCATAATGAAGCCAATTTACTCAACGCCATCGCCTTGACGCGCAGTGAAGCAAAGGCTGCCTTTAATAATCCCGTAGTCTACATGGAAAAATTTCTCGAAAACCCCCGCCACATTGAATTTCAAGTGTTGGGTGATGGCAAAGGCAATGCCATTCATTTAGGTGAGCGCGATTGTTCCATGCAAAGACGCCACCAAAAAGTGCTGGAGGAAGCGCCCGCGCCAGGAATTACCGAAGACCTGCGCCATGAAATTGGAGAGTCTGTGGTGGAAGCCTGCCGTAATTTGAAATACCGCGGGGCAGGCACCTTTGAATTTTTATACCAGGACGGCTGTTTTTATTTTATTGAGATGAATACGCGCATTCAGGTGGAACACCCGGTCACTGAAATGGTCACCGGCATTGACTTGATTAAAGAGCAAATTAAAATTGCCAGCGAATTGCCCTTTACCTTAAGGCAGGAAGACATTGTTCTCAAAGGCCATGCCGTTGAGTGCCGCATCAATGCAGAAGATGCACGCACCTTTATGCCTTCTCCCGGCACAATTCGCCTGTTACACCAACCAGGCGGCCCTGGCATTCGCTTTGACTCGCATGTCTACAGCAGTTATACGGTTCCTCCGAATTACGATTCCATGATTGGTAAATTAATCAGCTACGGGGAAAACCGAACCGAAGCCTTAGCGCGTATGCGCAATGCCCTGGATGAAATTATTATCGATGGCATCAAAACCAATATCGAGCTGCAACAACGCATTATTCGCGACAAAGCCTTTATTCAGGGCGGTACGAATATCCATTATTTAGAAAAGATGTTAAAGGAATAGATTTCGTGTGGTTTCAACTTCAAATTGAGGAATGTGCTCCCGATAAAGTAGAGCAACTATGTGAGGCGCTGGAAGAAACAGGCGCCTTGTCCATTACGTTTACCGACAAGTACGACAGCCCGGTGCTAGAGCCTTTACCAGGCACTACGCCGCTTTGGCCTGATGTGGTGCTAAATGCCCTCTACGATGACCTGGAGGAGGCCGAAAAAGCCCACAGCCATCTGGCAGAAGCTTACCCTCACTTGCGTTTTTCCATTACAGAACTCGCTGATCAAGTGTGGGAGCGTGTCTGGATGGATGAGTTTAAACCAAAATGCTTTGGTAACAGGCTCTGGATTTGTCCTACCTGGACGCCGCCCCCTTTTCCCAATGCAGTCAACCTCATCCTGGATCCCGGTTTGGCCTTCGGCACGGGCAAACACGAAACCACCTCGCTTTGCCTGCATTGGCTTGATAAAACCGAATTACACGATAAAACCGTGATAGATTACGGTTGCGGCTCCGGTATTCTTGCACTAGCTGCCTTAAAATTGGGCGCACGCCATGCGCATGCCGTGGATATCGATGGGCAAGCCTTAATAGCGACACAAAGCAATGCCGAAAACAATGCCATCGATGCGCAACAATTAGCTATAAGTTATCCAGCAGAGCTCAAAAAACCTGCCGATATCCTGCTCGCCAATATTTTATTAACGCCTCTCCTGGCACTGCAAGCGGACTTTAAACAATTGCTGGTAGAACAGGGCACGCTGGTTATTTCAGGCCTTTTAAAAGAACAGAAACAGGGCTTAATTGACGCCTATCAGGAGGATTTTTTGCTTCAGGAGTCCGCTGATTTGGACGATTGGTCTTTATTGGTGTTTACTCGAAAATAATGCAAGCAACGCCTTACTGCCAGAGATACTTTAAGGGGAATGGGGAAGAGATATACCTCCTCCCTTTAAAGTACATAAATCCAAACGCGTAGTCATTAAGGACGTCGAGGCTTATCCCAAGCCTAAGATGCAACCAAATTATACACCTTTTCAGCTACAAACTCCGTGATGGCCTGTTTTATTGTGCAATCCGGTTCTGCTCTTGCTTTATTAAAAAGCGTGGTATTTTTGCAAGCAGGCGATTTTATCGTTTTTTTAACATCGGTTTCAATTGCTTCGTAGTCAGTAAAAAGCATCGCTTGTTTAGCAAATACAGCGGCACCCCCTCCTAACCCAAGCATTATGATACTCCCAAAAGCCAAAATTCCGGTTACAGCTGGTGTCATTGCTGGCAAAAATCCCAATGCAAGAGTAAAACAGGCCAGAATGCCTGCCACGAGTAATAGAGTAGCGACTACATTTAAACCGATTCTTGCAACGTGGTGATAACTTAATCCGAGATCATGGATTGAAGAAGCAGCCTTGCGGTAATCTTCAATTTCGATAGTCGATAAGGTTCTGTACGGATTAGCGGTATTCTGGTATTCATCCAAAGAACCATTATAAATGGTCCATGCAACACCAGGCACGCAACGAAGTGTATACTCTATTATCTTTTTTAAATTTGCGAGATCGTGGCGAGTTAATTTATCCAGATTGCCAGCGGAAAGTCTCGTATTTATTGCTTCCAAATGATTAAACAGTCGCCGTATACGTTGGATAGGAAGCGACACGATATGGGTTTTGTTGATTTGACCGGATGAATTTTTTATAGCAGCACTTTGACGACTGAATTCTTCTTTATATTTTCTAAGATAGGTTGAAAACTGCTGGATATCTATAGCATCTAAATCCCAATTGGATTTAAAAAATTTCATGCGGCACACTCCTGGCATCAAGGCTGAAAATAATAAAATAAATTGACTAAAAAATCAACACAAGATCAAATCGCACTTTAACCAGGCAACCCTGTATTTCCCTTCTCCCGCCGGCGGGAGAAGGAAGCCGGTGGTTCGCCCCGGTTGCATTGACAACATGAGAGCCTTACTTCCCTTCTCCCGCTGGCGGGAGAAGGTGCCCGAAGGGCGGATGAGGGTGGACTAACTAAAAGTCATTAGTCCCTAAAACCCCACCCCGCTATTTAGCTCCTATACTTTATAGTAGAAGCCAATCAAAGGAGCATTCGAATGAAGAAAAAACCCGCCTCTCTTAAGCGCAAAAAAAACAAGCCCGTACTTATTGAAGAAAACGGTAAAAAAAGAAAAGAAGACCGGGAGCTGGATAACCGCTTAAAAGATACTTTTCCAGCAAGCGATAGCACGGCTGAATATTGAGTATTTGCCGCGCAATTGCGCCAATAATAGCCAGTGTGATTGATCTTTCGGTTTGTTTGCGTTATTATTGGACGCAATAAATCTAACCGAGACAAAGATGACCACGATTACCAAGATTACGTTAATTGGAAGCAAAACCGACCTGGCACTGCATGAAATCCTTACGTTTTTCCAAAGACACTCTGTAAGTAAGGTGAGTATGGTCGAGTCTAATAATCGATATATCCTAACCGATCCTTTGAATAAGTCTCACACAATACAAATCAATATTCCTCCTATAGACCAAATAGCATCACCCGGTACCAAATCCATACTGTACTGTTATGACGCGAGCGAAGACCCCAAAAACGAGATCCTGGAATTCAAAAACAAGATCCTGGAATTAAACAACCAAGAGGTTAGTACAATCTGTTTTAAAGATAATTCCCCGGAAAAGGCAGAGAAGGTAGTCTATAAGAACAAGAAACCCATCGAAATTAAAGATAAGTCTATACAAAAACTATTTTACAAACTGTTCGGGGATTCTAATAATCACATGAGGATATATAAAACCCTGGACGAAGCCGTTCCCACTCCTGTTTACGAGCCTTTTAAGGAATTGGTAAATACTATAATTAACAACTCCTCGCTTAACGCGACTCAGTTAGCTGAGCTAAATATCCAATTGCAATGTTTAGCTCATGCATTGAGCCATTCTCCCTCCACTGAAACCATGATAGACGCCATTGACCGGTTTGCCCTCCGGGCGACGCAGATTGCAGAAGGAAAATTCCGTGGAGCATTTGCCACAGCCCTGGCAATCTCTCTGACTGCCTTGGCCACTGCCGTCATTGTCGCAGCAACCTTCGCCGCAGGATTTGCCCTAGGGTTTGCCGCAGGACTTTGGTCAGGACCAGGCAGTTTCTTCACAGGCGTACTAACAGGTGCAGCTGCAGCCTCTGTGACCTTCGATGCATGTGCCGCTTTTGCTGCCGGCGCTTCTGCCGTAGTTGGCACCGCATTGGTGTATAAAAAAGAAAAAATACATCACTTTTTCAGCGCTCCTCCTAAAGCCCTTACTACGTTGCAAGCACCGCTAGAGCAATTTACTACGGTAGCAAAGGGGGCGTATGACGCGGAAAACACAGGCAATTCAGCCAACTGGACTGGGTCTTCTTTTAGCGCTTGACTTGAAAACTGCTCTCGCTAAGAAAGGGGAGCAGTTAAGTTTGCAATGCAAAACCCTGGTACAACGACTCACTGATTCTGCCCTTATAAAGGTCAATTTGTTTGATTACTTAAACTTTTTGCATTATAGTTGCCGCAGAATTTCAATCGAGGTGAAGTAACATGAACATTCTATTGACTGGAAACAATAGCCAGGCCGTGTTTGAAGGGCTAAAGGGCTTATTTTTGCAGCACTATGGCCGAACTCCTGGCCTAAAAGAGGGAATAGAAAACGAAACCCATTTTGGATACCTGGATCCCTTTGATTTAAACCCGATAAACATACAGGTTCTTGATTCAATAGACCAAACAACCGATTTCGCCCACATTACCCACCGAATTACATGCAATGCGCCTGATTCCATCTGCATTGAAACCCCGGCATATCCTGAGAGTGCACCCATCTTAATAAGACCTTCTAAAAAGGAGGATTCCTGCGCTGAAGCAAGACTATTTAACCGTCTATTTAAAAATAGCATGGATATTTGCTCGCTTTTTGATAAAACCTCAAATACGGATAAATCCATTTGCCTCGCTTTTCAGCAATTACTTGAAGATCCTCGTTTAGGCTTCTTAACTCCTGAAAAATTCAATCAATTTTGTTCTGAAGCACCCTTGCTAGCTCAAATTCTGGCCAACAAAGACTCATTAGCAAAAGATAAAATAAACGCCATTGAACAATTCACGCATCGAATGAAAGGAATAGCCGGTGGAAAATTCCGCAGTACATTAGCAGCTCTCTTTACCGTTTTTCTGACCGCAGTGGCCACCGTTGTTATTGCCGCAGCCCTTTTCGCGGCAGGGTTTGGCATAGGGTTAGCGGCAGGACTCTGGACTGGCCCTGCCAGCTTCCTGACGGGCGTGCTTTCAGGCGCTGCAGCCGCATCGAATACTTTTTGGGTTTGCGCGGCGCTTGCAGCCGTAATTTCTGCGGTGGTTGGCAGGGTTTTTACGCAAAACGAGGGGAAAATTTACAGCTTCTTTCAGCCATCTCCTGCACTCCAAATGATACAGCCTCCCCTGGACCGATTTTCCACGCAGGCTGAACTCTTGATAAAGGGATAAACGCTGTCTCCCCCTTTTAAACGCCCCGCTAACCAGGCACATCACTTCGTTTGAAGTCCGTGCCTGATAAAAATGGAATGGAAAGCATAGACCCAAGCACTTGTTATTCCCCAACACAATGGCAATAAGTTTCTCGCACGTAAGGCAAAATAAGGAGTGAACCCAATATTCCCAGTGGTAAGAGTGCAAGACCAATATGGTAGGCATGCATCGGGTAAACTCGAACCTGGTTAATGAGTTCGCCAGTCCAAAATTTATCGAGAATAAACCCAATTAATGGCTGTGCAATCGCAATGCCAACCATATTGAGCATGTTCATAAACCCAAGTCCTGTGGCCATATAACGGTTACTACATAATTCTTTTGCAATCGAAAAGGAACATAAAAAACCTGCAGAAGAAATCCCAAATAAAAATAACAAACATCCCATGAGCCAGCCGGATTCCAGCGGGGCGTAAATAAATAAAAGCGAGGTGATGAGCGCGCCAACCGTTCCGACGTACATTGGGGGTTTTCGCAGACCAATACGATTAGAAAAAATCCCCCACAATGGACTCGCTACGGCCCACCCCAGAAACACTAAGGAAACATAATTAGCAGCAATAGTCTTGGTCACTTGCATTTTATACATTAGAAAAGGGACACCCCATAAACCACAAAATACTGGGGTAGCCATGTACATCAAGCCGCCATAAATGGCAACTAACCACAATTGTTTGTTTTTTAATAAGACGTGGAAGCTGGTTAATATTGAGGTCTGTTCAGACGCGTGAAGCCTGTGCGCTTTTTCCGCTAAGGTATCAGGATAATCTTTCGCCACCATAAAAATTAACAGGGCGAGCAAAAGGCCAAGACTGCCCATGATTATCATACAAGAGCGCCAACCGATATATTCAATCAATAAAGCAAGAGGGGCTTCAGCACCAATGGCACCTAACATACCAATTGTTATCAAGAGGCCCGTCAATAGGGCAAAGCGATCGGCTGAGAACCAGTTGGCTGCGAGTTTCATAGTGCCAACAACTGCAAAAGCTGCTCCAAAACCAACCATCAATCGGGTAGCAAAGGCCATGAAAAGGCTATCCGTCATTCCAAGCATGAGCGTGCTCAATGCACAAATAGTAGTGGCAATGGTCAGTATGCGGTTTGGACCAAAACGATCCATCAATATACCACAAGGCACTTGCATTGGAGAGTATGAGTAATAAAAAAGGCCTGATAAAAAACCTAGCGTTTGGCTGTTTATTGAAAAATCATGCATTAATTCGGTGCTCATTACACCAATTGAGACTTGCAATAAAGATTCATAAAAATAAAAAATACAACCTAATCCCCAAACCACCCAAGGTAGAGCAGATTGACTGGGATGACTATATGAAATTTTTTGTGATTCAAAGGTGCTCATAATTGGAATGCCTTAGCTAAAATTCAGAGTAAAAATGATAGATATTCTGTTGCATGAAATTGAATGTTCTAAATTATGCCATAAATTAAGGATAGGTAGCAGTAAAATACACTCTTGCAAGATTGTGGCATCACTTTAGGCAATGCCTCTCATTCAATCCCGCACAAAGAGCGCAGTACTGCTTCTTGCGCCCTTAATTTAGTCGACCCAAATCGTTACCTTGTTGAATGACCAATGCATCCGCTTGACTGCTCTCCAACTCACACACCGTTTCCGTAAAAAATCCTAAAGAATTTCTCTCGCGCTCAACGACAACCTCTTTTTTACCCCCTGCTTCAAGGCTTGCAATCAGCGCCTGGGCAGAAATCATCATCATAAGGCTTCCTAATATTTTCATTCCAGAGGAGGATTCGCGCTCCAAACCGGTTATATAGTCCTGAAAAGCCATGGAGTTGCATTCCTTATTCAAAAAAACACAGGTTTTTTCGAGAAGTTCGGTTAACTTGATTAAATTATGTTGTTTTTTAGAGCTCTCAATTTGGTGAATAAACTCCTCGGTATAGCGTTTTAAATTTTTGTCAGGTGTGTTAAAGGCTGCAAGGTGGTCTACAGTTTGTCTAAAGCGCTTAATCGTTAAGTTATTTACAGAGGTATTGTATGAATACAGTGCATTGTACAGTCCTCGCGAGAAGTGGCGTGCATCATACCCCAATGCATTGTTTAAATTGACAATATTTATTTCAGTACTGGGATCATTTGAATCATGCCCGTGTACAAAAATAATCATGTATTGTTTATAAAAAATGGGTCTTAGCAAGTCGTTGTAATTTCTGTTCCACAGCAAAAAAACAAAAGGCGCATAACTTACATCCCTTGTTGCATACCCTTCTTCCAATTGTTTTTGGGTGTAGAGTATGTGCACCTTATCTGCTTGTACATACCCTTGAAATACGGCATTAATCCGCTCAATCGTGATAGCCAAATCAATGATTGACTCACATTTAAAGGGTATATTGCATTTTCTTGCTAAACGCTCAATCGAATTGAGCCCTATCCCTGCATGACTGTATAGGGTAATTTCACTAAAATTGGCATTCAAAGTATACGATATAGCCCGTAGCGCGGGTTTATACACCGATTTTGCCAGTGCCAGTATTTCCTCCCTGCTGACTAAACCCTTTGATATCAGATATTGTAAACCACGCATTGACAGCGTAAATTTATCGGCAAGCACACGCGGTAGAAAGTACTCCCTTATCTCAGACGCTTCGATAAATTCTATCCCATGGTTTGAAACCAATATCTCAAAAGGCACGCCATGTTGCCCTAATTTTTCAAAAATTTTGAGGGTAAAATAATCGTTGTTTCCTCTATCTGAAAGTTCATCGCCAAGAAGCCTTAACAGCGATTGGGTATTAAATTCCAGCGTATCCAAAATAGCATTAAATTGTACCAAATGATCACGGGTAAGTTCCTGTACCGGAAGACAATAGATTGCAACCAATATTGCGTAGTGTTCCCCCGTCATATTCAAAGCGAAACCATGCTTTATCAGCACATAGAGTAATTTAATCGCATTGCCATGCAGATCACCGATAGTAATCTCAATTTTTTCACCGGCCTTATGCCGCTCATCCACCCTGGGTAATTGATAAATATCAACTTTTTCTTCAATAAGTTTATTAGTC
Source organism: Tatlockia sp. (assembly GCA_041659885.1). Taxonomy (GTDB): domain Bacteria; phylum Pseudomonadota; class Gammaproteobacteria; order Legionellales; family Legionellaceae; genus Tatlockia. The sequence continues at coordinate 61,056 of JBAZXN010000010.1, forward strand.
ATCGACTGTCTCTTAAATATCAAGGTTTTATATTAGCACTTATTGGCAAAGTATCACTCTAATTCGACGGGAAAAATAGTGCTAATTGTATCCTTATTTGACAATTTATGATCAATGAAGTATCCTTTTTGTTTTGGCAACCCAGAATGCGTATGAAATACTTTATATCCCTCCTTCTTTTATTTAGCTTATCCTGTGGCAAAATAGCCTCAGCAGGAGACATTCCCTTACGCGATAAAATCGGGCAAATGCTTATTGTGGGGTTTGAGGGAAAAACGGTTAATAACGACTCTCCCATTGTGCAATCCATTGAAAAAGATAACCTGGGCGGCGTGATTTTATTTGACTACAATTACCAGACGAAAACATTCGATAAAAACATTGAAAGCCCCAAACAGGTAAAAAGGCTCAATGCCCGTTTGCAACAAGCCACGCTAGCTGCAAACAAAACCCATCACCGCCCCCGTTTGCCTTTGCTTATTTCAATTGATTATGAGGGCGGAAGCAGTGCACGGCTGAAAGCGAGCGATGGTTTTCCCGCTACGGTATCTGCGGCTCAGGTGGGCCAAATGAGTGCGCTAAACGCCAATGCGACTGCTCACCGGATGGCAAACACGCTTAAGGAGGCAGGGTTTAACCTTAATTTTGCCCCCATGCTCGATGTTAATGTAAACCCCAACAATCCGATTATTGGAAAACACCAGCGCAGTTTTTCTGACAACCCCAACCAGGTAGCCTTTTACGCAAGGTTGTACTCCCACAATTTCTTAAACCTGGGAGTACAATGTGCGTACAAACACTTTCCAGGCCAAGGCAGTGCCAATGCCGATTCGCACTTGGGCTTTGTCGATGTGACAAACTCCTGGAAGCCCTACGAGCTTCAACCTTACTCTACTTTATTAGGAAAAAAACAGGCTTGCGGGATGGTAATGAGCGCGCACATTGTTAATCGCCAACTGGATAACTCGGGCCTTCCTGCAACCTTATCGCATCAGATGTTAACCAACTTATTACGTAACCAAATGCATTTTAAGGGCGTTATCATCACAGACGACATGCAAATGAAGGCAATCACTGCCCATTATGGCCTTCGACAAGCCGTTATTCTTGCCGTAAATGCCGGAGCAGATATGTTCATTTTCGGAAATCAGTTAAGCGATAAACCGCAAGATCCCAAGGAAATTATCGACCTCATTGAACAAGCGGTTCAACGCAAAGAAATCAGCCAAAGCAGGATAGATGAGGCGTACCAGCGCATTCAGGCATTTAAGCAATCCTTGTAATCGATGGGATTTGAGTGCCTATTGAATAAGGATAACTCTGTCCGCATTGTTAATCGACTCCTCCCTGTGGGCAATCATTACCTGCGTTATATTCAGCTTCTTTAACGCGTGATTAATTTTTATTTCTGTTTCAATGTCCAGGTGACTGGTTGCTTCGTCAAGAAATAAAATTTTAGGATTTTTATATAAAGCACGTGCGATCAATACCCTTTGCTTTTGCCCCCCCGACAATGTACTGCCCATATCTCCAATGCGGGTTTCATACCCCATTGGCATTTTTAAAATATCTTCATGAATATGAGCGATTTTTGCGCTCTCATAGACTTTCTCAATATCAACGCGTGTGTCCATAAAAGAAATATTATCCAGCAAGGAACCGCTGATTAAGGAATCGTCTTGCATAACACTTGCGCATACGCTTCGATAGTTTTCATGGCCAATCGTTGCGAGTGGCAAATCATCCATGAGAATCTCTCCCTCTGATGGAGGAATTAATCCCAACAGAATTTTCAACAAAGTCGTTTTGCCCACGCCCGAGGGGCCGGTTATCGCGACTTTTTCAGCAGGACGTATGTGGAAATTGATTCCTTTTAAGAGCCAATTCGGATTCTTCCCGTATTTATAATTTAAATTAACTACTTTTAAATCGCCCTTCACGTCTATTTTTAACTCCTTCTCGGTCTGTTCTTCGTTGGGCTGCATTAAAATGTCAGCGACCCTATCCAGCTGAACGGCTATTAATTTATAATCGAACAATTTTTGAATAAACGAAGAGGATTTGCTAACAAGACTTTGTCGAAACCCAAGAAAAGCCATGAGCATGCCCACGGAAAATTGATTATTCATCACCAGCAATGCGCCAAAAGCAATGACCAGAATATGCTCTATATTGAAAAGGAAAAGTGACGTTGTATTGTATAAAATAGTTGCTCTTGCGATGTGGATATCCGCATTCATTGCTTTAATAAAATGATTTTGCCATCCTTGAAACATCACTTTTTCTTTAGAATACAGCTTAATCGACATAATACTCTGAATGATTTCTAAAAATTTAGAGTTAACCTCTGCATGTTCCGTAATGGAAAGTTCCATTTGTTTTTTATGATCGCAATAAGCAAGCACTCTCAAGGTAATATAAAGCAACAAGGCAGACACAACGATTAGTGTCAGCTTGATGCTGTAAGCCAGCATAATGATTAACGCCAGGACAATTACCAGCCCATCAAGTAAGGCGTTGATGGAATCCGTTGTAATTTTACTTTGAATTTCATTTATCGAATGAAACCTCGATAAAATATCCCCTTTATGCCGGCTTTCAAAATACGCATAGGGTATTTTCAGCAAATGGCGCATTACCCCTGATGAAAAATACTCGCCTACCCGGTTGGTCAGGTACACAACAAAATGACTTCGCATGTACTCAACAAAGGTGTGACATAAGGTTAAAAAGAGAAAGCCTGCCCCAATGACAACCAAATTAGTCAAATTATTAGAATTGGTGATATTATCAGTCACATACTGTATAAAAAGCGGATTGATTAAAGTAAAAAGCTCAATGGCGAAGGATAAAATGAATAAACCAATCAAGCTATTTTTCAATCCCTGAATGTCTTTCAATAAATCAAGCCAGCGTAGTTTATTTTTAGCTTGAATAATAGAAAAAGGGGTTGCCTTGGTTACTTCAAGGACAATCCCTGTAAACGAAGTGGACGTTTCACTCAAAGAGACTCTACGCTCCCCTACCGCCGGATCGTGAATCACAATAGCGTTGCGCTGAACCGACTTTAAAACAACAAAGTGATTCATGTTCCAGTGCAATATAGCTGGACAATGCACCTGCTTTAACGCATCACAATCGACCCTGATTGCTCGGGTAGTAAAATGTAGCTTTTCCAGCAAGCGAATTAAATCCAGCATGGAAACACCATTCATTGATGGCGAATCGATTGCTCTTAGGGAAAAAAGGTCAATTTTGTGGCCGTGAAAGTTGCTAATCATCGCAACACAAGCATGGCCGCACTCCGAAAATTGCGCTTGTTTAATCATGGGTAATTTTTTGGAAACAGGATTTAAAATACTGGCAGCTATTGTCATCAACTATTTTCTCCAAAATAACTCACGATGGGATCCGTTATCCATTGCCAAATTTTCTTTTTTTCACCTCGCACTACCGCCGTTAATGTCATGCCATGACTTAACGGGAGCCCTTTTCCATAAACCGTTACGGACTGCTTTTTAATTACCGCCTTTATTTTATAATAAGGCTCTCCAATTTTAAGGGGTTTATCTTCTTTCTCATCGGTTAAAATCGTTTGATTTATTTCCTTAATTATTGCTTCATAAAAACCAAAGCGTTGCGAGGGATAGGCATCGTATTTGATATTGATTTTTTGGCCTGGTTTTAGAAACCCCATATGGCGTGAAGGGACATAGAGTCTTGCGACAAAATGCGCATCTTTTGGGATTAGTTGGACCAAGGTCTTTGAAGGATGCACACTTTGAGCCTGGTGCACAAAAACATTCGTTACCGTACCCTCCACAGGTGCCCTTATAAGCTGGTAACAACTTTCCTTGAATTTAAGCAGCTCATATTCAACTCCTTTTATTTTATTTTCCAGTTCCAATAAGGCAGACTCCGAATTCTTCACATTGGTTGAGGACACATAATGCTTCTCAAACAAGGTGAGTAATCCCTGGTGCTGTGCTTCTTTTAATTGGTATTCTTGCTTTAGGTTTCTAATCCGTTGCTTTACATTATTCGCTTGCTCCTGTGCCATGCGTTTTTCCTGCGTTAAAACTCGATATAAAAGCGCCCCTTTTTTAAAGGATTTTCCTTCTTCTACAAACGCTTTCTCAACAATCCCATGAAACTCAGACTCAACAGATATAACTCCATTTTCAGAATCCAAATACCCTCTAATAAAATGAACTTCAGTGAGTTGCGCAAAATAAAACAAAAGAAATATCCCACACAGGATGACCAAGGTAAAATAGATGGCAACGCGGAAATTAAGCGGCACATTAATACGCGTTGAACCCAAATTTCGGTTAAGGCGATTTGCTATCACTTCGTTCCTGAAAAGCGAACTGTTGTTTTCCATAAGTCGTCCAAAAGCCAGGTTCTATTGACAATTGCTTTGAAACTCTACGCACCGCAGCGTGTCCGCAGCACGTAGGCGTTTAAATCGGTTGAGAAAAGCAGATTTATTTCTTATTGGAAAACCATTGCTCCCATGCATCAATATTATCGGCTGCAAACGTTTTGCCGCTTATTTTTTTCAAAACAAGGTGCGCTAACCTTTGATTGTTGGGTTGTTTCAAGCGTAGTAAAGAAATAAGCCTATCTTTTCCGTTTTGAGCTATCACATCATTTGATTTTGTTGTACCAACAGCCTGCAAAAGTACCAGCAACGCTTTATTTCTATCCGTATCATACGGTGAATCTAAAAGCGTTAAAAAAGGAATTGGATCAATTTCATTGATCTTAGCCTTTTCCATCGTTAGCCCAATGACTCGCATTGCTCCATTTCTAACCCCGTTATCGGGATCATTAACCGAGTTCAGCAAACAGGAAATAATTTCTTTCGGATCATCAAAATAGCCGGTCAAAAAAATTGCAGCAGTTCTTCTTTCAGGATTAGGATCTTTTGTAATGGTTTCCATAATAAGCGCTTTCTCTTTATTGGCGCTGGCAAGAAATAAAGCAAAATCATCTTTTAATTCAGGATGCGAAAACCCAGGTATACAATGGTAAACAGGGCACTCTGTCATTAGTTTATCCAACTGGTGGGCTATCATCAGTTTGCCCCAGGTAGTCTTAAATTCAACCATTTTATCAATCAAGTCCGGTGTTGCTTTCGGTGGGTAGGGCTTCGTATTTTTTGTAACAAACCGCAGTCGGTCCTGATCCTTTGGCGTGATTACTTCAATGGTAGTGTATATATTCTTATCCCCTGAGTATAAAATGGTGTCAAAATCAACATAAGAAAAAGCATATTGTTGTTTAATTTTATTTATTAATTGAACTTTCTTTTCATAAATTGGTTTAAAGAACGCCTGATCCTTGCTATTTTTTACTAATTTTTCCATTCCATGGATAAATTCTGCGGAAGCCGAGCCTACCTGATCGCCATAATTTTTAATCAGATCAGCCGATTTTTGGGGATCAGTACCAAATACATCCACAATGTTTGCTGCATTGGTGCTCACTGAAACAGCAGAAAGCAATAGACTCATTACCACTTTTTTCAAAATAATCTCCTAGTTAATTGTCGCAGCATTTAGAAATACATGACGCGCCATATTCAATCGTAATTGCTCTTTCATTTCTGCTCTATATTTTCCTATTGAATGAACAACATGATTGGAATCCCATTGAAATTGGCTTGATTTATTGAGCATAAAATGAATAAAAATATCCAGCATTTTAAATTCAGGATTAAGCTCTTCAACCCAAAAAAATTGCCCCTGCTCATTCACCTCAAGAAACACGTACTCGTTTTCAGGGGTTACAATCAAATCAAACGCGCCAAAAACGATTCCTAATTTATCCATAAAACGATGAATTTTACTTTCAATAGCAGAAGGCAATTTGTAAGGTTTTATATCCAAATTTTCTCCCTGCATTGCACGCCAATCCAATTTGGATCCTTCATTGGACTGCGAATCAATTTGTGCTGCAACAAGATAACGACCAAAGCAGGTAACGCGCAATTCATATTTCTTTTTTATTTCAGTCTGATACAAGCCAGGTACATATTGTAACCCATTACTTTCTTTCAGATCAGATAAAGTAATTTTATTTGTGTAGGTCATTTTTATTTTATCTTTTTCAAACCAAAAATTAGAACAGAGGGGTTTGTAAATAACATGCTGATTCTTGTTGTCTATTAAAAACATTTTTATTTTATTGGGGTCGTTAGAGCATAAGGTTTTTGGAATAGTCAAACCGCATTGACTCGCCAATCTCAATTGCAGCAATTTTAAATTCGCTCTATTTGCCGCTTCTTTACTGTTAATCCACCAGGCATTGGGGGCAATATTAGCGGTTAACGACTCATGGAATAAGGCATTTTCCCTGACAATAAATTTATAATCGCCAGGATGAGAAAGCTCCTTTGGAAAATAGGGTCTTCGTGCGCGCCGCCACCACACCACGTCATACTCATTTTCTTCATAAGAGCTGTAATCATCGGCACTTTTCCAATTGTAAATTCCATTATCAAGATACACCGAATTACTCTGTTTTGTTGGATGATCGGCTGTAAACAAAAGTCGTACAGAATGTCCCATTTCTTCAAAAGCAATTTGAACAAGAAGCGCATGCAAATCATCTGGTTCTGTGGGGATTAATAATTTCATAGATAACCTAAATTAATTCTTTTTAAAATTAGTTTTTTCAGCAATGTAGCGTACTTTTTTTAAGCAGCACACTAGGGTCTGTTGACAATTGGTGACACGGTCAAAAACCAAGCTAATTTGCGCAAACTTCAGCTTGAGTTCGTTAAATAGGGCTGGCTATTCGCCTCAATCAAGTTAAAATTTGCGCTAAATTATCTCGATTTTTGACTCGCGCCCCCAAATGTCAACAGACCCTACATTACATGAATAGAAAGATTACCAGTCCATTGTCATATCGAGACGAGTATCCATGCTAGAGCTATTACCGCTTACTTCAAACGTAGGGTGCAAGCAGAAATCCCCCCCTCCACCTGAAACCTTATCTAACTCGTTGGGATTTATTTCTTTAGCTAAATGGTAGGCTAATGTTCTTTCTTGATTCTTTTCCATTTTATACTCCGGGTTGTTTACATGACTTATCGTGCTATTTCCTATAACAACAAGTTCTTATTATAAGATAATTCCATTTATCACCAATTTAGTTCCATATTTTAGAACTATTTTTACTTATTGGCAAGCGTAAATGATACTTTTTAGTTTTTATCATGTAATTAATGCATTTTTATAGACAAAATGTTCTACTGGATTATATTTTTTCAATAATCTATACTGTATTTAGAACTATTCGCTATAATGCCACTGGTTCACGAAGTTACTTTTTTTTATATATTTTTTCTCAAAAGAAATTAAAGACATGAAAAACCCAGGTTTTGCTGATCGTTTAAATCACTGTTTAGATAAAGAAGGATTTCCACCGAAAAACCGGGGAAGGATTCAACTTCTTGCTGAAATGGTTGGGCTCACGCATAGAGGCGCGAGCAAGTGGATCAATGGTGAGGGTTCTCCTCCTGCCAAAAAATTCGCCTCGCTGGCTAAAAAACTCAATGTAAGCGAGACATGGCTTCGCACAGGAGAAGGCGCTATACAAGATGACCAGGCAACTTGCCATCCCGCTCCCAAAACGGTTTCACAGGAGGTTAATCTCTATAGCATTGACAGCCTCCTGTCCGCAAAAAAAATAATTTTAGACACAATAACCTGCGCCCTACCCTATAAAGGACATTTTTTCGGAATTACCCTGGACACGGAAGCAATGGCACCACGATTTCCTAAAGGAAGCATTATTATTTTTGATGAGTCGATAGCAAAAGATGGCGATTTTGTGCTTGTCGACTTTAATGAATTTCCCGTTCCAATTTTCAGGCAGCTCTTAGTCATGGGACAAACGCTCTATCTTAACGCACACAACCCCAAATTTGATAGACTCATACTAACCGATAGCAGCAGAATTGTTGGAAAATTGGTGCAAGCTATTTTATCTTTTGATTGAGCATAATTTTATTTATAATTCCGAAAAAATCCTTAAGATTTAACCTGTTGAAAGTTCAATACTATATTTAACAGTTAACTACCCTCTTATTTTAAAGGATCTGTGGCCGCCCCATAAAAGCCCAAATATTTTACATGTAGATCTTTATATGGTAAATTTCTATTTTTTGTAGATACCGCTAGCTTTCCACAGAAATAATCTCAAGAACGATTCGCACCAGATAAATTTAAAAACAGTCATGCTTCTGCTTGCTTTGTAAAAGAACTTATAAAACGGTTGATTAGGTAAAAGAGGGTTTTATAACAGAGTGCTATGAATTTCGAATGAGCGTATTTCATAACCCTTTAATGCATGAGCAGGAGTAAGAAAATGCCAAATAAAACGGTAGCTAATACCCAGCATGGAATAGATTATCAGGTACATTTGGGAATGTTCTTAGGCTTTTGGAATGCCGTAGAAAATAACGCATCTTTTACATTACGTACAGAGGCACCAGAGGAAGGCAAGTTTGATGATTTGGTGATTACGCTTCCGTCTGGCGTTACGGCTTACCAAAGTAAGCATCATTTGGCTGAAGATAAACAGTATTCTTTAAACCATTTTACAAGTGAGCATATAAAAAAACCTGGAGTATATACAAAAAAACCGAGTAAAGTTGCACTCTATATTTATTTTGATTCGGTGTTTCTCAATCTTGAATCGGAGATTACACCGCATAACTTTTGTTTTTTAACGAACTCCAGAGGCCCTGCCGAGTTAGAAAATTATATCGATAAAGCCACTGGCCATTTTACGCCTTCTTTTTATAAGTATCCCGAAAACACAAGTTGCAAGAAAATTGTTGATAGTATTTCTGCAAAATCTACCCGATTGAGAACGCTTACACAGACACAAAAATTCCAATATATTTATACATTTTTAACCAAGTTACAATTTAAGTTTACTTGTTACAATCGAGAAAAATTAAAAGAAGAAATAAAAAGTAAAATTCAATTGAAATACAAAACCACAAATGATGCTATTTACCACGCATTTTTTCATGAATTTTATGACTGGACTTTAGCGCAACACCCAAGGACTTGGTCCAATATAGAACTTAGTGCACTGTTAGATGGCTGGCATGCCAAATACATTAGCATCGAGAGATTATGTGGTCTGACTCAATTCAGAGTTCAACGAGTAGCTAGCAAATTAAACCATCATTTTCAACGAGTTGAAGAGATGGCTGCTCTAAAAACATTTTACAAGGATAGCAACAATAACTATTTAATGGTTTTTGGCGAAGGGGGTATTGGAAAAACCACTCTAATTCAAGCCTTTTATAAGGAGATGCAACCAAGAGATGGTGAAATGCTCTTCTTGAGCATCTATGATTTACCCTCCTGTGAAACCTTGGATTCTATTGCCAGAGTAGGTTTGGTAAAGATTCTATTCATTGATGACACGGAATTAGTATTTAATAATGACGCACTCCTCACACCGCTAAAAAATTATTTGACAAGGATTAATCTGGGGTTAAACCTAAAATTAGTGTTATTAACAAGAGCAGAGAAAAAAAATGAGCTTGCCCAGCTTGTAAGGCAATACTCTGGGCTCCATCAATTTGCCTCGTTAGAAATCAAGTTTCTGCCTATTGAATCCGTGACCAATGCAATAGAGCAAACACAAGTAGAATACAAGTATCTGTCCATAGCATCTATATTGGAGTTACATAACCAGATAAAAACCAATGAAGGGCGTAGCCTACTAACCATTCCCTTTTACTTAACCCTTTTTTTGCTAAACCCTGGAAGCCATTTTGCTTGCTCTGATGTTAACGCGCTAATAGACGCTTTAATTAACAAGCGAGGAGAGGTTAAAAAAGAAGGCGGTGCTCATGAAAAGGAAGAAATTAAAGAGCGAAAAAGCATCTTAAGAAAACTCTTGTTGCAGAAAGAATATAACCAAGAAGCCATGAAGTTGCCCGTTGGGGTTAATAAATTAAGCATAGAAAGCCTGATAGCAGATAATATCCTTTCTCTTTTTGAAAATAGATTATATTTTTCCCATAGACTCTTCGAGGAATGGACCATTCATCACCTCATCAAAAGAGAGTTTGCCCGATTAACTGAAGGACAAGAGCATCCTAAGAAGGCTGTCCAGAGCCTTGCTACAAGGCTTAAAAATTACTATACCTATTATCTTTCTGCAAAAACAACTGAACAAATCGAGGCGTATTCTCAAAATCAACTATTCCCAGTATTTCACGAAACAGTTGATTATTGCTTGCAAAAGCACCCCTCCTTTGCAGTAGGTTGGCTGCAAGCCTACTTTGTTAAACCGGTTAAATCCAGGTTAATCGAATTAATAAAGAGTAACCTCCTTTCAGAAGAACAAATTGAAGACTACATTAGGGCTTGCAAGAAATTATATCTGCGCAATAATCAAACCATTACTGAGAAATTAGAAAATGCCTATTTGTTATTAGAGTTAATAACCGATATTTATTTCACAGTGCCCATTCGAAACGAGCGGTTAGAGGACATTTTAATAAAGACACAATGCACAGTAATTCATGAGGTGTACAACTTTCCCCAAACCCTGGCAACACTGTTACTTAATATAGCGGCAGACCTCTCTAAACACCAAACTCGATATCACCCTATTTCCTTTATTTTCCATCAAGAAGCACTTGCTTCTATGTATAAGTTACTTCATAACGAATCAAGACAACTCATTTTTGATAATGATGATTGTCCTCTATGGTCAACGGAAATCGATATCTCTGATTTTTTTGAAGAGAGAGAGGCTTCTTACAAAATAAGTGGTTTAGTTTCTTACTTAATCGATAAGTGCAAGGTTGAGTGTATTGAATTAACTCATTTAGAATTGAATGATGAAGCAATCAAAGCGATCTGCAAAGCAATAAGCGATAATAATGAAATCTCCTTCTTAAATAAGCTTAACTTCCATGATAACAAGATAAGCTATAAAGGCGTTGATTACCTATTTGAATTGTATCAAAAATGTAAATTTAACAAATTGTATCTTGGATATAATAACATTAATGATTCTGCTACAAGACTCATTGCAAAACTGATTGTATTTTCGCCAGATTTTGTTTACTGCGACGTATCCGGAGCAATGCTTAGTCCTATAGGTTTGAGCTTTTTAAAAGTGGCTTGTAATTACCGAAATCAAGGGTTTGAATTAGAGGCACATGAGCTGGTTAGGGATCCTTCTAAAAAAAGTGTAGGTTATTACCTAAATGAATTGATCCCAATAATGTGGGCTATCGAAGATTTGGAGATAGCTTTCCTAAAAAACTTTTTGCAGTCAACGCAGGTTGATCTGGAGACTAAATTTTATTTCTATGATGATGAGGATCGCCATAGTTATATGTCGCCCTTAGAATATGCAAGAGAATATTACAGCGAACAAAGTGAAACCGTACAAACGTTACTACGCTTTAATAATAAAGAAGAACCACGTAATACAGCCCCGACAGAAAATATTGTGCCTGTTCCTCAAAATAAATACGCCTCTACAGCCTCGCAAGCACCGGCCACTCTAGCGCCAAAAGCTGCTTATTTTTTGCCTCCCGTGCCCAATGCTATTGGTCAGAAGCAAACAGAAGGTTTGTTGCCTGTTCCCAATTGTCAACAGACCCTAAACCAATCAAGATAAAATACCATTAATAATGGGAGCGGTGTTTTCTATAATATTGAGGTGATCACTCTCGATGGGAAACACCCGGATTGGATTCTCGGTAATGGATTGAATATTATTGTCTGGAATGTTTAAAATATAGTTATCCAGGACATTTAATTGATCAGCAGACTTCATTGCTTTAAATAATTTAATCTCTGTTTTTTGAAGCTTTTTCTTAAATAGTTCGTTACCAATATCCAGCTCTGCATTTGCAATCTCTTCTGCTAAACGAAAGTCGTTCACGTGTACCTTTCCGCCTGAATAATACGCTTGCATTTTTTGTTGATATCCATCGATGTAATCGGATTCTACTTTCAAATAGTCTTCGTTCGCGACCAAGGTATTAAGCAAAAAAACATTAATTTTATTGAGCCCTCTATCCTCTAAAAGGTATGCCATTTTTATCGCTATTTGACCACCCAACGACCAACCAAAGAGATTGATATTATCACTTACACGAAAATCCGCCTCTATCTGTTTAATATAATAATCAGCAACATCGTATAAATTTTTAATCTTTTTATTGTGCTGAAATTTATTAAAATTATCTATGCCAATCGATTGGTAATTGCTTTCCAATTGATTAGCCAAGTGCTGAAAAACCTCAATTCCTGCTAAGGCCGGGTGAATAAAAAACATGATGGGAAGGTGTTTGTTTTTGACATTCAGTGGTTTTATAACTTTGGTAAGGTAGGGATTTTCCACTAATTTTTTTAATCCTTGAGACACATCATGGATCGTTTGATAAGGTAAAATATTGGTAATGGATAAGGGAATATGGGTTGCATTTTTGAGTTTGGCAACTAAAGTGAGCAGTGTAATGGAGTTAATTCCTAACTCACGAAAGTTATCGTAAATACCCACTCTATCTACTTGCAATACCTCTTTAAATACCGCACATAAGGTGTGCTCGAGCGCATCTTGCGGAGCTACATAGGCTTGCCTTGCTCTAAATAGTGGAATCGGCAATGCTTTTCTATCTATTTTCCCGTTAAAATTAAGTGGGATTTTATCTAAAAATACAAACGTGGCGGGTATCATATAGTCCGGCAGGTATTTTTTCAGAAAAAGCGGAAGTGCGTCGGTATCAATAGCCTGCTTGCCTTGAACAACAAGATAGGCAATAAGGCGTTTTTCACTGTGAAAATAGATTCGACTAATGCTTGGATTATCTTCACGGGCAAGCACCACGGCCGTCTTAATATCGGGATGTTGTTGCAATGCATACTCAATTTCGCCCAGCTCAATGCGAAACCCTCTCATTTTTATTTGGAAATCAACGCGTCCAATGTATTCAATTTTTCCGTTTTCCAAATACCGACATAAATCGCCTGTTTTATACATTAATGCCTTGGGATCCTTCGCAAAGGGATTTTTTATAAAGCATTCTTTGGTGATTTCGGGTCGATTTAAATAGCCTAAGGCCAAGCCCTTACCTCCAATGTAAAGTTCCCCTGGCACACCAATATCTACCGGGGCGCCTTGTTCATTTAAAATGTAAACTTGCGTATTGGCAATGGGCGTTCCAATGGTTAAATCTTTTTCAGTGAGTAAATTACAGGTCACCAATACGGTAGCTTCCGTAGGGCCATACAAATGATAGGCTTTATTAGTAACAGCAAGTATTTTTTGACTCGCTTCCTCCGTCAATTTTTCACCTCCAAACAGGAGCGTGAGATGGGGTAACCTGCCCTCAAACCCATCCAATAGGGTATTCCAGGTTAAAGGAGTCGCGATGGCAAAGTTAATTTGGTTTTTAATCAGCCAATCCACTCCGGCTGTTAATAATCCATCCACTGAGAAACAAAGTTGTGCACCTGCACTTAAGGGTAAAAAGATTTCAAAGACCGACATATCAAAGCAAACCGTAGCGGCGGCTGCGGCTTTGTCATCGGGCTTTATACCCAGTATGTCCTGCATCGATAATAGAAGATTAACCAGGCCCCGATGACTGACTAAAACCCCCTTCGGCTGTCCTGTTGAGCCTGAAGTATAAATAATGTAGGCGGGCGCTTCAGGATCAAGGAGTTGTTGTGGCGGTTCAGTTGAATAGTACGCTAATGCAAGAGAAGGATTATCCACTAGCATTAGCGGACTGTCGGGAAATCCTGAGAAAAGCATTTTATGCATTTCTTGCGTGACAATAAGAGCAGCTTTGGTTTCTGAAATCATGAGTTCTAGGCGTAACTCAGGGTGATTGGTATCCAGGGGAAGATAGGTTGCCCCTGTTTTAAGCACAGCGATGAGTGCAATAATTAACTCAACGGAACGATTCAGGCAGATAGCTATAAAATCCCGTGGTTTAATCCCCTGTTGAATAAAATAATGCGCCATTTGATTGGCTTTTCATCCAGCGCTTTGTAGGTCAGTAATTGGTGTTCACAACCTAAGGCAACTGCATTGGGTCTCTTTTTCACCTGATTACCGAACAGATCAAGAAACGAAATATTTTGTGGAACATGCGGGCTGGTATTGTTGATAGTTTGAACTTTCCCTTTATTATTTGCTGTTTTTCTCATGTTTATCCATCCCATGAAATGTAAATTTATATTCTCTTTGAGTAACTATAGTCCAAATTCAGAAGACATTAAGGAACATCGATTGGGTTAAAACGCCCTGGATTCCTCCTTTTGCTATACTTGTCGTTAAAACCCGTATTCATTGGGGAACCGCATGATAAAAATAGACCTTCTCAAGAACCACCCGGAAACAATACCCACATTAAGCGCCCTGTTATATGAGCGCATCGTAAAACCACGATTTTCTCAGTACTCCGAAGAACAGGTTAAACAACAATTATACAGCCATCTTCAAGTGGATAAGCTCCCCCTATCCCTCGTTGCATTTTACGATGAAAGACCGGTGGGACTTATCAATTTGTTAAAGGATGCAGGCATTCGACCGGATCTGACGCCCTGGATAGACTCCCTGGTAGTGGAAGTGGATTATCAAAAACGCGGCTTAGGCCAAATGCTTGTTGAGAGAATGAAAGAACAAGCCGCCCTTTTACACTTCAAGCAACTGTATCTCCTGTCATTAGAGCCAACGCTTGGTTATTATTCGCAGTTGGGATGGGAAGTAATCGCTCAGGATAATTGTTTAGGCCATCCTGTCAGTGTGATGCGTATTGATTTATAGTACCTTCAGAGTTACTCTCCTGATTCAGTCGCTTACTCCAAATGACTGCATGGAAAGGCCAACCTAAATGTGTAAAACTGTTTTTTTTATTTTCTTTTTATTCACTATGGATAGTTATGCATACAACGTCCGTTTGTTTTTTACCAATAATACGCCTGACAGTTTTCGACCGTTGGCGGTAATAAATTATGACAAAGACGGTATCCCCTACGAAAAATACATTGAGCCTGAAGTATCTGTGATCGATGCTTATGCACAAAATGTAAAAATTGATAAGGACCGCATAGGAATCGACCATTATTTTTTAATATGGTTTGAATTAAACGATGCGCAAAACCACTACGTAGATGCGTGCCTTGACAGTTACGTAGCCATTACTCGAAGTAGTGATCTTTATTTCACCTTATCACGCGATGAGGAAGCGCCTTATCGAACCCATTGCAAGTATACAATTATTCCTCGACCTGCGTTTCGCACCTTCATGCAAATGCATTAGCTACACTGCTATGTGAGAATCGCAAAACGAGCCTCTTTTGCATTTTTCCGTTCTGATCTCGGCAAGCTGGCTGCAGAAATCAAAGTATGGTCTATACTTTACAAGCTAAAATTAATTTACAGGGTCATTAAGGAGAACTATATGAATAAGAACAGGACGTCACTTAGTAAAATGGTTGCTATTTTTTTTGGAGTGTTCTTTTCTTTTGGTTTCATTAACGTGGCAATTGCTGATGATATTTGCAAGGCAAAATGTGAAACGCAGTCCAAAAGTTGCGTAAAAGGTTGTAATGGAGATACGGATTGCGTATTAAACTGCTCAGATAAAAGGGATAAATGTGTTGAAGGTTGTGGTGGCTAGACAAAACACTCGTGCTATTCACCCATTCCCAAACGGTGAATGGCACGCGATTTATAAGGGAATATTACCTTCCCTCTTTCTCGTCCTATTTTCTTTACACTCAGAAGCCAATGATACTGCTTTTGGAGGAAACGGCTCCTTACCAATACCCATTGCCAATGAAGCAATTGGGATGATTTCGGAAACAATTAATATACGCGGTGACAATTTACAGAGCCAAACCAAAGAAGGACGCTGGTTATATCATTGCCAATTCACCTTTAAGAATTTCACCTCTCTGCAACAACGGTTACAGATGGGCTTTCCTTTCCCAGTGAACTATGAGGAGGAAGCGATTGCTGTTCCTAAAGGTGCAACCAGTCAACCTGGCGATCCTCTGGTCTATGATTTTAAGGTGGTAAGCTCAGCAGGCCCTATTCCTGCTCTCCGCAGCAAAATTAGTGCGAACCTGGACAACAATCTTTCGTATCGAGAGGCTTATCTATGGCCTATGTCATTTGAGCCGAATCAAACGCTAACACTCGAGCACACCTATTCAACAGGCGCTACGAATGATGTTCAAGGTTTTACCTGGGTCAGTTATGTCTTGAAAACTGGCACGCTTTGGCGAGGTGGACATATTGGTCGTACTCGCATCATTATCAATCCGAATACCCCAACGCGATTATGTTCTGAAATTTCCGAATACAAAGACGGCGAGTCCCCAACGCTACCGGGAATGAAGATTATTCAGGAAGGAAAATCGCGTCAATATATTTGGGATCTTGAACAGTTCGAACCTAAACAGGATCTCTCCCTTTGTCTACAGACAGGCAGTGATTATGTCCGATTCCAGCTGGTTTATCCTTTGATTGGTGCGTCTACTTATAAATTACCCCCGCTTAACACCCTAAGCCCCAACGAATTAAAAAGAATGAGGAATAGTATTTTTGCTCAATACGGACGACTCTTTAACGATCCTGCTCTGCAACAGTATTTTAATCAACAATGGTGGTATCAACCTAACCCGAACTACAGCGATAATCTATTAAGCCAAGAGGATAAAGAAGCACTTAAGGCATTGCAATCAGCGCCCTAAGACCGAAGCAATCCGTGTTTTTGAAGAACTAAAAAAAGAGCGAGTAGCCTGGTTTGCTTGCAACCAGGGTTCTGTATCCAAGCCTGGCAATAAAATCCCGCTTCAGTGCTGGAGGTTGGTAAACCCTGGTTGCAAGCAAACCAGGCTACTCGCTAAAACATAATTATTTAGATTAATTTAATCCAATAGAAAAAATGGGTTGAGAAATTTCTTCATTGATCTCAATATCGAATTTTTTCTTTGCAATTTCTTTAAACTGTTCAATGGTGGTAATTTCTTTTTCCTTCTTATAATTAATACCATGTGATTTAAAAAAACCTGAATGTGTTTCTGAAAAAACGCACAGATTTTTTCGTTTATTAGGTGTCACCTTAGCTAATTTATAAAAATTATCTCGAATAGGGATATTTTGATTACTGGTAAAAAGAGTTTGGTGGGCATCAAATATCTCAGCAGAGGATTTGGCATTTCTATTGAGATCATATAAGCAAAACCACTCGTCGTTTATTACCATTTCCAAACGTACTTTATGTTCATCGGAGCTAAGGTAATATTTGTCATCCGCAATTTCTTGTTCACCCACAATAATTTTTAAAGGATAGCGCAAACTATTATTAGCATAACCAGTATCTACTAGCCACGATTCATTATTCAACTCTACAATTATTAATTCATGGGTATAAATAGAGTCTTTAACTGCAATTTCATCAATTTTTTCTCGTAATTGGTTAATACCTTGCGCTAAATGGCGAGTGAGTTTAAATCCTGACTTTTCTAAAGCCCAAGCTAATAATTCAATATTTTGAAAACAGTAACCACTTCGTTTATCGTGAATAAATTGCTTAAATATACTCTCAATAGATATATCGTTCGGTTTTCGAAGATTCGCTTGTAGCAAACCTTGCAAAAATAAGTCGGAGTTTTGATAAGTAAAAGTACTAAGATGGGCTACTACTATCATTTGAAGTAGCTCAAGATCGACAGGTTTTCCCTGGATAGACGATAAACCAATATGCTCCAGGTAAACCTCAATAACCAATATATGTTCAACTCTTTTAATTAATTACAACGCACATATTATATTCAGACCGATTACAAATTCAAGTCTAATTAGTCGCTGGCACATGATAACCTCGCGAGCCATCTAAATTTTCTCAAAGCTGTCTTTATATTATACAGAAAAGCCCTTATTTTTCTCAAGGTACTTGATTCCGTTGAGATAAATGATTAACGTTTCCATTTTTAAATACCGATGACTTGGGAGAACCAACTATGGCTAAGAAAAATACGATAAAAAAACAGGATGAGTTGCCGGATGTTTTTGATTTTAGTGATATGTCATATGATGACTCCTACGATCAGGAAGCAATGGTTGATGTAATGAGCGGTATGCTTGACGCCAGTAATAGTCAGATGATGATGGCTATTGAACTGACAAAACTAATCATTACAAATAATCCAATGAAAACTACGGAAGAAGATGTGTTTTCTGTCTTTAAAAAAGCGACTCAAGTGATTGGTGAAAATTTTGCTTTGAAGAACATCATGGAGCAAATGCAACAATTTGGTGGTTAGGTCGAAAACTCAAAGTTAGCGAGTAGCCTGGTTTGCTTGCAACCAGGGTTCTGTATCCAAGCCTGGCAATGCAATCCCGCTTCCGTTTTGGGAGTTGGTAAACCCTGGTTGCAAGCAAACCAGGCTACTCGCTAAATAATATAGCCATGGTACGTAAGGCTTTTAGAGCAATGTCAACAGACTCTAATTCGCAAATTTGCTATCGGGAAACGAACCATCTACAGGATTTCGGTAGTCGGGAAATGAGGCATGCATGTGTGCAATTTTCCATATATCGTTTTCTTTCTCTACAGTTACTGTTCCGCGTAAGTCATTAAATACATGCTCCTGGCCCTCTATAATGATATGGGCTTGACAGATGGCAGCTGCCCAATTGGAATTTTTCGGAGAATCTACAAAACGAACGATTTTGATTTGCCCTGCTTCGGATTGACTCCAGTCTCTTTTTAATTGCTCTGACAACTCTGCATGGCCTACGCGATATTCATCTACACCCGATCCCCAAACGTTAGTCTGTTGCGTAAATAGCTCCAATATAAATGGCAAGTTACGATTATGATATCCTTTGCAAAATGCTATCAAAAGTTTTTCAGCAGGATTATGGTCTAATGGGTTAATCATATTTGCGCTCCAATAAGTGAATAGGGTTGAAAATATAATGAATAAAATCTTCTGTGTCTGTCCGGTAGGAGTACGTACAAATAGCATTAGGTAACCAATATACGCTCGATATCTCGCCAAGAAGAAAAACCTGTGCGTTGTTTTACTCTCTGCAAATAGGTTTCTATCGTGCGCCAGGAAAGGTTTAAACATTGAGCAGCTTGCTTATGCGTAGCTCCTTGTAATATCAGTCTCAGACAAGACAATTCCTGCGCTGTAATATACGTTTGGTTTGATTTACCCCTAATCAAGAGACGTCCTTGAGGTAAACAAATAGATTGGTAATTGATATCACGGTATTGCTTTGGCAATGCAATGGGATGTTTATTCAACATTTGAACCAAATCAGGGTGTTGAAGCTCAAAGTTAAAAATAAATTGCTCAATAATTTTGAGCTTATTGAGATAAAACGAATTGGGGTTCGGGTGTTCCACTAACAAAGCAACAGCAATCATATCGTAATATTTTTTATGACGCCGCACCAAAGTAAGACCGTTATACAACTGACACATTTCTCGCGCAAGCTGCACCGGCATGTTTGGCAACGCTTCATCCCAAAAAAACCAGTAGGAGTGTTCTTGCTCCTGTTCATTTTCATAGGAGGAATAAACGACGGGTTGGTCATTGACCTGCTGCATATATTCAAATAAACGCGTGTCATTGGTCAGACAGCTAATGGAGCCATCATCAAAACAACGTAAATATTGAAAATAGCCAAAACCAAAAGGTTCCAAAAATTCTTTACTAATTTCATGTATTTTATTTTTGAGTAAAAAGATTGGGTGATTTATATCAATTTTCAACGACATTTTTTGTCACTTTTAGCTGAATTTACTTCGTGAGTAATAAGAACTTTCAAAAGCCGATTGGGACGGAAGGATTTGAGATCTCGATCATAAGCGCCCTGTGCCGCCTGCCAACTCTATCACATAATTTCAAATCTAATCAAAGATATCTTGATCCTAACCCTATTATTCCTTCAATTGATCACAAACAAAACACTTTCATTAAAGGGAGTAGCCTGGTTTGCTTGCAACCAGGATTCTATATCCAAGCCTGGCAATGCAATCCCGCTTCCGTTTTGGGGGTTGGTAAACCCTGGTTGCAAGCAAGCCAGGCTACTGGCTATAGGTTAAAGTTGACCATCCTTTTTCTTTTTGATAAAACGAGCAACCTTTGAGAACTATTAGGCAATGTGAAAAACCATTCGTTTATTAGAACCAACTATTCTTATCTGTCACGGAGAATACCCCGCAATGCATTCAAAATATGAATTACCAGAAAACTCTGCGTTTGAAACGGTTTATTTACTGGCAAAAGCACAAAATTACGTTCGTTTAAGCGTATGGTTACAAGAAACAAATAACACCGTTTCACTTTGGGATGGATTTAGCACCCCTATCCTTAAGCTTGCGGAAGAAGGCGATAAAGAAGCAGTTGATTTTCTGATTGAAAAATTTCAAGGGAACTCATGCTACGCCCTGGAAGGTTACGCGCGTAGCGGACGAGTAAAGTTGGTCGATGAACTGTTACCCTTGTCTAATCCAAGTTATGCAGCCAGAGGTTACGCAGAAGCGGGTTTAACTGAGGAGCTATCCAAACTGCGCGAAAGTACAAAGATTGAGTTGGAGTTTGTTATTGAAGGCATTGCTCGAAGAGGTCAAATAAAGGAAATAGAACTTGTTTTGGAGGGTGTTTCAAAGCCGCGCCGAGGTGTCCTCCTCTCTTATGCGATGGGAGGGTTTGCCTACAGCAAAAATGAGGAGGCCATCAAACAGTTTAACTGGGATGGGCTACCTTCCGAGGTTTTAGGGGCGACAAAACTCAGTATATACGCTCGAATGGGCGATATGGAAATGGTCAAACTGCTCATCAAGAACTATGACGTCAAGCATGCCTTGGTAGGTTTGGTGCGTGGCGGCCATATTGCTAAAGCAAAAAAATTATTGCCTAAAATTGGCATGGAAGAACAATTAGTCGCAGGTTTTGCTTTAGGTGGACATATTAATGAAGCCAACAGCTGTATGCGAAATGAAACCGATAAATTGAAGGCCATTGCCAACTATGCGCTTGAAGGCCATTTTAACCAAGTAAACACGCTTTTTAATCGGTGTAATCCTCAGGATATTCACAACTACATTGCCACAATTTACCACAATTATCGGGAAGGAGGGTATCTTCACCCTAACCATTTGTTACGCCTTCTTTATTTAACAGAGAGCGCTCTATTAACTCATTTTCTTCTCATGAAAGCATCCAGTTTCTATCCAGAAATCAATAAACAAAAACTGCAAGACACCTTGATGCAGTATGAAGATTTTAAATGCGATGGGTTAAGCTTTGAAGAGGCAAGACGTCATGTCATGATTAACTGCCACATAAAAAAAACATCTCCTCAAGATGAGAAAGGGATAGGCGGAACGGAATATTGGCTTTTGAAAGGACAGCACGAAATGCTGGCATTGCCAGCTGAAATCCTTACTCATATCAACACATTTTTAACGAATACCACCCAAGCAAATACGCTATCTTATCTAACTACTACCCACTCACGAATGCAAAGAAAAAAAAACGAAAAAGAAGGTTCTTTTCTTACTCGAACATTCAAAGGCGTTATGTTAGATGAATTATTTAGCAAAAAATTTGGTTATGTATTTGGAGAGGCGCTAAATCCCGCTAGCGAAGATTTTGGGGCAAACGAATCGTTTAATATGCAGTTATACGCTTATGTTTTTTCGCTCAGTCTGGAGAGCGGATTAACAAGCGATGTACTTAAGGCCATCCAGCAAAAATTTAGTGATAGCAGTAAACCTGAAACCTTTAGAAACAATTCGTGCTATACGTCACTGAATCTACCCAAGAAACATGAAGATAACGAAGAGACAAAATTTTGTTATTATATGAACCCAAATATAACCTGGGCTGGTTTTAAAGAGTTGATGCAAAATTTATTGATTAACACCAAAAAACCAGCCCATTATGTTCATTTTAAGGGAATTAGTGAACGACTTGGGGAAAATATTTACATTCTCCCCTATCACCCTTTTCTGAAGACACTGTCTGGTTTGAACAAGAAAGTTGTAATCATGACGATTATGAATGATAGGTTGACAGGCTGCGCTGTCTATGATTCAGAAGAAAATGATAGGCAATTACAATGGGCTTTATCGCATATGTCCTTTGAGGCCTATTTAAATAGTACCCCAGAAGACCAACCTCAACTCTCTGCCTATTCACCCGATAAAATTGATGAATTTATTCAGCAGGAAATCGATGAGTTATGTCTGCGCTATAATACAAAAATTAAGGAAGCCACATCGCAAGATGAAAAAATATTAGTCATAGTACAATACATCCAATTAATCTATCAACTGATGCCTTTTGATAAAAATTACTCGTCTGTATTTTATTTGCTACTTAACAGGTTATTACATGAAGAAAAAATGCCATTAACTCTCCTTCTGGATAGCAATCGTTTATTTGCTTTTGGTAGTGATGAATTACTGGATTTGATAAAAAAAGGACAAGCAAATTATTTGAAATTATTGCAAGGCCAGAAGGTTTCTTTTTTGGAAGAATTCACTATTTATGATCCTGAAATTACTCCTGATAAAATCGCTATTTCTCTGGACGAAAGTGACAGTCTGCACAGCATGTTTATGGATAATATTAGCCGACTTGAAAAAAAATATACTGAAAATTTACTGATGCGAAACCATCCCTCTCTAGTAAAAAATGGAATGTATGCTGAATCTAAAACAGAAAAGAAAGAAGAAAGTGAGATTGTTATCAATCCTGTACTTTAAATAGCCAGTAGCCTGGCTTGCTTGCAACCAGGATTCTATATCCAAGCCTGGCAATGCAATCCCGCTTCCGTTTTGGGGGTTGGTAAACCCTGGTTGCAAGCAAGCCAGGCTACTCGCTACTCGCTGGCTAGACAGGAGATCCTTCGCTTCACTCTGGGTGACGGGCCACAATGCTTTGAGTACATTTAGCAATAGCTCCCTCTTTCACCAAAACGACAAAATACGAGCAAAAATACGGCATAAAGTATAAAACACAACAAAATCAAGTAAAAACATCCCATTTTGTTCTATGCTTTAAGCATAGGCATCAATGGGGAAAAGAATGGCTTTTACTCTAGCTTTACTAGGCACAGACACCAGTTATTTACCTGATAACAATGAGACGGCGCTTGCGGCGGGCTATGCCAAGGCCGAAACCATTAGTTATATATTAAGCCTGGTTAAGGGAAATAATCAGTATACCTATATCCCCTCTGCTGACAATAAAGAAGAAAAACCCCCTCTGGTAAAATACAGCAACAGTAAGGCTGCGGTAGTAGATGGTCCAGACACCATGGGCTCTGAAGTGGGTGATAGGATTGCCCGCGGCGTGCAAGCTGTTTTAAAAGCAATTAGCGAGGGGGAAACCCAAATCAATATAATCGCTCATAGCCGCGGGGCGGTAGAGGCGATTCTAGTCGCTCAAGAGGTCGAGCGTATTCAAAAGCTATGTGCAAAAGGTGATCTTGACCCTAATGCCTGGGCGAACAGTGACGATAAGAAAAAGAATACCGGCGCGTACATGAAGAGCCTCAATATTTTTGCAGGCATAGACCCTGAAAAAGTCCAAAAAAATATTGCCAATGTTAAAATTTCCATGCTTAACATCGACCCAGTCCCAGGAGGAAGTTTCCGTGGATTGAAAATGGTCGCATGGAAAGACGATCGATTTTATAAATTACCCGAGATTGTTAAAAACTATGAACAATATGTGTATAACAATGAGGTGTCGAGGTGTTTTAAACCCATTGTCCCCAAATGTGACAACCCAACGGAAACAAATTTTAAGCTTATGAAAATTCCCGGGCATCATGGTACAGGCTCTGGTAATTTAAAAAGTCAAAACCCAGCGGATGATCTCAGTGCAATCAAGGACTATGACACGGGACATGTCCAGGAATTAATGGTGCTGAAAGCCATTGACTTTTTACAACAAAATGGAACGAAATTCACACCCAGGGCGGTGGATGAGGCACAATCGCCAGCAGATATCGAAAAACAAGACCCATTTTTTCATCTCGTTAGGGAGATTTTGCCCGCAGCTGAAGGCAATGTATTTGATTTTGACAAACTAAAAGCTGATGACATTTATATCAAAACCTATGATGAAATTTTAAAAAACCGGAAAGGTTATGAGCATTTTAATAATACCTCTTATGCGGTTTTAGGCCGAGAATGGGATACCTCAGACCGTCAAATTCATAATGAATCACCTAGCAATACTTTTTTGAATAATGTGGTGCCAACTGTATTTAACTCGCAGTTTTTAAATCAGGAGCATGCTCGATTATTTGTAACTAAAAACTTAGGACTCGATTCAACTGCTCCCAAGCCTCAATTAATTCGTGATGCAGGTCAGAAATTGCTCGCATTATGTAAATCCAGGGATATTAGCGAAGAACTTATTTCCTTCGAATTTGGTGATTCTATGGGCTCTTTGGTGCTAGAAAAAGATCCCGTTCGCCTTAAAGGCGATGTACTACTGGATACAAAGGAAGGCCGTGATCTGCTCCTGCAAAGCCTTGGGCTCATAATCGCAGAGATCACCCAATCTTATCTACAAGGGCAATTTAAGGACGAACAAGAGCAAACTGATGTCTATAATGCCATCACCGAAATGTTCACTTCGTTTAATGAATATCTCGCTAATAATAAAAATGACAAGACAACCGAGGTTGTTCAGGATCACTTGAACAAGTTAAATGAGAGTGTAATGGCAACGCTCGACACGAAATTAGCGAACCTGGAAAAACAATGCGAGCAATTTACAGAAAAATTAACTCAAAAAGTGTTTCTAACTCCTCTGGCAGGAAGTCTTCCACAAACCATCGAAGAGTTGAAAAACAATGGTGCGCTTCAAGAGAGTGATCAGCAAATAATAAATCTTTTACTCCCTCTTGCAGAATACGCCAAATCCATGTCAAAAAACGCGGATTTCCTGGAAACAAGTAGAAACGTTTTAAAACGAACTCTCGCACAATTAAGTACATTTCCAGAATCTGAGCTGCGCAATCAAGCTTACGTACAAATAGAATTAGCCCTTGAAGAAAGTTTTGATTATGACATAACGAATATCAGGCGAGAAAGTATCGAACTCTCAGAAAAATTGACCAGTTTTAAAAATGAATTTCCTCATTTTGAACCCTTAGTTAAAAATTGGGATTTCGAGGGAAATAACAGTAAATTGATCAAAATAAACGGGAATCTCCTGCAAAGCGTTACTCAATATGTTCAGAAAAAAGGGGACGAGCCGATTCACGATGAAGTGCCTTTGCAAGTCGCCAATATGGATAATCAAATTCGGAATGAACCACCAGAATTGCCCAAAATTAATAGCTTACTAGAAAGGAACGAAGCGCTTGAGCAAGCATTGCGAAACATGAAAGATAAGCATGAGGCAGATGTCGAAAAAATTGTAACGGGCCGTGATGAGGAAGTTAATCAACTTAACACTAAACTTCGTCAACTAAAAACAAATCTATCCAGCAAGGAAAAAAAGATTGGGGACTTAGAAGAACGAATTAAGAATGTGAACCAGAGAGATGAGGTTCAATATGAGAACGTTGTAAATGAACAACCTAAACAAGTTGAGCAATTAAGTGAAAACATCATCATCAATGAATCAACTGAACTGTTAACTAAAAATCTGGCAAAAGCCCATCAGGAAATCAATTTTCTGAAAGAACAATTAGCCCAGGCACATTCAATTCGTATTATACCAGCACCTCAACAGGCTCAGGAAAATATTAGGGAAGAAGAGTTTGAAAATGAAGAAGAACAACCTCTTAACTCAGCACCAGCACAACATGAAGCCGATCACCAAGCACCGCCCGGCGCCCCTGCTGAAATAGATGAAGTGGAAAAGCGCTGCAATGCGACTATTGAAAGGGATTTAGAGCCTTTAACTAAAAAGTATTTGATACACCTTTTTAACAAGGTGCATCCTGAACAAAAAATTAATAGAAAAATCGATGGTGAGGAGCTATTAAAAAAAATAAATGATTATTATGGCACCCCACCCGAAGGAACAGATCCCAAATTAGTGGCAAAGTATAATCTTGTCAGCAACTTATATAAAACGCTCATTGAAGCGAATACTGAACTGCCCCATTCTAGCCAACGGATAGATCAATTCTATAAGGACTTTGGTGACGCGCAAAAAAATATCACTGCCCAGCATCGAGACGACAAAGGTTGGAAGTGGTTTAAACGACAAACCACCAATGTTGCTATTACTTTAAGTGTTGGACTAGGCCTGCTTGCAGGTGTAGTTCCCGGCCTCGCAATGATCGCAACAGTTGCGGCTGTACATAAAACACCAAAATATTGGGAATCTAAAGGACAAACCTTTTTTAATAAGACGAGAGAATTTGAACCCGCTAAACCTGCTCTTGATCAGGATAATACAGAAGACGCTTCTCATAAAAAAGAAGGTCCTAGGTAGCAATTTTTCTCTGCGGTTTAACCGGTCGCTATTGCTCCACCGATTTCAACATAAGCGAGTAGCCTGGCTTGCTTGCAACCAGGATTCCAGATCTAAGCCTGGCAATGAAATCCCCCTGCAGTTCTGGAGGTTGGTAATCCCTGGTTGCAAGCAAATCAGGCTGCTAATAAGCTGCTGGTGCATGATACCCTCCCGAATCTCTGCGTCGTATCGTTGTAAATTATTTGTTCATTAGTGATCAAGATACGTCGGAATATGCAGATGCAACGTACACTTGAATTAATGATGATTCCCTCTCTCCTCAATATAGGTACGGAGATTACGTTGCTGGCATAAAGGTTATTGGAAAAAATATTGTACTGTTGTAAACTCGGTATGCTTGGTTGAATTAACAAACGGAGATATTTTAGTTCGTTATCTAAGACAAGGACACAACAAAAAATATTTTCAATTAATAGCAACTAATATAAACAATACTCTCGCAGATCCTCAGCCATTTGAGTCTGAGTTAAATTTTGCTGCCCCAGTTATTAGACACTATAAAATAAATCCTCTCTTTAAATTCGATGTATAGTGGGTAAAGAGCCACTATTTTAGGAAATTTAAATGTATATTAATGATAAAAGCTGTTCAAGCCAAGATTTAACAAACGAAATACTAGAATTCATACACTTTATCAGAACGCCTCTTGCGTCAATTAAAATTGGAGGTCACATACTTAATGAGGCTCTTCCTTTATTAATCAACTCATACAAAAGTGACCTTCAATCAAATGAAAAAAATGGTATTGTTACGGGCATAAATAAAATCGATAAATTAACCTCTATTGTTAACAACATGCTAATAGAAGCCAACCGCATTAGTGAGCATGCAAAAAAAATCGAAATGCGGATAACAAAACAAAAGATTAATCCAGAGAAATGCAATGACTAAAAATTTCAAAAATTTTTATTTTAAATCGAAAGTAATTTTCATCAATGACAATGATTCTTTTTTAGAAAATTTAAATTATAAATTATCTGCCCTTAACAGGTACACCGTGCTGATAGATTGCTGCAACCGTAGAAATCAGGGAAAGTGAGTCCCAATATAGCTCATCATTTAAACAAATGTTGTCTACTAGCAGGCTCATAGGGCTACAGTGGTCCTGTTACCTACCTATAAAGGATTCCAGTTCGCTTTTGGAGAGCGGTTAATTAACCCCACCTAGAATCCCCGGAATATGCAATTGACTAGATTACAATCTATCCTTGGAAGAAGGATGGTCACTCAAATTTAAAGATCTATAGGTACAAATGCAGCAATGCTTTTGGGAATAATTCGTAATCCAATTTGATGACATCTTCTTATAATGTGTAAATCTTCATGATAACTAGTTACTAGAACAGTATGTTTTGCAATACCAAGTTCTTCGATTAAATCCAATCCAGTAACGCGTTGATTCAGTAATTCAAAATCAAATAGAAATAATATCTTATCTTGTTGTTCTTGCAAATTTTTGAAGTAATAATCTTTAAATTGAATGCTGCATGAAAAATGCATTAAATTCATTTCTTTTAAGAAAAACTGCACTACCCTTTCTCTCCACAAGTTATATATTGATTGATCATCATCTAAAACTACTATTTGCTTTACCTGGGCTAATTTAATTTTTTCAATAAACCAATTAGGCACTTCACTCTGTGGTAGTCGTAGCGTTGTAGTTGTTCCTTTATCCTTATTTGAATGAATTGAGAATGTTCCCCCAAAGGATTCCATGGTCCTAATTGCGTGGCTAATTCCAAGTCCTGTTCCTGCATTGGGGATTAATTCTTTACCATAACTAAAGCCTGGCTGGCCAATTTTATCAAGTATCGCGCTTGGTATACCTTTCCCATCATCTTGAATTTCAATTTGGATCCAGTTATCAATCCTTTCAACGGATAAGAAGTGGACCCCAAAAATGAGACAGTGGTGTAGAATAGAAACCATTGTAGTTGGGGTTAAAAATGGCTCACAAAAAGTTCAGTTCAGAATTTAAAGCAAAAGTTGCAATAGAAGCATTGAAAGGTC
>JBAZXN010000011.1:0-48352 GCA_041659885.1 Tatlockia sp.
CATGAAATCATCGTGTTAAAATAAAATACCGAAAACTAAAACGCAAAAATTGAACAAAAAAGTTGTTGCTTATGAATTGCTAAAAAAATAGGCGCTTATTGGAAGCGCCATTAGGCCTTGGCCCAACAGGACAGAGCAAGGGCAAAACCTTTGTTGAGCCTTGGCCCAACCTACATCATGGGTTTAGGCACAAGGAGCAATTGTCCACACCGCCGAATAGGTTTTCGGTATGTTAGGGCGTGTCATCAATTAAGTTTTTTGGCTGCAAATGCGGCTCATTGGCACCATTTTGCGCTTGAATTCGTTAAATAGGGCTGGCTATTCGCCTCATTCAAGCGCAAAATGGTGCCAATAAGCCACATTTTCGCTTCAAAAAATTAATTGATGACACGCCCTAGGCGATTTGATTTTTACGTCTCTTGATTTGATAAAAAGCGAGTAATAGCAGATCCTGCTTTAAGAGGCTAAAACGCACTCCATATTTCGCCTTGCTCGTCTTTATGCAAGGGATTGTCGCGAAGGATTGCAATGCGTTTGTGTTTTTTAATTTCTTTTAATTGCGATTCGGTTTTAGTGTTTTTTGCATCAAACGCAAACAAAAATTTGTCATAAGGGCTTACATAAGCCTTGTCGATATCAAATGTACTCATGTTGCTCCAGGTAGCTTATACTAATTAACAGACCTATAATTTTAGCTATTTTTAGTCCAGGATGCTATCTTTCATTAAGGAAAATAAACATGACGGTAAAAAAAGCGGAGCTGCATACGCACCTCGAGGGAACCATTACCCCCGCTTTGGCCAAAAAAATTGCACAGCGCAATAAGCTCACACTGCCTCCAAACCTACTCTCCCCTGATGAACAAAGCTACCTTTACCCTGACTTTCCAGGTTTTTTAAAAGCCTATGACGCAGTAGCTGGCGTCATTAAAAAACCGGAAGATTATTATGACATTACCTTTGACTACCTTAAAAACAATGCCCTGCACGATACGCTCTATGTCGAAATGATGTACTCCCCGCTTCATGCAGAACAAGCAAGCGGCATCCCCTCCAGCGTGCATTTGGAAGCCATTTCAGCAGCGATTAAAGCAGCCGAACAGCAATTTCAGATAATCGGTCGAATTATTATCACGGCCGTTCGCCATTTTGGGGCTGAATCAGCTATTGTGGTGGCAAAACAGGCTTTAAAAGAATCCGCCCCTTACATTGTAGGATTTGGTTTGGGTGGCGATGAAATCCATTATCCCCCACGTCTTTTTGCAAAAGCCTACGAAATCGCAGCCAGTGGTGGGCTATCTTGCACCGTGCACGCCGGCGAGTTTAGCGATGCAAGCGGAATGCTTGAGGCAATTGAATATTTACCCATTAAACGCATTGGGCATGGTGTACAAGCAATCCATTGCCAGGAAACACTGGCCCAACTGAAAGACAAAAACATTGCATTGGAAATTTGCCCCTCCAGCAACATCGCGCTAGGGCTCTACCCTGATATGGATGCGCATCCACTCAAACAATTGTTGGAGGCAGGTATTACCATAAGCTTAGGATCCGATGATCCGCCCTTTTTCCGTACCACGTTAGCGACAGAATACCAACGGGTGCAAGACGCTTATTTGTTTAGTGATGCCAAGATGCAGGAATTTACCGCAATGGCTATCGCCTCCTCGTTTGCAGAGGAGGCGATTAAAAAGAAGCTGAGCCAGACTTTGTTGAATTAAAAATCAGGCTTCTTTGGAATAAAATGCAATCGCATTGCCTTCGGTATCAAGAATAATTGCCCTGTGTCCATAAGGCCCCATCTGCATTTTAGCCTGAAGGATAGTCCCGCCCAGAGCAGTCGTTTGTGACAAGGCAGCGTCCATTTGGCCTTCAAGATTTAAGTAAACGAGCGGGCCATTTTGCGAAGGTTTTCTATCCTCCATTACGGACAAAGTACCGGAAACATTATCCTCACTATGAGGTAATAGACCAAACTCAAAGCCATGCTCTGTAATTTTTTGAACAGGGGCGTTTAGAACAGCACTGTAAAAATCGATTGCCCGGTCTAAATCGACGACAGGAATATCCACCCAGCACAAGGTATTGGTTTGATTACTCATAATTTTCCATATAGGATCAATAAGGGACAAAATCATACCATAATCCTGAGTCATTTCCTATTTGGAGAGGATTGGTCTTGTCAATTGGTTTAAAATAGTTCTATATTTAAGAAGAGTGAATTTGAAGTGAACGCCATGAAAAAATCGCTGTACACCACACCTGTTATTACAATAGACGGGGAACAAACGACTTTAGAGCCGTTTAAAGGCCAGGTTTTATTGATTGTAAACGTAGCAAGCCAATGCGGTTTTACCCCACAATACAATGAATTGGAAACCTTATACCGTGAATACCAGCAAAGGGGATTTAGCATTCTGGGTTTCCCTTGCGATCAATTTGCGCATCAGGAACCGGGGTCGAATGAGGAAATCAGGCATTTTGCAGAAAGCTGCTTTAAAGTGACTTTTCCACTGTATGACAAAATAGACGTGAAAGGTCCGAATCAGGCGCCTTTATACGAGTATCTGAAATCGCATATTAAGAAACGTCCCTGGAAATTCATTCCATGGAACTTCACTAAAATTTTAGTTGATTCGCACGGTACGGTATTGAAACGCTACCTACCCACTACCTCATTTAATAAAATCCGAAGAGAAATAGAACCGTTATTACCAAAATAGCCGACTTATTCCTTGTAAACATCAACACTTGGGCGCGCTTAACAAAGCGCGCAATACGTCCTGTTATACCTCTGCACCCGGAGTCGAGCTGCCGCTAAATCCGCCTCCGTCACCGCCGCTCTCACCGTCACCGCCGCCTTTACTGGAAACTTGAGAGCCACCGCCACCGCCTCCGCCGCCACCCTTCAGGCCCCCAATCGCCTTGGTAGCATAACCACCCAATTGTTGATCTCTTTGTTGCGAAGCCTTGGTTGTTTTCTCACCACCAGCCTCAACCTGTTTCTTGGGCTCCTCACCCCATTGGGCCGCCTGCTCACCAATTCCTTCGGGCTGCCCCCCTATCCAGCGTAATATTTTATCCGGCAAATAGGTAATTAAGGTAAATGCCTTTTGAACCACCACAAGATACATCGTTGTATAAATAAGCACGGAGAAGAAAAACCCATAAATACCAGCCCAGGAGCTATACCCTGAATTAAGCGAACCGTAGTTATTCGCTATATCAGCCGCATTCGGGCCGGTGCCCATGGTATTGGTAAAGCTGTAATTCCATTGTATCCCCGAAGACGTCCCTTGAATAAATGCGGCAGCATTGGCAAACCCTGCATTAATTACCCACACCGATACATAAGACAATGCAATTCCTGCAATAAATCCAATAATCATCATCGAAGGACGTAAAAAGACGTTCATCAGGATCATAATTGCCTGCTCACCCTTACCAAAGGCATCATGTCCTTCAGGATGGGTCACTCCAAGTGCTACAATCGGAGCAGCCACCATGGCCTCAATCACGGCCATCAGCCAGGCAATCGAACCGAAAGTAAAGATCATATACGGTAAAAACGGGATGTAATACGCTGTAGTAAATCCAATCGCTACCATGATAGAAAGCCAGGACAATAACAGCGGCATAATTAAAATAATGAGCGGAAGAATAAAAATAAGCAAAGGGGTAGCTGATAACCCGATTAACAGGATCCACAATTCGTTGGCAAAATTGATGTAGTTAACCCCCATATTGGCAAGTGCTATAACCGGATTGACCGAGGGCTGCTGGATAATGGAAACCCCCTGAATAAAGATTTGCGAAATACCCACCAAAGGTGCTGCAAGGAAGCTTTGGATAACCACATTAATAAAGGGGGCTAAAATACTTAAGAATAAATTAAACAGGTTTCTGATAATCAGATTATAAAAGATATCCCCAAGCATGGAGCCCAGGCAGAAACTAAACCACATAATGGTCACGTTGCCGCAAGGAAATTGCTGTTTTTGCAATTCAAATTGACCCAGATTAATTGAAATATTAAATTTCATCGCAAACTGCGGTGGATTTAATCCCGGCTGTCCGGGCAAAGAAATCATGAGTGAATTATTAACAAATCCATACACTGTAGACGATTGAATACCCGTTTTGGCTGCGTAGCCCGGAGCAAGCGGGTTCACCGAGGGCGGTGCCAGGGGGGCATCCAGGATATTATTTCCATTAATCAAGCTGATTACTTGAGAAACCTGAGCGGGGGATTTGTTCAGCCAGATGCATAAATCAGCATAAGTACCCGAGCAATCGCATAAATTAGGAGACGTTGTGCATTGACCGCTCCCAAAGGGCGAGAGCGGTAAAGAAGGGTCAAAGGTACTGCCCGACAAGCCCGTATTCGTATCCGTTAAATTGGCATTATTAATTGCAGCCGAATTTAAAAGCGCCAAATCAAAGAAATAACTACCGGCCAAAATCCATCCTTGCGCATTAGCCTGATCAATAAATGCCCTTTGGTTATTGGCGCCCTGATTGCTAGTAGCCTGACTAAATAAATTCAGGGTAGGCAACATAATGCCATTGTAGTCAGCAATTGCACCTTGAAATTCAGTGCCTCCAAAGATGGGAGAGGAAGTATTCGTGCTTAAAGGATCCCTTCCCCACATCATGCACGTGGGGGTAACAAGACTACAGGCGGTGCCTGAGGTAAGGTAGGGAACACCAAATTGCTCCACTGCAATCGGTGAATAATTCGTATTCTGGGTGGTGGTCCCTGTATTCGTGCTTTTGTTTGGATTGATGGCTGGATCATTATTTACCATCACTTCAGCCACTGAAGACAAATCGATGTACATTTGCTGAATAGCAATAGCTCGCGACATTTTTGCAGTTTGTAATTCGGTGCTATTCACATTGGTAAGTGTTTGCTGCACTGTGCTGATGGAGGAAGCAGAGAAAGGACTCCAGGTTATCGTACCGCAAATACCATTTAACGTGGCGTAAGGTGAATCGTCATCGAAGTTTGGCATTTTTACCGAATAATTTTGCGTGCTGTCCGGGTTGGCATTTTGCACCGCAACGGTATTCACTGTACTCAAAAAATTAGGGACTTGATTAGCGCAAAACACTTGCATCGTTTTCGATGGGGTTCCTGCACAGGCACCTGAGCCGCTTTGTGCTGAATTGATAAGATTTTGCCTTTCGGTTTCTAAAACGGTTTGTAAACCCACCATACACACTTGACCGGCCAGAATGGTTGAGGCAGCGGACGCCACGCTCGACCCCCCGCTAATCAGGGAAGTCGCCGGATTCATCTGGGTTTGTACAATCAACCCGCCACGGTTCAGGTAAGACAAGGCAGCCCCCCAAACCTTATCGGCCGCGCCCACGCCCTGCACGACAATCCACATCACAAAGATTTGCATCAAACAATACCCGCTGGCTTTGGGGATTAACAACGCCAAGCCAAGGGTTGCACGAAGAGGAACCCAAATGGATGACCATTTTTGGCCAAGCATTTGCCCTTCCTGAGCAGTATTCATAGTCGATACAATCAGAGTATACATAATGATAATGCCGCCCAGGGCGAGTACCGCGGAGTTAAACACACCAAAGATATTGCCGAGCATCTGGGATCCCGTCCCATGCAACACTCCATCGACAATTCCAAAGATATCCCCAAGGAATACAACCGATAGATCACTGGGCGGAGGAGTAAAACTTAGGGAAGAGTCACTCGATGCAAGCGCGAGTGTTGGAACGACCAGGGAGAGTAAACACCATGCTATTTTTTTTATCATTTTTCACCCACTAACCCTTTATACCATTGCTGGACAGTACAACCCAACTTTCGCTCTTTGATTTGAAAATACCAAAAGTGATAGCGAAAGGCCAAAGCGAGTGCAATTAACATAAGAACCAAACTAATTAAGCTTGCTCTGTAACTCCCATACACCACGTGGTAAAGGGCGTAGCCAAACATAAACAGGGCAGCGAGACACATTAGGATGCTTAACCGGAATAAGGCCGATTGTTTGCTCTTAATATCCTTTTCGCTTAAATTCAAACGCCCTGCTGCCTCATCAAAGGTTTCGCTCTGCTCTTTGGGGCCTTGTTGCGGAACAAACATCCGCTGAAACCCATTGGCTAAATACGAGGTAAAGGATCGCATCCTGTCGAAGTCAATCCAGGCTCGGACATTAAATACGCGTCCGATTACATTTGTGATTCTGGCCGTTTTATTTTTTTTCATAAATTTTACTTTTTATTGGATAGACTTTTACACTTCATAATATACTATAGTATTAACCTTGTGCTTCGTCCATAATGATTTTTAACAGTAAAAAAAGAGTAAATAATGCCTGATCTAAGTCATAAAGCCTCGGCGGAATATTGGCACGATTATGTTGACCCCATGATTTATCGTGTAATTACTTTTATGGAGAGTGTCGAAGACTGGACGCTTGACGGCAATCCAGAATTTGAAAAAGCTATCGCCGCTCTGGGAAAAGAGCTCGATGACATCGAGAATATCGATCTTGGTGTATTGGGGCAAGAAGAATCTTTTATTCGTTTAGTCGGCAATATTAAATCCGGGAGAGGGTTGCGGTTATTGCAAGCTATTGACACGGTTCACCCGGGAAGTGCCTCCCGCATTCTCATTCACGCAGAGGAAACCAGCAGCGGCAGCCATGATCCCGCAGGTTTTTTCTTAAAACGAAACATTGTGTTTGAACGCTTAAGGCTTTTAGCTCGTGTTTTTTCTGAATACCGTATCAAATTAGTAGCTCGCGCACTGGAAGGGGAAGAATAAATGACTTTTTTTCGTAAATTCGTATTGCACAGCCTTTTCGTAGCAGCTCTGACTCCGGCATTTGCCGCAGAGGGCGGAGAGGGAGGCGGAACGGACCCACAGGGGGCTGAAACGCTCAATGATATCTCGACCTACTTACTCAATTTGGGGGGGTATTTAGGGTATAATTTAAATACCAGCCCCACTAGCAACAACAACACTACCATAAGCCAGACGCTTATTAATTTGCCCGGCATACAGGTGTTTGAAAATTACCTGTTTAACACGTATCTCGGCGCATTATTGGTTAACAGTGCAGCGCAAGGCGCAACAGAGTTTGTACCAAGCAACCCGCCCACACCCTATTCAGCTATTAATGCCTTTGCCAATTATACTTTTTTGTCGCCCGCGTATAACAGCCCATCAACCGATCAGGTTTCAGTTTCCTCTTTAATTGATCAGCCGACTTACCAGGCAGATCCGGTGAGTCAGGCGGTGCTGAATATTTTAGGAACGCCGGATTACAGTTATTGTTTAAACAACGATTCTACGGCCTTTGTGAGCTGCACCTACCCCTCCGGCACGCTGAACGAATACCAGGTTATGCTCAATGCTATTGGTACCATTCCAAACACGCAAACCTATTTTACCTACAATATCAATCAGCCTCTGTTAAGCCAGTTGAACTCGAATACCTTACTTGCGCCCATGATGTACACCACCACTTCCGCGCAGGCCAATTCAACCTCCTCCGGAACTCCGGGAAACACGACGAACCAGGGTTTGGTTGCAACCAATCAGGCACAGCAGGCCGCTAATTTTATTCGTTATGCGATTGGCGCAATGCTTCCCTTGCAAATGCCAAGCCGTAATGAATATGATACCGTGTTCATTCAAGCACAAAATTTGAACAAAAGTTACACTCCGATGCAACAGCAACAAGCGCAGGCGATTCTTGCGAATTATCTGGCAAAAATCAGAATCTATGCTGCGCAAAGTTCGGTAGGCATTAGTAATTTATACTATATTTTCTCCAAGCGCTTGCCGCAAAGCCAAAGTACCAGCAGCTCAGGCCAGCAAACAAGCCAGGCACTCAGCGAATTTGCAATGGCCACCTGGCGGCTTTATAACCCCGACCAAAGTACAAATACGCAATGGTTATCGCGCATTAACACAGCCTCTTCGGCAACAGTGGAAAAAGAAATGGCGGTGTTGCTTGCCGAAATAAATTACCAAATGTATTTAAGTCGACAACAACAAGAGCGTTTGTTGCTAACCCAAACCATGCTGTTAATGCAAAACTTACGGGTTGGGCAACCGATTCCAACGCTTGCATTGCCGAATTACAATACCAATTCATCCAGTACGATTCCTAACACATGATTTGCACTGAAGAAATCATTTACAACGACCAGGGAACCCTTTGCCATGGGTTCCTGGCCTACGACAGCACGGGGGCATCGCCAAGGCCAACAGTCATGGTTGCTCCTGATTGGGGTGGTCGAGGGGTTGCTGCTTGCAATAAAGCAGTGCAATTGGCCAGCATGGGATATGTCGGTTTTGCCATTGACATGTACGGTGAGGCAAAGCTTGGCAAGGACAAGGTTGAGAGAAGAGCCTTAATGACCCCGTTTCGAGAAAACAGAGACGCATTAAAGGCGCGTGTACTTGCTGCATTTGATACAGTTGCACAATTGCCCCAGGTCAATTCCAATCAAATTGCTGCATTAGGCTACTGCTTTGGCGGGTTATGTGTGTTGGATTTGGCGCGTGCAGGCGTCAATTTAAAAGGCGCCATCAGTTTTCATGGCGTTCTTGGCGCACCCCTCGTACAAGAGCAGTACTCTATTCAAGCTAAAATTTTAATCCTGCATGGCTATGACGACCCGCTGGTGTTACCGGAAGAGGTTAATCAATTCGCACTTGAAATGACGCAAAAAAAGGTTGACTGGCAAATTCATTTATATGGGCAAACCGCCCACTCCTTTACCGATCCCACTGCAAACGATGCCGAAATGGGGTTACATTACAATGCACTGGCCGATAAACGTTCCTGGCAAAGCACGGTTTTGTTTTTGCAGGAAATTTTTGGTCACATGCGGTGAGTTCAGTAGCAACCAGAACCTGCGGACAGTATTCAGGTTTCTAAGGTTTAGTAGCCTTGGTGCAGCGTAATGTAACCAAGGTTTTCATACTCTGAAAAGGAAAACCTTGATTGCGCTCTCGCTCCATCAAGGCTACCCAACTGATTTTTAATGAAAATTTCTTGCATTTAAAAAATGCATCTACTTGCTGCTATGTATTTTGCGCGGAGATCCATGTCGAAAAGAACCGTAGGATTGAATAATAAAGATAGCCGAATCCCCTGTGGAATTCTAACTGGTAACGCTTCGTCATGGAATTTTTTTTAAATCACGATAAAAATTTTCATGAACGCCAAGAGCAAGCAAAACTCTATCTAAAGGATCCCATTCATAAGCTAAAAGAAATTCCTGATTGTGCATTTTAAATTTATAAACAAAGACACCAGCTAAATCACCTTTTTTTTCTTCCCCGATAGTAGGGTCCTTTATAATGTCTGAAATTGCTTCATTAACCATTATTTTGTGTTCTTTATGAAGTTTTTTATAAACCCGCTTAAACGATGGCATTTGTTTAATAATTATATCAGTCACTATTAACCTCAAAATAAAAAGGTTCTGCTAATGACTTATCTTGTCGCTTGGATATGAGTGTATCTTTTATAAATTCAATAGGTAAATCCGGATTATCTAATGCACATTTTCCCAGATTAGCCCAAAATTCAATTTGATTTGGAATTGACCTAAATTCAGATCGAGCTACTTTTTTAGCTTCATTATAAATTTGCTCATCAATTCTTATTGGAATGCCCATAGACCACCTACAAATGCAATTAATTACTACTTTTGTAGTATAGCTGATTATTGACCATTGTTCCAATTTTATAGATTAACGCGGGTTCAAAAAAACGAGGGTTACAAAGTACGGTACTTACAACTACGTCATAAAGGCGATTTTATATACATTGAAAAGTGCATGCTTGATAATTGATCTGATTACGTTATAATTGACCTCCTGGAGATGAGCTGATCGATAGTAGTGACTCAACTCAACAACCCTACATTATATTGGACGTGCGTATCAATGAAAAAGCTAAATAGAAATTACCTCTCATTTTACGAGGCTATCGGTTTATCGGATAAGCATTTATACCGTTATCATGACGGGGCGACTAAATACCCTATCCAACTCTCCGATTCTGTAAAATTTGTTCCTGATAACCTTTACCCCCATTACCAATTTTTAGGTGCTTTATATCCTATCGTCAAATTGTTTAAAAGTTTTTCTGATCTGGTTAGGCCTTATCAATCCGCTGGTAAAAGAAAACGCGACGTTGCACAGCCAATCGATGCTATTTTCACCTTTTTTCATGGGCTGGGAAGTTTGGCAGGAGGGGCAATTATTCTAAGCCTCTGGTTACTTCTGTCCCCTCTTCTATTAATAGCTTGTTTTATTCCTGATGTTGAAGCACTTTTTGCAAAACCCTTACTCGCCAAAGTGATTTACCCCCTTTCCTGGTGTGTCGAAGGCTTAGCCAGTATGACCAACGGTTTGTTGCGGTTCAGTACGACACCCTGGCTTCTGGTTAAAATACCGGTTCGCGCAATGATTTCCTGGTTTGTGGATAAAACACCGGCGGAGGAAAAGCCTGAAATTAGACGATTGGCTGCCGATGCGATGGGTTTGCTAAGAGCCAATCGTTTTTCTGTCATTACCCCGGAAATTGAACCCCCAAAAAGTTACGAAAATACATTACGTTTGATGAAATTAAACCAACAGGCCAACAAGGAAAGAAAAAAAATAGCCGACTTATTCATTGAGGTAAATAGAAAATACACTAAATCCGTTCAGGATGGGTGGAAAACGCATTATACGGCAGCCGAATTGCAAGCAACTTTTTCATCCCTGTTTACGCCCTTTACAAAATGCATTAATGCAGAAAAACAGTATGACGGTATTGTACCTCTTGCCCCAATAGATGATGCATTAATAGCCAACATGAACAATTTCATGGAGCAGTTTAATCCAGGAATGCGATAAGAAGAAAACGATGTTTAGCACTTTCCCCATTTGACCTTTCGTTTTGTTATTCCGTTAACAACGCCATTGCATTGCTTTTCCATAACGCGTCCTTCCGCTCTGGGGTCAGTTGCAATGCATCGAAATGGGCATTGGAATCCTGAACCCAGCGTTCAATTTCAATTTGGCTTGTTTGACCTAAATCGGAACTGTAAATAACGCGCGGTAACGTACTCATGACGGCATCAAAATCGTCCTTGCTCTGGTGACCAAGCAAATAGGTCAACGCAGTTTGCTCTATGTAAACAAAGGGTTGTTGAGCAATCGTTTTAAGGGCATCTGCATCCAGACCCGTTAAGGGATTTGCGGGTTGGTTTAATAAAAGTTTAGGCACATTGTAACGAATGCACGCATCAATTAAGGCATCCACTTCCTCTTTTGAAGCATGGCCTGTGGAGAGCACTATGGGAAAATCGGCTGCCATTTTGAGGATATCAACGGCCTCTTTCCGCAGTTGGTTGCCTTCATTAAACAAGGTTGCCGCTTTAAGGGTATGTTGCGTTAATTGCGGATGAATCAGTTGCCTTGCCAGGCGGGATTGGTATTGGCGGCCAGTAAGGGTTGGAAAATGAACCAACATTTTAATCGCAGCGTCCGATTGGTATTCCGAAAGTGCTTGCACGATGACACGGTAGTCAATCCCGCCTGCAATGGCATTTAACACCAACGAGGGAAAAACCGGTAAGCCCAAATCTTGGGCAAGTGTCGCTTGAATCCCGGTGGAGCCAAGATGGCTTTTTAATACCACAGCGCCCTCTAAAGCCTGGTATCGCCTCCCCGCTTCAAGGGCTGACAATCGGCGCTGGTAAAGGCAAGGATTCGCATGGTAATGGATATCGATAAAGCGGCAATTACTGTGCATTGAGCCAGGGCTTGTCATAACGGTATTTCTCACGCGCAAGGGATAAAGGAGAACCTTGTTGCACCATGGCAAGGATTTTTTCTTCCGTCATGGCGATGTTATTTGCTTTTTGAATAACCTCTTCCAGTAAAGGCAAAGGAATAACCAGCACCCCCGCTTCATCTCCAAACACAATATCACCAGGATGAATCACCACGCCATGGATAGTTAAAGGGCATTGCTCACCCGATTTGTACACCCTGTTTTTACCCGAACGCATCGTGTAATCGGTACAAAACAGCGGGTAATGGGTGTCACGAATGGCGTCTATATCCCGCACCGCCCCATGGACGACCGTGCCTGCGATCTGTTTTTTTAAGGCGGCTGCCGTTAACAGTCCGCCCCAGGTTGTGCAATCGGTTCGGCCTTTGTTATCAATTAGAATAACGGAATGGGCCGGTACTTCATCAAGGTAATTGGCTGCCGGCTTAAACTCCTTTGGTTTTTGCTCATACAGGGTATACTCAATCGTGTAAGCAGGCCCTATCAGTTTGGTTCCTGAAGTAAGGGCTTTGATGCCTGGTAGCACCCCTTCTATTTTACACGCGTCGAGCGCATCGGAAAGGTGTGTACTGCTTAATTTTTCGAGTTGCTTAAACGGGTTCATAAGTAGCGTCGCATGCCTTCTCAATAATCGCTGATGCCATTTCAGCGGTTGTACTGCTTCCATTCAGATCGTAAGTGACATGCTGGTTTTCATTGACCACCCTACTCACTGCCTGCCGTATTTTTTTTGCCTGCTCGGTGTAACCAAAATAATTTAATAATAAACCAATCGTTAAAAACATGGCGCTTGGATTGGCCTGTGCAGAAAGCATGGCAGGCCCGCTACCGTGTACCGGTTCAAAATAACAGCCTTTTTGTCCAATATTAGCACTTGGAGCAAAACCCAATCCACCC
Organism: Tatlockia sp.; assembly: GCA_041659885.1. Classification (GTDB taxonomy): domain Bacteria; phylum Pseudomonadota; class Gammaproteobacteria; order Legionellales; family Legionellaceae; genus Tatlockia. The sequence goes on from JBAZXN010000011.1 coordinate 12,740, forward strand.
ATGACGCCAGCACCCACATCCGACAAAATATCACCAAACATGTTCTCAGCGACAATCACCCCAAAGGATTCCGGTCGGCGGATTATTCCTAAGGCCACTGCATCGACATTTAATATATCGGCACTGATGGAAGGAAATTCTTTGGCCACCGCCTCAAACTGCTCTCTTGCAAATGCCCCACTTGCTCGCAATACATTCGGTTTATCAGCAAGTGTCACACGGTGCATCTGGTGTTTTTTTGCGTATTGAAAAGCAAATTCGTAGATGCGTTTAAGTCCTTTTTTTGACTGCAAGCGCAAGGCGCAACTGATTTCGTCCTCCGCACTGTTTTGCCATTTGGGATTGGATTGCAGCAGGGATTTCAATTCTGGTGGCAGGGGATGGTAATCAAAACCAGCATAAAGGCCTTCGGTATTTTCTCTAATAATACAAAAATTAAAGGGTTTGTCTTCTTTTCTTACATTAAAGCACGGCCTGATATTGGCAAAAAGATCTAACGTTTGCCGTAACTGGATAATAGGGGATAAATAATCCCTTTCTTCCTGATTTTTTAAAGCCGGGCATAATTCTTCCTGGGCTTCGCGATAAGGTTTGCTGGTCGTTGCACCAAGCAAAACCGCATCCACTTGATCGATTAAACGCCAGGTTCTTTGCGGTATTGGATTGCCTTCTTTTTGCCAATAAGACCAGCCAATGTCACCCATAATCACATTAACCGGAACATCCAGTGCCTTAAAAACCGGGAGCGCTGCTTGCGTTACTTCACGCCCAATCCCATCACCGGGTAATACCGCTATTTTTATCACATTGTACCCCTCAAATAATCCCAAACAACCTGCTCACAAAAAGAAGGATTATCCTGCAACATGCGCATTCCAGCACCAGGAACCGTCAACATTTTCCCGGTACGTGGCATACAAACATTCGCCAAATTTACAAGATTGGAACATTCCCCTAGCAAATGGAGGTGATCCACATCGGTATTTTTTAAAATCGCACGGGAATCGGTGTCTAGCACATACTGTAAACCCGTGATCAAACGCGCCATTGCACGCGAAGGATCCTTAATCGAATAGGAAACCGGGGCATCATTGGGGAAATAAACGGTTTGATACAAAGCATCCATCGCCAAAGAAAGGTTGCCTTCTTTGCAAAGAGTAATCACCCGCGCTAATTTCTGCCCCAGACTTTCATCAATAAAACTTGGGGTAGAGCATAAAATGACCGGTTTTTTCGCGGCGGAAAACACAGGAAAACAGTGCTGCAGAATTATCCCACCAAAAGAAAAGCCCCAAAAAGCGTCAAAGCGCGGCAGGTAAGTTGTGAGCTTTTGTCCCCAGTGTTGATAATAGCGTTCAAGCGACAGATTTTCTGGCTCTGAAAGCGGATCAAGCAATTCAATAAGGTATTCTTTTTGCAGAAAGCGCAAAGATTTTGCAATTTCTTCCATGCCAGTTTCTTCTGGCATGACAGGAGCCAGAACTAATATTTTTTTCAAATTATTTACTCGTTTTATGGATTTTAAGATCAGCCGTTGAAAAATCAGAGATCCCTCGCACAAATTCATCCATTTCAAGCGCTTCCTGCCCAATGCCTAAGGCTTCCCGTACATAATTTGCGGCAGTTAATACTTCATCCAGATTGTATTTTGGAATATCGAGTGCATGCAAATACGCGGTAAAAAACTCCGCTTTTAAATTGCCAGTTCCCTTACCCATGCCGGCAAGTGAGGCATCTATGTATGTTGCTCCATGTTCTATGGCAGCAATCGCATTGGCCTGTGCCAGACCGATATTATCATGGGCATGAAAACCAAAGGGGATGGCATATTGCTTTGTGTATTTACCATACATTGCGGCGATATTTTGCGGCAGCATACTGCCATTGGAATCGGCAAAATAAATAATATCCGGAGCGTATTGGCACATGCGGCCAACTACTGTATCCATTTCCGCTTCGGAATAATAGGACATGTGGATAAAGTTAGCAGACGTTTCAAACCCCAGCGCTTTGCACAACGCAAGTGTTTCAAATGCGCGCTCTACCTCTCCTTTTGCAATACAAATTCGAATGAGTGCCGCATTCGCGTCTTTTAGTTCCAACAAATCGTCTTTACCGACTTTATCCGGGTGAACCATGACTGCAATTTTTGCATTTTTTATCAAAGCCTTGCAGGAATCCAAATAGGCTTTTTCACAAAGGCCTGCGGGTCCAATGTCCGGGATAGGATGAAGAGAGCCGTTTCGATACCCGATTTCAATGTATTCAAAACCGGAATTATCCATTGGTTTTAAAATGCGGGCTAAATTCTCATCCGTAAAATGAAAATTAGTGCGGTGACCGCCGTCACGTAAAGAGACATCCAGTAAATTAATTGACATCATAGTGCTACCATTATTTTTGCTCAGCCTGTTAAAAATAACTCCTCATATTGTTAATTATATAGCACATGACAAGAATAGGCAGTACTTTTTGATGCGATGTCGAAGCAAAAGGAAAAATAGTCACCCTGAAACAGGGTATCGGTTGACGCCTTTTTTAAAAGAAAGCGTCAACCTGAGCGCGTCAGTCGGTTGATTTGTTGGTTGAGGTATCGGGTTTGATTGTGGCCGAACAGGATTCAGCGATGGTATCTATCTGTGTGGCATAGTCTTTATCCGTTACTTTGTCGGTATCTTTCACAAGTGACGCCAACTTGGGCTCGGCACAGGTGCAAAAAGCGGCTGCAGTTTGCTTGACTTCATCGGTTATTTTCGGATAGATGAGATTCCATTCATTAAGGCAATATTGATTAATGTCGCTGTCTTTTGCTTTGCTCAAACCGATTTTGTCTTCCAGAGTATCCATGGCATTGTGCAACAACGTGCGTGATATACAGGTTTTTATTGCTTTATCAACGGCTGCATCCGTATCCAGTGGTTGCGTGAGCGCGCAAGCACAGTATTTTTCACCAAAATTTTTATAGCCGACTTTGTCAGAAATTTCGTCTACCCGCTTCATCCAGGAGGCCGTGCAAATCTCCTGAAAGGATTCCCCTTCTTTTTCTTTATTCGGCGCGTCCTCAGCAAAAATCAGGGCTGGTAGCAAGCAAAGCGCTGGGGCAATTGTTTTGATAGAGCGAAAATTCATAATCCCTCCGTTGGAGTTATGGATAAATCCTTTACCCGGTTGAATTTATCATAGCTTAAACTGAATCACTTTGCTATTTTTTGCCAGACTATCCTTCAGGGTGTCGAATCCAAAACAAATACTTGTTGCAAAGGCGCTTGCACGGCCTCACTGCCATTAAGTTAAGCTCAAACTGTCATTCCCGCGCAGGCGGGAATCTATCCAGATATAGGCGAAATGCCAATGCAGGCATGGGTCCCCGCCTACGCGGGGATGACAAATTTTAGCATTTTGAGAGGTTAAAATAACTTAACTCAATGGCTTGTTGCTCGGCCTGGCAAAAGAGTTTTTCAAGCTGTACCATGACTGCCTCAACCTGAATCAATTGCATTGCTTCATGCCCATGAACCTGTGTGCCCCAGGTGCTCGTTTCAGGATCTTTCATAAGAATTGACCGCATGGCCTCAGGGTAACAATTTACAACTAAATGACCAAAGGTATAAGGGCCTGACACCTTGGCATTGGTGACCGCATGCAAGGCAACAACAGGCGTTCCAACCGCTGTTGCCATGTGCGAAGGACCCGTGTCCGGGCAAAGCACGGCCTTTACCTGGCTAATTAACGCAAGAAGCTGTTTGGGTTTGGTTTTGCCGACTAAATCAATGCAGGGCACTTCGGCAAGAATTTGATTGGCCAACTCCCTGTCATGTGCTCCAGGCCCACCGGTAAGTACCGTTTTGACCTGCCATTTTTCTTGCGCGGCTTTGATAACTGCCACATAGCGGTCAAAAGGCCAGCTTCGCTCAGGCTTGCTTGCCGCAGGATTGATTAATAAGACAGGCCCCTCGGAAGGTAGCTTTTCCGATGCAAACGCATAATCTTCCGGATTAATCGGTAAATCCCAGCGCAGCGTGGTTTCGCTCACGTTTAAGGCTTTGGCAAACTTCAAAAAACCTTCCAGGGTATGCTCACGACCGGGCTGAATGGTTTCATTCACAAAGACACTGTGAAAATCTTTGGCGCGGCGCTTGTCGTACCCAATTTTACGTTTTGCAGAAATCAAGGGATACAGTAAATTGGCGCGAAAACTCGCTTGAGACGCGATTAATACATCAAATACCCTGCCACCAAGCGCTTTTTTAAACCGCCAGTAGTCGCCAAAAGACTTCGGCTTATTGATTACAATAAATTCCACCCCGTCCATCCCTTCGACCAGAGAATAGGCAGGCTGCGAGATAATCCAGGTTAACTTCGCTTCTGGAAAACAGGTTTGCAGGGTACGGATTAAGGGGACATACATTAACACATCCCCAAGCGCTGACAAGCGAACCAGGCAAATGGATTTAATCATTTTCAAGCACAAAAACTGCACTGCAATAAGGGCAAATTTCACTGCCTGTTTCTTCAATCGGTAAATAGACCTTAGGATGCGCGTTCCACAAAATCATGTCATCCGTTGGGCAACTGAGCGGTAAATCTCGCTTATGAACAAGGTATTTTTTCTTCGTGCAGGCTGGTTTTTCATGCGTTGCTGTCATCTTCATTCTCTTCTGCTTCACAATGAGCGCTATTATCCAATATTTCGGTAATAAGTGCCATCACTTCACTTAAATGCGGTTGCTCACAAAAAAAAGCCCTGGCATCCGGCCAGGAGCGCAACCAGGTAAGTTGCCTTTTGGCCAATTGGCGGGTAGCAGCTATCCCCTTTTCCTGTAATTCGTTCCGATTCCATTGCCCGTTTAAATAATCCATGACCTGTCGATAGCCAACGCAGCGCATGGCAGGATTTTCGCCAGAAAGCGACCATTTGCCAAGTAAGTGCTCTACTTCCTCCACGAATCCATCGCTTAGCATTTGGATAAAACGCTGTGCAATGCGCGCATGAAGAAAAGCGCGCTCCTCTGGCCACAAGATAAGATTAACAAACCGATGCGCGCCCTTTTCTTTTTGTGCAGCCCAAAAGCTTGAAAGGGTTTCACCGCTTAAGTGGTGCACTTCCAGTGCACGCAGGATGCGTTGCGTGTCATTAGGGTGCAATTTTGTGGCCATTTGCGGATCAACGGCTGCTAACTGGTTATAAAGGTGCGTTAAACCATGCTGTTTTAGTGCTTCAGCAAAAAAAGCCCGGCTTGCCTCGTTGCTTTCAGGAAGGACTGAAAGCCCTTGTTGAAGCGCATTAAAATACATCATGGTGCCGCCGACTAACAGCGGGTACTTACCGCGTGCATGAATTGCTTTGGAAAGTGTTAGAGCCTCCTCACAAAACTGCGAAGCCGAGTAACTTTCGGGCGGATTTAAAATATCAATCAGGTGGTGTGGCGCGCGTTTTAATTCGTCTGGAGAGGGTTTGGCGGTGCCGATATCCATTTCCCGATAGATCATGGCCGAATCAACGCTAATAATTTCCAGTGGCAGGTGCTGAATCAATTCGCTTGCCAAAGCCGTTTTTCCTGAAGCAGTGGGTCCCATTAGACAAAAAATCGGTTTAGGCATACACCAAATCCTCACACAATTTTAAAGACAGCAGTTTACACCCTGTGTTCGGTGTATTGTCTTGCAAGGAGTGGATTAACACCTCTATTTCCTCTGTTTTGGCACTATATAAGTCAAACGATTGGAATAAGGGTAACTTCTCAAGCAGCGTTTCCAGTGAGCAGGGGCTGGCTTCAAAAATAGAAGCTAACAACGGCGTGATCTGTAAATGCGGAATTAACGAGGGTAACGAGCGAATGAGTACCGTGTTTTGGCCTGCTAGGTCGGTTTCAATTCCTATTTGACTTAAAAGGGCTTTAAAGGCATTGGCTTTTTCCAATGAAACAGGGTACTGCAACGGGACAAAAAGCGGGCGGCTTTGAAGTGGTAAGGGCTCTTTTTTCAGGGTGGTTAATAACCAACGCTTTTGTAGCGCCAGCGCATCTACTAAATGGGGGTTTCCCTCGCTAAAATAAATCATAAAACGGGCATTTAAAGGAAACCAGTTTGAGGTGGTTTCCCTTTGCGCAGGGCTTAAGGGAGCAGGCACATAAGGCGCACAAATTGCCGGTAGTGGCCGCTTGCATTCCACAGGATAAGGTATTTCTTTTTGATGATGGTGCAGCACATGCAGCAGTTGCGAGCGAATAAAATCATGCACTAACCGCGGTTGCTGAAAACGTACCTCGTGTTTAGTGGGGTGCACATTCACATCCACTTCAGCAGGGTTAATGGTTAGATACAACAAACACACCGGATGCCTTCCTGCATAAAGCAATCCTTCGTAAGCTTGCTTGACTGCGTGGCTCAAGAGCTTATCTCTCACCATGCGTTGATTGACGTAAATCCATTGTTTATCGCTTTGGCTCAATTGGTATTCAGGCGTACTCACCCACCCTTTTAAGTGCAGTCCGGCATGCTCCACCTCAAGGAAATAGGCTTCAGCAAGAAATGCTTTGCCAAGTAGTTTGCGAATACGCGCTGTGCGGGTTTTCTCACAGGTTACCGGGGGCAGGTTCAAATGCACTTTGCCATTGTGATTCAGTTGAATGGCAATTTCGGGCGCACTTAATGCAAACCGCTTGACCAGCATTTCTATCGCAAGAAATTCACTGCGTTCTGATTTTAAAAACCGTTTTCGAACAGGCACATTAAAAAAGAGATCCCGCACTTCGATGGTAGTGCCCTGGCTTCGCGCACAAGGGCTCAGTTGAATGGCATTGCCACCTTCTGTCGATAAACACATGGCATCTTTTTGGCCCAAGGCTTTGGAACGAATGGAGAATCGCGAAATGGAGGCAATACTTGCCAGGGCTTCCCCTCGAAACCCCATGCTGTTGATAGCGTACAAATCTTTCAGCGCACCAATTTTACTGGTCGCATGGGCGGCAATCGCCAAGGGCAAATCCTCACTGACAATGCCTTCGCCATTATCACTCATTTTAATGCAATTTAACCCGCCAAAACCTATCTCAATGCTAATTTGGGTTGCTTTGGCATCGAGGGCGTTTTCCAACAGCTCCTTGACCACCGAAGCAGGGCGCTCAATGACCTCACCGGCCGCAATCTGATTAGCTATCACCTGGGGGAGCTGTTTTATCCTTGTTGTCATGCCAGCGGAATTACCAATTTCTGCCCTGTCCTCACCTGGTTGTCGGTGAGCTTATTGGCTTCGGCCAAAACCTTTAGGGGAACATGGTATTGGAGGGCTATTTTAGACAACATTTCTCCTTGCTGCACCAGGTGCATTCGGTTATTCCCAGACAACGCTTCAATGTGTGTCCCACCAGGTGGGTTATCCCAAAAATACCGTTTTAAACCCTGAAAAATGGCTTGGGTTAAGCGGGTTTGGTAGGCAGAGTTTGTTAAATTTCGCTCTTCGCGCGGATTGGAGATAAACCCTGTTTCAATTAAAATGGAGGGGATATCGGGTGATTTTAATACCATAAAGCGCGCTTGCTCCACTTTATTGTTGTGCAGTGCCGTAATCGGCTCCATATGATGCAAGACTCGCTCTCCCATTTGCATGCTTGCGCCAATGGTTGCCGTTTGCGAGAGATCAATCAACACAGTACGCACCAACCCGCTTTGATCGTCTAACTGCGACAAATTCACCCCGCCTAATTCAGAATAGTTTTCCTTTTCCGCCAACCAGCGCGCTGCCTCGCTGGTAGCTCCTGATTGCGAAAGCGCAAACACCGAGGCACCATTGGATTGCTGGTTAATAAAGGCATCGGCATGGATAGAGACAAACACATCGCCATTGTGTTTTCGAGCGATTTTTAAACGATCACGCAATTCAATGTAATAATCCCCCTGACGGGTTAACACCGCGCGCATTCCGGGTTGCTTATCGATAATTTTCTTTAATTGGGTTGCAATGGCTAGCGTCACCTGTTTTTCGGCCGTATGTCTTGGGCCGCTCGCACCGGGGTCTTTTCCGCCGTGACCTGGATCTATCACAACCACCACGTCCCTTAGCGGGCGACCCTTCGAAGGCACAAACACTACGGGTTGTTGGCTTTTTTGCATGGCCGGTTGTGTTTTCCTAACCGGTTGCGAAAGGGCTGCATTGGCTGAAAAATCCAATGAAAAACCGTGGTTGTTTTTCGCCGAATTCAGCGTATTGGCTTTCGGTTTAACCACTTGGCTCACCTCAAAGACCACTCGCAAAGTGTGTGGATTGGGGTTACCGCTTCGAATGATGTTGATAAGTCCCTTTGCCCGGTTTTTTACCTGCTTTAAATCACAAGCCAGGGTGGTATTTTCAAAATCAATGACCACGCGATTGGGATTAACCAAAGTAAATACTTTATGAGAAACTCCCTCGTTTAGCGTAAAAAGGACCGAGGGCACGCCACCGTGCTCTTGCATTTCGACCGCAAGCAGCTTAGCCGCCAACGCGGTGGAAGAGAAAACCATTAATATCCAAAACCCAATCGCTCGCCTGTTCATCATTGACCCTTAAGGCAGGATAACATTGTTTTTCCGAGTGGTGTTAACGCCGATAAGGTTAACCGCCGCCCATTCCCATGGAGTGCAAAGTCAAAATGGACGTCTACACAATCAAGCATTTTACCTGCACGCTCGGGCCATTCGATACAGCACAGTGCGTCTGCAAGAAAATAATCCCGAAACCCAATATACTCTAGCTCAGATTCATCGTGAATACGATACAGATCAAAGTGATGGATTTGCAAGTTTTGACAGGAATAGCTTTCAATGAGCGAAAAAGTAGGGCTTTTAATCGCGGAAGTAATCCCTAAAGCCCGTAACATGGCACGAATGAAGGTGGTTTTTCCAGCGCCTATTTCACCGCTAAAGGTTAATACCAGCGGTGCGCGCAGACAGCGTGCAAAGCGTGCTGCCAGCGCTTGGGAGTCTGCCTCGCAAGGTAAAATAAACGCCAGGGTTGTCATTCATTCACCAGACGATGCAAATGCGGCATCAGATCACTTGCCAATAACCCGCGCTCGCCCTTTTCCAGGGCGGCCGCATCACCGGCACAAGCATGCAACCACACGCCAAGCTGGGAAGCCTCCGGCAGCAAGATACCTTGAGCTATCAATCCGGCAATGACACCGCTTAATACATCACCCATGCCGGCTGAAGACATTCCGGGGTTCCCTCTTGGGCAAAGCGTTACCGATTCATCACCGGCGATTAAAGATCCCGCCCCTTTGAGAACCACATTGCCGCCATAGGTTTTTTGCAAACGCAAGACCGATTGATACCTGTCATCCTGAATCTTTGCAGTGCTGGTATCAAGCAGTTTTGCCGCCTCACCAGGATGCGGTGTGAGTACCCAATTGTCATCGTATTGCGGCTGTTCGGCCAAAAACCTTAAAGCCTGCGCATCAATCACCATCGGTAATTGCGAAGCAAGGGCTGTGGTAAACACCGTTTGCGCCCATTCGTCTTCACCTAACCCAGGGCCAATCACACAGACCGTTGCACGCTTCATGAGTGCGTTTAAATCACTGGCTTTTTCAATGCGATATACCATCGCTTCCGGTAAACGCGCCAAAGGCAGGTCAAACCGGGTAGCGATTGTCACACTGCCTGCCCCGACTCGCATTGCCGCTTCCGCGGCCAGGCACACCGAACCGGGCATGCCGTAGTTTCCACCAATTATCAATACGTGACCAAACAAGCCTTTGTGTGCATTTTTAAGGCGAGGGCGCAACTGCTCTTTTTGTATAGAAGAAGTTAATAAGTAAGCAACCGCGGGGATTGTGGCCAAACATTTGGCAAGGTGTAAATCATGGCAGACGCAAATGCCGGTATTATCCACTCCGTCTAAGGTCATCAAGCCCAGTTTGCGCCCTATAAAGGTGACCGTGACCGAAGCCTTTACGCAGACACCCCGTATTTTTCCCGTATCTGCATCTAAACCCGAAGGAATATCCAATGCAAGGACCGGGAGTCTGGATTCGTTGATTTGGTTAATTGCAGCAACCAGTGAACCCTGGACATCGCCTGTTAGGCCAATGCCAAGCAAGGCGTCTACAATTAATTCGCATTCGCTATCAATGTGCTCGTCTAATTCCTGGCAATTCACTCCCACAGCAAGGGCGCGTAAAGCCGCATGGCAGGCGGCAGGTGGCAAATGTTCTGCTGTTTTGTATTGGTGAACTACAACGGAAAACCCTTTTTCTTTCGCAATGCGTGCCAGAACATACCCGTCACCGGCATTATTGCCGCTGCCGCAAAAAACGGCAATGTTTCGCACGTTGGGAAACTGTTTTGTCAAGGCTGCAAAAGCGGCAGTCCCCGCACGCGCCATCAGCTCATCCTCAGGGATTGCAAGTTCCTCTATCGCTTTTTGCTCGCAAGCGCGAATTTGCTGTGTTTGGTATAAGGCTGTTTTTACTGAAGACATCGTTTATGCTCCATATTTATTAGACTCATAGCCGCCCTACTCGCAAACAAAACGCGTTGGAGTCAGGATCTGTTGGCAACTGCTTTACAAGCCTGCGTTCCGCAACTTGTTCGCGGTACGCAGGGCTTTGTAAAGGGTTTTAGAAAATAAAATGCCAACAGACGCTAGTCTTCTTTCTTGACCAAAGTTAAAGCGGGCTTACTTTTTCTTTTTGGCTCGGTGCTTTTCGGAGGCAAGGGATCGTTATCATACTCCGGCCCAAACACAAACCCTTCGCCATTTTCTTTGGCATAGACCTTAAGAACGGCTCCAGGTACCAAATAAATTTGCACGCTTTGCCCTGAAAATCGAGCGGTAAACACGATGCGATCGTTTTCAATATGTAACCCCCGGCAAGCCTTGGGCGAAATATTTAAAATAATTTGCCCGCCGTTCACGTACTCTTCTGGTACCTGGACGGTTGGGTATTGCGCATCCACCAAAATATAAGGGGTTAGCTCATTGTCTACTATCCATTCATAGATAGCCCGGATAAGGTAAGGCTTGTTTGAAGTCATCTTTGTCATGATTAAGCCGCCCTTAACTGCCTTTCAAAATCGGATAAACTGGACTGGAAAGAATCGCGCTTGAACAAACGCTGCATGTAGGTATGGATTCCTATCATTTTTTCAGGGATTTCGACCCCTAATTGCGGCAAACGCCATAACAAAGGAGCCAATGCGCAATCAAGCAAAGAAAACTCTTCGCTTAAAAAATAGGTCTTATCGGCAAAAACAGGCTCTAAACTAACCAAACTATCTAACAGATGTTGACGCGCTTCTTCGGCATCCTGGTTGGCTTTGATTCTTTGCAATAAATAATACCAGTCTTGCTCGATACGATGCATCATTTTACGCGCCTCAGCACGCGCTACCGGGTAAACAGGCAACAAGGGAGGATGCGGAAAGCGCTCATCCAGGTATTCCATAATAATACGTGCTTCGTAAAGAACCAATTCGCGATCGATTAACGTGGGCAGGGTGCCATAAGGATTTAGCGCAAACAACTCATCCGAACCCTCATTTTGTTTGGCATGCAGAATCTCTACATTGACTCCTTTTTCCGCCAAAACAATCCGGACTTGATGACTGTATACATCATCATTATCTGAATACAAAGACATTACTGTACGCTTTGCTACAATAGCCATGCCAACTCCTCGTCAATAGGTTTCCATACATGCGGTTACCCCAGGGATGTAAAAAAACGGGTTTATGCGTTTACTTTTAGCTGCTAAAAAATTTCGCAACAGGACGGTTTAGGGTGCAGAGTTTAACGGCATCAATGCAGAAATTCTCGTCCTACAACCAGTCCTTCATTCCGAGGGAACTATCAAAAGGGATCATTTTAACACATTTTTCACGGTCATGACGAAATCCACCCGATAATTTTTTATTTCCGGGAAAAAAAATCCTTTTTGGGATAAGGAGCTGTTGACATTCATTCTCTCAACTGCTCTTAAGAGCAATGGTCAATCGAAATGATGAGGGGTGTGGTGAATTCTGTATCAAGAGCAACCGTAGCCTGTTGTTTCAGCTATCACAAAATTTGGTCCCCAAAGAATACGCATTTGCAATAGGTAAAATATACCCTGGCTCTTTTTATACCTTGAATTACAATGCGCTTTGCCTTTCGTACCTGACTAGTCAATGCTTTTGTAGGGTCAATTCAATGATTTTAGCCGAAACAAAAAAAACCATATTCACCTTATTTCAGAATTATTGGCAAGAACGTGAAGTATCTGAGCGGCAACATTTTTCCATTCGTGATTCGTCCAGGCACAATCAAAATGAGCAAAAAAACCATTTATCGCAAGGAGCTAGCTACTTAAAAAGGTTTCTTGTTTCCAGCGCACGCAGTGACTTAATGGAACAGGAAGAAACTCTTTACCAAAATTTAAAATTGGGTATTACCCAGTCGGAAGCCACTCTTTTTACGCAAGTAGTTAATGAGCTGTGTTTCTGCCATGCGCATAACAAGTCGCATCCCCCCCATCCTCTGAAATCAATCAGACTTCTCGAACAGGAGGGAAAGGAATTGCATTCTCGCAGAACACCTCCCGTTGAGGGGCGAGATAGAATGATTTATTGGACCGTTGGGTTAAATCGCCATATTGTCTCACCCAGAATGCAAAAGCCCGATACCCAATTAATTTTTCTTCCAGTGCGAAAATTTGCAGAAACCAACCCTAAAATGATGGCGCTATTTTATGTATCCCCTCACTTATCCGAATTTTATCGCGCAACCCACATGAGCCCTGTTTATCTGGGAAATACCAAGGTGCATATCGAGTTTGAGCCACGAAATAAGAATATTATTTATACTTTCCACAGAATAATAGACAATGTAATATTCCAGCGGGTTTATCATCATGATGAATTCGTTTTTAGCGGTGCGGGTATTTTGGCAGCGATTGCCTATCGATTGATTGAGCTATTACGGTTTGTCGACAATGCATACCGGCAAGAGTTATTGGATTTCCTAAATACCGCATCACCTGTTGAGTCGGTTACGCGCCTATCGAAAGTCATGACTGCGCTGATGCCAGGATGGTCTGTTTTAGAGGCAAAAATATCTGGACAATTTGATCATTCAAGTATTTTTTATAAACAAACCCTTAGCCTATCGTATAATAAAAAAAGTCTAACCGAATCCATCCAAAAGAGTCAGACGAATCAGTTATCCTGTCTAGAGAAAATCATAAATGGGGATTTTGTTGCTTCAGGATATATTCCTTTTGATTTGCACCAGCTTGGCGCTCACATGTTGGCATCGAAAGAGCCGATGCAGATCATGGCACTTGCAAAAACGCTTTTCCCTTGCCCAACAGAGGATTCGATTCAATATGCGCTTGATATCAACTCCCCTGATCTTTTTTGTATTTTATTAAGTGATTTACGCTCCAATATAGAGCAAAAATTTGAGGTATTTACCTTTTTTATGGATAACGGCTTTAACCCAACGCCCCATTTAGTAAGTTATCTTGCATTAATTATTGATCAAGCACTTATTATAAAAAACGGATCGTTAATAGAAAAAATGGTGGATACCTTGCTGCAATATCCCTTTGAGGTTAATTCGAAAGACAGAGGGAATCTTGGCGTTTGTTTGCAATCACCGCTGCATCAGGTATGGGATGCCTTGATTAAAAATGGTTTAAAAATAAATTATTATTATAAAAACAGACGGCTCGCCAGGAATACATTGCTCACTCCTTTAGATTTTGCAATCCATTTGCAGGATGAAGTGTTAATCAGTCGATTAGTCACATTGGGAGCAGATGTTTCTTTAATTAAAAGCGCGCCTGAAAATGCGTTAGTCCAAAAATTAACAACAGCAACGCATGATAGCCGCTGGATTGACAGAGCGGTAGTCATCGTTGTAACAGGGCAATTTTGCGCAGACAAATTTGTTATTTTAGGCAATCGGCGTCTCTCTGAATATTTCATGCACTGTTTATTTTCTAAACCAGAACAAGACTTATCGCTACCCGGTGTGTTTGTGGAACCTGAAGAAACCCTACTCGATGCCGCTTTACGAGGACTTAAAACAGAGACTGCTATTTCGCTCGACCTGAGTAATAAAAACATCACTTACGGTATTTTTCCTTCCATTGACGTGAATGGGCTTGAATTATCCTTTGTCCATTTTGAGGTTCAAAATGAGTTACAATCGGTAAAACCTTGGCCTGGTAGTCATTTAATTAACCCTAAAAAAGTATACTGGCGCCGATGTGAGGAGAATCCGAAGCTAATAAGTTGGCCTAAGGTACCTATTCGGTTCTCCAATCAAATTGCAATTGAAATGATTTTAACAAACAAAGAAATAACGGCTTCTTTGCTGGAAAAATTAGGCGCAATATTAGAGCATGAAGCTAATCCGCAAGAAATACTGTTGCAATATGCAAAGACTTTGTTAGAAACGTTTAACACAATAAAAGAAAACCCATTAAACCCCGAGTTAGCATTATTGGAAAAAAAATATTCCAGCATTTTAAATCGCATAAAAGTGATTATTCCGTTTCTCAATTCAAAAGCTTCTTTTGATAAAGAAATACACCTTTTTATGCGGCTGCAAGCCATTGAAGTTTTAACTACCTTATTTGATAAGGGTTTTTTTCACAAATACATTCCCAAAAAAAGCATTTTGGAATTAATTGTACTCAGAGCATACCTTACTCTCAACTGGATTGCCGAAAAGAGGGTCAAATTAGCTTTTGATTCTTGGGATTCCCTAATAGGGACAGCAGAAAAAGATCCCCACTGCACTGAATTTTTAACCTATTTGCAGGGGGATTTATGCTCCTCTTCGAGATACTCAAGGTGGTAATTTCTTATTTCGAGCGAGTATATGCTTGGCTGAAGTGGGCCATATTTAATCATGGCAATTAGATCACGTTCCTACTTGCACTATTTTGCTTTGTACTAAAAAAATCACTTAATTTTTGAGTAAGTTCTTCATTCTGTGTAAGAAAGCCATTGCTAAGAATATCCGGTTCACATAATTCCAATAGAGAAGATTCAGAATTGTTTTCTAGTGTAGTTAAAATTTCTTGTATTCCCTCGTCTGTAATACTTGTGAAAGAAATATCCATTTTTTTAATATGAGTAGATTTTTCTATCAGTTCAGAAATATAGTGTGCGCTTACATCAGTTATTCCCTCATTAGAATTAACATCCAATAATTGAACAGAAGATAGGTTTTCTTTTAGAGAATCACAAAGGTAAAAAAAATCATCATCATCTAACCCATTCGTCCCCAAATAGATTTCTTCTAGAGATTGATGGGTTCTTATCGATTCTGCCAAAAATTTAATAGCACCTTTTGAATTATTACCAAGAAATTCGAGCTTTTTAACATGAGTGCTATATTGTAGCGCGCTGAAAATCTCTCTTGACGATGCGAAATCTAAACTAAGCTGACCGCATTTAACCACTTGTAGAGTAGGATCATTAGCAGTAAGTCTGGTTATGATAGCTTGTACGGGGTTATTTTTGACACTAAATAAAGTATGCATTTAAGATCTCCTAATAAATTGACTTGAATCCAGGGATGATTTGTTCAGACTGGAGTAAGATTTCATTGCCCAGTGTATAGGGTTGGTTTTGATTACTATCAGAAATCAGAATCCTGGTTGCAAGCAAGCCAGGCTACGCCAAACCTCGCTAAGAACGCGAGGCTTCCCGTATCGAAGCCTCTATTATCTACGAGGTCAGGCAAGTGACGAAGTTGGTATTACCAAACGGTTACCTATTGAAACGCTTTAAAGCATTTAACACGGTTTGAACACCATCGGTAACTTCACCCCCACTGATAATAATTGACTCGTTGGCCTTGGCATTTTGTACAAAAATAGTGTTCCTGTTTCCTTTGGAGTGAATAATCACATTTTTGCTGGCAGCAATATTGGAAGCATGAATTGCCACATTGTCCCCACTATTGTTGATATTAAGCGCCCCTTCTTGCGCCGAAAGATTATTCATATGAAGCGTTCCATTATTACCTTGATTAGCAAGGTTTATCTCATCACTCTTTAGATCTGAAACAGACATGCTCACACCATCACCTGCATTGTGAATACTAATTCTCTTCTTATTGTTATTATTACTTTTTTCCGCATAAAAGGATGGGCTTAATGGAGAGACTAATGGAGTATATTCCGCATGTTTCACGGTATTCAATTTCTCATTATCCGCGGCTGGATATAACTCCACATGAGAAAAATTCTTGTCAAAATTTTCCGCCATTATAATCTGCTTTACCGCTTCCCACACATCAGGCTCCAGGAGGTCTTTCTTGAACATTGCATACAACGTCTCAAGGTACCTTCTCCCTTCCACCTGAACCTCAATCACAGATTGCTGCCCAACAAGATTTACCTCATTATAAGGAAAAATATTTTTAAGATCCCTGGAATGCTGTTCAATCCTTGCGTTATCCTCTAGTAACAAACGAATAGCATATTGGTTCTCAATTTTATAAAGGGTTATTTTTTGAATAGGTAACATCATCTACATTCCTCATTGATTTTCATTGTGATTACGATGGAGCTTCATCACTACAAATAAATTAAAACAATGCCAACCTGTTGGCGGGGCATATTGGGATATCAAAGATCAATATTTTATCAGCCAAGCCTTAGTAGTAACATAGGTGAATATTCTCAGTTGACAACCCACCAGGGCGTGTTTTTAAAGTTATTGTCAGGCTGCAAAAGCGGGATCCAGTTCGGAAAGTGAGCAACGTATAGAAAGTACAGTGTTTCTTGCAAGACAGCTTAGAGAATCGTGAGAAGGGAATTAACGGGAGTTATATTATCTACGATGTAAAACAAATGCCCCGAATGAATCGAGGCATTTGATTGAGTGCGAAAAGCCGGAAAAAATTAACGTTTGGAGTACTGCGTAGCACGTCGTGCTTTGTGTAAACCCACTTTTTTCCTTTCTACTTTACGCGAGTCACGAGTCAGTAAACCACGTGCACGTAATTTTCTGCGGAAAGAATTAGGATCCGGCTCCGCACCTTCAGCCATGTCTTTTTCATCGTAGCACACGAGTGCACGAGCGATACCCAACCGAACGGCACCCGCCTGGCCAGAAATTCCACCACCTACAACAGTTGCGTACACATCAAATTTACCGAGTACATCTACTGTTTCCAAAGGTTGGCGGATTACCATGCAAGAGGTTTCACGACCGAAATAATCTTCTAATACACGATTATTCACTTTAATTTCGCCCTTGCCAGGACGCAAAAACACGCGAGCCGTTGAGCTTTTTCTACGACCTGTGCCATAGTATTGCTGTTTTTCAGCCATAATACTTATTCCTCAATCTCAAGTTGCTTAGGTTGTTGAGCAGTGTGTGGATGCTCATTACCCGCGTAAACTTTCAGTTTGCGATACATCTCTCTGCCCAAAGGATTTTTGGGGAGCATGCCCTTAACAGCCAGCTCGATAATCCGCGTAGGATGTTTACCCTGTAGTTTATCGAAAGAGATCGATTTAATACCGCCTGGAAAACCAGAATGATGGTAATAAACCTTTTCTTTAAACTTACGACCGGTTACCGTTACCTTTTCCGCATTGGTTACAACAATATAATCGCCTGTATCAACGTGTGGGGTATACTCAGCCTTGTGTTTGCCACGTAATCTTCTGGCAATCTCTGTAGCAAGTCGACCTAAAACTTTATCGGTCGCATCGATCACAAACCAGTCGCGTTTGACTTCATGTGATTTGGCGCTAAATGTTTTCATTAATTAACTCCGTACCGCCTTTATGGTAATCTTTCAATCATAGACCGGCGATTTTAACCAAAACCGATGTAACCTACAAGTAAAATCCGCGATTTTATTGCATCCATTTGCAGATTAATTAAAATTAATCGCGCAACGCCCCTAAATACTGACCCATTGCGTTGAAAATAACCGTGGTTTAACGTAACTCCCCAGGTACGTCATCCTGAGCGCGTTTTTTTGCGCGAAGGATCTCCTTGGTGTGGCAGGAATTAAAAAATACTTGAAACGCTCTATGCGTTATGATCAAATACCTACTCCAAGCAATATTTTCTGATAATATACCCATCCCTGCAGGAAGTTGATAGGGAAACAGTCCTACCTAACAAGGAACATCTCATGCATACCGAGTCGTACGTATATTTTCTCGCAAATACACATAACAATGTACTCAATGTTGGCGTCACCAGTGATTTGATACGTCGCATTTATGAACACAAGAATAAATGGGTAAAAGACTTTACACAAAAATATAATGTGGATCGCCTAGTATATTACGAGGCATCTGACAACATCGCCGCTGCTATTGAACGAGAGAAACAAATTAAGGGATGGTCGCGGAAAAAGAAGAATGACCTCGTTAACGCATTCAATCCTGAATGGAAAGATTTATACCGATTGATATATTAGAGACAGTGCCAATGCCAGGAGATCCTTCGCGCAAAAAACGCGCTCAGGATGACGTACCTGGGGAGTTACGGTTTAACTCAAAAACGCTGATCAAACGTGAATAATAGGACTTCTTTTGTGTTTTTATACAGAGTAATTTCTGAGGCGGATAAATATACCCGTGATTTTTCAAAATGCTATTTTTGAAAGATCACGGGTATAGAGTAAGAGAGTCTTTCTATTGAAGGTGGATTACCTGGGAAGTATCAAGCGCTCGACTCGATTGCCTTCAATCAGGTGGCTTTTAATGATTTCATCAATGTCAGCCGTGCTGGAATAAGTATACCAGACGGAATCAGGATAAATTACGACACAAGGCCCTTCGCCACAACGCCCAAGACAACCCGACTTACTCACCCGGATTTGCCCCGGGCCATGTAATCCAAGTTCCAGGAGCCTCGATTTCAGGTAGTCAAAATACGTTTCACCGCCTGAGTTGGCGCAACATTTTTTACCAGGCGATTTCTTATTGGTACAGATAAAAACATGTTTCGTATAATGTTCCAACAGCTATCACCTTTTATCTTCAATTTGCGTTTTTAACTTAAGACCGGGCTTAAAGGTCACAACGCGCCGTGCAACAACGGGAATCTCTTCCCCTGTTTTTGGGTTCCGTCCGGGACGCTCTGGCTTGTCACGCAAAGTAAAATTTCCGAATCCGGATAATTTGACATGCTGGCCGTTTTCAAGCGCATGCCTGAGCGACTCGTAAAACGAGTCAACCATGTCTTTTGCATCCGGCTTGGTTAAATTAAACTCACCACACAAGGTTTCAACAATCATTGCTTTACTTAGCGCATTCACGATTAGTCCCTCAATAGAATGGAAAATTCCGTGTCTAGTGCTTTGATTATAGCATCAATTATTACATTGATCTCATTGTCAATTAAAGTGCGCTTGTCATCCTGCAAGGTAAGTGCAATAGCTAAACTTTTCTTGCCCGCAGGAATGCCCTCTCCCTTGTATACATCAAAGATATCAAAGGCCTTTAACCATTCGGGTTTCACCACGCCCTTCACGCAGCACTCAATTTGAAAAGCACTGACTGCTTCGTCAACCAAAAACGACAAATCACGGCGAATTTGCGGGAATTTTGAAATGGGCCGGTAACCTGCATTATTTTTTTGCGTCAGTAAATCGAGATTAAGCTCAAATAAAATCACCTCATCCGTTAAATCGAGTTCATCTGCTATGCGAGGATGCAAGACACCACACCAACCGGCATGCTGCTGATTAATCCGAATTGAAGCAGCTTTTCCAGGATGAAGCGCTGGGTGCTCTGCTTGTTCAAAATAAAAGTCCTTGAGGTTAAACAAGGCAAGCAATGCCTCCAAATCCCCTTTTAAATCGTAAAAATCAAATTTGCTTTTTTTCTCGCCCCAGTTCAGGGCGCCCTGCTCGCCAGTTAGTAAACCCGCAATGCATTGGCGCTCTTTTAACTCGCCTTCCTGCAAATCAAAAACCACCCCGTTTTCAAAAAACGCTATAGCCGTTTGTTGGCGGTGAATATTATAAATCATTGAAGCAAGTAAGCCAGACCACATACCTACCCGCATCTGGGATAATTCAGAAGAAATAGGATTTAACAACTCCATCGTGTTTGCCTGCGGATAAAGCGCCTGTTGCAAAGCGGGGTCGACAAAACTATAACTAATGGTTTCACGGTAGCCTCTTGCAGTAAAAAACTGCGAAGCCCGCATGGAAAGCATTTCATAAGGATTAATCGTGCCCGCCACAACAGTACCTGTCATTGGTGCACCCTGCATTTTATCGTAACCATAAACGCGGATAATTTCTTCTACCAAATCGGCATCCAGGGTAATATCAAAACGGTGTGAAGGAATAGTTACTTTCCAGATGGGCGTATTTTTCTCAACCGTCATGCCCAACCCCCGCAAGGTATTGGTCATGTCACTTTCACTTATATCCAACCCAGTTAAACGCTTAACCTGAGAAGGCTTAAATAACACGGTGTGTTCTGGAGGTAATAACGCCGTTTCTGTCGCAGAGGAAACAGGCCCCGCCGTTCCACCTACAATCTCAAGAAGTAATTGCGTTGCACGCTCCAGGGCAATAAGGGGTAACTTGGGGTCTACACCACGCTCAAAACGCTGGGATGAATCCGTGCACAAACCAAAACGGCGGGCGACCCCTGCAATCGTTAACGGATTGAAAAAAGCACTTTCCAGAAAAATAGCGTGCGTTGAATCATTAACTGCTGAGTCCTCTCCACCCATAACCCCCGCCATTGCCAGCGGTTTTTTAGTATCGCAAACAAGCAATACTTTTTCATTTAAGGCAATGTCCTGGCCATCCAGCAAGGTCAGGGTTTCCTGATTGGTTGCAAAACGAACAACTATTCCACCCTCCATACGCGCCAGATCAAACGCATGCATGGGCTGACCCAATTCGAGCATGACATAATTTGTAACATCAACTACAGGGTGAATGGATCGCAAACCCGCACGCCTTAGCCGCTCACTCATCCAAACGGGCGTTTGCGCGTCAGGATTGATGCCCCGAAGGATACGGCCGCAGTAATGCGGGCAGGCACTGCCTGCATTCAGAGTAAGGGCTAATGTCTCATCAATAGCAGGCTCTGTGATCGCATTGGGAATTGGTTTAAGGGGCTGGTTGGTTAGGGCCGACAACTCTCTTGCAATACCAAGCACGCTAAAGCAATCCGCTCGGTTAGGCGTTAAGTCGATATCTAAAACGGTATCGTTGAGCTCAAGGTAGTCCCGTAAATCCGCGCCGATTGGGGCCGCTTTATCAAGCTCCATAATCCCATCGGATACATCCGCCAAACCCAGTTCAGACAGGGAACAGAGCATGCCCTGCGACAGCTCGCCGCGCAGCATGGTTTCTTTAATAACAAAATCACCCGGCAAAGTCGCCCCGGTCTTGGCCAAAGCGACTTTTAAACCCGCTCTGACATTGGAGGCTCCACAAACCACGGATAGAGGAGTAACCTCACCGCAATCCACTTCACACAAAGTCAATTTGTCCGCTTGCGGATGAGGCTTTGTGCTCTTGACAAAAGCCACAACCACCTTGTCAAATTGACCCGCCACAGGGCTTACCGCATCAACTTCTAAACCCGCCATCGTTAAAAGAGACGCTAACTTTTGCGCATCTTCAGGACTCTTATTTACCCATTCACGCAACCACAACTGACTCACTTTCATCGTATAATACCGCCTAGTATTAAGCAGAGCTTGGTAGATAATATCCCCCTGCAAAAAGTTATTTTGCTTAGGGTCTAAAATTGTTTTAAAAAGGTTATATCGTTTTCAAACATCATCCGTAAATCATCAATGCCAAAATAAAGCATCGCGAGCCTATCCATCCCAATACCAAAAGCCCATCCCTGGTATTCTTCAGGAGAAATATTGACTGCAGAAAGCACATTGGGGTGCACCATGCCGCAACCTAACACCTCAAGCCACCCGGTAAATTTACAGGAGCGACATCCTTTACCGCTGCATTGCGTACACTCAATGTCTGCTTCGGCTGAGGGCTCTGTAAACGGAAAATAGGACGGTCTAAAACGAACCGCTAATTTACGGCCAAAAAAATTAGCAAAAAAATCTTCAAGCAACCCCTTTAATCCAGCCAGAGTTGCCCCTTTATCAATTAATAACCCCTCGACCTGATGAAACATGGGCGTATGGGTTAAATCCGAATCACAGCGGTATACCCGTCCCGGGGCAATTAAGCGCAGAGGGGGTTGGCGTTTTTCCATCGTGCGGATTTGTACAGGAGAGGTGTGCGTGCGTAATAGACGCCCGTCACCAAAGTAAAACGTATCGTGCATAGCACGTGCAGGGTGGTGCCCTGGAATATTAAGCGCTTCAAAATTATAAAATTCGGTTTCAATCTCTGGACCTTCCACAATATCAAAACCCAGACGGCTAAAATATTGGTTAATCCACTGCTTCACCTGCGTTACAGGATGCAAGGAGCCTGTCCTGGAATCGCGACCCGGAAGCGTTACATCAATGCGTTCTGCAGCCAGTTTGGCTTCCAATTGCAGCGCTTTTAGCGCGTGCATTTTTTCTTCAATCAGGGCGCTTATTTCGCGTTTTGCTTGGTTGACTAATTGCCCCATTTTTGGCTTTTCTTCAGCCGACAAACCCGACAAGCCCTTAAGGATTTCGGTTAACTGCCCTTTTTTACCAAGATAATCGACACGAAGGCTTTCAAGTGTCGCCATATCTTTCGCTTCGGTAATAGCCAGAACAGCCTTCTGTTGTAACAGAATGATATCTTGCATGGTTAAGCTCATATAAAAAAGGAGGCGGCTGCCTCCCTGGAATCTTGAATAAAAGAGGGTATCGCTTAAAACCCCGCTCGTTTTATCGCATTTTACCGCAAATCAACTAAACAAATGATTCAGACTATGGAGCAAGGTCATCGTCCACCTTGTCTAACAGGAGTTTTTCCCGATTTCTATCCCTACAAAAACCAATGACAGTGAAGACACTGCCATTGGTTTTCCAACTGACCTGCGGTTGCGAGAAATACAACCATTCAAGCGTTAAGCAAGTGCGGCTTTTGCAGTTTCTGCAAGAGCGGCAAACGCTTGTTTATCGTATACCGCCATATCGGCCAGTATTTTTCGATCCAGTTCAATAGCTGCTTTTTTCAAGCCATCGATGAGACGGCTATAGGACAAACCGCACTCACGCGCTTGCGCATTAATACGAGTAATCCACAGGGCACGAAACTGTCGTTTTTTCTGACGGCGATCGCGGTAAGCGTATTGACCGGCTTTAATAACGGCTTGTTTGGCAACGCGATAGGTTCTACTACGGGCACCAGAATAACCTTTCGCCTGGTCTAAAATTTTCTTATGACGTGCTTTAGCCGTCACACCACGTTTAACTCTTGGCATTTTTCAATCCTCCCCTTAACTACCGTGCAACATACGCTCAGCCAGACGCGCGTCGCATTTTTTTAAAGTACCTGAAGCAACACGCAATTGCCGTTTTTGCTTGGGCGACTTTTTGGTGAGGATATGGTTTCTATAAGCACCACGGCGCTTGATAGCTCCACTCGCTGTCTTTCGGAAGCGTTTTGCAGCTCCACGATGTGACTTTAATTTTGGCATTACATTGTACTCCGCATTTAATCAGCTACTCATACTATATGATGTCTAACACAGCGCCTAAATTGAATTTATTGGCTGAATGAGACGACCACATTACTTTTTCTTCGGCGCCAAGACCATTAGCAATTGACGTCCTTCACGTTTAGCATGCTGCTCAACCACTGCAAATTCTGCAGTATCTTGTAGCAAGCGCTCCATGATCTTCATACCAATATCCTGATGGGCCATTTCTCTCCCGCGAAAACGCAGGGTGATTTTGACTTTGTCGCCATGATTTAGGAAACGTACCAGGTTGCGTAGCTTGACCTGATAATCCCCGTCTTCCGTCGTTGGACGGAATTTTAACTCTTTGACTTGAATTTGCTTCTGTTTTTTCTTCGCTTCCGCTTGTTTTTTATTCAATTCAAAGAGAAATTTACCGTAATCCATAATACGGCATACAGGAGGCGTGGCTGTTGGTGAAATTTCAACCAAATCGAAGCCGCCTTCTTCTGCTGCACGTAATGCTTCCCGCGTTGATATAATTCCCAGCTGATTGCCATCGACATCAATTAAGCGTACCTCAGGTACATTGATTTGTTCGTTAATCCGCGCGCGATCGCCTTCTCGCTTATTCGATGCAGTAATAGCTTAATCCTCCAAGTAAATTATACACAACCCTTAGCAGCAATTTCTTGCGCTAAGATATTACAAATTGTATCAACGGGCATCACGCCCAAATCAGCACCTTCCCGAGTTCGCACGGAAACCGAGTTGCTTTCAACCTCTTTATCGCCGATAACCAGCAAATACGGTGTTTTTTGCAAAGTGTGCTCGCGGATTTTAAAGCCAATCTTCTCATTTCTCAAGTCAAAATTTGCTCGAATGCCTTGTTTATGCAAAATTTTAGTCATTTTTGCAGCAAAATCATGCTGCTTCTCACTTATTGTTAGCACAGCAACTTGCGTAGGAGCCAACCAAAGTGGAAAACGACCCGCATAATGCTCTATTAATATACCCATAAAGCGCTCGAAAGAGCCAAGGATAGCACGATGCACCATCACAGGGGTTTGTTTGCTGCCATTTTCAGCAACATATTGGGCGCCTAGCCGCTCAGGCATGGAGAAATCAACCTGAATTGTACCACACTGCCAAATTCTACCCAAACAGTCTGACAAAGAACATTCTATTTTTGGCCCGTAAAAGGCACCCTCTCCCGGCGCATCGACCCAACTTATCCCCTGGCTTTGCATGGCCTCTTTCAGGGCGTTTTCAGCTTTATCCCAAACCGCATCGCTGCCAACGCGCTTTTCCGGCCGTAAGGCAAGACGGTATTTGATGTCTTTAAAACCAAAATCAGTATATACAGCCTGCACCAGCTCCAAAATCAAGGCAACCTCAGACTGAATTTGTTCTTCGGTGCAAAAAATGTGCGCATCGTCTTGTACCATGTTACGCACACGCATTAAACCGTGCAAGGCACCTGAAGGCTCACAACGGTGGCAATTGCCAAATTCCGAAAGACGCAGAGGCAACTCGCGGTAGCTTCGTATGCCCTGATTATACACCTGAACATGACAGGGGCAATTCATTGGTTTTACCGCATACTCGCGATTGTCAGTTTCGGTAACAAACATTTCTTCGCGAAAATTAGCCCAGTGCCCGGACTTTTCCCAGAGGATTTTATCGACCAATTGGGGCGTTTTAATTTCCTGATAGCCGTAATCGTGCAAACGCGCTCGCATGTACTGCTCAAGCAATTGGTAAACAATCCAACCGTTGGGATGCCAAAAAACCATCCCGGGAGCAATATCCTGAAAATGGAATAAATCCATTGCCTTGCCTAATTTGCGGTGATCACGTTTTTCCGCCTCTTCCAGGCGGTGCAAGTACTCTGCCAAGGCTTTTTTGTCAGCCCAGGCGGTGCCATAGATGCGTTGCAACATTTCATTTTTTGCATCACCACGCCAGTATGCTCCAGCTAATTTGGTGAGTTTAAAGGCTTTTAAATGACCGGTTGAAGGGACGTGCGGGCCACGACACAAATCTTCAAAATCGCCCTGCTTGTATAAGGAGATAACCTGGCCTTCAGGAATATCGGCGATAATTTTGGCTTTGTATTCTTCCCCCAAACCCAGAAAATATTGAATTGCCTCATCACGCGGCATTTCTCGGCGGGTAACGGGAAAATCGGCTTTGGCAAGCTCCCGCATTTTTTCTTCAATTTGGGTTAAATCGTCTGGGGTGAATGGCCGCGAAAATGCAAAATCGTAATAAAAACCGTCTTCGATAACAGGACCAATGGTAACTTGCGCCTCGGGAAATAATTTTTTAACTGCTTGCGCTAACAAATGCGCTACGGAATGGCGAATCACCTCAAGGCTTTTTTCCTGTTTTTCGGTAAGGATTACCAAATCGCAATCCTGGGTGATGGAATAACTGGTGTCTACCAATTGATCATTAACCTGACCTGCAAGGGATGCTTTAGCCAAACCAGGACTAATACTGTGAGCCACTTCATAAACCGTTACGGGGCTTTCAAAATGTCTGATGCTTCCATCAGGCAGCTTAATGTGTGGCATCTTCGTTATTCTCCATCCCTCTGGCCCGTTGAAATGGGTGCAATCGGAAAAAAAAACCCTGCATCACAGGGTTTAGTTATGGTAGGCACGAGTGGGATCGAACCACCGACCACCACCATGTCAAGGTGGTGCTCTACCACTGAGCTACGTGCCTATTATTCGCTCGTCAGTACTGACTGGCGATGATTATATAAAAGCTACAACCACAAAGCAATAGAGAGGCTTGAATGGATTGATAAAATCCATTCAAGCCAGCGATTTGCGAGATCATCTGCTATGGTTAGACCACTTTTCCCTTGTTGGACCCTGGGAACCTTTTTTTCCATTGATTCCCACTGTAATTCCTTGTACCTGTTTTTAAAACGGTTTCCCTCCGTCTTGTTGCGTAAGATACCACAGCTATTTCCATTGTCAACTATTTATTTCCATTCGAAACTAATCGTTTCGATTTGTGCTTTTTAACAGAGTTTGTTACACTTTGCTTACTTTAACCGACCTGTTGTTTTGCATCTTTATGGAAAAAGTCAACTTAACTAAACAGTTTGCTTGCCGTCTGCACGATGCAATGATTGCTGCAGGATATAACTCCCAACGATCTACTTCCGGGGTTTGTATTCATAAGTTAGCCGAAATTACCGGCTACTCTGTACAAATTTGCCGAAAATATCTTCGAGGGGAAGCCATTCCGGAACCGGTTAAACTGGTAGAAATTGCCAACACACTGAAGGTTTCACCGGGTTGGTTACTGTTTGGCGATAGCCATAATGCGGGCATTCTTTCACAGGAACAAATTGCCATTAACAAAAATTTATTACGCTATATTCTCAGTAGTGCAACGGAGCTATATAATAGCGACCGTTCAGGAAAAGAAGTCTCTGGTTTCCTATTTGAACTGATTAACGACATCAGTCAGATAAATGCCAGCGAAGAGCAATCCAAAAAAATTATTGACTTAGCGCTATCATCCGCTAAACATTTTAGCCATTAGCATGGAGTAGTTGGGAAGATCTCATGGAAAAAAGCCGTATTGAAGTAATGCCCCACCCCCATTTGTTGGAAGTCCTTTTTGCTTATAAGTCCAAAGTATCCAGCGTATTCCATGATGTGTTAGGTATTCATGAAACCAGCCATATTGCTATAACCAAGGTCCAGCCAAACCATAAAATTCTCATTTTATCTTCAACGCCTGCCATGGAATTTAACCTGTTCAACTCAAACCTCTGGCGTTTTGATAAAACGTACCAAAACAATTGGTTTACACAATGCACTCAGGCAAGCTGGCAATCATTGTATTCCAGGCAACGCTACGATGAATTATATTATTTAAGACAAATTAAGCACCATTATTCCATTGGTTATTCTTATGCAGCCCAATTGGATGGCAATTTTTATATTTATTCACTGGCAAGCCAAAGCAGTCACCATAAAACGCATGAATCCTTTGCTAATCAGTATGACGATTTTTACAAGATTGGCCAATATTGCACCAACTTGCTAAACCCTATTTTTCATCAGGCTGATTTGTTATCAGCAGATTCAAACCAAGGTTAACTATGAAACACCAAACCCGAATTATTTTAGGCGGCCTCATGGGGAATGTGGTTGAAGCATATGACGTTTCCATTTGTTATTTCCTGGCCAGTGAATTATCGCGTCAGCTATTGGGCAATCAGCAAGGACATACCAGCATTGTGTTAGGGCTTATTTTTTTAGCCTATCTTGCTAAACCCTTTGGTGCGTTTCTCCTTGGGCTTTTATCCGATCTCTATGGGCGAAAAAATATCCTGATGGCCTCGATTCTGATTATGGGCGTATCGACCGTACTGATTGGACTCATTCCGGGCTTTCAGCAAATAGGCCTTTACGCTGCCTTTCTTTTGTTATTGCTACGAATCATTCAAAGCATGGCACTGGGCTCCGAATTTTTAAACTCCGTGTCTTTTTTAGTGGAAAGCGGCAATGACAACCAACGGGGGTTTCGCGGCTGTTGGTCTTCTGTGGGCGTGAAGGCAGGTTACCTGGTTGCTTGTGCCGCTGTTGAACTGACTCATTGGGTGGGAGAAAGTTATTTCCCCAATCATGAAGAATGGTTGTGGCGCATACCCTTTTTACTCGCGGCATTCACGACCCTTGCCGGAGTCTATATTCGCTATTCCATGCCCGAAAGTCTGGGTTATATTAAATACTATGCGGAGCGTAAAAAACCTGACACACAAACTATTTACCGGCAAGCAAATGCCTTTGTAAAAAGCAATCCCTTTTTGTTTAACTACGCTTTTTTTGTCAGCTTTTTATCGGTTGCTTCCGGTTATTTTTTCTATCTTTATATTCCCCTGCACGCCATGCAATATTCTGCCCTTTCGCATAGCCTGGTTATTCAATCGACCATGCTGGCCTTAGCCTTTGTAACCCTGCTTATTCCTTTTTTTGGCTGGATTTCGGATAAAGTGGATCGCTTGAAAATGCTGCAACTTGCAACACTGGGTCTTTTAGTGCTGGCCTACCCTTTAATGTATGCAGTCAATTACGGCGATGCCAGGCTGCTCCTTTTTATGCAGTTACTTATTTCCATTCCTTGCGCTTGCTATTATAGCGTGTATTCGGTTGTGCTCACTGAGCTTTTCCCACTGCAAATTCGCTGCACGGCGTTATCCATCGTTTTTTCCATCGCAGCAAGTCTTGCCTCGGGATTACCGCCGCTGCTTTCCGATTATTTGGCTCGAACTACCAACCTGCCAAGCTCTCCTTGCCTCATCATGATGGCACTTGCAGGCATTGTGTTAGTCCATATTGGCCTCTTGGCCAAGCGTTACCGTTTAGATAAAAACCAATACAAGTTGGTTTTACTCAATGAAGGGGAAGTGTTGTTTGAACTCTATTACCAAAAACCGCTGAGCAGTTAATCTTTCTTGCGGCGGTTTTTCTGCAGGCTTGCAGAGTAGTCAAATTGAGGGATTTCGATATGAAAAAAAATAGCAAGCAGCCGTGCTATAAAAATAGCAAGGATAGCAATCAAGGTATTAATTTCACGTGCGATAGCAAAATGATCCAGTATAATAAACAATAACGAGCCAGCCAAAGCAATAACGGCGTACACTTCTTTACGCAGTACCAGGGGAATGTCATTGCAAAGGATATCGCGCAACATACCACCACAGATACCTGTTAGCATTCCACCGATTATGGCAAGGCTCGGCGAAAAGCCGGTATCCAGAATTTTTTGGGTTCCCGCTATTGCAAAAGTGGCTAAGCCCAAGGCGTCCAGAATAAGAAATAATTTGGTAATGCGCACCAGCCGGTGAGCGATAAAAATGGTTAAAAAAGCAAAGCCTGAGGTATATAACAAGTATTCGGGATGAGACACCCAGGTCAGGGGATAGGTATTAAACAGTGCATCGCGCACCGTACCGCCGCCCAATGCGGCTATGCAGGCAATCAGCATAACCCCAAAAAAATCCATTTTTTTTCGGCCTGCTGCAATTGCTCCGGTAATTGCTTCAACGCAAATGCCCAAAATAAAAAGAGAGTGTAATAACATATTGTCGTTTGCTTCAAAAAAAGGCAAGCATACCATTTTTTATGGTATTGGCGAAACAAATTAATACACGCTAGGCTTATAATAACGAGTCATTACAGAAAGAGAGACACCATGAATGAAGAAACACTTGCTAAACCGAGAAAATTTATTGAGGTAGTGGATAAAGACCTACGCGATCTTATCGTCCGTCTGGATCAAAAACTCAAAGGGCTTCGTGCTGAAATCAATGCCAAACTGGAACTCAATAAAGAGCGCCCCGATGATCTGACTGAAATGCGGGAAGAAAATCTTCTCTTGCTTGCTAAAGACGTTGAAGAAGCACTTAGTAATATTCATGATACGGTTAACATGGAAATTGAAGCGGGCCTCAGTGAGGCGAAATTTCTTAAGACGCACCATGAAGAAATTGAAGTACTGCGAACGCTTTTTATAGAGAAAACGGCAATTATCTCTCAATTGAAAGAACAGTTTTAATGGCTTGCCTTGTATTGTAAACCGCACTCAACTCTTTTATGATTTAATGCTAACCGTATTAAATGGAATTTTTATGCTGACACGTGCAATCATTCTTCTTTCTGTCGCGGCCCTTTCCTTAGAAACCTATGCAGCGCCAGAGGCGCCCGCATCGAGCTATCTGCCGGTCGTAGACAAAGAATCCTTTGAAACCACCTTAAAACGCATGTCGCAAGCCAAAAGCGCACTTGCCGAAAAGCAGCAAAGTGTATTAAATCAACGCTATGATTTAAGCAATAAACCTTCAGTCAATGCCAAAATGACCGGAGGCAAACCGCTTCAGGAAGGCGTGCGGGTTAAATTGCCACAAGGCGTTACCTGGGACAGCCTGTCGCAAATGACTCCCGATGAAATCAAAGCAAAAACCCTTTTCCCGCAGGGGTTTCTGCCGCTGCCTCATCCGAATCAAATGGAAGGCGGAATGCTTTTTCCCAAATTTGTGATTGATGAGCTTATCAAACAGGAAAATCGCGATTTGACCCGCTTTGATCTGGATTTCGATATACCCGATCATTTTTTACCGCCTTATCCCTCCCCTATTTTCCTCACAACAAGGCCTGATCTTGGGGATGTTTCGCAGGGAAAAGTAGTTACCATTGATAATTATTTCGAATTATTTAATGGCATTTTAAATCCCAAGCAAATTGAGGGCTTACGTTTATTAGTAACCCCCTTCCCGCAGCAACAATTTAACCAAACCAGCGATAGACGTACCGTCAAACCAAGCCGCGGAGTAGCCTGCTTTGATTGCCACACCAATGGCCATACCAACAAAGCAACCCATTTGGTGGGCGATATCAGACCGCAGGAATTTCGACATCGCATCAATACGCCGAGTTTGCGCGGGGTTAATATTCAACGCTTGTTCGGATCGCAGCGTGCTTTAAAAACCATAGAGGATTTCACCGAGTTTGAGCAACGTGCCGCTTATTTTGACGGAGATCCCGTTATTGCCACTAAAAAAGGCGTTAACATTTTAGAGCGTGGCAGTCAGGTGCATTTTATGGCTGAGCTCCAGGAAATACTCGACTTTCCACCGGCGCCTAAATTAAAGTGGGATGGCAAACTCGACAAGGCCAAAGCGAGCGAGGCCGAATTAAGGGGGCAAGAACTCTTTTTTGGCAAAGCACAGTGCGCTACCTGCCACACCCCGCCTTACTATACTGACAATACAATGCACAACTTGCAAACCGAGCGCTTTTATAACCCGGTTGTTATAAACGGCATTAAAGCGGTGGGCGATGGCTCTATCAAGACCTTTCCACTGCGGGGAATCAAAGACTCGCCCCCCTACCTTCACGATGGACGGCTTTTAACGCTGGCAGATACCGTGGAATTTTTTAATTTAGTGCTTGAGCTTAAATTGACTGAGCAAGAAAAGCAGGATTTAACCGAGTTTATGAAAGCACTTTGAGGATTTGATTGAGGGCGTGTCATCAATTTTTTGAAGCGAAAAGGGTGTCAATGACCCGCATTTGCAGCCAAAAAACTTAATTGATGGCACGTCCTAACGTCTGAGTACATCCTGCAAGAAGTGTCCGGTGTAAGATCTTTTGGTCTTTGCTACCGACTCGGGCGTTCCTGTCGCAATAATTTGCCCGCCTTTGCCGCCCCCTTCGGGGCCTAAGTCAATTATCCAATCGGCAGTTTTTATGACATCGAGATTGTGCTCAATCACGACAATGGTATTACCCTGTTCGCGCAAACGAAACAGCACCTGCAACAGTTGTTTTGTATCGTGAAAATGCAAGCCTGTGGTCGGCTCATCCAGAATATACAAGGTATTGCCCGTATCGCGTTTTGACAATTCGCGGGCAAGCTTGATGCGCTGCGCCTCACCGCCCGATAAAGTGGTCGCACTTTGGCCTAAGCGAATGTAGGATAAGCCCACATCAATTAAGGTTTGGCATTTGCGCGCCAGCACAGGAATTGCATCAAAGAAGACGCGCGCATCTTCTACGGTTAAGTCCAGCACTTCCTGGATGTTTTTCCCTTTATACTGGATTTCCAGTGTTTCCCGATTGTAGCGCTTGCCTTTACACACATCGCAAGAGACATAAATATCGGGCAAGAAATGCATTTCCACCTTGATTAGCCCATCGCCCTGACAGGCTTCGCAGCGCCCTCCGCGCACATTAAAACTAAAGCGCCCCGGTTGGTAGCCGCGCGCCCGCGACTCAGGCGTTCCTGAAAACAGTTCCCGAATGGGGGTAAAAATACCGGTGTACGTCGCAGGATTTGAGCGAGGCGTGCGCCCAATCGGGCTTTGATCGATGTCAATTACCTTATCACACAACTCAAGGCCAGTAATGGTTTTGACCGCACCGGTAATAACCAGATTGGCTCGATTTAACCGGTTAGCCGCCAAAGGATACAAGGTATCATTAATCAAGCTCGATTTACCTGAGCCAGAAACTCCGGTAATGCAAGTCATTAGCCCTAAGGGAATGGTTACGGCAACGTTTTTTAAATTATTACAGCACACGCCAGTCAGCTGGATAGCGCGCGTGCTATCGACAGGGCGTCTTGCAGTGGGGATGGGGATGGATTGTGTTCCGCATAAATACTGGCCTGTCAGAGAGTTTTTATTAGCCATTATGTCTTTGGGCGCACCACTTGCAACAATTTGTCCGCCATGCACCCCTGCTCCAGGTCCTACATCCAGTACGTAATCG
The DNA here is from genome assembly GCA_041659885.1 of Tatlockia sp. Taxonomy (GTDB): domain Bacteria; phylum Pseudomonadota; class Gammaproteobacteria; order Legionellales; family Legionellaceae; genus Tatlockia. The sequence goes on from JBAZXN010000011.1 coordinate 45,606, forward strand.
GCAGCAAGAATCGCATCGTGATCATGCTCTACCACAATCACGGTATTTCCCAAGTCGCGGAGATGCACCAACGTTTTCAGTAACCTGTCGTTGTCGCGTTGATGTAACCCGATAGAGGGTTCATCCAAAATATACATTACCCCAACAAGTCCTGAGCCAATCTGGCTTGCCAAGCGGATGCGTTGTGCCTCGCCGCCTGACAGGGTTTCGGCAGAGCGGGAGAGGGATAAGTAATCCAGACCGACATTCACTAAAAAGCCCAGCCGCTCAACAATTTCTTTATTAATTTTTGCAGCAATCTCTCCGCGATATCCTGTTAATTCAAGGTGTTGGAAAAAAGCATGCGCTTTTTCAATGGAGTAGAGGGAGATTTCCGGTAAATTTTTGTCGTCCACAAAAACATGGCGCGCCTCTTCCCGCAAACGCGCCCCCAAACAGGCAGGACAAGGACGAGACGACAAATATTTTGCCAGCTCCTCACGCACCAGAGAGGAATCCGACTCCCGGTAACGGCGCTGCATATTGGGGATTATCCCTTCAAAAGCGTGTTTTTTAACCAGGTAATCGCCGTGAGAACGTTGATAACGGAACTCAATTACCTCGTTTTCACTGCCGTATAAAATAATATGTTGTATTTTTTCCGGTAAATCGCAAAAAGCCATGGTGATATCAAAACGGAAATGGCGAGCCAAGGATTCAAGCATTGGATAATAATAGGTGGTTTTTTTATCCCAGCCCCGAATGGCTCCATCCGCCAAGCTTTGCGTTTTATCGTGAACCACACGGTTTGGATCAAAAAATTGATCAACCCCCAACCCATCGCAGGTAGGGCAAGCCCCTACCGGATTATTAAAGGAAAACAAGCGCGGTTCCAACTCACTTAAACTGTAGCCGCATTCAGGACAGGCAAATTTGGAGGAGAATACCAACTCGGGAAACGAATTATCAAGGGATGCCACAATCGCAATGCCGTCTGCGGCATTCAGTGCACTTTCAAAGGATTCACTGAGGCGCTGCGCTATGTCTTTACGCACTTTAAAGCGATCCACCACCACTTCAATGCTGTGTTTTTGCCTTAAATTCAATTTAGGTGGATCATCCAGCTCACACAATTCCCCATCGATTCGTGCGCGCACATAGCCTTGAGCCTGTAGTTGCTGCAAGAGTTGCACGTGCTCGCCTTTGCGCTCCCGAACAACCGGAGCTAAAATCATCGCTTTTTCCCCATCCGGCATGGATAAGACCTGATCCACCATCTGGCTTATTGTTTGGGCGTGTAAACTGACTTTATGGGTCGGGCAACGCGGCTCACCCACGCGTGCAAATAACAGACGTAAATAGTCGTAAATCTCAGTGATGGTGCCCACAGTGGAGCGGGGGTTATGGGAGGTGGCTTTTTGCTCAATGGAGATGGCAGGCGACAACCCTTCGATGGAGTCTACATCGGGCTTTTCCATCATCGATAAAAATTGCCGGGCGTAGGCGGAAAGGGATTCCACATAACGACGCTGCCCTTCCGCATAAAGGGTATCAAATGCCAAAGAGGATTTGCCGGAGCCTGAAAGGCCTGTGATCACAATCAATTTATTCCGTGGCAAATCCACATCGATATTTTTCAGGTTGTGCGTTCTTGCCCCACGAATACTAATTGAATCCATAATGAGATTAACTTTTTGCCATATAAAAGAGGCAAATTATAGCCCGCCTGACGCATTAGTACAAATACCCGTGTTTGTTCAAAACACGGAGAGTCCATCAGCCTTTTGGATGTAGAGCCATTCTTTCAGGCCGCATTTTATCGCTAGCGGAATCAAAGGAATATTTTGAATGTCGCCGCGTCACAAGGAGGGATATCAGCCCAGAGCGCGTATTGAAAACCACTGACGCGCTTGAACGTGCGATTGGAATAATCAGTCACCTGTTCTTTTTGAAAAACTAACTCTATTTGCTTTTGCAGCATACCGGTCACTTGCTGGTATTCCCCACGTGCTACATGGGATATAAATTGGCGAACCTGCCCAATGGGTTGAAAAAGAGGCTCATACATTGGCTGCTTTGCAAGCGCTTGTATCGTCTCCGTTGATAAATTGTTCGTTATTCCAATCAATTGCTCTTTAGTCAAGTGGACTGTTTTATCTTTTTTAGCCGGAATGTTTTCTTCTTCGGTTCATTTTCAGCTGTCTGATAAGGCACATTTTTTACAGCGAGTCCAAATTTTCCCAGTAGGCCAAATATAGAGTTAAAAAACCAGGCCTTTTTTGCTGACTCATTCAAGACTTGAATTTGTGTATCGACCTGATTAGTAATTTTCATAAACTCACATCAAAGACAAATTAAAAAACATACTGAATCATAATTAATCTACCATGGTTTTGCAATGGAGGCAAAAAGAGCGAGTAGCGAGTAGTCTGGTTGCATGCAACCAGAATTTATCTTAACCAATCCAAAACTGGGGTCGCGTTTTATTGCAAGGCTTACATGCAAAATCCTGGTTGCAAGCAACCAGACTACTTGTTTTTCAATGTTTATTTGTGGAGGGCTCTCAGGAGCAAGCGTGTAGTCTGGTTGCGTGCAACCAGAATTTATCTTAACCAGTCCAAAACCGATGCGGGATTTTATTGCAAGGCTTACATGCAAAATCCTGGTTGCAAGCAACCAGACTACTTGTTTTTCAATGTTTATTTGTGGAGGGCTCTCAGGAGCAAGCGTGTAGTCTGGTTGCGTGCAACCAGAATTTATCTTAACCA
>JBAZXN010000011.1:48362-78797 GCA_041659885.1 Tatlockia sp.
GCAAGGCTTACATGCAAAATCCTGGTTGCAAGCAACCAGACTACTTGTTTTTCAATGTTTATTTGTGGAGGGCTCTCAGGAGCAAGCGTGTAGTCTGGTTGCGTGCAACCAGAATTTATCTTAACCAATCCAAAACTGGGGTCGCGTTTTACTGCAAGGCTTACATGCAAAATCCTGGTTGCAAGCAACCAGACTACTTGTTTTTCAATGTTTATTTGTGGGGCGCGCTCAGGAGCAAGTTGCGGGGCGCCAAAAACTGAAAGGTCAATAAACCCTGGTCTCTGTGAATTATAAGGCAAACCATTTGGTCGCTGCGTAAAAAATGGTATACTTTCACCTGGATAATTGCTGTAGAGGTGGGATATGCGGTCTTTTTTTAATTTTATGTTAAGTGCTTTGTTACTCTTTTGTGTCGGCCTTGCCCATGCAGACAATAATTTAAAAGAATTTGAGCAGCAACTAAGCGACTCGGTTATTACTACCAAAATAAAAGCAAAATACACTAAACACGAGTTAAACCCATTAAAAATTTCTGTCTCCACCCAGGACGGAATAGTCACCTTAAGCGGCCATGTGAAAAACAGCCAAAATTTTGTGGACGCATTGACGCTTGCCAAAACAACCAAAGGCGTAAAAACGGTTGAAGTAAACAATCTATGCATTAAACAGGTTAACACAGCCTTGACGGATGCCTATATCACCGCTAAGGTGGAAGCAGCAGTTCTCACGGCCAAGGTACTGGATGACGAAGCGATTCCCCTGGTTGGCATTAATGCGAGCACGGTCAACGGAACCGTTACCTTGTCAGGGCAGGTAAAACAACAAAAATCCGTGGTGGCAATAATCAAGCGCGTAAATACCGTGCAGGGCGTAAAAAAAATAATTTCCAATTTGCAGGTTAACAAGGATGGTTAATGAAACTCTCAACCCATTTTCGGTTTTTTTTGTGGACGTTTGGCCGTTTTAAAGTCCCCTTAATCGGCTACTTAAAACCTAAAATCATTCGGCTTGATGACAAGGAACTGGTTATCAAAATCCCTTTAAGTCGCCGCTCGAAAAACCACCTTCATTCCATGTATTTTGGTGCATTGGCAGTGGGCGCTGATCTCGCAGGCGGTTTACACGGTTTTTACCATGCAAAGCAGGCCAAGGTAACCATTTCCCTTTTGTTTAAATCCTTTCAGGCAGAATTTTATCGCCGCCCGGAATCCGATGTGTATTTTGTGTGCAACAGCGGTGCGATTATCCAAGCGATGATTAAGGAGTCAAAACAAACAAAGCAGCGGATTAATAAGCCGATTGAAGTACAAGGCATGGTAAATTACCCGGAAAAGCCAGAGCAGATTGCGCGTTTTACTCTGGAATTATCTATTAAAGTAGTGTGAATAATAAGATGAACAGTCGGACTCAACTTTCAGTATTTTTCTTTGCTTTTTTACTTATTCTTTATAGTCTGGTTTTCTGCCTTGTTTTTACCGATAAACGAATTGTCGATTTTATTCCCTTTTATGCCTCCAGTCAGGCACTCATTGACCATGAAAACCCCTATCCTGTTCAGGAAAAAATATCGGCTAATTTAAACCCGCCTTTTTTCCTGCTCTTTTTTAAACCGCTGGCACAGCTTGAATATCATACAGCGCTGGCCTCCTGGACCCTGCTTTCCCTGTTTTTAGGACTTATCGGCGCGACTATCGCCTTTCGATGTGCGTTTTCAGATGTGTTTTTGAAAAAAAACGGCTTTATGCTTTACCTGTCTTACTTTGCCTTTTTTCCCATTTTGATGGACATTTCCATTGTTCAAATCGGGTCTATTTTGTTCTTTTTTGTCATGGCAGGGTATCACTTTTATCTTAAAGAGCGCGATTATTATGCCGGGATTTTGTGGGGAATTATCATCTCCATCAAATTTTTTCCTGCCTTATTGTTTTTTTATGCATTCAAACAACAGCGCCTGAAAGTGTGCTACGTGATGTTTGGCACCGTGTTCCTGTGTTGTTTATTGCCTCTGTTACTCTATGGGTTTAGCATTTATCAACAATATTTTTCCATGGTGGCGCGCATTTTATGGTACGGAGATAGCTGGAATGCCTCCCTTTATGGCTTTCTCTTTCGCCAATTAATTGACACGCGCATTAAAAGCCATAATTTACTTCCTGTGGAAACCCTTTTTGGCGTTTTATTTTTTATTGTAGTGGCTATTTATTACCTGCGGTTAGGCCCTAAAAAAACCCAGGTGAATCATCAACCGTTTTGTCTTACGATAACAGCCATGCTGTTTTTAAGCCCCTTCGGCTGGATTTATTATTTTTCCTTGCTCACCCTCCCTTTGTCCTTGCTGATAATCAGAGCCTTTGAGCCGCAAAGGGCGGTGATTTTTCTCATTACACTAGCGCTTGCTTTTTTCTTAATTAATTTTCCACAAGCCTACATCGTCAGTCGAAAAATGAGTGATCCGCTCACCAAGCTGAGTCTTTTTTCCTTTCCTTTTTATGGATTATTGCTCATCAATCTTTTACTTTTGGCAACACCAATATTGCATGGCAACAACACCATGCGCCTACAGCAGGTTTTTTACGATGAGCCACGTCGCAACTTAGCCTGGGCCATGCTTATTATTTTCGGATTTGGTTTGGTCGTGCCTTTAAACAGTTTTCTTATTCGCATATCCATACCACTGCCAACTTATAAGGCGAAATACATTACCTTTAAAAACCAGCGCAATGAATAGCCTGAAAATATTGAGCGCCCTGGCACTTATTGCGCTGTACTGCCTGCTTTTTTTTATTCTTTTTACTAATCTGAATCTGGTTGTGGATTTTACGTCTTTTTATTCTGCCCTGGCCAATTTGGCACAAGGCAAAAGCCCTTACGATTCACTGTTTAGCGTTTTTTTTCCGATAAATAAGCCTTTATCAGCTAATTTAAACCCGCCCTTTGTTTTCTTTTTATTTAAGCCCTTCGCATTAATGCCCTATCCAAAAGCCTTGTTTTGCTGGACCTTGCTGTCTTTTTTTGCAGGATTATCGGGGGCTATGCTTGCCTTTTATCATGCTTTTTCCCGTGTTTTTTTCAGCAGACACTGGCTTATTTTAATGGGCGTTTATTTATCGCTTTTTTCGACCCTCATGAATTTTTCCATAGGGCAAGCGGGGCTATTATTGCTGTTTTTAATCATGCTGGGCTATCATTTTTACCTTGGTGAGCACAATGTTTTGGCTGGCATCCTCTGGGGTCTGGCGGCTGCTTTGAAATTTTTCCCCGCCTTACTTTTTGTCTTTGCGATAAAACAAAAGCGTCCCACCCTTGCGCTTTTTATGGTACTTACCCTTTTACTTGCCTTTGGCATTCCCCTGCTTTGTTACGGCACAGCGATTTATGGCCAATACCTGGCAATGATGGCCAAAGTGTTTTGGTATGGCGACAATTGGAATGGCTCCCTTTATGGTTTTCTTTTTCGCTTTATTGCGAACCGTGCTCTCGTTGACAGCCTGTATTTGATTTTGCTTGGTTTGATGCTGTGTTGGTACCTTAAAAAAATGCGCTTGTTTAATGCAGATTACCCACACCAACCCTTTTGCCTTACGCTGGTCATGATGTTACTGATGAGCCCGCTGGGTTGGCTTTATTATTTTCCCCTTCTGCTGTTTCCTTTGGCGATTGCTTTTTCTTCAAAAGCCTTGTCCTTACGAACGGCTCTTTGCACTTTGCTGTGCCTTTTTTTGCTAAATTTACCGCAAGGTTATCTTCCTGCCCCCAAGATGCCTCACTCCACTTTCGCGTTGCTTCTCGCTTCCTGTTATTTTTATGGCTTACTCCTTTTAGCTTACCTGACAAGTTCAAAAGAGCCCGTTTCCATTCAATATAAAACAGCAGATTTATACTGGCCGGTTTTTGCTATCCTGTCTTTTGGACTCTTAATGACTTTATGCCAATTTGTATGGCAAATGAATGCCTTGACTGCCAGTTGACAAATAAGGTGCTGAGGACTAACGTAAACAGAAGTCCCTCAATTGATGCGCCATGATTGATTTAAAAATTCATACCCAACCGGATGATGAAAGTTGCGGCCCGACCAGCTTGCATGCGATATACCGTTATTATGGGTATGATATTGAACTCGAACAGGTGGTCAAGAGCGTAGAGCGCTCTTTCTCCGGCGGCACCCTTTCACCCCTACTCGGAAAGCATGCCTTACAGCATGGATTTCAAGCCAAAATTTATATCAATAGCCTCGATGTATTCGACCCCAGCTGGTTCTACTCTGATCAAGGGAAAACGTGCCAGGATATGTTAATCAGCAAACTCAAAGCGCAAATGCGTTATAAAACCAGTAAAGGCATTACACAGGCAAGCAGAGCCTATCTCGAGTACCTTGAGCTGGGCGGCCAGATTTATTTTTATACGCTCAGCGTGCAATTATTAAGACAATATTTTATAAAGAAAATCCCCATCCTGACGGGCCTTAGCGCGACCTATCTTTATCGAAGCTCCCGGGAACGGTTTACTAAAAAAGGGGAGTCTATTTATGACGATATTCGTGGCACCCCCTGCGGCCATTTTGTGGTGTTATGCGGGTATGAGCCTGAAAAACGCGTTATTGTAGTCGCCGATCCGCATCGGGAAAACCCGATTTCGCATGACAATTATTACAAAGTCAGTTCTAATAGTCTTATTAATGCAATTTTATTGGGTGTTTTCACCCATGATGCGAATCTCCTGATAATTCAACCAAAAGAGCTTTGAATGGAAACCATTATTGTAACGGATGATCCCTTAAGCTGGGGCTTTTTAGAGCCTCTGGCCGCTATTGTGCATGCCTCAGACTATTTGTCGAATGAGAATTACCATCAAAGTAAATCCATGCGCATAATTAATCTTTGCCGTTCTTATGAACATCAAACCATTGGGTATTACGTTTCTTTGTTAGCCCATGCAAGGGATCACAAAGTCATACCTACGGTAGACAGCATCCAGGACGTGTTAAGTGCAAGCCTCTCCAAACTCATTTCACAGGATGTAGACGAAGAAATTCAACATTCCTTGCGTGATCTTAAGACCGATGAATTCATTTACAGCCTTTATTTTGGGCAAAATTTAGCGCAGCGGCACACCTCGCTTGCCAAAAAATTGCACGGCTTGTTCCCCCTTCCCATGATGCGCTTTTCCTTTGAAAAGAAAAAGCAATGGCGAATTAAAGAAGTCAAAGTGCTTTCAATGGAAGATGTGCCAGCGCATCACCAGGAGTTTATGCGCCTTGCCGCTGAAAATTATTTGTCGAAAAAACGTTTTCATCAATGGCGGAAAAAACAGCGTTTTCACGACCTGGCGATTCTTATTGATCCTGCCGAGCCCAATGCGCCTTCCAATAAAAAGGCGCTGGATATTTTTGTAAATATGGGCGAATCGATGGGGTTGAATGTCGATTTGATAGAAAAAAACGAAAGCAAAACCATCGCCGAATACGATGCCTTGTTTATTCGTGCGACAACGGCGGTGAATCATTACACCTACCGTCTTGCAAGGCGCGCAACCCAGGAAAATCTGGTGGTCATTGACGATCCGCAATCCATCGTAAAATGCAGCAACAAAGTCTATTTAGCGGAATTGATGCGAAGCCATCAGATTTTAACCCCAGAAACTATTTTTATCAGTAAATACGACAAATCCTACCCAAAAATTGAGTTCCCCTGTGTATTAAAGCGACCCGACAGTGCTTTTTCGCACGGGGTGGTTAAACTGGACGATGAAAAAGCCTTGCAGAAGTCACTGTCCCAATTTTTTAAAATTTCGGATTTGGTATTAATTCAGCCCTTTATCCCCACCGAGTACGATTGGCGTATTGGCGTACTGGACAATAAACCAATTTTTGCCTGCCGCTATTATATGGCGCAAAACCATTGGCAAATCTACAATTGGGATGCGGGAAGTGAAAAGGTAGAAGGGGCTAATGAAACCATTCCGCTGCATGAAGTACCGGAACATCTCATCAAAACGGCCTTAAAAACCACCCGTTTAATTGGCGATGGCCTCTATGGTGTTGATTTAAAAAGTTATCATGACAAACATTACGTCATTGAAGTCAATGATAATCCCAATATTGACTGCGGGATTGAAGACCGGCTGCTTGGCGATGCCTTGTATGAGCAAATCATGAATGTCTTTTTACAACGTATACGCAGGAAACACGGTTATGTCTAATTTTTATTCTCTTTTTACCGTGCTGGGACTTGAAATAGAATACATGCTGGTTGACCGGGAAACCCTGGAGATTAAACCTTTAAGCGATGTTTTGCTTCATGATCTGGCAGGTCACATGGTCAATGAAGTCCCTTTGGGCAACGGCGAGATTGCTGCAAGCAATGAGTTGGTTTTGCATGTGATTGAGCTCAAAAACAACGGCCCCAAACCGCCGTCCAGCGCACTGGTTGATTCCTTTCAGCAAGCAATTACTACCCTTTTGCCGCACCTTGCAAAGCACAATCTGCAATTGTTGCCCTCAGGGGCACATCCCTGGATGAATCCACACACCGAAACCAAGCGTTGGCCGCACGGAAATCAAGCCATTTATCAGCAGTATGATGCTATCTTTGACTGCCAGGGTCATGGATGGGCCAACCTGCAAAGCATGCACATGAATTTACCCTTTGCCAATGAAGACGAGTTTTGCAAACTCCATAACGCCATTCGACTCATCCTGCCGTTATTGCCCGCATTGGCCGCGAGCACCCCGTTTCTCGATGGGAAAAAAACCGGCTTAATCGACTCACGTCTTTATTTTTATGGTAAAAACCAGCAGCGCATCCCTTCCATTAGCGGCGAGATAATCCCTGAGTTTATTCGCTCTCAAACCCAATATAAGCAAACTATTTTAGAGCCTATGTATAAAGAAATAAGCCCCTTTGATAAAGAAGGGCTTTTGCAGCATCAATGGCTCAATTCAAGAGCAGCTATCCCCAAGTTTGATTGCCAGGCCATTGAAATCCGAATTATCGATTCCCAGGAATGCGTACAAGCGGATGTGGCGATTGCACTTGCTGTTACGGCTATTTTAAAGCAATGGATTGAAAGCTCTGATTACTATTTGCACCAGCCTTGTGAAGTAATGCGTTTACGGGCCGTGTATGATCTTGCCATCAAGGAAGGGTTCGCTTTCTCTATCGACGATTCCCAATTGTGCAGGCAATGGCAATTACCCCCGCGCACCATGACAGCCCAGGCGGTTTGGTCGCATTTAATTGAACGCGTAAGCTCAGCCCTTGATGCAAAAAGCCAACAGACGCTGGAGTTTATTTTAAGCCAGGGCAATTTAAGTGAGCGCTTACTACGCGCTTGTGGCAATGATCACAGCAAAACCAACTTATCCCGCCTGTACCGGCAGTTGGGGCATTGCCTGTCTACCAATACCTTATTTAATCCCGCATGAAAAAAGCCGCCTTAATTCTTAGTTGCGAACATGCGGTTAATACAGTGCCTGAACCCTATCAGGCGCTGTTTCACTCCTGTCAGGAAGTATTGGAAACCCATCAGGGGATTGATTTAGGCGCCGAAACCATTGCCAATTATTTAAGCCACTATTTTCAATGCGATCTGGTTCAAGCCAACATCACACGCCTGTTGATTGATTTCAACCGCAGCCTAAACCACAAACAATGCTTTTCCCACCTTTCAACAACGCTTTCAAGAGACAAAAAAGAAGCCTTAATCCAAAACTATTACCTGCCCTACCGACAGGCAGTCGAACAAAAAATTGCAGCCCATGTCCTGCAGGGAAAACTCACGCTACACCTCTCCATTCACAGTTTTACACCGGTTTTTAATAACCAGGCACGCAATGCAGACATCGGCCTGCTCTTTGACCCCCAAAGAGAACCGGAAAGACACATTGCCCGCCGCTGGCAACAGCATTTTAAACAAGAGAACAGCACCTTAAAACTACGGCTTAACTACCCTTATTTAGGAAAAAGTGATGGATTTACCACTGCCTTGCGCAAACAGTTTGGAGCGCAAGACTATGCAGGCATTGAGGTGGAGCTGAACCAAAAATGGGCAGGAGACCGGTATGATTGGCTAGCTATTGCCAAGGCGTTAGCGCAATCGCTTCATTTCATGGATATTCTTTGTTATAAATGACACGTAACTATTAACTAGAGATTCCTAATGCCCTTTCTTGTCGAAATTAATAAATCGTCTATCGCGAAAATTGTGTTGTCGAATGATTTGGAAAGTATCCGAATCACCCTCTCTACCAACGACAGTGACGAACGATTCACCATTTATGAGATGATTGCCCCTCCCATGCCTGAGTTTGGATTGATCGCATCCCATGCGGAAGGCTATACGATTTATGGCTGTCAATTCACTGAAACCCTGTTGACTGGACTACGAAAATCGGCAACTGGCGGCCACTTAAAAGAGCTGGAAGACTTTAGCGCGAAGGGCAAAGTTCATACGATTCAGTACACCGTTGATCTCTTGTATAAAGCAAAGTTGCTTTCGTTAACCGATGTGCTTTCTATAAACCAATACATTGACAGGCAATCCGTGCACCTCAATCCAACACCTTACAAACCTTACTCCAATAACAGTAACAATACGTTATTTGAAAGAAAACCCCCGGAGGAATGCACGGCCCAAAGGCCGGTCCACTCCTCGAAACTCTAGCTTTAGAAAAGCCTCTCTGGAGGCTTTCTTCACGCATCCTTTGCACAGCGAAAACCAATGTGTTCCATACTGGTATCCGGTGAGGTTTTCATGCGAGCCGAAACCCGGTACCCGGTACAATAACCTTCACTGCATAAATAAGAGCCGCCGCGTACTACTTTTTTTGGCGCGTAGGGCTCATCGGAATCAAAGCTGGATTCTGGCCCCTTCGGATTAACAATTCCGCGCCTCACTTCCCCATAATAATCACCGCGATACCAGTCAGAAACCCATTCCCACACATTGCCCGCCATATCGTATAATCCATACCCGTTTGGCGCAAACTGACCAACAGGCGAAGTATAGAAATACTTGTCACGAAGGGTATTTTGGTGCGGGAATTGCCCCTGCCAGGTATTGGCTTTCACAGCCCCCTCATCAATGCCTTCATCACCCCAAGGGTATGGGCGATTGGTTAATCCCCCTCGGGCGGCATACTCCCACTCAGCCTCCGTCGGCAGTCGCATGCCCTGCCATTCGCAATAAGCAACGGCATCATCCCAGGACACATGGATAACCGGATGTTGAGTCCCCTCAATGGTACTTACCGGCCCGCGCGGATGCTGCCAATTGGCACCGGGAGTCCAGGCCCACCACTCAGCCATATTATCCAGGGAAACAGGCTGGCTTGTTTTCATAAAGACCAGGGAGGCAGGAACAAGCATATTCTCATCCGGTTTGGGCGTATCGGGTGGCAACTGTTTTTTTAGCGCATCCCAATCGGGTTTTTTTTCTGCGGTGGTCACATAATGGGTTGCCTCGATAAACTGCTGGAATTGCGCATTGGTGATAGGCGTTTTATTGATCCAGAAACTCTTTAAGGTAACCGGGTGCTTGGGAAATTCATCGCTTTTTGCTTGCGGAGTATCTCCGCCCATTGCAAAGGTGCCGGCGGGTATTTTTACCTTGTCTAATTGGAGCATGGCAAAGCGTTGCGGAATTTTATTACAGGAGGAGCAATGTTTACCCGGGTTCAGCAAGGCGGCATCGCCTGCTAAAAGATAAAAAGGCACTGCATACAGTGCTAAACAAAATTTCCATTGAAACATACCTACTCCTTTAAATTAATTCGCTTACTAGTGTACTAAATTTCATTTCGCTGTAATATGGAATACGCGTATTGTTTTTGCGGCAGGTAAGAAGGACATCGACTCGATAAGGAACAATCCATGAAACAACACAAAGTAAAACCGTTATTATTAGCAATGGCTGCAACCAGTTTGATTGTTGCCTATCAAAAAGGATTTTCAGCAGCCCCGGCTGCAACCGATACCAAACGACCGAACATTGTAATCTTAATGACCGATGACACGGGGTGGTCTGACTTTGGAGCCTATTCCGGCGGGGGCATCGGCCTTGGGCATCCTACGCCCAATGTGGATCGCCTGGCAAAAGAAGGGGCGGTGTTTACCAATTGGTATGGTCAGGCAAGTTGTACTGCAGGACGCGCATCCTTCATCACTGGACGCATTCCCATCCGCTCTGCACTTTCCATCGTTGTAACTCCCGGCGATAAAAACTATTTACGAAAACAAACGCCAACCATTGCCGAGTTTTTTCAAAAGAACGGCTACCGCACCTATTTTTCAGGAAAATGGCACCTTGGCGATGTACCTGAATCCTATCCTACCGAACACGGCTTCGATGAGATGAAACATTTTGCTGCCTATTACGCAGGAGTTTATGCCTATAACGATACAGCAAATGAATTCCATCCCTGGTTTCCTTCTTTCAATCTCACCTTTAATAAAGAATATTTAGCGTCTGTGAATTTGGGCGAGTGGGAAGGGGTTGCAGGACAGCCCGCCAAAAAAGTAGGTACAATCGATTACGCAAGCCTTGCCCTTTTTGATGTGCGCCAGGCCGATTCAGCTGTTGAATACATTAAAGCCCATGCAAAAGACGATAAACCCTTTTTCATGGACGTTAATTTTATAAAAATGCATAACCCGACCAATCCTGCTCCTGAGTTTAAAGGGCGTTCACACCTTGGCAATTATTCCGACTCGCTTATGGAGATGGATGCCGACATTGGTAAAGTGGTTGATGCCATTCGCACCGAAGCACCCAACACCATTGTCATTTTAACGGCCGATAACGGAGCCTGGCTAGACGCCTACCCCGATGCGGGCACCACGCCTTTCCGTGGCGAGAAAGGCTCCGCATTTGAAGGCGGATGGCGCGTGCCGGGAATTATGTGGTGGCCCAGTCACATCCAGCCGGGTTCACAGTTCCATGAGATGATGTCGCATATCGATTGCTGGTCTACTTTGGCTACGATGGTTGGCTTAACTCCCCCTCCCCATGAATGGGTCGGCAATGACGGCAAACCAATCTATTTCGACAGTATCGATAACAGCGCCTACATTCTTGGTAAGGCACAACATTCTGCCCGCAATTCCTGGGTGTATATTGACGGAGAGAATTTCCTTGGTGCACGTGCCGATGTCAGTGGCGATCCCAAAGAGCCCTGGATTAACATGGCCTGGAAATACCTTTATACTGCAAAAGATTCCTGGCTTGGATCGGAAGCGGATTTAGGCGCCATTGGAGCCACGTACAACCTCACCATGGATCCTTACGAAAAATACGACATGATTTTCAATGGTGCAGGACCTGCCAGAGTGCTTACTGCTTCACCGGGTAAGTTTTCAGGACAGGACAACGGTTGGGTCGCAGGGGTTATTTCGCCGGTTATCTTTGCCTTTGATAGCTCCATCATGAAATTCCCGAGCATCAAACGCTTCCCTGGCGGCGCATCAACGGACTTAAAACCAAACCTTCAGCACCCTGATGATCCGGTTCCCTTATTAAAAGACTTAAACAATGTAAGTAAGATACACAGCACCGGCGGCTAGCCCTTACCAAGCCCTCTGCAACAGAGGGCTTTTTTTTATCCCTTCTCTCTGAAAGAGATCAGGGAAACTGGATTGCCATCCCTGCGCCCACGTAATTTTCCAGGCCATCCAAAGCCCCACGCAAACGCTGTCCTGCTTCCACGTCAATCATGAAGTCTTTGCTGATAAGAAACAGAAATACTGCGGCGGCATCGTATCCACTCCCTCGATTGGAGGCCGTTTTTGTTTGTCCATTCACCTCGCCATACAATTGCACCGTATTGCTTAAAGCATAAGACATCAGGACGTCAGGGTTGACACTGTTGTAACGTTTCCCGCCATTTATTGGTGAATCGGTCTGCGTGCTCAAACCCAATTGACCGACTAAGCTCAATTTGGAATTAATGGCATAATAAAAAATGCCGTTTAATACGCCTTCTCCTTTACTGCCAAAGGTTCGGCTGCCGGAGGGTGGGGTTACAAATCCATCCAGCGTAAACATCCAGTTACTGCTGCTTTTGATAACCTGTTTATAGCCTAGTGCCATGGCTGAAAAACCGCTGCGCGGTGTAGCATTTTCCTTAATGTAAGTAGGCACCCACAGGAACAACTCCTTGCCCTGCGTTAAACCAAAGCGCAGTTGCGCCCAGGGGAAAATTTGCGCCCTTCCCCCACCAATTAATTTAAGCGATTGATACCCTTGCTCAAGAATAAATTCATGGGGAGGCGCCGCACAGGGGCTGTCTGCTGAGGAGGGTCGGTTAACCAGACCCAGCAGTGCATAAGGACCGACACAAGGCCCCTTGTTTGCAGCAATCGATGCGACAGACCAGGACGCCAGGAAGAGCATTAATCCTTGTTTATAATTTATCATGGAGAACAGCCAAATCGCTTAAATGCATTTACATGATATAATTTTATATGAAATGCGCCTTATTGTAAGTAAGGATAATAAAATGATAATCAGTCATTTAACCGATGTGGAAGGAAATATACGGTATTTTAATCAATGGGTTAGCCGCTCACCCTATATTGCGCTGAAAGAGGGCGCCTTGTCTTTTCCAAATCCTCAGGGGGAGTGTAAATTTGTCTTTGGCGGAGATTTTTGCGATAAAGGCTCTGGCGACTTAGCGCTTGGGAACCTGCTTTTACAGTTTAAATTAAAATACCCGAACGATGTGTTTTTAATCGCTGGAAACCGTGAAATCAAATACCGCCGCTTTAGCTATGAGTTAACCAGCAACATTCGCGAAAGATTACTCTATAATGCCCCACCCTTTTGGCGACCCAAAACCTTACCGCGTGATTTCCTCATTCAATGCATGCTGGCAGAAGGATTCAAGTCGGTGGAAACTGCCGATATCAAATCCTATATTTACAATAAAAGCATCAAAGCCTGCCAAACCCTGTATTTGAAATGGATGCTCACGGAAACCATGGGATGCGGTTCTTTCCATCGCAAACCCACAACCTTTGAATACCGGCGCCAGGAGTTGGCAACGCATTCTAAAACGCCTCTGGAGGCAATCAGCGATGAAGCCGTTACGCAGAGTTTTATTGATGCGGTTGCGCCAGAAGGTCTAGTCACCAACTACTTACAACACACGCAAATTGGCAAAATCATCGGTGATACCCTGTTTATTCACGGTGCCGTTACGCCCGAAAATAGGGGGTATGTACCGGGGAAAACCGGGCGATGCAGCAATGCAGCCGAATGGATTGCGGAGCTGAATGCCTGGTATGCGCTGCAAATTGAAGAATGGGTAAGCAAACCAAAAGAATCGCATTTGCATCCGCCAGGCCATAAACCGCTTGATCATTATGTAGTTGCCAATCCGCGCTCGATAGTGACCTCCAACTGGTATCGGAATGGGAAAATTTGCCCGGTTCCCAAAGAGGTCGTGCAATTTTTAAATGAATCCGGTATTTATCGGGTGGTGTCTGGTCATCAACCTTTCTCTGACTTTCCTTTGATTCTTCGTCAACCCAATTTGGATGTTATCTCAGGCGATACCAGTTACAGTGATACGCAAGCACCAAACGATAACCGAGGCCAGGCTATCCATAATTTAGCTATTTTACAAGAACCGGACGAAAGTGTTGTAGTGATTGATGCTCTTCGAAAAGACGGCTCTGCAATGCAGCTTACCCTTCCATCCCGTAAGGCCGTTGATGCGGGAGAAGATATTGCGATTGGTCACTTTACAGCAACCAACCGATTAATCCGACCGTTAAATCAGACGACCCTGGTCAGCAGCCAGGTAGACGGGTTTGAAGTCAATGACGCGCCTTTTAACGCTTTTTAATACCCAAAGCCGACAGCACCGTGCGCGTTAAGTCACGGACAATTTGCCTGACGACTTGCCTGAACAAGGTGTTTTTCCCCAGTGCTTCGATCATCCCTGGCTCATTTTTTTTGCGCCCTTGCGACTCAAGCGGTGGATTGATGGGCGTGGCTGGCGCCTGGATTGCCAACTGTTCTTTTAGCGATTGCCCTTCAATCCGTTTTCCATAATGCGGCATTAATGTGGATTGACTCACTACGGCGACAATTTCCTGCGGACTTAACACCCCCATGCGCGACTCGGGCGCTCTCACCCGGCATTGAATCAGGGGTGTGGGTTGTCCTTTGGCATCTAAACTGCTCACCAGGGCTTCACCAATACCTAATTCCGTTAACAGTTGTTCGGTATTGTAGTAGGTGGTTGATGGAAAATTCTGTGCAACGAGCTTCATCGCCTTTCTGTCTTTTGCGGTGAAGGCACGCAAGGCATGCTGTATTTTTAAACCCAATTGGCTTAACACCGCATCCGGAATATCATTCGGCGTTTGGGTACAAAAAATTAAACTCACGCCCTTTGAGCGAATTAATTTGACCATTGTATCCAAAAGGCTTAATAAGGCTTTGCTTGCCTGACTAAAAATGAGATGCGCCTCGTCAATAAATAAGACCAGTTTGGGTTTGACCGGATCACCAAGCTCTGGCATTTGCCGGTACACATCGGATAATAATTTCAACATAAAGGTTGAAAACAACTTCGGTTTATCCTGCATATCCAGTAACCGCAATACGGAGATAATGCCAAGCCCTGCCGCATTAACACGCACTAAATCCATCACATTGAAAGCCGGCTCGCCAAAAAATTGATCCCCGCCTTGCGCCTCCAGCTCAATAATTTTGCGCGAGATAGTCCCGATGGACGCCGCAGAAACCGCGCCAAACGCAGACTCAATGGTTATTTTTCCCTGTTCTGATTGGGCAAACTGCAATAAGGCTTTAAGATCTGCCAAATCAATCAGCGGCAAATTATTGGTTTTGGCGTACTCAAATAAAACAGTCACCACCCCTGCCTGGGTTTCATTGATATCCAGCATCCGCGAAAAAAGAAGGGCTCCAAAACCAACCAACGTTGACCGCAGCGGAACGCCTTCGTCAGACGCTTCATGCAAGGTTAAAAATTCGACAGGGAATGCGCGCGGAGTATACGGCAAGCCTAATGACTTCGCCCGCTCTTGCAATGCCTCGTTTACTTCCCCTTTTTCGGCTAATCCAGAGACATCCCCTTTGATATCCATCACAAGGCTTGGCACGCCAAGCAGCGAAAGCTGCTCACTTAAAACCTGCACTGTTTTGGTTTTCCCACTGCCTGTCGCGCCTGCAATCAGTCCGTGGCGGTTAAAGGATTTAAGCACCAGGTTGACAGGGGCATTGTCCAATAACGTGTTATCGACCACGACACCGCCCAAAAGAAGGGTCGGTAAATCCGAGGTTGCATAAGCTTTGCGCAAATCATCGTACATAATTCAATCCTTATGCGTTTTGTGCATTAACAGTATACTTAAGCCAGGCTTTTATATCAGGCCGCAATTTTTTGGCAATCAGGGCATAGTCCATAAATATTTAAAGCATGATCCGTCATTTTAAAACGCGCCCGTTTGGCAATCAGGCGTTGCCGCTCTTCGATAATTTTATCGACAAATTCTTCCACTTTGCCGCATTTTACACAGACCAAATGATCGTGATGCTCTTCCTGACTTAATTCAAAAACGGAGTAATCACCCTCAAAGTGATGCCGCCTGACTAAACCGGCTGCCTCAAATTGGGTCAGTACGCGATAGACGGTTGCCAGTCCCACATCCTCCCCCATCTCCAGTAATGCCTTGTACACACCCTCCGCACTCAAATGGTGCTCAAGAGACTGCTCCAAAATTTGCAATACCTTCAATCGCGGCATGGTTATCTTTAACCCGGCCTCTTTTAATTGCTGACTTTCTTCCACAAGCGCTCCTAACTGGATATATTTCTAGGCATGCTCATGTTATTATGACGAAATTTTTCATGGCAGGCAAAAAAATGCGTGTTGTAACTTTTTTATTCAGTATAATTTTAACCCTCACCTTAACGCATTGCACATCGTATGATTTCTCTCGACGCCTTGTCGAGCAGGGCAATCTCTTGCCCCAATCAATGATTGCACGTTTAAAAACAGGAATGAGTAAAAACGACGTAGCCATTCTAACAGGGACCAGTTTATTAAGCCCTACTTTTAATAACGATCGCTGGGATTATGCCTATACGGTGCGTCGAGGAAACGGGGCGTTAAGAGTCCAAAATTTAGTACTCTACTTCCGCAACGACCGGCTTAGTCAGATTGAACACAAACCCTGACCTTGGGGCGTGTTTTTAAAGTGATTGTCAAGCTGAAAAACCTTTAAAACACGCATCAGGATTTACTGCGCTTTCTTCTGTTCTCCTTGGGAGAAAAGGTTAAAGCACGGTAAATTTCAATCCTGTCCCCTGAGTTAAGCAAGGTTTCTAACGAAACCCGCCTGGAAAATAAGCCCACAGGTAACCCCCTGACCTCTGGATGAGTCGATTCTATTCCTGAGGCCGCAATTGCATCGCCAACCGTTGCCCCATTGGCTAATTCCAGTTTAAGATGCGTCAGGGATTTATCGGCGGCAATGTAGACAAGCTCAACCTTGACCATACAAAGCCTCTGCTCTGTCACAAAACGCATCTACCATTTTATCGGTGACTTGCTCAAAAATAGGACCTAACATCATGGATAACAAGCGTCCGGCAAACTCAAACTCGAGGTCAAAAGAAACCCGGCAACCCCCGTCCTCTTCATCAAATCGCCAAAACCCTTCCAGATGACTAAACGGACCATCCACCAAACGAATTTCAATCATTTTATCCTTCTGTAACCGGTTGCGAGTGGTAAATGATTTGCTTACTCCGGCTGCCGCGATAACCAGGGTGGCCTGGACTTCGTCTTCATCGCGATGGTGCACGATACTTTCTGAACAATAGGGCAAAAACTCTGCATAATGCTCGACAAAATTGACCAAGCCATACATTTGTTCACAACTATAAGAAATCACCCTCGATTTTTTTACTACGGTCATTTAAGCGCTCCTCACCTGGTTGGTAAGCCAAATAGATAGATCATTAAGCTCATCCATACAAATCGTATGTTCCATTAAATACGTGTGCAAGGACACTGCCTTGTAACCGGATTGTTTTAACCACTCAACCGCTAGTGCCGTCCACATAGGAAGAACAATCGGATCGTATTGCCCCCCTGCAATAAACACCGGGGTATTTTGTGGCATCGTTGTCTGGCTTTTGCTTGCAAGTGGCAAGTAACCGGATAACACGATAACTCCAGCAAGGGGGGATTCCATCTGGAGGGCTGTGTATAATGCCATTGCCCCACCTTGAGAAAAACCTGCCAGAAAAATCTGATCGCTTGAAAACCCATCTTTTAGTTGGTCATCCACTATTTGACGAATGATCTTTTCCGACTGGGCAATACCGACCTCGTCTTCTCTATCGGTTAAGGTTAACCCGACAATATCATACCAGGCGCGCATGACCAGCCCATTATTGAGTGTAACAGGCCGAGTGGGCGCATCGATAAAAACATGGCGCACGGGCAACCCATTAAGCGATAATTCGGATGCAAGCCCTGCCATATCGGAAGCATCTGCGCCCAAACCATGCATCCAAATCACGCAGGCTTTGGCTTTCTGCTCGGGCTCTTTTAAATAAATATTCAACCAGGTTCTCCTGCAAAAAAACTCAAGATTATCACTAAAGCCTCTTGTTATGGCAAGCGCGAGTTATTAACTCGTGGCAGTTTGTCAGGTAATTTATTATAATGAATGCTTTACTGTATGAAAAAATAACGATGCGTGTGATTTCTTTTATCCTCCTGTGCACCCTTTTGTCGGCTTGCGGACAAAAAGGGGCCCTTTATTTGCCAAAACCAGTGCATCCTGCAACGAGTGCTTCATGAGTATTCGCTTCACCAAAATGCATGGATTGGGAAATGATTTCATGGTGATTGATGCCATTAATCAAAACATCCATTTATCCCCCGTCCAAATTAGTGCCTTATCACGCAGGGATACCGGCATTGGTTTTGATCAATGCCTTTTAATTGAGGAAAGTAACACACCAGGCATTGATTTTTTTTATCGCATTTTTAATGCCAATGGCCAGGAGGTCGGGCAATGCGGGAATGGCGCACGGTGTATCGCCCGGTTTATAGCGCATTACGGGCTGTCTGGAAAAAGCACGCTCCGGGTCGCCACCAAAACAACGACCATGCAATTGCAAATCAATGCGGATAACACCGTAACCGTTGATTTTGGCAAGCCTACGCTTAATCCTGAGGCAATTCCTTTATTGGCAGCGCACCAGGCGAGGCTTTACTCACTCACACTTCAGGATAACTCCGTCTGTACGGTTCATGCGATTAATGTGGGCAATCCCCATGCGGTGCTGCTAGTAAACGACTTGCTCACCGCACCGGTTCAAAGCCTGGGTAAAGAAATCAGTGAACACCCTTCATTCCCCTTGCAAACCAATACCGGTTTTATGCAACTTGAAGATAAAAATCACATTCGCTTACGGGTTTACGAACGGGGCTGCGGGGAAACCAGGGCCTGCGGAAGTGGGGCCGTGGCAGCGGCTGCCATTGGGCGTTTATACTATCAATTGGACCCACACATTACGGTTTCATTAGCCGGAGGCGAGTTAGTTGTGGACTGGCCTGATACACAAGGGGCTATTTATTTAAGAGGGCCTGCAAGTTTTGTTTACGAGGGGCTTTGCCTGTAGCTGTAAAGAGTGGGTTAATTTTATCCATTTTATTTTACTTCTTTTTTTTTCCATTGTTTTAGCCGAATTCCCAATTTCTCGACCTATAATAAGAATAATAAAACAAAGGGAATAGGGAAAATGAAGCGAATACGCCTTCTTTTGCTTTTTTGTTGCAGCATAAGCTTCTCCACCTATGCACTCACCATGCGCATTGGCACTCCGGAGTTCACGCCGCCCTTTGTAATCAATACACCGCATTACGTTTTGCAGGGTTTTGATATTGAGTTTATGAATCAAATCTGCAAACAACTCGGCTGGGACTGTCAATACATTGCAATAAAGGATAATAATTTCTATAAAGCACTCACGGACAAACAAATCGATTTAGCCCTGGGCGGTCTGGTTATTACCCTGAACAATGACCCGGCGTTTAAATTTACGCTGCCCTATCTGCCCTCCAAAGCGGGTATTGTCTATTTGGTACCTAATAATTTCACCACGATTAATGATTTGATTAACAAGCGAATTGGTGCAATACAAGGCACCGTGTACAATACTTTTTTAACTGAGCAATTCCCACTGCCTGTAAAAACGCGCTCCTACCCGACGTATAGCGAATTAATTCTTGGCATAAAAAACGGTGAGTTAGATGCCGCATTCATCAATGATTACACGGCATTGTATTTAGCCCACCAATATCCTGGCGTTGTGCAAGCACTCAATCAACAAATTGATTTAGGTTACGGTATTGGTATCGCGGCTCTGGCAAGTAACAGCGATAAAATAGAGCAAATAAACAAGGTTATTTTGGAATTTCAAAATAACGGCACCTTCACCAAATTATACAATTATTATTTTGCATTTTTTGTAAAATAGAGTGGGTTGACCATTGGAGTCATGGCCTAATTTTTTAGTTTCCAGCGCTTATGAAGCCACATCCATTGTGCTGGACGCTCAAGAATAATACGCTCTAAAGCCTGATTGTAAGCGAGGGTGTTCTGGTAAATGGATTCCTGTGCCGTGGCATATTCTTTCCATTCCAGGGGTTCGTAAAACTCCAGCACATGGCGCCCGTCAGCTTCTCTATATCCTGCAGCAGGAACCACAGGGACACCCGTATGCCGGGCAAAGCTTGCTAAACTTCGGTACGTTCCAGCCTTTTTACCAAAAAACTCTACGGCAACCCCGTCTCGATTGACAAGGGAGGCATGCTGATCCAGAACAAATACCACTGCGTGATTTTGATCCAGCGCATCGCAGACCTGATGCAATGAATTTTTCTTGGGGATAACGTGTAAACCCGCACGGTAATAGCGTTGGAACAGAATTTTTTCCAGTGTTTTGTTGCCTAATGTACGGCGAATAAAATGAAACTGGCCTTTAAATGCCTTGAAATTTAAAATTCCGCCAATGGGTGCAAACTCCCAATTGCCAAAATGGCCGGTTAATACCAAAACCCCTTTTTGGTGCGAAACAACCTCTAACATCCGCTCATAACCGCGCACATCAACCCGCTCACGCAGTGTTTTTTCGCTCATGAAACGCAGTTGAATTGCCTCTTTGAGGGACGTTGCCAAATGCGAATAAAAGGCTTTTGCGAGCTTTATCTGTTGCTTTTCATTGAGTTTTTCTGCAAAAACCTGGGCAATATTGGCTTTTACGACTGCTC
Source organism: Tatlockia sp. (assembly GCA_041659885.1). GTDB lineage: Bacteria > Pseudomonadota > Gammaproteobacteria > Legionellales > Legionellaceae > Tatlockia. Next base: position 68,683 of record JBAZXN010000011.1, read on the forward strand.
GCCGGTAAGGCAAGCAATGGTATAAAAAAAGACCCGCCAACGATACCGGCAAAGCGGCTATTTTGCTATGCAACTCATTCACAAGGCTTTATCACCAAACAGGCATTCATACTCGCAAAGCCACGATTAATGATCAAGGCACTTTTGCCAGGCTCCAGGGGACGATTAGCCGCACTTAAGTTTAACTCAGCACTTGCCGGAGCAGGCTGGGTGAAAGGAGGAATTCCCGGGATACACTGGTTTCGCAATGCATAGGTGGTAAGTACTGCATCAATAATTCCCGATGCACAAACCGTGTGCCCCATGGACCACTTAAATGCCGTCACAGGGACTTTATATTCTGCAAAAACGGAATGAATGGCAAAAGCTTCACTGTTATCGGACTTGCTGCTGCCATTGCCATGCGCTACCAATAAGCCAATGTCTTTTGGATGAAGTCCTTGCACCTTTAACGTATTCGCGAGGAGTTGAGCCAAGGATTCGCCCTCTGATTCGATAGAAAAAAGGCCAGCGGCTTCGGTCGTTGCCATACCCCCTGTGATTTCGCCATAACAGGTGGCCGCACGGGCCTTGCAACTTGCTTCGCTTTCAAGCACAAAGGCTGCTGCCCCTTCTGCAAGGATAGTTCCGTCATGGTCTTTATCAAAGGGTTTCAAATGGCGCGCACTCAATACGCCAATTTTTTCGTAATAAAATAAACTTTGCGGCTCAATAATATCATAGGCAACAACCACAGCACGCTCAGCCTGACCACTGCGTATTGCATGATAGGCTTCAATAATGGCCTGCGTACCGCTCACCGCATGGTTGGTTATATTATGGTTCGGGCCTTTAAAGCCATATTGTATCCCGGTATAAGCCAGCACATTGTTTGGCAAAATACGAAGCAGCCACATGGGATGCACTTCATTAAATAATTCCGTGGCAAAGGCATGCATATTGCCCTTTACTTTTGCAAGCAACGGTAAAAAATCGTACTGTTGCAAATACTTATTACCCGGAGACCCCACATACACTGCCGTTTCTTCATTAAAAGAAGCAGGATTGGTCAGTGTATCGCGGTATTCCGGTAACTGGCTGTGCGAAACCGCTTGCATGGCGGCATTGATTCCCAACACATCCTGACGGGAAATAACTTTCAGCAATTTGCGATCGGGCAATTTTTTTGCCGGTTGAAAATCCTTAAGTTCCCCGCCTAAACGGTGCGTCCAGGAGGAAAGATCCCATTGCTTAATTTCAGCAATCCCACTTTGGCCTTGTTGCAAAGCATTCCAGGTTTCATCCGCTGTCTCACCGGTTGCAGTCAACGCGCCTAAACCCGTTATAAAAACACGATTGCACGCACTCATCGACTCACTCCAAATTCAGGGTGTTTGAACAACAAACAGCTATTGGAACCACCAAAGCCAAAGGAATTAGATAACACAACACCTAAAGATTTCTCTCGCACCCCGTCCACAACATAATCCAGATCACATTCCGGATCGGGCGTGGTTAGATTAGCCGTTTTAGGCACATAGGCATGCTGAATGGATAACACGGAAAGCACCGCTTCCAATGCACCGGCTGCTGCAATAAGATGGCCTGTTTGACTTTTGGTAGAACTGATTGGCATTCGGTAAGCGCCTTCACCAAATACGGCCTTAATCGCGTTGGTTTCGCTTAAATCGTTCATTTTGGTGGAAGTGCCGTGGGCGTTAACGTAATCCACCGCAGACGCTTTAATGCCTGCATCGTGCAAGGCACGCTCAATGGCCTGGATAGCCCCATCGCCATTGGGGTGAGAATCGGTTATGCGATAGGAGCTCAGTGAATTGCCCTCGCCTGCCAATTCAGCATAAATTTTAGCACCACGCGCCTTGGCTTTTGACCACTCTTCAAGAATTAAAAAAGCAGCTCCCTCACCCAAAACAAATCCATTGCGGGTTTTATCGAAGGGCCTGCTCGCTTCATGCGGTGCGCTATTGTGGGTTGACAAGGCACCTAAAAGGCAAAAACTGGACAACCCCAGTGGGTTAATCATGGAATCAAAGCCACCTGCCAGCATGTAATCCGCATCGCCGCGCCGGATAACCTGAAGCGCCAGCCCTAAAGCTTGCCCCCCCGAAGCACAGGCGGTATGAACAGACGAAGCATAACCGCGAATCCCGTATTGCTGAATTAACAAAGACAAACCGGAGTTAGACGTGGTTTTGCCAAAATCAACCAAATGATGCAAATTTTGCGTATTGTTTTGCAACTGCTCCCAGTCAGGGCGACCATCCACTGCACAGCGTTGCTGAAACCGTGATAAAAAATCAAATTCGGCCGTCATCATGCCACTGCCCGTAACCACGCCAAAGCGTGAAGCATTTTCCGCATTCGGCTTAATACCCGCATCATCAAAGGCTTGATAGGCCGCATCCAGTGCGTATTGCGTAAAGGGCATGGAAAAGCGATGGTGTTTGCCTAAAACCGCTTGGGCGTTTGGTTTGAAATTTTTTACTTCTGCGGCAATGCGCGTTGGAAAACCACTTGCATCAAATTGTTTTATTTCAGCGATACCCGATTGCCCTGCCAGCAAATTTTGCCAGGTAGATGACACATCGTTTCCCAAGGGAGAGACAACACCAATGCCGGTGATTGCAACCCGTCTTTTTTTTAATTCAGTCATTTTTTGCAACCATTATCAAGTCTAAAACACACACTCTTTTCCCCAATACTTCACTGCGGAAGCTCAAAATCAGTTGTTCTTCATCCTGTTTTTTCAGCGTGAGATGACACACCAGCACATCGCCTGGATAGACAAATTCACTCATTTTTATTTTGCGCAGTTCACTGACCTGGTATTGTCTGGCAAAAGAGGCCTGGCTTAAAAATTCCCGCGCCAGATTCATTTTACATTCCAGCAAAACGGTGAGCGGTAACACCGGTTTATAAGGGAAATGATCCGCAAAAAAAGGAGCCGCTCTTGTAATGCGTTTTTCAGCCGTTAACCGCACCCCCGGTTCGGAATCAATAAGGCTATCGAAGGACATCCAGGGCAAAAGGCGCGCATTGCTGTCCCGCGTGAACGCGTTTGAAGTGCTGGTGGGGAGTGAAAGCCAATCGCCTGGCCGATTGATTTCGGCAAACTGGCGTCTTACGGTTGCTTCGTCAATAAATTCTGCCATGGGAAGTAATGGACCTAAAGCCCCTTCCACCGAAAAAACAACCTCTTTGTCAATGGATGCAACGCTTCGGTATTGAACGGCTTTGTCGTCAAGCGCTTCAATGAAGGATTCAAGAAGGAGCGTTTCACCCACGTACGCAGGCCTGTGCAAACGGGCGCGCGATACGACACCGGCTACAGGACGCAAGGTAAAGTCATTGGTAAACATCACATTCCATGCAGCAAGTTGGCCAAGCGTTTCGCCAATCAGGGAAGGAATAAAACAAAGTTTACCCTTTTCATCCTGGCAAAGGGTGGTGTCATCTTGCGTAATGTGCTTAACCCCTCGCACGCACTCGCCAGGGGTTAATTGCAAAATTCTGTCAACAAATAAAAAACGCATTAGGCCACAGTTTCACAAGCTTTTTGTTCAAGCGTTGCGGACATGACTAATTTACAGAAGGTTTCTACTGTAAACAGCAGTGGAATTTCATTCACTTTCATGTTCGCTTTGAAATGCTCGGCAGGCACTTCGCTCAAATAATTTTTTAGGGCTTGCATGCCTTTTTGAGAGAGCACTCCGCTCTTTTCAAATTCATCTTCAGACAACTCGCCGCGTGCATTTTTTTCCAATTGACCACGAGGAATTTTAATTGCAAATTCTTTTTCCAACTGAAAAACCAAATCAAGAAAATCAATGGATTCAGCACCCAAATCAGCAATCAAACGGCTGTTTAAGGAGATTTCCTCTTCATCAATAACCAACACATCAGCGATAATTTCCCTAACTTTGGGGTAAACGCTTTCTACATTCATGTCTTATCCTCAAAACTCACCTGGTTTACAAAGCTTGGATTGTATCACAATATTTTAAGCGGCAGCTACGGGGCTTTATCGAAAAATAGGGGTCGAATGACGGAAAAGGGACCTAAAAATGGAACGAAGACAAATCACAGGACGTCTGCTTTTCTTTTTTATTATTGCCAGAGCTAAACAGACCATTTTTATTGGTAACATGGTTTGGGCTATTCTGAAGGACCATTTCCCCCTTTAGGGTATCTATAGAACGCATAATTGCTTTTATCGATTGGGTTGTATGGTTAAAATATCCCCAATACCCGGTTTTCTTTAAGGTTTTCCTTTGTTGTTTGACGAGAGCCCGCAGTGCTTCCAATTGCCCTGTATTTGCAGGATGGGCAAAATATAGCCTGTCATGCAAGGTTTTTATTTTATCCTTTTTTATCTCCAGCGAAAGGGCTTTGGAGTGGCGCACTCCGTAGTTTTTACAGGTTTTTTCATAATCGCGCGACAAATTGGCCAAATCACAACGCAAGCGTTCTTTGGCAATGGCCAAAGCAAGTTCGCCTGAGGTTTGAATTAAAGGCGGCATAGGGCATTCTGCAATCCATTGGCTTAAGGTTTTTTTCTCTTCCGGGGAATGGTGCCGTTGGTTAAACTGCCATGTTTTAAACACCCGCTCTGAAACAAGGAGAGCCCCTTTTTCCTGCTCATTGGCATTAACCCAGCGCCCAGAGCCTGCAGGCGATTCTTTTTTTAGCAAAAGATCATTAGTCACCACCATGCTCAACTTTTCCTTGCTTCGCCGCTTAACAAACCATTCAGCCCATCTTGAACTTAAACTACCAAATAGAAAACCGATTGGATTGTATTTTTTTGATTCGTGCGGTGTTTTTTTATTCAAATCAAGCGCACCATTCGCTTCAAACCCCGTTGTTTTCCAGGCTCTTTTCCTGGTCAAAAAGGCAACCACTCGCTTAAATACAGGAAAATTTTTACCTCGGATACGACAAAACAACATTCTGGTATCAGGCAAGGCATTGATTTTTTTTAGCAGATTTTGTTTTTTACTGAAGGGATTAAAAAAATAGGTGAAACTGTCGGGTAGAACCACACCCAATGAGGGCTCGGCAAACACTGTAGCTTGAAGCCGGTCTTTTATTTTGCGCAAAACAGGGCCTTTACTGTACAAGTCCATAAGCCCTGAATACCCTTTGTTATGCGCCGCCTGAATGACCAATTGATTAATTTGGGAGACTTCACGCACAATCCCGCCATCAAGCGCTACTACGTCATTTCCCACAAAGTCGCCTTCTTTCTTCGGCAAAAAGGAACGGGCTTTTGCAACAGCGTGAATGCTTGTGAAGGATTTACCACTGCCTGAAGGACCTGCAATAAGAATGACCGGTCTTTGCGCCCATTTTTCTCCCTCGTAGTGATGGGTTGAGGCTCTAAAAACGGCATTCAGGTACGCTTTGCTGTGCACTTCTTCTTCTAAAGCCAATTGAAACAAGGCAAGGCCTTTTTTTCCAAGCAATGCCCGCAGAGTAACCGTGGCTTTCTCAGGGGCTAGTGATCGATGTTCTGATTTTCCGGCGTACATTCCCTCTTTTTGCGCATTTTTCTCTTCCAGAAAAGCAACAAAGAGGCTGCGAAAAAAACAGTGCTGCGCACTTTTTTCCTGCACCTGCTCGGTGATTATGACGTAATTTTTTTGGCAAAATCGGTTAACCTTATCGCCATATTGAGCCTGATATGACGCGACACTTTGGTATAATAAGGCGGTTGAGGTCAGTCGCTTTTCAACAAATTCTCTGTCGCTTTCGGCTTCCCAGCCCTCCGCGCCATACTGACCAATCCGCCCTACAATATTGCTTTTTTTAGGCATAATAGATTGCATAAGTGTTTTTTGTTCTTTATTTTAACCCATTTTTTCGTCGCAGTGTACTTACCCTACTTTGCTATAACCCGCATCAACAAACAAGGTATGGGCATTTATCATCGCGGCTTCAGGCAAGCACAATAAATAAATGGTGTCTGCAACATCTTTGGGCGTAAGTGGTCTATCTGATAAGGAGTGCGCCTGGTATTCGTCTAATAATTGCTCGCGATTAGGAAAATACTTCAGCGCATCGGTATCAACAACACCCGCTGAAACGGTATTTACTGTGACTTGATGCTCTGCCAGCTCAAGGCTTAAGCTACGCACCAATGCTTCAAGCGCCGCTTTGGATGCCCCAATAAATCCGTAATTGGGAATAGCGCGATGCGCCCCAAGGCTTGAAAGTGCAATCACACGACCGCCTTTTTGCAATAAATCCAACCCCTCGACCACAAGGTGGTTTAGTGCAAGGGCATTGGTTTCCATGCACCAGCGCCAATGCTTGGTAGACATTTTTAAGGCAGGCTTCAATACCCCGCTTGCCGCATTACTAATAATGAAATCCACCTGATTAAAATGCTCGCGAAAAATGCTAAACATTTCTCTAACGGATTGTTGATCAGCCACATTGGCCTGTATTGCAATTGCTTTTCGGCCTTGAGCCTGAATGTCTTCTACCAGGGCTTTTGCTTCATCAGAGCTATTGTAATACACAATAGCAATATCGCATCCTGCCTGCGCCAATTTAAGTGCGGTTGCCTTTCCGATACCGCGCGCACCGCCTGTAATTAACGCGACCTTATTTTCTAGCTGCAAAGTCATTTTTTAACCCTCTCGAAAAAAAATTGAAACTACAGCGAATTGATTGGTTTTTCAAGTTTCTTTGGTTAGATTCTTGTTTCATTGCCTCGAACTTTGTACCATTTGTCAGAAAAAAAAGGTTGATTAGAACTTGAGGCTAGGGTGCTTCGCGTTTTTATGCAACAATCCCTTATGCAACGGAGGGCTTTCACACTTTTATAGGTTGTATTAATGAATCATTCCTGGCTCAAAAACGTTATTCCCATTGCGGCGATTTTTTCCTTTCGCATGTTGGGATTGTTTATGTTAATTCCCGTTTTTACGGTATATGCAAACACACTACAGGGCGCAACCCCCGCCTTAATGGGCATTGCGTTGGGAAGTTATGGCTTAAGTCAGGGCATTTTGCAAATCCCTTTTGGCATGTTATCTGATCGGTTTGGCCGCAAACCCATTATCTCGATTGGATTGATTTTGTTTGTCCTGGGCAGTTTGCTAGGCGCCTTCAGTCACTCGATTTATACGATGATTTTGGCGCGCACCCTGCAAGGAACGGGCGCAATTGGCAGCGTGCTGATTGCTTTATTAGCCGATTTAACTCCGGATAACCAACGCACCAAAGCGATGGCAGTTATCGGCATGACGATAGGTTTGTCCTTTAGCCTGGCAATGGTACTTAGTCCTTTGTTAAGTAGTTATTACGGTTTAGCGGGGATTTTTTACTTTACCGCTTTTCTGGCTTTTCTGGGCTTGCTGTTATTGCATTTAGTTATCCCCACGCCTAAACGGGAATATTTTCATCAAGACAGCAGCGCCAGTTTGCCACTTTTTAAAACCGTGCTCGCCAATCGCCATTTGCAACGGCTCAATATCGGTATTTTTCTTCAACATTTTATTTTAACCGCTACTTTTTATGTGATCCCTATTTTATTGCAACAGCAGATGAAACAGGCGCATTTGTCTTCCCAATGGCATTTTTATTTGCCCCTCATGCTGGTTTCCTTTGTCTGCATGATACCTTTTATTATTATTGCAGAAAAAAAACACCACATGAAAGGCGTTTTTATCCTTTCTTTGCTCTTAACCAGCCTTGCGCAGTTAGGCTTGGCCTTCTCGCACCCACACTGGCTCGCACTGTGCCTGCTTATGTTTGGTTATTTTGTGGCATTCAATATTCTGGAAGCACTTCTCCCCTCACTTATTTCAAAGCAAGCAGGCCCTGCACGCAAAGGGACCGCCATGGGTATTTATTCAAGCAGCCAATTTCTTGGTATTTTTGTGGGTGGCGCTTTGGCAGGAGTGCTCTACCAATTTGCAGGAAGCGTCGGCGTGTTTGTTTGCAATGGCTTGCTCGCCTTATTGTGGATGGGGATTGCTTTTTACATGAGACCAGACCTTTACTTGACCACGCTGATTTTAAGTTACACTGAAAACCCCAAAGAGTGCGTGCAAAAGCAATTGGAACAACTTGCAGGAATTAAAGAAATTGTGATTGCACCAGAGGAAAAAGTAATTTACCTTCTTATAGATAAAGCGAATTACCTTCCCGGAAGTGCAGAAAAAATTGTACAGAATTTACATTAACCCTTCGAAAATACCCTGAGATTGGATATAATTCAGGCTCTAACTTTCGCAACAGGAGAAATATACATGGCACGTGGAATTAATAAAGTCATTTTAATTGGTAATGTGGGGGTCGACCCTGAAGTTCGGTACATGCCCAATGGCAATGCCGTCACAACCCTTTCCATTGCAACCAGTGAAACCTGGAAAGACAAGCAAACCGGGGATAAACAAGAGCGTACCGAATGGCATCGCGTAGTTTGCTTTAATCGTTTAGGCGAAATTGCTGGCGAATACCTGCGCAAAGGGTCCAAACTCTATGTGGAAGGCAGTTTGCGCACCCGTAAATGGCAAGACCCCCAAGGCCAGGATCGCTACACCACTGAAATCGTTGCCTCAGACGTACAAATGCTAGACAGCAAAGGCGGTGCCGCCCATTTTGATGAAGCACCACCCGCACAAGGCGCACAGCAAAATCAAAATGCCCGCAAACCCCAAGCGCAAGCCGCTGCAACCAGTGCACAAGAAGCATTTGATGAATTGGATGATGATATTCCGTTTTAGAGGTCACCTAAGACTCTTTTGTAAAGAATATACCAATAAGCCCTTTCATATAAGGGCTTTTTTACTTCAATCTGATTGTGGAGGAGTGCTTGAACATACCCATTATTCACCCCCCAGAGGAATTACTTTTTTTATTGCTTGCTTCAAATATTTACATGTTTTAAATTCTATGCGATAATGGTCACAATTTAACCTTTGTGAGAAAGTTATGACTAATGAAGTTAAACCGTTTGAAGAAATCCGTGCGCTCGCTTGGGAGGCTTATCAAGCGCAAATAGCTTTTGACAGGGCAAACCATGCGCTTGGCGTTTTAAATCAGCAATTTGATGCTGCCAACAACACCTATACTACGTATTTACAAAGCCTTAGTAACCTAAATAACCGAATAGAAGAGTGCTCTAAAATTATTCCGAAACTAACCGAAAGCCAGGAAATAATTCGCAACCTAAAGTTTGAGCATAAAGAAGAACTTGAAGCCTCTAATTCAGAACGCGCACAAGTGCGTGATGCATTCAATGATATTCTTAATTTAATAGCCTTTTACACCTCATCTCCAAATCGTGACATTGTTATCCAAAGCAATGGCTTAATTACCTTAACAAATCGAATTGTGAACGCAAAAGAAAAACTAGCTCGTGGAACTCCCGATCAACTACATAATTTAGATAGGGATTTAAAGATGGCATTAGCTAGAGCATTTTCTGCAGCCCTCATATTAATTAAGGCTCTACTTGATGCATGTAAAACAGACAAGGATACCATTGAACAAAAACCGGATTTTATAGAGGCAAAAACGGTTGTGGAGAACAACAAAACCAAAGAGAATGAATGGAACAATGGCCTGAAAGATAAACTAACAAACGAACGCAATACTAAATTTACAATCTATCAAAATGCGTTGGTACATTGTTTAGTTTCAAATACAGACTTGAATCAGCAAAATGCCACACAGGTGACAGACATTGTTTATAATAACCTTGCACATGCTGAAGCACCTTGCAAAAATGTTGAAGCGTTCAATGCGAGTTTTGGACGAGATTTACTCGAAATTTATTTTCCGGATAGCTACCCACAGCAAAACAATGCGAATAGCCCAGCTCCTGACAATTCATCCCTTTCTAATAAAAAGCCAGAAGGGCAGTCAAATAACAGTCATTTCCACAAGCAAGAGCCTGCCTCAAGTAACAACGAAAGCCCTGAGCGTGGCAAATTGAGAACAGTGCTCAATATGCTTCAACAGCATACCTACATCTTACATCATGGTGGTGAAACCATTAGAGAGAAAACCTATTCAAAAACAGCCGGACTCTATGTGAAAAAAATTAAAGCTTTTTTGAAACCTATTGAAACTGAAAAAGATATTGACGATGCATCAAT
>JBAZXN010000012.1:0-73275 GCA_041659885.1 Tatlockia sp.
ACTTTGCTATTATTCACATCGCAAGCCATCTTTTATTCCCCTTTTTTGTTTGCGCAAAAAGGATAAATCTTGGCTTGCTCTATTTACAAGGCCTATTTGAATTTACAGAAAGAACGATACACTACCTATTAACCTATTAACCTATTAACCTATTAACCTATTAATCCTAATAGTACATTTACTAGAATTATAGATGATTCATTATCACCTCAATTTACAGTCGGTGATTATGTCGCTGGCATTAAATTATATGGAGACGATATATCCTTGGCAGTTAATCAAAATTGTTTAGTTGAATTATCTAATGGTGAAACATTCGTTAGGTATGTGAAAAGAAGTGATGATAAAAATAAGTTTCAGCTGCTTGCTACTAACATTGATAGTACTCTTTTCAATGCCCACTTAATTGAATCAGTATTAAATTTTGCCGCCCCTATTATCCGTCATTATAAAAAGTGTGATATCAAATTCCCTTTATGAATAATTCACTTCGAAAGCAAGCTTTAAAGGTTGTTATTATGCAGAAATATGTTTGAATATTAATGATAAACTATATCAAAAAGGTACATCTTTTCCAACTACCGATTTTATCCACGGCATTCCATTAAATGAATATCGCTGGTATCCCGTAGTAATATATAGTTCTTTGTATCCCTGATCATATAACTTTTTGGCATACTCCTCGCCTTTAATGTGCTCTCCCAGATTCGAATCAATATAAATAGGGATATCTTTGCTAAACCTGTCTAAATTGACTATAAAATCACTATAACAAGAATAAGTTGAAATAGTGATATTCTTCTCCTCCGCCGCAAATGTCCACATAGTACGAATCATTTCATCATTATCAATAAGAATTATGTGAGCTGGTATCAAATTATTTTTTTCAACAGGAATATATTGAACATAGTTTTTAGGTATGATTTGGATGCCTAATGAACTGCATCTTTCTCTAATATTATTCTCTTCAAATGCACTCGTAACCAACAGTGCGTTTGAAGATAAATTTAAATGTTCAATTAAATCAAGTCCATTAAGGGATTCATTAATAAATTCATAGTCAATTAGGAATAAAGTGACGTTCACTTCCAAATTTTCCAGGACTTTAATATTTAAATCAGATGATTTATTTAAATGCACAATATTGAGATATGAAAAATTTTTAAATTTTTGATTCCACATGTCATGAATCACGAAATCATCATCTACTATTACTACACTTCTATAATTATTTAATAATAAAGTGTTACAAAACCAACTCGGAGTTTTTGTTTGAGGTAATTCTATTAAAATTTTTGTGCCAATGTTTATTGAAGATTCAATAGAAAGCTTCCCATTAAGTTGCTCAATATATTGCTTTGCATGAGTTAGCCCACATCCTGCTCCATTTGATTTATTGTAACTATAGCCAGATTCTGTAATTTTAGAAATTAAATTTTCTGGTATACCACAGCCATTATCCGTTATATCAATGATAATATTGTTTTGTGAATTTTGAAGGCTGATAATTATTAATCCTTCATCTTCTATCGACTCCATACTATTATTAATTAAATTTGATAATACGCCCTGAAAAAGGCTAATATTAAGGCATACAAAGGTATCGTAAGTATCTGAAGAAATAATTAATTTCATCTGTACATTCGACTTCGAGTATTCAAAATTTTTCTCTAAAATAATGTTCTGCAAAATAATGAATATCAATTCCGGAGAATTAACAAGATTTACTTCGTTTGGGAAGATATTTTTATAATTTTTGGAATATAATAGTAAATTATTTGCAATATCGTTAATTCGTTTCATTGCACTTTTTATCAAAAGTCTTTTATTTTCCTGTAACAATGATAAGTCTAATAAAGCGGTATTAATTGCAGCTAAAGGCGATCTGATATCATGAGCAACTTGAGTAGCAATAGTCAAAAAAGCCTCTTTTTGAGACTCCTCTTTGCTTTTTTCAATCAGATTTAGAATCTCTACTTGAATTGATTGCAATTCTATCGCAAGCGGAACTTCGATTTGACCAGAATTAAAGTCTACCTGAGATGAGTTTAATATATGTAATATTTTACGTACAGGCTCAACAAATAGCTCTTCTGGAATCTTCCGAGCTAAAGGGTAAAGAATTATAAGCATCCAGATAAAAAACAGGAGAAGAATACTTCCTCGAAAGAGAAAGTTATGAAGCATATCACTATCATTTACTAAAGAACCGGATACTTTAATGTGGCCAATGTTCTCCAATCCAATTAAGGGGATAGGGTGGATATATACCCAGCTGAATGCTGAATTTAATGTTAATTTGTTAAAAAAAATAGTTTTTGGGAAGTTTGATTCATTTGGTCTTACCCACTCATATTTGATATCACCATGGTTAATATTTCTTAACCGAGCAAAAATGGCTTGCTCATTTTCAATTAGCTTTTGGGATGTTATATATTTAGATAATTCAATTGTTTTAAATGATGTCGATTTATCAATACGCTTTAAAGTTTCGTAAGCATCATATATAGTCATTGCGCAAAACATAGTGACAAATAGAAAAGAGCCTGAAATTATTCTGCAGGTTATTTTCTGCTTGATTTGTTGGGTTAATGTAGTGAGCTTAAACATCTGTCTTGCCATTGCAATAAATTTTTTTCTCGGAAGAAATAGTATCGATAAATTTGGTTCCCTTAGAGTTAAATTTTTCAACAATAAAAATATTAGGTCTGAATGATGTTGGATTTAAACGCAATTGCTTTAAATAACAACGAAGAATTTTATCTTTCATGTTTTCATTGCGTATAGAGGAACACTTTTCTACTGATATCAAAACAGAGTTGATAGTTGAGAAAACTGCATAAGTAATATTGTCAACAAGTGTTTGTTTATAAATTGATTTATAGTTTCTCATAAACAAATCTAGTTCTGCTGAATTTAGTCTGACTGAGCGCGGAATAATATGAAATGTTTCATAATTATCTATAGTTTTGATACTTCCCAACTTGCTATCTATAGAAGATCCCCATGAGTCTCCTCCAACAAATTTTAGTGGTTTCCTCACATGATTTGATAACATGGGTATTAAAGTAACGGCGTCATCAGTTGTTGTTAACATTAATATGATTTTATTTTCATACGACTCTTCAAATATACGAGAATTGGGATTAGTTTCAATAGCATCCTTTTCAAGAGGAATAATCTTAATATAATTTGCCGGGCAAGCATTTATATATGTTGAAGCAAAATATTGACTTAATGAATAACAACTTTTACAACTTTCATCTACTATCACTGTCACCCCTGAACTGGGATATTTTTTACCGATATAATTAGTAACAGCTTGTGCATAATCTTTATTTAAAGGGTTTAGGGTATAAAAATTGGATGGCAACGAAGCGATACTTTGGTCATTAGCATATGCTGAAAGAACCAGGATATCTTTGAAGTAATCACGAAGAAGTAAAAAAGCATTTGAGAAGTTTGGGCCAATTACCAAGTCTGGTTCCCATTCTTTAATTTCTTTTACTTGTTTTGAGAAGTGGGGAATGTCAACCATAACCCAATACTTTGATACAATAGATAGCCCTAAACTTTTTCCATAGTGTTTTGCTGTATCTATACCTTGCTTATAAAAGTTAATATAACGTTCTGAAGTGTAGGGTGCCTCATTATTATTCTTTAAAATAATAGCGATCCTGAGAGTGCTGCTATTATCAGCAAAACTTGATAAGATCCATGGTTGGATTATTAAAAAGCAGAGAGTAAGAAATTTTTTCATGAGTGCCTTTAGGCTAAAGCTGGCTCTTGTCTGTAGGAAAGTAACTAAATTCTATGCAATTATCCTTGTAACGTTTATAATGTCAAGAAAATTAACATAGAGATATGTTTCTATTCTTTGATAAGGTATTAAAAATGCATTTAACATTATATAGTTTTCGTATATGTCCGTTTGTGGAGCGAACTAACATATTGATAAATGAAAACAATATTCTTTGTGAGCGAATTTATGTGGATATACGTAATAAACCCGATTGGTTTTTGAAATTATCTCCTCAAGGTAAAGTTCCTCTATTGAAAGTTGATAATACTATTATCTTTGAATCATCAGTTATTAATGACTTTTTAAACGAAATTTCAACTTCGAAATTATATCCTTCTGATCCTGTAAAACGTGCATATAATAAATCCTGGATTGAATGGGGTAGTACACTGGTTTTTGATGCGTATAATATGACGCTTGCTGTAAATATTACCTCTTTTAAACAGCAACGCATCATTGTTGATAAGAAGCTTTCTGTTTTAGAAAATGAAATTGAAGCTCAACCTTTCTTCAATGGAAATGATTTTAGCATGATTGATATTGCATACGCTCCATTATTTAGAAGATTTGATAGGCTCTCTCAACAGTTTGATGTTCACCTTCTGGAAAATTTTCCCAAATTAAAAAAATGGTCGGAAAATATTTTAATGCGAGATAGTGTTGTTAAGGGTTTCCACGAAAATTTTGATGAAGAATTGTATTTACTATTAAAACTTAAAAATAGCTGCTTGATAAATAGAGTAGAAGATATAAACAATTCTCCTGCAAACTCTCTTAAGCAATAGTGGAAAATGTATGTCACGTGAAGACCTGGAACCAGAAATGATAGACTTCCTACATTTCATTCGTACTCCACTAGCATCCATTAAAATTGGAGGAGAGATTTTGAAGGATGTTTTTCCGCTTCTTTTGGATATTTATTATCTTTACCATCAAAATATCGTTACTACATCTAAAATTACATCAGATAAAAGAATGAATAATCTTCCTGTCATTATCGATGGAATTATTAAAGAAACAAAAAGAATAAGTGAATATGTCCAGACCTTGGAAGTAAATAAATAGTGGTTGATAGGAGTTTTTATGAAAGCTAATTTTAAAGGATTTTATTTCAATACAAATATTATCCTTATTGATGACAATGATTCTTTTTTGAACACTCTTGATTATAGGTTATCAGAAAAATTTGCAATTACTACATATAATGAACCTCAAGTCGCTCTCGACTATTTATTATCTGAATCGAACACTAACTCAATGTTTAATACTATGGATTTTGTAGTGGAATCTCATAATGAAGAAGATGACTCAACCTCATTTGCTATAAATTTTGCTAAATTTATTGATTTTAATAATATTATAAACAAAAAAAATCTAACCAGTGTATTAATTATTGATTACTCTATGCCAAAAATGAATGGTGTGGATTTTTGTGAAAAGATAAACCATTTACCTATAATGAAAATAATGCTTACAGGTCATGCTGATTTTAAGATAGCTGTAGATGCATTCAATAGAGGTGTTATTGATAAATTCCTAGTAAAAGATACTCCTGATATGCTGGATGAGATAGTAGCATCTATCGAGGAAATGCAAGAGCAATATTTTATAAAACATTCATCAATATTACGAAGTTTCTTACCTCATTCCTGTCTTGAAATCCTAAGATCAGCTGAGTATGAATATCATTTAGAAAAACTTATCGAAGAATATTCAATAGTTGAGTATTATCTATTAGATAATGAAGGTACTTACGCATTAACATCCTGCGATGGTACAAAATATTATTTTAAAGCTATACCTGATCTTAAAATTAATGAGCTATTAGAGTTAGCTATAGATCTAGGTGCATATAGTCATATAATTAATAAATTAAAACACAAAACTCATTTTCCTGTTTTCTTAAGCGAATCAGATTATAAACTTCCAGTAAATGATTGGGAGCAGATAATGCGTAAAACGCAAAAGAAAGATGGTTATTATTATATTTTTGAAAAAAGTTAATTATTTGAAATTTATAGATAACCATTTAACTTTCGAGCTGTATTGAGCGACAAACAAATTATGTGTAGCCTCCATAGCCAATGTCATAGGTTTTGGATATATTACATAATCATAGTCTAAAGTTGCCCATAAGGGCATTATAATGGCGCACTCTTCCTTTAGATACTTCAAACAGGAACACCTGAAATCATCCAAATTATTACTTATAATAAAGTCCCTTTTTGAGGCCCTTTCAATAAATAAATCAATTGTATCATCAATACTTTTTTTATAATTATGATTGGTGTTATAAGCAGAGTCGATAGCATTTTTATACACATCATAACTGTTTTCTGTTAACCACTGGTCCCAGTGTGTGATTTCAAATGGAATCTCTAAAAGTTTAATGACAGATAAATTTCTCTCCAGCCAATCCTGACCATTTTTTATAGCGATGTTGTATGCAGATTGGTAGCCGTTGGTAAGATTATAATTATGACGTTGGAGAGAATCAGCTAAAGCAATTGTACAAAAACCAAATTTTTCTTTATTTATCGCATTTACAGCAGCATGCAAGTATTTTGATTCATGATAAAATTGTCCCACACTTATTAGTAAGATAATTTTTTTTGCTTCAGGACCAGAAGCTGTGAAATTCTTTAATTGATAACGAAGCCGAGCTTTTTTCATAAATTTTCAGTGTATTAGTAAATTAGCTCCAGTAACGTAAAGGTTCGTCATTACCGAAATAGGCTATAAAACAACTTAAGGTGATTCTCCTTTCAGTTTCTGAATTTTTAACAGCATGTATTTTTCTTGAGTTTAATATCAACAACTCACCTGCATTAGGCTTATATGTAGCACTTGGAGGAGGTAAATCAAGTCGGCTTATTCCATAATGTCTTTGCCTTTTTAATTTTTCATAATCGGAATCTGAAGGCTCTAAATCCCAAAAATCAACCTCTCCTCCTGTCGAAGGCATTTTTAAATATAGATTTGCAGAAAGTTGAGATTCTAAAATAACGTTCTGATTCAGAAAATTCCTTTCTATTTTATCAGTATGTGGATCCAGATTAATATTTGGGTTTAGGATTCTACATATACCAGCAAAACATTTTTGAGATTCCATCGTAAGCAAACGTGCTCCTTTAGGCCAGGCATTATTAAGTAATAACTGAAATTTTTCCATTGGATCGTTTCCAACAGGGAAAAAATTTTTTATTATTTGTTTATTCTTTTCAACATTAGAATGGTAGAGTTTTTTTTGTCTGGCTGTACTGACTTCTGAATATGCGTGTCCAATCTTTTCAAACTCCTTGGCGTGGTTCAAATATCCCTTGTCAGGAGACTTCAATATATTTTCACAAACTGAAGATAACAATGTAACATCATAAAAGTTCTTTAATACCAACGCGTGCACATATCCTTTGGCCAAGCCAATAATTGCTTTATGAGGCAATACATCTCCGTTAATTTCAATAATTTTGGTCATATTTGTATTCAAAACAAGCGGATAGAAATTATATTTCACTGGCTCTTTTTTTAAAAGTAAAATAAGGCAACTTGATGAACTAATTTAATACGGGTGAGTCTAATTGATACAATTCGATTAATTTAAATTAAAAAGATATACTGGGCTGTTGAAATGCGAAAGCTACGATAAATATCATAATTAAAGAAACCTGATATAAATTAATCAATATTAGATATAATATTCAAGGATTTTTAGTGTCAAAATACATAATAGAAAAAAAATGGTGGGTACTCATTGGGGTTGGGATTGCTAGTTTTATGGGATGCCTGGATTTTACAGTCGTTAATACAGCATTGCCCGCTATTCAATCTACTTTTGAGTGTAGTGTTAGCCAACTCCAATGGGTGATTAATGTTTTTATAATTGCATTATCTACTTTTATGGTAATTGCAGGAAGACTGGCTGATTTAAAAGGCAGAAAAAAACTACTGATTATTGGTATTTCATTATTTGCACTATCATCTTTGGGAGCAGGGTTATCAATAAGCTTTCAACAACTTATAATATTTAGATTTGTTCAAGGTGTGGCTTGTGCGATTCTTTATACAACTTCTGGTGCAATAATTTCTAATGCTTTTCCCGAGGAAGAACGCGGCAAAGCTATAGGTCTATTATTTGGCATTAATGGCATTGGGCTTGCAGCCGGGCCTGTGGTTGGAGCCTTAATAGTTGGTTTGTTCCACTGGAAATGGATATTTCTTATTAACGCACCATTAGCTATTCTATGTATTGTGATTACAATTTTAAATGTCACAGAGTCAAAAGAAGACAGTCGAAGTGTTAGTGTTGACTGGTGGGGGTTAATAGTATTATTAACAGCTCTTCCGACTTTGATTTTGGGGCTAAACATTGGTCCCCAGGAAGGTTGGGCTTCTTTTTTAACTTTATCATTACTTACTTTATCTTTTTTACTTTTTATTGTTTTTTACTTTTTAGAAAAGAAAGTGGTAGCACCTATAATTCAATTTAAATTTTTTGCTAGCAAGATGTTTATTAGCAGTGTAGTTGCTACCTTCACATTAGCTATATTTTATTGTCTGGCATTCTTTTTAATGCCGATGTACTTGCATATCATTCGAAATGAGAACAATTTCATGATAGGTTTAATGTTGTTACCTACTACTGCGATGGTAGCAATAATGTCACCTATAGCAGGTAAATTAGTTGATGGTTTTGGGCCCAGAATTATTGTTCTATCGGGATTCTTGCTTTTTTTGCTATCTTCTTTAATTCAGTCTCAGTTCAGTATTTCGAGCAGTCTTTTACAAGTCCTGATAGCTTTTTTTACGATGGGGATCGGCTGGGCTTGCATATTAGGGCCCTCTACTGTTGCATCATTATCTTCTGTTCCTGAGAGTATGGGGGCACTGGCAATGGGGACGGCGTGGACAATGCATAATATTGGAGGAGCTATAGGACTAAGCGTAGGAATATCAATTTTTTATCATTTTTCAACGGCCCATTATTTGTCCAAAAACATTCCCTCCATAGTAAATACCATGAATTATAATAAAGAATTATTTATGAATGGTTACAGCTCCGCAATGTGGTTCCTTTTTGCTTGTACATTTTTGGCCTTTATATTCTGTTTTTTTGGTATGAAAAAAACAGAATAATTTATTGCCTTATGACCTCTCAAAATTGAGAAAAAAAGATGACTCATGAAACAGTTTTCTAAAATAAAATAATAACAATTCTCCTTCAAAAATATCTGGCGATCTTAAAATAATTTCGTAATTTTTATTTAAGAGCTTGATGGGATTTATTTTCATTACGTTTGCCTTACTTTAATAAATTTTTTTAGAAGGATTTTTTCATGAACAATCAAAATTTTAAAAATGCCAGTTTTTTTTTTATATCCTTAGGATGGTTTTTCAGATTTTTAAATAACTCCTGCTCCTACCGCGACCGATCTTTGATAATTTTTAGTTGCCAAAAATCATGTGGTTGAATATATCGAAAACGACTTCATTCGATGATTGGGTATAAATCCCCAGAATTATTTGAGGTTAAAAAAGTCGCTTAGCAAGGTGTCCGTTTTTTCGGGGCAAGATCAGTGTCTTTAAGAATCAACAATTCGGTTGATGCACTTCGACATTATCTTACACCTAAGAGCGTGAACACTGTTTCTTGATGATGTTAATCATAGTCCCCTCAATTTTTTTGCCTCTACAAACAATTGATTACATTCATCCTCCCTTACGCCACCAATGAGGTGACAATTATAAAAATCAGGCGTTTTTGATAAAACTTCTTCCGCACCAACTTGTATTTGTCGCCCAAACAATTCATGCAAAAATGAGATGGATGTCCCATAAACTACCTTAGGAATCATCGCCCAATAGATTGCAGCAGCGCACATGGGACATGGCTCAGCTGTTGTATAAAGACTTAATTTACTCACATCGCTATTAAAGCCATTATTAAACAATGTATGTATAACTGATAATTCACCGTGCATTAGGGGGTGATGATGCGCACTATTTACGGATTTCAAAAGAATATCTTTATTATCGTAAACAATGATTGCACCGTAAGGAGCAATCGGGTTTGATGCGGCTATTTCAATTGTTGCTGCCATAAAATCAGAAATGTATTCATCCATTGTCACGCCCCCTGGGTTTCATATAATTTTCATCAAATTTATTTGCACTAAACATGTAATTGGTATTGATTCTAAACGGATTTAAGTTCGATAACTCATCATAAATATCCACTTTTTCTTTTACTTTAAGAAAGTAAATGAGCAAAATAGAAACCGGTGTTAATAGTACTTCGTAGGATATTTTATAAGCATCTTCAAATAAAATTACGCTTCCAAGTTTTTCAGTTGGCACAATGCCATAGAACGCAATTAACGAAAAAAGACTAACATCAATCATAATCCCAAAGGCAGATGATGCAGCAATTTGTGTCCAAACTGTGGTAATAAATTCTTTTTTTAAAGAAATACCGCGTTTTCGCTGTCTTGTTTTGATGATTGAAATCACAGTTGAATTAATAGTCATCCCTAGAAAAAAGGCGGTTGCTGAAGCAATGAACATACGGAATTGATTATGCAGAATTGTTTTAAATGGATTATTCTCACCCACCGCAAGCAGGTTCGTGATCCAAACATCAAAGACAAGTAATAAATTGCAGAAAATGACGAACAACACCATCTGCTTTGTACGTTCAATGCCATATACATCAGTCATCATGTCAGCAACTAAATACGCCAATGAAAAAACGATACCACCAACATTAATTGTCAAAAATCCAATAGAAATGAATTTAGCTGCCACGGTTTTTGAAGCAATGAAAAATACGATGCTAGAGCAAAATAATATATGGTGGTATTTAAACCGATAATCACTTGTCGCCAGGGTGTACGGTAACTGAAATCTAAACAAATGATTATCGCTGTGGTTGGGGCGATCAATTTTTTCAATCATCGCAATTTGTTTACGTAGTGAATGAGAAAAAATATTAAGAAAACCATAAATCAACAATGGGATGATAAGTTGAGCTTCCTCTGTATTGTTTTGAGGATTAAGATAAACCCTATTCACCGAGCAAAATATCATTAATGAAATTAAAAAAGTATATTGGCTACTCTTTTCGTATATGGTATTGAATAA
This sequence comes from Tatlockia sp., assembly GCA_041659885.1. Lineage (GTDB taxonomy): Bacteria > Pseudomonadota > Gammaproteobacteria > Legionellales > Legionellaceae > Tatlockia. The sequence continues at coordinate 10,940 of JBAZXN010000012.1, forward strand.
TCTTATCGGTAATAAAATACAAGCCCATAAAAAGATGGTGCTTTTTATTAAGTACAAAAGGTTCTTATCAAGCACCTGACTGTATGTTTCCTGCATTTTCCAAAACCCTGATGCCGGTAACCAACTGGCGAATTTTAAAAACAAAATATAGATAGCATGAAATATTATTACGAGATAAACGGTATGTCGGAGATAAGCGAAACCATAAATGCGGTATATCAATTGTATTATCAAAAATACAATCGGCCACCATAGGAACTCAGAGGCAATTGGTATTCCAAATAAGTTAATAACTTGGGCCTCAGCAGGTACAGTAATTAAAGAAAAAAAGACTGCAAAACCTAGCAAGGTATGAAACACTCTAAATTGAAGTGGTGTTTTAGATTTACCCGTCGCAGAGTTATTCATCGATAAAAACTCTCTTCAAACTGGTGATACATTTTTTCTTTAAACCAGGTTGCTCTTTTTGCCTAATTACAAGCTTTTCTGAATGTGCACCGAATTGCTGTCCCATATCGAAGACAACGCGGGGATCAACAAGATAAATCATATCGGTTTTTACAAATTCAGCGACTGACATTTCTTGATTAATACGTTTATTGGCAATATGAAAAGCAACAGATAATTCATTTGATTCAGTATGGGTAAATACGTTATCGACTCGAATAAGGTAAGGTTCTCTTACCTCTCCGACGAACCGCAAAATCATGTGCTGATAGATAAAGCGTACAAATTTATTTCTTTGGCTCCAATTTTCCATAGTTAGATCCTACAGCTTATTTTTTGTACGCAATTTCTGGTGTACCTCAAGGATTACACCGGAAATAGTGTGTAAATTTTCATCATAAATTTCTATTGATAGTTTTGGATTAATCGGGTAAAAATAGGTTTCAGTTCCATCAATAACATATTTTTTGATTGAACATTGAGATAAATTATTTTTTTTCTTCACCACAACAAAGCAGCGATCTTCTGGTAATAAGTCAGCATGAACAATTAAAAAGGAATGTTGTAAAAATGTTGGCTCATACAAGTCGGTATCAATACAAAGGGCATAATAATTACCTGCCAAGTCATTTTCAACCCATCGATACCATTCTCTAGGCGTCTTTTGCTCATCCATATGATTTAATTTAAACACAGGCAACATTTGCGAAGCTGTTAGATCTCCATATTCACCTTCACGAATAAGAGGCTCGAGACCTAACAATTGATTGATGTTAATTCCAAAGTGATTTGCAATTTGCAGCAAAGTGCTGGCTTTAGGATCAGTTACATCACCATTGAGAATTCTGGTAATTTTATTTGTAGGAATTCCTAATTTTCTTGCTAGTCCCGCAGGAGTTAAGAGCCCCTCCTTAATAATGAGATCATTTAACGTTTGCGCGAGCAATAAATTAGGTGATTCATTCAAAATTTTTGTTGACATAAGTTGACTTAGTTACATTAATGTAATAATTTACATCAATGTAACTAAGTTACACTGATGTAAGTTTCAATATTAACACAAAGTTAAACGATAACACTCTTATTTACTCACAATTAAAAGCGATAGAAGAATATTCACCGTAAAATTGGTAAAGAACAAAGTAAAATTAAAACCAGGAGGTTAATTTAAATGAGTTGCACATTAGAATTTTCAGAATCATCAGTTAAAATTGATTTCTGCAGCAAAGGTAATAAACAGAAAATTTTAATTGACGTTTTAACAAAGTATAGCGATATGGACTTTACCAGGCTTGCTTCAGTACTAGGGGTTCCTGCTAAAAGACTCCATGATATTTGTGATGGAGATGGCTTCTTAGTTGGAGAACAGGCAGATAGTTTGGCTCAATTATTTTTAATGTTTTTAGGAAAACACTTTTTTCGTAAATGTACTTTAATTCGGAGTTTTATAGATTAATGCTCGTTCCAGGAAGCCATCTATATTTGATGCGATAAAGAAACAACATATCAATTTAATTAACGAAATAGAGAATCATCAAAAATTTGCGGTAAGGATCATTGCGAAAAAAGCATAAACCACAACTTATTCATTTAACCAAAGTAAACGCCCATTTTTTGATAGTAGGCCAAGTTACTGAATTAGGGACATTGTATTCATGGTGTCCCGCATGTTTGATTTTAATAAGCTCAATAGAACTCACGCCTTGTTGTGCACGTTTAACATAGTTATCGATGTTGATTGGTGTAACTGGATCATCCGTACCGTATATTAAAATTTGTGGGATACCAAGTGGTAATAATTCGATAGGAGATGTCTCTTTATAATGTGTATTAATTTCTGATTCAGTATGACCTAGCAGCTCCGCAATCACATCATTTCCACAAATTTGCATACTTTGCTGGCTTCTAAATTCAGCCAAATCAGGGACTCCACCCATAGAAATGACACCACGTAATTTTAAGGGATTTGATCGATACAGAGGACTATTTTTTGGTAATTGCTCGCTAGCAGCAAGCCACAAAGCGAGGTGACCACCTGCAGAATGTCCTATGACAATCACTCGATTGAGATCGAGTGAATAGGTATCTTTAATATTTCGAAGGTAATCAGCTGCATTGGCAATATCTTCGAAAGTTCCAGGCCAACCACCTCCAACATTATCGACTCTTCGATATTCAACATTCCAAGTTGCAAAACCAATATTTCTTAAAGCATCTGCAAGAGCAGCGGTATTATTCAAATCGGCAAATCTCGAAGTCCAACAGCCCCCATGAATAATAATGGCGACTGGGTGTAATTCTTGTGTCTTTGGTATTCGAAGTTCAGCTACTTGATTTGATGATGTACCATAAGAAATTTGATAATCAGCAGCTTGATGATGGAGCGTATTTACATCCGCAGGCGTGAAATGCCAGTTATTACTTTGAGCAACACTAAGGCTACAAACACAAAAAAAGAATAAAAACCGCTTTAAAAATTGAGCCATATTATTTATATCTTCTACATTGCTTCTACATGATAATTTTTAATTTTAACTCAATCCTCCACAACCCTTACCAGTACTGGTGCCGTTGCGCGGAATCGAACCGCGGACCTATTGATTACGAATCAATCGCTCTACCAACTGAGCTACAACGGCAGCGCTTAAAGTATAACCTTTCCTCCGGTTGCAGAGCAATATTTTGGTTAGTAACCCTCTGTTACTATTGGCAAACGACTAACCCACTGATTGCAGCAATACCACTCCCATTGTCCAATCGCCTTGGTTGGATGGGAGATAGTTGATGGGTTTGCTTGAGGGTATGCCGTAGCCTTCCACCATTAAAGCGTAATAATAGGATGGGAGGAAACAGTAATTGTAGAGGTAGTCGTTGTTTGGGTATTGTGTTTTTAAGGTGGGCCATTCTTGTTGGCAGACTTGGGTGTTGGCTTGTTCAAGGAGTGCGTCGTTTGTGAATTGGTTTTTTTCGAATTGAAATGGTTTTTCCTGAGCAAGAGAAGCCATTCCGCCCATTACAAACCAGTCGTTAACTGGATTGGCTGCCATCACAGGCAATAGGGTTTGATTTACTTGATGCACTTGATTTAATAGTAAGGCAACCTCTTTTTCACAGGTTATTGCGTCCCCTCGACCCATTTTTCCGGAAGGAAGTGCGTAAGCATTGGCAAAACAGGATTCGCTATCCAGGTATTGATGCCCCACCTCGGTTTGACCAAGCCCTAAAAAGCTGTGAACAAATAATTTGAAGGAGTGACCGTAAAGCGTAAATTCTTGAATGTCTTCTTCATTGACTCCCTCCTGGTTTTCAATTGCCATACTCACCTGAACAGAGGCTCCCCCATGTCCATCACACCGGATGGGGCTTTAGCTAAATTACCCAATGCACCTTGTTGGTAATTTAAAGAAACCCAACCAAAAAGCCCCTCTTCCTTGCCGCTAATTGTTCGAGCACTTTTTAAATCCCACCGGGATTGCCCTGCAAACCAACTTTGAACTAAGTCATAAAGGGCTTTCTGCTGGGGTTGAGGTAACAAACGCATGCCTGCTGTCGCATAAAAATGCAAGGGCATTTTGGAGTCTGGTGCCTCTGCGAATAAGGTGTCTAGATACGATTTAACCGCGGATGGGTTCGCATCAATCGTTGCCAGTCCAGGCTTTATTTTTTTTGACCAAACCTCAATAACATTTACCGCACTCTGCGTTTGGTCAAGATCATAAGAATAAATATGAGCACGTGAACCCGTACTCCCCGCATCCACTATCGCAATACAATGGTGTTTTTTACAATCGGTAGAGGCTGCAAAAAGAGCGGATTGAACGCATAAAAGGGCTGCGATAACAAACAGGCGAGGTTGTTTGAACATATCATCCGGGACAGAAACCATAAATGGCACCATTCTACTCTTTTCAATGCGAACCGTCAATTTTTTCAACGCTTATTCCAAAAACAAGACGGATAAATACGCTTGTCAAGAGCCCGTAAATCAAACGAAACCATCCCGCAATCAACCGTGTTTAAAACCGTTACATTCTGCTCTCTTAATGTGTTTATGGTTTTGGCATGCGGGAAATGATATCGGTTATCGAATCCATAAGAAATTACCCCATACTCAGGATTAACCTGCCTAATAAACGCTTTCGATGAAGAGGTTTTACTGCCATGATGAGGGATCAATAAAATAGCGGATTGAAGCGCGTTTCCATACGCTTTTGTAAGAAAATCCTCTGCCATTTTCTCAATGTCACCCGTTAACAGGATTTTGCCTGCTGCACTTTCTATTTGTAACACACAAGAACTGTTATTTTTACTCCTAAACAGTGCACCAATTGCTAAAAAACGGAAAGAAACACCGTCCCATTGCCAGGCAGGAAAACCATGGCAAGATTGCCCGCGATGATAAAAATTAACTTTATCCACAATAAGCGTATTGATTGCGTATTTCTCCTCAAGGGAAGGCAACCCGCCGCGGTGATCCAAATCCGGATGGCTGATGACTACCATATCAATTTTTTTGGTATGCAGCGTATCAAAATAGGGAATGAGAGCAAGCTTTCCTATATCCCCTCCCTGATAGAATTTTACTCCTGTATCATACACCAACTGGTGTTGAGCCGTATGGACTACCACAGCCAATCCTTGCCCCACATCAAGAATGCGAATACGGACATCGCCTGGCAAAATGCGCTGTGCCCCAGGAAAAAGAACAGAAAGCATCAACACCATGGCACCGGGAATGAGTTGCCTTATCGGCAAAAAAAGTATAAAAAAAAGCGAACCCATAAGCAGTAAAGGAACCAGGGGTTGTGCAAAAGAAAAGGTTAAATTCATCCATGCAAACGAATCAATAAAGGTCAAAAAATACATCAAGCCTTTAATTGCGATTTCAAGAGGAAGAACACACACCTGCCATGAAAAAAACTGCAACAGGAATAAATGAATTAATGACAGCGGAACCAGGATAAAACTAACCAATGGAATTGCAATTAAATTAGCGAAAACACCATTAATGGCTCCATAGGAAAACCAGTATAAAGTAAGTGGCATTAACCCGAAAATACAGCCGATCTGCATCAAAATTACTTTCTTAAGAGATGATCCTCCGAAGCGTTGCTGAATTAAAAAAATGATGGCTACAGCCAAAAAGGACAAATAAAATCCAGGCAGTAACACACTGTGCGGCTCATACAGTAAAACCAGTAACAAGCCATAACGCCAGGCTTGCCAAAGAGACAAGCGTTTGCCCCAAAAATACGGTAAACACAAAGCAAAGCAGGCAATTAAGGCCCGTTGGGTTGGCGCGCCAAAACCTGCCATCAGCGCATAGAGAGCCGCCATTAAAAAACCGGTAATACTTGCCACTTTGGGAGCAGGAAGATACAAACACAAACGGCTTTTGCGAGTCCAAAGCCATCTCATCAGGGCGTAACCAATTCCTGCAACAAGCCCAATATGCGATCCTGAAATAACCATTAAATGCGTAGTGCCAGTTTTACGAAATAAATCCCACTGCGTTTTACTGATATGGGTAGTCACTCCCAACGTTAATGCTTCTATCACACCAAGCGTTTCACTATCCAATCCCGATTGGCCTAAACGACTTGCTAACCTTTCACGCCACTTAAGCATACTGTGATTCGGTGCTGTACCAAGCTTTTTTGGGTCTTTTTTGATATAGCCTGTCCATTCGATATGGTGGGCTTTAAGGTAGTTTACGTAATCAAAACCGCCGGGATTCCCTAAATTAAACGGTTTTTTTAATTTCGCTTGAAAAAGCCATTCCTCCCCCAGCGCAAAGACAGGGCAATGCGTGTAACAAGACAATAAAATAGTACTCTGAACCGGTTTATTGTCCAGATAAGCTACCTGAAAGGTAAATTGGGTTTTGCTTTGACTAACGAAAGGAATAGACGCAATGTGTCCTTGTAAGGTGACCTGAGGTAGGAGTGTCGCATTGGGCATTCCAATATCCCTCACAATCCATTGATGGCCAACGCCCCAGAGCACTGCCGCAAAAAACCAAACGAGAAGCGAAAGCCATGGTCTTATAAAAAACAGAATGGCTAATAATAACAGCGGATAGGCTGATTTTGTAAAGACAAACGCTATCCCTGTAAAAAAACAGAGAATTTCCATAAGGTTGCCTGGACTTGACAAGTAACGGCGACTTTATAGCAAGTTAGGCCAACAGACAATGTGAGTTATAAAAAAAACCGCGGTTGATTACAAAACGCTAGTATTATCAAAAAGATTGCAATAGGATATGCAAATATAGCAAAAAGGACGTTTCTTAGATGATTATTGCCGCTTTAAATGAAACTAACGCCCAGGAAGCCCGTGTCGCAATGACACCCAATGCCGTAAAACATTACTTAAAGCTTGGTCTTCAAGTAATGTGTGAAAAAGATGCCGGGCAAGCATCCGGATTTCACGATAAAGATTATGAGAAAGCAGGCGCTGTAATCCTTGACAACCGCAAAGCCCTGTTAGGAAAAACAACCCTGCTCGTTTGCGTAAATGAACCGAAACCGCAGCAAATCAAGGGATTGGCAGAAGGTTCCCTGCTCATTGCCCCTATTGATAAAGACGAGAATAGCCCGCTTCTTAAATGGTGCTGTCAGTCTGCTGTCTCAGCTTTTTCCATGAACCTCATCCCGCGCATTAGCCGTGCCCAAAGCATGGATAGCCTTTCCTCCCAGGCAAGCCTTGCAGGTTACCGTGCAATCATTGAGGCGGTATCGCACTTTAAACGCGCCATTCCCATGATGATGACTGCCGCAGGAATGATTCACCCTGCTAAAGTGTTAATCCTTGGCGCAGGGGTTGCCGGTTTACAAGCGATAGCAACTGCAAAACGCCTGGGCGCTGTAGTTTATGCATTTGATGTACGGCGGGCTGCAAAAGAACAGGTTGAAAGTTTAGGCGCAGAATTCATTGAAGTGAGTACAGAGAACGACAATGAAACCAGCACAGGGTATGCTAGCGAGACAAGCGAAGAATACCAGCGTTTACAAGCCGCTTTGATTGATGAGTATGCCAGACTGTGTGACATTGTTGTTTGTACTGCATTAATACCCGGCAGAAAAGCGCCAATCCTTCTGACAAAAGACACTGTTCTCGCCATGAAGCCTGGCTCAGTCATTGTCGATCTGGCTACTTCACGGGGCGGTAATTGCGCGTTAAGCCAGCGCGATAAAACCATCAAAGAAGGGGAAATAACCCTTATTGGGCACAGCAATTTGGCAAGCCTCATTCCAGCAACTGCAAGTGAACTTTATGCCAATAATCTGGTTCACCTGGTTAGCCACATAATAACGAATCAATCCGAAATACGCTTTGATGAAGAAGATGAAATAATAAGGCAGGCTTTACTCTGCTCAAAGGGGAACTATTTGCCCTTCCAAACTACCAAGGAAGTTTAAATGACCACAATAAATACCCTTGCTAATCCCTATGTTGCAATCCTTACCATTTTTATTCTAGCCTGTTTTGTGGGTTATTATGTGGTATGGAAGGTTACCCCTGCCCTGCACACCCCGCTTATGTCGGTAACCAATGCCATATCCAGTATTATCATTTTGGGGGCTTTAATTGCGGCAGGTTCTGAATTAACCGGAGCAATAAGCTACCTCGGCGGATTTGCCATTTTCATCACAGCCATCAATATTTTTGGCGGCTTTGTGGTAACGCAGCGTATGTTGCGAATGTATAAACGCTCCACTTGAGCCATGCCCAAAGGATGAAAATCAGATGACTTCATTAGTTCCTTACTTATATTTAATTGCAGCAGTATGCTTTATTCTGGCGCTAAAAGGACTGGCAAGCCCCTCTTCTTCCAGAAGGGGTAATTTATTCGGTATATCCGGAATGGCTCTTGCTATTTTTTCGACCCTCATGATGCCGTCAATCAACCACCATGGTTTGTTGCTTCTCCTCATTCTGGCTGGAGGCGCTATAGGGACTTTCATAGCCCTTAAAATTAACATGACAGCCATACCGCAATTAGTTGCAGGTTTTCACTCCCTCGTAGGCCTTGCGGCGGTTTTAGTCGCGTTTTGTGCCTTTTTATCACCCTCTTCTTTCCAGATTGGCGAGCCAGGAGCAATTGAAACAGCCAGTTTGGTGGAAATGAGCATTGGGCTTATGATTGGCGCCATTACCTTTTCTGGTTCAATTATCGCCTTTTTAAAGCTGCAAGGGTGGATGACAGGACAGCCTTTGCGTTTTTATGGACAAAAAACGGTAAATTTATGCATTGCACTTGCGCTTATTGCCTTGTTTATTGCATTCCTTGCGTTTCAATCCCTCTCTTTTTTTAGTTCACTGGCTTTCTTATCCTTCCTCCTGGGTTTTTTATTGATAGTTCCTATTGGCGGGGCGGATATGCCTGTTGTGATTTCCATGTTAAATTCTTACTCTGGATGGGCTGCAGCAGGAATTGGTTTTACTTTAAGCAACCATTTGTTGGTTATTACCGGTGCATTGGTTGGGGCAAGCGGGGCTATTCTCAGTTACATTATGTGTGTGAGCATGAATCGCTCCATTTTTAATGTGATTTTTGGCGGCATTCAAGCCGTGGAATCCACAACCCAGCAAACAAAATACGAAGGCCAAAAAGTCAGGCAAGCGAATGGCGAAGACGCTGCTTTTTTATTACAAAATGCCAGAGATGTAATCATTGTTCCCGGGTATGGGATGGCAGTAGCCCATGCCCAGCATGCCGTTAAGGAATTGGTTGATGCGCTCGAAAAAAAGGGAATTCGCGTGCGCTTTGCTATTCATCCAGTGGCAGGCCGCATGCCAGGCCATATGAATGTGTTGTTGGCTGAGGCAAATATTCCCTACGATCACGTTTTTGAACAAAGCGAAATAAACCGTGATTTTTCCACCTGCGATGTGGCTTTTGTCATTGGTGCAAACGACATCACTAACCCTGCAGCAAAGACCGATCCCAGCTCTCCTATTTATGGCATGCCAATACTTGAAGTAGAAAAGGCAAAGACTATTTTATTTGTCAAACGAAGCCTTTCTCCGGGCTATGCAGGGGTTGATAATACCCTCTTTTTCCATGATAACACCTACATGCTTTTTGGGGATGCCAAAGCCATGACGGAGTCTGTTTCCAAAGCGCTCGAGCAATAATATTGTGCAGGTAATTTGCCAAATAATGAAAATAAAGGTATCTTAGTTTTTTTTGCTTTTTTATTATTGAGGAGTTTCTATGTTACAACGTATTAAAAGTGGTCTTTTATGTGCCAGTGTTTTACTCAGTGCAAACTGTTTGGCAATGACTTACGAGCTGGTACCAAACCAGGGTTTAAATTACGAAATTGAACTACCCCCTAATGAAGCCCAAACGCTTGCTAACCCCTTGTTCTGGACTGTGACTGCCAATTGTACTATCAGCACGGAAGATCAAAACAATGAAATTTTAATTGAAGTCATGAACAAAACAGGTAAAGTGAATGGCACAAGCCTCTCACAAGGCGAATCCCTGCTGGTTAATGTGCACTCCGGTGATCAATTTATTATAAGTGCTGATTCTGGCGCAAAAGTAAAAATGACGAATCAGGGCAAAGGTTCTGTTACTGCCAGCTGTACGGTCTAGCTTTTAACCATGTCGGGTGAATAGCCCGACATGACTTCCAACCCTTCCTAACCTTGCTGAAGCAAGCTGTTTGGTTTTTCAACGGCCTTTATGCCATTTCGAAAGATGCAGCCAGGTTAAGGTGTTCAAAACACCACACCCCCACTGCACCGAAAGAGTACCCTTAGTGCTCGCGGGTAGCGGAAAAGTGAATTTTTGGATAGCGTTCTTGTGCCATTGTTAAATTCACGCGGGTTGGTGCCAAATACATTAAGGAATCACTACCATCCAGTGCCAGGTAGTCGTAGGCTTTGGCTCGAAATTCGGCCATCGCTTTCTCATCCTCCGCATAGACCCAACGCGCGCAACTGGTGTTCACCGCTTCGTATACGCAATCGACTTTGTACTCGTGCTTTAAACGGTGTGCGACCACATCAAACTGTAATACCCCTACTGCGCCTAAAATAAGCTGGTTGCTGTTTAAGGGCCTAAAAACCTGGGTTGCCCCTTCTTCGGATAATTCAATCAGTCCTTTGGTTAATGCCTTGCTTTTTAGAGGATCTTTTAAACGAACCAGGCGAAACATCTCCGGTGCAAAATTAGGGATCCCGGTGAATTTTAAGGTTTCACCTTGCGTAAAGGTATCGCCGATACGAATCGTTCCGTGGTTATGCAAACCAATAATATCTCCAGCCATTGCCGATTCCGCATGCGCCCGGTCTCCTGCCATGAAGGTCAACGCATTGGCGATTTGGATTTCTTTGCCAATGCGCAAATGATTTAACTTCATGCCTTTTTTAAACGTACCGGAGCAAATGCGTAAAAATGCAATCCGGTCTCGGTGTTTAGGATCCATATTCGCCTGAATTTTAAACACAAACCCGCTGAAATTCTCCTCTTCAGGGTGAACAAGACGGGTTGTTGTTTTGCGAGGCATGGGTCCTGGGGCATAATCTGCGAAATCATCCAGCAACTCTTTGATGCCAAAATTATTGATAGCTGATCCAAAATACACCGGAGTCAGTTTGCCAGCCAGATAATCAGGGAGATTAAATTCATGCGATGCACCTTTTACAAGCTCAATTTCATCGCGAAGCTCCTGTGCCCCCTCTCCTAACAGCGTATCCAATTGCGGATTATCCAAGCCTTTTATCTGGATGGCAGTTTGTTTTTGGGCGTTTTTACCCGGCTGATACAGGTAAATAATATCCTGAACCAGGTGATAAATTCCTTTGAAGCGTTTTCCCATTCCAACAGGCCAGGTGACTGGCGCACACTGAATGCCCAATACCGTTTCCACTTCATCAAGAAGACTAATGGGTTCGCGCCCCTCGCGATCCAACTTATTGATGAAGGTCATAATGGGCGTGTCGCGTAGGCGGCACACTTCCATTAACTTAACGGTGCGATCTTCTACCCCTTTCGCCACATCAATAACCATTAATGCAGAGTCCACCGCGGTTAAGGTGCGGTAGGTGTCTTCAGAAAAGTCCTCATGACCTGGGGTGTCCAGGAGGTTCATCACGTGTTGGTTGTGAACAAATTGCATCACCGAGGTAGTGATAGAAATTCCCCTTTCTTTTTCCATTTCCATCCAGTCAGAGGTTGCATGCCGCGTGGCTTTTCGCCCCTTTACCGTGCCTGCAAGCTGAATCGCACCCCCAAACAGCAAGAGCTTTTCAGTGACCGTGGTTTTACCGGCGTCCGGATGGGAAATAATGGCGAATGTGCGCCGTTTGCTAAAATCATCTAAAAAATCAGGCATAACCAACCTACTATACTGGAAATGAGTGCATTTTAAGGGAAATAAGCCAAACAAACAATTTAAAGAACCAAGGCATCCCCTTCGTTTTCAAAATATTCCGCTAACTGGCTGGTAGTCACGGCGGCAAGCGAGTCAGGCTGCCATTTTGGTGCTTTATCCTTGTCAATTAATAATGCCCTCACCCCTTCGTAAAAATCGCGGTCTTTCATGAAATGTTTTACCAGGCAATAATCCGTTTTTACGCATTCAGCCATTGAGGACTGCTTTGCTTTTTGAATGGCCATAAGGGTTATTTTAAGGCTAAGCGGTGATTTTTTTTCTAGATCTTGCTTTAAAGATTGCGCAAACGGACTGTCTTCTGCTTCCAAAGCGGTAAAGATAGCCTCAATCGAGGAATGGGAAAAACAGCGCTCCAACAAAGCCTTATGCGGGATTTCAATGGACTCTCTCACCGCATATTTTTTTAAACACTGATCAATCGATTTTTTCCCCGTGACAAGTTCCTGCAAGAGGGCTCCTTTGGAGTCAGAGGAAATCATTTCGTTCACCAGCCCCAACGCCTTTGCTTCCTGCGCATTGAGGCGATTACCGGTTAGGCCCAAATAAATACCCAGCGCATCAGGGCAACGGGCTAATAAATAGCTGGCACCGATATCTGGAAAAAAACCAATGCTCGTTTCTGGCATCGCAAAAACAAAGCGTTCTGTGGCAACAGGGTGTGAGCCGTGTAAGGAAATACCCACTCCGCCGCCCATGGTAATGCCATCCAGCAACGCAATGTAGGGCTTGGAATAGCGATGAATTAAATAGTTTAATTGGTATTCTTGCTTAAAAAATTCCGTTTGCAGCCTATTTTTTGCAAGCCCTGCTTCATAAAGCCAACGCACATCCCCACCAGCACAAAAAGCCTTACTGTTAGCGGAAGTGATCACCACAGCCTGAATGGCAGGACATGCCTCCCATTCCCCTAACTGGGCATACAATGCGTTAATCATATCAAGCGTCAGGGCATTGAGCGCCTGCGGACGATTTAAACTAATCAAGCCAATGTGCGAAGATACGCTAAATTCAATATCGCTATGCATTTACTGTCCTTTAAACGCGGCAGGCCGCTTTTCTAAAAAAGCAGCAACACCCTCTTTTTTATCCAGCGTGGCACATACTTTGGCAAAATGAACCGCTTCGAGGTGCAAGGCATCACTCAAGGACAAATCATACCCGTGGTGAATCACTTCCATAGTACTTTGAATGGCCAATGGGGCCATCGATAAAATGCCCTCTAAAATCGATTTACTTTCTGCAATCAATTGCGCCTTATCTACCACAGCACTGACTAATCCCCAATTGAGCGCTGTTTCGGCATGGATAAAACGGCCTGTTAAACACAAATCCATAGCCCGTCCTTTGCCAATCAGACGCGCCAGGCGCTGTGTGCCGCCATACCCGGGTATCACTCCAAGTTTTACCTCAGGCTGTCCAAATTGAGCCTCTCTGGCCGCAATACGCAAAGTCGCAGAAAGAGCCAGTTCACAACCGCCGCCAAAAGCAAACCCATTTACCGCAGCAAGTGAGGGCTTGCCTAGCTGTTCCAATTGTTGAAACACAGCCTGGCCATCACAGGCAAATTGGTAACCACTTTGCGCATCGCACTCTGCCAGACGGGAAATATCCGCCCCGGCACAAAAGGCTTTTCCAGAGCCTGTGAGTAATAAGGCTTTCACTTTGGGATCTTTTTTGGCATGGGAGAGTATTTCAGATAAAGCATGCAACACCTCACTGTTTAATGCATTTAACTTATCCGGGCGGTTTAAAGTAAGTGTTAATATCCCGTTGCTGTCTAAATCCTGCTCTATAACCTGCATGGTAAACTCCTGTTAATCAATAAAATAGGTTTCGTCCAAACTTGCTTTCGCGATAATTTCTCGCATAATTTCATTCGTCCCTTCCAAAATTTGATGGACTCGAAGGTCGCGAAAAATGCGCTCAATTTGATAATCTTGCAAATAACCATACCCGCCATGCAATTGCATCGCCTTATCGCTGATGCGAAAGGCCACGTCGGTTGCTAACCGCTTGGCCATTGCGCAATACATAGGCGCATGGATGTCTTCTTTATCCAGAGCATCGGCAGCCCGATACACCATGAGTTTTGCCGCCTCGTAATCCGTTAGCATATCCGCAAAATAAAAGCGCAAGGCTTGAATTTTGGTAAGCGGTTTACCAAATTGTTTGCGTTCGCCAAGGTAGTTTTGCGTCAGGCGAAGGCAGGCCAATGCGCCCCCTAAAGAACAGGCGGCAATGCTAACCCGCCCGCCATTGAGCGCTGTTAAGGCAATTTTAAACCCCATTCCCTCATCCCCAACCCGATTGCTTACCGGAATGCGGCAATTTTCAAAAAATACCATGCAAGTGGGCTGCGCGTGCCAGCCCATTTTTTTCTCTAATTTGCCAAAACCAAGTCCCGGAGTGTCTTTTTCAACTAATAAACAGGAAATGCCCTGGTGGGATTCGTCACCGGTTCTTACCATGCAAAGGTAGGCATCGCTGACACTGCCACCGGAAATGAAGGATTTTGCTCCGTTTAAAATATAATAATCGCCTTCCCGGACAGCGCGGCTTTTGAGCGATGCCGCATCGGAACCGGAGTCGGGTTCGGTGAGGCAATAACTGGTAAGCGCTTCCATTGAAGCAATGCGGCTTCCCCATTTTTGACGCAAAGGCTCACTGGCAAAATGATCAACAAGGGATGCAACCATATTATGGATTGAAAGGTAAGCGCTGGTAGTGGTACAGCCAGAGGCTAGTTGTTCAAAAATCAACGCGGCATCCAGGCGGCTCAAATTCGCCCCGCCAATGTCTTCTGCACATACAATGCCGCCCATGCCCAAACGGCCCGCCTCTTTTAAAATTTCAATGGGGAAATAGCTTGTCTCATCCCAATGTGCTGCATTAGGAGCTAATTTATCCTGCGCAAAGTCTTTTGCCATATCGCGAAACGCATTGTTTTCCTCACTGAATTTGAAATCCATCTCTCTTTCCTTGTGCTAGCGACAATACTTATGATCTTATTTAAAAACTGCTATGATTGCCAACTTTTGGCGTGTCAGAAATAAAAAAAGAATCGATCACATGGAATCAATTGCACAACCTGCACTGTCCTCTTCCACGGCGACGCGTATTTTAAAAGATTACTTTGGGTTTGATACCTTTCGAAGCCCACAGGGCGAAATCATTGCCAATCTGGTTGACGGTAACGATGTGCTGGTACTTATGCCAACTGGCGGTGGTAAATCGCTCTGTTATCAAATTCCAGCTTTAGCGCGTGCAGGGGTCGGAATTGTAGTTTCGCCTTTAATTGCTTTAATGGAAGATCAGGTTGCCGCCTTAAAACTCCAGGGAATTCGGGCAGCCTATTACAACTCCTCACTAAACAGCACGGAAGCGAAAAAAGTACTGACCGATTTGCATAATAATGCCCTGGATTTACTCTACATTGCCCCAGAGCGCCTGGTAAGTCAAACCTTTCTTGACCGGCTTTTGGAGTGTTCTATTTCGTTATTTGCCATTGATGAGGCACACTGCATCTCGCAATGGGGGCATGACTTTCGACCTGAATACGCCAGTTTAGGCATTTTAAAATCGCACTTTCCTGAGGTTCCCGTTGTAGCCCTGACGGCCACAGCCGATCAACAAACCCGACAGGATATTATTCGAAGATTAAATTATAATCCGCAACAATTTATCGCCTCGTTTAATCGCCCCAACATCCATTACCGGGTGTTGATCAAAAACAATCCTGTCAAACAGCTTCATCTTTTTTTACAAACTCAGGCTCAACAATCCGGTATTATTTACTGCGGCACCCGCAAAGGCGTGGAGACGCTCGCTGCAAAATTGCAAACATTGGGAATAAGTGCTCGCGCTTACCATGCAGGTCTTTCTCACAATGAGCGGCGTGAAGTACAAACCTTGTTTCGTTATGATCGCATTGAAATCGTAGTTGCCACCGTTGCCTTTGGTATGGGTATTGATAAACCCAATGTGCGCTTTGTGGTGCATTATGATTTACCCAAAAACATTGAAAGTTATTATCAGGAAACAGGCAGAGCTGGCCGCGATGGGCTTCCTGCCCTGGCGTTGCTGCTCTATGATCCCGCAGACAGCGGGCGCTTGCGGGGCTTTATTGCAAGTACAAGCAACGAGGCACAGCAACGCATTGAAACGGGAAAACTCAATCACATGTTGGCCTTTGCTGAAGCAACCCATTGCAGACGGCAAATTTTACTGCGCTACTTTGACGAGGAAAACAATGAGGCGTGCAAAAACTGCGATGTCTGTGACAATCCACCCGAGACAATCGATGCAACGCAAGACGCGCAAAAATTACTGTCCTGCATTTACCGGCTCAAACAAAGTTTTGGTATGTTGCATGTCATTGAAGTGCTGCGCGGCAGTACGTCTGAAAAAATACAAAGCATGGGGCATCAGAACTTAAGCACCTTTGCCATTGGCAAAGACAAATCCCTGTCCTACTGGCGGCAATTGGCCTGGCAACTCATCCATCGCGATTATTGTTACCAGGACATCGGCCATTTTAATGTGCTGCGCTTAACCAAAAAAGCGGTAGCGGTTTTAAAGGGAGAGGAAAAAGTCTCCCTGACGTTGCCAAAACCTGATTCGGCACTGAAATCCGGTAAAATGAAAGACAAAAAGGCGCTTCCTGAAACCCAAAGCCCCCTCTTTGAGGCCTTGCGATCCTTGCGGCGTAAGTTAGCGGAGGAAGAAAATAAACCCCCGTTTATGATCTTTAGTGATACCACGTTACACCAAATGGTTCGTGACAAACCCAAAACACAGGATCAATTGTTGGATATTTCAGGGGTTGGCCAGCATAAACTCACCCACTACGGTTTGCATTTTTTGAAAACAATCAAGGAGTTTGTGAGTTAAGGCGAGTGCGTGACATTCGCGGTGCATTTTAGTAAGTTAATGAATAACCTGTGTTCACGGAATAGCTATGTTTGCCTCTTGGTCTTTGTACCAATTAATTCCTCTTTTTCTCATTGCCGCAACAGCAGTATGGTTTGCAGGCATCCATCTATCCCAAACCACGGACGTAATTGACAGCCGCTTTGGTTTAGGGGACGCCTTTGGTGGGCTTATTTTTCTTGCCATCACCACCAATCTTCCTGAAATTGCCATCCTTGTCAGCGCCGCGTTGACGCACAGCATTGGCATTGCGATAGGCAATATTTTAGGCGGGATTGCCATTCAAACCGTAGTTCTTGTTATTCTTGATGGCTTTGGCTTACGTCAAAAAGCCGCCCTAACCTATCAATCGGCATCACTCCAATTAGTGCTTGAGGCAGTATTAGTGATTGCGGTTCTTGTCATCGCGATGATGGGCTCCCAATTACCAGACACCCTGCTCATTGCCCATTTTGCACCCGGCGATTTATTAATTGCAATCACCTGGCTTGTTGGACTTTGGTTAATTAATAAAGCACGCGCCAATCTTCCCTGGCATGAAGACGGCCGCGCGCCCGATACTGCTCCACGCGCTAAAACAGGTTCTCAGGTGAAAATTGGGCATTGGCGTACCACACACATTCTTTTGGTCTTTACCCTTTCCGCATTAGTAACACTCGCAGCCGGGGTTGTCCTGGAAGAGTCTGGACGCTACATTGCTGCGTTCATTGGATGGAGTAATATTCTTTTTGGCTCCACTATATTAGCGGCAGTGACCGCACTGCCTGAAATAGCAACAGGGCTTGCTGCCATGAAAATGGGGGACTATACCCTGGCGGTTAGCGACATCTTTGGCGGTAACGCCTTTTTGCCGGTTCTTTTTCTGCCTGCTACCCTTTTAACCGGGCAATCGGTTTTGCCGCTTGCTAAACATACGGACATCTACCTGGCCAGTTTAGGGGCGCTCTTAACCGCAGTGTATATTTATGGCTTAATTTTTCGACCTAAAAGGCAATTTTGCTGTTTGGGAATTGACTCGATAGTAGTCCTTGCAATCTATATTTTAGGAATTGCCGGGCTGTTTGCAATATCCCCGTGATCGTTCAAAATGCCAAAGCGTATCTAATGGGCGTGACAACCTATTTTCAGGTGCACCTGATAATACTTGCTTTTTGCCCCGTCAATAAATCCACGCGTTTCCATTACTTCATACCAATCGAGCTTGCCGTGAAGTTTAGCGGCCTCTGCAATCGCATTGTTAATGGCCTCTTCAATTCCATCTTCTGAAGTTCCTACTAATTCCACAATTTGATAAACGCGGTTAGTCATTATCTCTCCTTGAAATAAAACCTAATCCCTTACACTAATTTCAGTGTAGACGAAACCCGTTCATTAGTGCAAATGGTGCTGTGCTTTCGCGATGGCCTTTCGTATCATGGAGGCTTCTTCGGATTGCGGTGGGGCAATTTTGAGTAATTGCTGCCAATAATCAATCGCGGAGGGATAATTGGCGGTGTGGTAGGCATCCACAGCCAACAAGGCCAGCGAATCGGGCTGGTTGGGGTTTTTTGTCAGTATGTTTTTAAACAAATCCCTGATAGCTTCATTGCCACGTTGGTGGTTTATTTGCCAAAGACTTTGTGCATAATTCACTAAAATGCCTTCGTCATCAGGATTTAACTCCCGTGCTTTCAAGAACGCATCCCGGGCTTTTTCCCATTGATTCTGGCTGCCATATAATCGGCCCAACAAATACCATCCGCGTGGGTTTTCAGGATTTTGTTTAATATGGGCTTTCATCTTTTCAATCAATTGCGAAGGCCCATTGACTGTTTTAAGCAAGGCTTCCACGCGAAGCGCTTGTTCCTCTTTTTGGAGATGCGCTTGCCATTTATCCCATGCCCCCCACTGCCAGTAGGCAGCAATCAGGGCAATCAGCATTAAAGGGGTGAGAAATGACAGCAAGCGCCTGGATTGGCGAAGCGGATAAAGAATATAGGCTAGAGCCAGCGTTGCCAGCAGAATAAAAATCAGTAATAACGACCATTCACGCATGGGAAGCCCGCCTTAATACGGTACGCCAAAAAATAAAAAAACCAATCAGTAAAAAAAGGAGCGGTCCAAACCATAATAAAGCCGTTAACGGCTTCACTACCGGTTTAAATAAAATAAAATCCCCATACCGTTCGGTTAAATAGCTAATAATTTCCGTGTCGCTTTTTTTCTCTTTTACCAGTTCGTAGACCTTCTCACGCAAATCTTTCGCCAAACCCGCATTGGAGTCCGCCAAATCCTGGTTTTGACACACCAAACAGCGCAACTCTTTTAATAAATGGGTAAATTGCGCGTCCTGTTGTTTACTTTCCAGTGGATAAAAGCTGTTGGCTTCTACAGCCGGGATACAGAGCAGAAAATAACTGGCCAAAAAGAGCCTAAGTAATCGTTTCATGCCTCACCTTGAAGTTGTGCCATGCGGGGAAGGAATTGCGTTTTCCAGGCTTTTTCATCCAATATTCCCACATGGCGATAACGGATAATGCCCTTTTTATCAATCAGGAAGGTTTCCGGTGCGCCATAGACTCCAAGATCAATCGCGACCAGTCCTTTTTTGTCCTGGCCAATGATCTGGTATGGGTTTCCCCACTCCGAAAGCCAAAGGCTCGCATCCTTTGTTGTATCTTTATAATTTAACCCAAAAATCGGTACGCCTTCCCGGGCAAGCTGCATTAAAAAAACCTCTTCCTCTACACAGGCAGCACACCAGCTAGCCCAGACATTGAGCAAGGCAATGTGCCCTTTCATCCGTTCAGGAGTCAAGAAACCTTCCTGATTTAAAGCAGGAAGGGTAAATGCAGGAAGCGGCTGGTTTAATAACACCGAAGGCAATTTGTGTGGCTCAAGCGATAGCCCACGCCAGAAAAAAAACAGCAAACCAACAAATAAGGCAATGGGAATCAAGCGCCAGTATTGCTTTTTCATGCCTCAACCCCCACAAGACATTGGGCAGTTTGTTTCTTGCGGTAATAGCGTCTATCCGTTAAAGCCAACACCCCACCGGCTAACATTAAGAAACCACCGCCCCAAATCCAGCGCACAAAGGGTTTAAAATACAAACGAACCGACCAGGCGTTGTCATCAAGCGGCTCGCCTAAGGCCACATAAATATCACGAAAAGGATTAATATCAATCGCTGCTTCCGTCATCCCCATTTCACCCGCTTCATAAATACGTTTTTCAGGATAAATCAATTTTTCATGCCGCGTATTGCCGACTGCAAATTGGGCTTTGGTACCACGATAGTTGGGGCCAACCAGTGCGGATTCGCTAACGAAACGAACCGTGTAACCTGCAATGTGTGCACTTTGACCAACTGCCAGTTTCACATCATCCTGAATGCCAAATCCAGTTGAAAGCGCAATGCCTAACACGCTCGCAGCAACGCCCAGATGGGCAAGCGCCATCCCCAGAAAAGACTGGTTTACATTTAACAAACCGCGTTGTTTTATTTTATCCCATACCAACTTAAGCGTACTTAAAATAATCCAGAAGGCGAGTAATAAGCCCAGTAAAGCAGAGCCACTGAATGAGGTGGTCAGGGTAATTAATAAGATAACCGGCAGCAGGATACTTAACAAAAAGACCTTGTAGAGTGTTTTAACTACCGTTTTCCAGGCGTTTTTTTGCCAGTTTAAATGAATACCTATCCCCATGATCACTAACATCGGCGTCATGAGAGGCACAAAAACCGCATTGAAATAGGGCGCACCAACCGATAACTTGCCAAGCCCCAACCCATCGATTAATAAAGGGTAGACAGTCCCCATCAAGACAGTCAGCATTATCGTACCTAAAAAAACATTATTTAGTAATAAGGCACTTTCACGGGATAACAGCGTGGGGTTTTCGCCTTGTTGCAAGGTTTGCGCTCGCAAGGCAAACAAAAGCAAGGAACCGCCGATAACGAGAATCAAAAATCCCAGAATGTATAAGCCACGCTGTGGATCTACGGCAAAAGCATGAACTGAGGTCAATACGCCGGAACGCACAAGAAAGGTGCCTATCAAGCTGAGGCAAAATGCCGAAATGGCTAATAATAAAGTCCAGGCTTTAAACTGCTGCCGCTTTTCACTTACCGCAAGGGAATGGATTAAAGCAGTTCCCGTAAGCCAGGGCATAAACGAGGCATTTTCAACCGGATCCCAAAACCACCAGCCTCCCCAGCCCAGTTCTCGATAAGCCCACCAACTGCCGAGCGTAATTCCTGCCGTTAAACAGCACCAGGCCACTAAAGTCCAGGGTCTGGTCCATTTAGACCAGGACGCTTCTACCCGACCGAGCCACAAGGCGGCAATAGCAAAAGCAAAGGCCACGGAAAAGCCCACATATCCCATGTAAAGCATGGGAGGATGAAACAAAAAGCCTGGATCTTGCAAAAGTGGATTAAGTGAACGGCCTTGCGCGTTTAAAACGTCAAACTGGCGCAAAAACGGATTGGATGTGCACAGCAGAAACAATATGAATCCAACACTCAGCACGCCCAAAACAACCAATACGCGAATCCGAAGCGCCCGCTCAAGATTTGCGCTAAAAAAACTCACTGCCAGCATCCAAAAACTCAAAATGGCAACCCACAAGAGCATCGAGCCTTCATGCCCACCCCACACCGCACAAAATTTGTAAAACCAGGGGAGCGTAAGGCTTGAGTTACGCAGAACATAACTTACCGTAAAATCATCGTTTAAAAAGCACAAGGTCAGACAAAGGTAAGCCAGGGCGATAAAAAAGAATTGGCCCATTGCAAAGCGCGGTGCTGTCACAATCCATTCTGTTTTATCACGGAGTAAACCCAATGTGGGGATGACTGCTAGCAATAAAGCAAACAATAAAGCTAATATCAGAGAAAACAAACCTATTTCAGCTATCATGCGGCACCTTTCGCTCCCTGTTGTCGGGCTTTAATCAATGCCTCTTTGACTTCTGGCGGCATGTAGGTTGCATCGTGTTTGGCAAGCACTTCTTTGGCGCTAAACTGCAGGTTTTCTACCACCTCTCCAAGCGCCACGATACCCTGCCCTTCACGAAACAAATCAGGCAAAATGCCTTTGTAAAACACCGTTACGGTGTGTTGGTAGTCGGTTAACTGGAATTGTACGGACAAGTCATGGGTTTGACGCACAATACTGCCCTTGACAACCATGCCGCCCAAGCGAATCAGCCGTTTTGAAGTGACTTCTCCTGCTGCAACCTGACTGGGTGTGTAAAACAGGCTGATATTTTGTCTTAAGGCATAAAGCACCAGGGCAGTAACCGTGGCAAGAAGGCTTACTACAAAAAAGACTGTCAGGAGTTTACGCTTGCGCACAGGGTTCATAGGGTTTGACTCGTAAACCATTGCTTCAGTTTTTTTTGCACTTGTTTTTTTTGACGAAAGCACGCGATTAGATTCGCCGATAACAAAAACAAGGCAACTCCGTAGGCAGACCAAATGTAGACGGAATACCCTCCCATACCAAACCATTGCATTAATCGAGTCATATTTTTCCCTCTTCGTACAGGGTTTTTACCCAGCCCTGTCGGCGTTCGCGCAGTAAAATAGTGCTGCGGGCTTTGTGGAGGATTATCCAAAAACTGTATAGCGAAAAACCGGTTACCATCACAAGAAGCGGATACAACATCGAAAGGGCAATTTTAGGCTTGGAAAAAACGGTTAATGTGGCTCCCTGATGCAAGGAGTTCCACCAATACACGGAATAATGAATGATGGGTAAATCGATTAACCCGACAAGCGTGAGGATAGCAATGAGTTTATCGCCCTGCTCTTGATTGTTAAACGCACTTTTTGTGGCAATAATTGCCAAATAAAGCAACAATAAAATAAGTTCTGAAGTAAGCCGCGCATCCCAAACCCACCACGCACCCCACATGGGCTTTCCCCATATGCCACCGGTTATCAAGGCAATGCAGGCCATTGAGGCACCCAATTGGGCAGTAATCCCCAACAGAAGCCCTGCCATTTTAATGCCCCACACCAGAAGCAACACGGCAAGAAACCCCATAAACCCATACAGCGCCATGGATAAGAAGGCGCTGGGAACATGAATATAGATAATACGAAACGCATCACCCTGCTGGTAATCAGGAGGCGCAAAAACTAAACCCCAGACGCTACCGATAAGGAGGAGACCCAACGCACTAAATCCTAGCCAGGGAAGCCAGGATTTGGTTTTTTGGTAAAACATCCTTGGCGAAGCCATTTGATACAAAAATTTCCACATGACCCGGATACGCATTGCTAAAAGTGCCGGATTTTATCATGCATTGCCTTGTTTTTACAATTCGATAATCTTTAAAGCGTGAGAAGATTAAAAGGGAGTCTTGCTGCAGCGTAGCAAAATCCTGATTCAAGATAACTCTCAGAGGATGAAAACCTTGATTGCGCTGCATCAAGGCTACACGTGGATTAAAAAAGCAGAGGTAGTCTTGATGCAGCGCAGCGCAATCAAGGTTTTCCTTTAGCTGGGACACGCTACAAATGGATTAAAAAAGAGCTGACGGGGAGTCTAATCAATAAGATTTAAACGAACGACGGCAGCAATCGCAAAGGGTAATAATCCTGAAGCCAGAAGCGATAAGGCCAACAAAAAGGCGAAATAACCATTGGTAGGTAAACCCTGCATGTTCACGGCCAAGGTACTGCTGCCAAAAACCATCACAGGCACGGTGAGAGGCAATAAGACCAGTGCCATTAAAACGCCTTTTTGCTGCGTACCGGAACTAAATGATGCGGCAAGGCCGCATAAAAAAAGAATTGCTGGCGTCCCTGCGGTTAAACTGGCCATTAATACCGCCATTTCTTGCCACGAGAGGTGAAACAGCAAGGCGAGAATCGGGCAAAAAATAAGCATGGGCAGGAGATTAAGCAACCAATGCACCCACAGCTTGGCAGCAATGATTAGACTGAGCGGATAACCTGAAATAAGCCATTGTTCCATAATGCCATCTTCGTAATCCTGCTGAAAAAGACTGACCGAGGTCAATAACATGGCCAACAACATGGCAATCCAGACGATTCCAGGGGCTATGGTGTGGAGCAAGTTCCTGTCCGCAGGCAAAGTAAGCGGAAAAAAAACAGTGACCATCAAAAAAAATAGAGCAGATTCAAGCAAACGGCGAGGCTCTCGAAAATGGAGCAAGCACTCGCGATGACACTGCTTATAAAAAAGCGTTCGCAGCCTCATAGCGTATATTCCTGGTATTTTTGATTGAAAGGCAAGGCCTGGTGCGAGGTTAAAATAATTTGCCCGCCGAACGACAAATGGGCTTTCAGGCAATGCATTAATGTTGCAACGCCTGCTGTATCCAATGCAATTAATGGCTCATCCAAAAGCCACACCGCCGCATTGGTCAAGGCAATGCGCAATAAACTCACCCGCCTTCTCAGACCCGCTGAGAGCAAATAACAGGGAGTATTTTCAAGCCCCCCCAAGCCAAACCCTTCCAATAATTCAGAAAAATCAAGCGGGAGACGGCGCCCCCAGTGCAGGTCAAAAACACAATTTTCTTTCACAGAAAGCAAAAGATTGATTCCCGCTTTATGCCCCACATAGCACAGCGCGTGCTGATAACTGGCAAGGTTTGCGTAAATGGATTGTCCTTTAAATAAAATATCCCCGCTGTGCGGTGTTAACAGACCAGCCAACAGTTTTAACAGGGTTGTTTTTCCTTTGCCGTTTGCACCTTGTAAATGGAGTAATTGCCCGGGGGGAAGAGAAAAATTCACCTTATTTATTAAAGGTTTATCCTGATAATCAAAGGTAATGTTGCGAACTTCAACCATATCGTTTATTCGTTTTAAAAGCAAAGCCTAACGATAAATTGCAAGCAAATCAAGTCAAAAATAATTGACAGTCTGTTTAATAAATCAAAAAAAACAATTATAGTAGCGCCGTAATTTCATTTACCCAAGGAGAATTATTATGGCATGGCAATACGCACCTTTTGAAGCATTATCGACGGAACAAAAACAGGAATATTCTGACTCATATGAGCAGTTAGGAAATAAAGCAGATTTTTTTAAGCAAAGTATGGAGCAGATATTAACTGAAAATAAAGTGAATTTTGAATCCCTTACCATAAGCGATTCAACTGCTTTATGGACTGCTTTACCGAAAACAACCCCGGACTTTACCTTAACCAGTGTTTTGGACAGCCGCAATAACCACTCTTATGCAATCCTTATCAAAAATACACTTCCTGCCCGCGTTATCTATGCTTTCAGCCAGATGGACAATGCTTATAAAGCAGAGGGAGAAATTAATAGTTTACAAGACAGCGCCCCATTTGATGAATATAACACTTCCTATATCAGGATAGAATCCACTCTCGAAGCCTGTGCAAAAATCCTTTCAACTATCCTGGATGAAAATGCAGAGCAATCCAGTCTGGCTGATGAGACGCTGCGTGGAATGCTCAGCATGGCGTACCAAGATTTAATAAATGCAAACCAAAAGGAAGAGCAAGTAGAATCTGTAAAAGGCAAAACAAACGAAACGCCTCAAGAAAAAATAACAATCGAAGAGGAAAATAAATCCGAAAAAACACCTGAGGAAAAGCCTGCGCAAGCCCCTATATTGGAGTCAGAATCTGAAACAGAATCTGAAACAGAATCTGAATCAGAGTCAGAGGACGATGCAGAAAGCATACAAAACGCATTAAATAAATCAGCGCCAGTTATTCCAAATCAAGAGCTCATCCAAAAAGCACAACAGGAAAGAATAGATTGTGAAGCCCAAATTAAGACTTTATTGACAAAGTACAATGACAGCAGCAGTTGCTTCGCTGGAAGACAAAACGTGAAAAAGCAAGCGCTGGAACACATCATTCAATTAGCGACAAATGGCACTTATTCTGAGGCAGCCAAGTCAATCGAAGAGCAACCCAAATATAAACCGGCTTTTAAAGGATATTTCAGCCAAAGTTTTTTTAAATTACATAGCGCATTGAAAAATGCACGTACAGAGGACTCTGAGGAATATAAAAATAGGCCAACCTCTGCAAAAAACTAGAGTCTGGTTGACAACCACTCCAAAAGCCTTACGTACCGCAGTACGTAGGGCTTTGCATTGAAAACTTCCCGCATCCACTATAGAAATATGAACCGCTATCAAGTATTCTCGATGAATAAGGAATAGATGCTCACGTTTAAAGGATTAAGGGGACCGTTTTTAACATTCAGCGGGCAGTGCGCAATAGCAGGAGCTTATTAAGCTGGTTTTTAACTGGCCTTGCCTCTCTTTGTATTCTTGCAGGCTGTGTAAATTATTCAGGAATTCACAGCAATAAAAAAATAGCCCCTCCTACTCGCTTTTTAAGCCCTGAGCACTTACCCAAAGCAAAAGGCGATTGGCCAACGATGGATTGGGCCAGTCAATTTGGCGACCCCCAATTAACTGCTTTAATTCAGGATGCCTTGGCAAATAACCCTGATCTGGACATAGCCAAAGCGCGCATCAGCCAGGCCCTTGCCGCCATTCAAGGAAAAAAAGCCCTTTTGTACCCTAATGTAAAGGCTGCAGGCGCGTTATATCGCGTGCGTCTTTCCTCCAAACGGTTGTTACCCGATCCTTTAGGCAACTCCTATTTTACGCAACCGTTTTTTCTTACCAGTTTAAATTATACGCTTGATCTCTGGGGGAAAAACCGCGCACAACTTAAACAAAGCATTTCCGAAGCCAAAGCGCGGGCTACCGAAGAGCAGGAATCACGGCTTGCCATATCAACCTCTATTGCCTCTACTTATATCCAATTAGCGTATTATTACGATTTACGCGATGTAGTAAGGCAAACGGTCAGCCAACGCGAAGCCTTGGATAAAATTTCCAAAATCAGATTAAAAAGCGGGCTTGATACCAAAGTCGAACTGTATCAGGCAAGCAATTTAACCGGTGTTGCGAAAACCCGGCTCATTGAAGTGGAAGGACAGATTGTATTAACGCGGCAGCAACTGGGTGTTTTATCCGGTGTTGGCATAGAGCGTGGTTTGCGGCTCAAACGTCCTAAAATTGTCACACCATCGCAGCACCTCCTCCCCGATAACCTGCCTTTAAATCTTTTAGGAAGACGGCCTGATATTGCCAAAGCGCGTTTTGCAGTGGAGGCAGCCTGCCATGGAATTCGCTTTGTCAAAGCGCAATTTTACCCCAATATCAATTTAAAAGCCGGTGTTGGTTATTTAGCCTTTGCCTTAAGTCAATTTACCGTTAAAGCCAATGCCGAGTATTTAGGCCCTGCGGTAACTTTACCTATTTTTGATGCAGGCGCACTGCGCGCACAGCTTAAAGGGCAATACGGAATTTATGAGGAAGCGGTAGCAAATTATGATGTGACCTTAAACAAGGCGTTTTCTGAAGTGATGACCCAACTCACCTCGCTCACCTCAACGATTGCCCAATTGCGTACTGAGGCGGAAACCGTATCGTCTGCGAAGCACGCCTTTAGGTTGGCCAAAGACCAATACCGTGCGGGTCTTGCCTCGCAACTGGTTGTGCTCAATGCGGAAACGTTGTTTTTAAACGCAAGGGAATCACAACTCAAACGAATCGCTAACCAAAGGACGCTGCAAATTGCCTTAATTAAAGCCCTGGGTGGGGGATTTAATGCCTGTTTGTTTGAAGCGCCTCGCTGTATCAACCCTAAATTAATGAGCAAGTGAGGAAAAAGTGGACGAGTCTCCAATTACATCAGAAGACGTGACGAAAAAAAAGCGTAAACACGCTATCTTAGGACTTACCGTTTTATTTGTAAGCCTTGCGCTGGTCTATGCGATTTATTGGCTTTTAGTCGCCCGTTTTTATGAAGAGACTGACAATGCCTATGTTAATGGCAACATTGTACCAATTACCGCACAAGTTGCAGGAACTGTCATAGCCGTCAAAGCAGACAATACGCAATACGTAATTACCGATGCCTTATTGGTTCAGTTAGATCCCATTGACACTTACCTTGCTTTTGAACAAGCCAAAGCAAGGCTTGCAGAGACCATCCGCACTACAGAGCAGCTTTATATTAACAATACCAGCCTTGAAGCCACCATCCAGGAGCGGGAAATTGCACGCAATAAAGCAAGCAACGACCTGGCACGCAGGAAAACGGCCATTGGCGCAGGCGCTGTGTCGCATGAAGAATTGAATCATGCCGAAGAAACGTTAAAAAGTGCCGATGCCGCGCTCATTCAGGCGCGTGCTGCCTTATTTTCAAACCGGGTATTGACCGAAAATACCGAGCTTAAAAAACACCCCAATGTGTTGGCTGCCGCAGCGACGCTTCGCCAGGCTTATATTGATTACAAGCGCACGGCTATTCGCGCCCCCACCAACGGGGAAATCTCCAAACGCACCGCGCAAGTGGGGCAACGGGTGAGCGCCGGAACCCAGTTAATGGCCTTGGTTCCACTTAATGAAATGTGGGTTGATGCCAATTTTAAAGAAAAACAACTTCGCTTCATGCGCGCAGGCCAGCCGGCAACGTTAACCTCGGATTTATACGGTTCCTCCGTAACCTACCACGGTAAAATCGTGGGTTTTTCTGCAGGAACGGGCAGTGCTTTTGCTCTGCTACCCGCCCAAAACGCCACGGGGAACTGGATTAAAGTGGTACAGCGTTTGCCGGTGCGCATTGTAATTGATCCGCAAGAACTGAAAGAACATCCGCTGCGGCTGGGCCTTTCCATGACAGCAGAGGTCGATTTGCATAAAAAAGAAGGCAAGCCTTTGTTGGAAACCGCACCGCTCACCGATTTTAAAACCACCATTTATGAAAACCTCGGCAAAGATGCGGATGCCGAAGTGAATCAGGTCATTGAAGAAAATATCACCCGCACAGCCTTGCTCAATTCTGCCAATGCCGATGACAGACGGCAAATGCAGAGGAAGAAGGCATGAGTGAGCCAAAGGAGAAGCCTGCGCTATTACCTGCCCCCTTGCAGGGTATTGAGCTTGTTGTCGCAACGATTGCAGTCGCTCTTGCTACCTTTATGATAGTGCTCGACTCCTCCATTGCCAATGTAGCCATCCCAACCATTGCAGGAAACCTTGGCGTGTCGATGGACGAGGGCACCTGGGTTATTACCCTTTTCGCGGCTGCAAACGCCATATCCATTCCACTCACCGGTTGGTTAACCCAACGTTTTGGGCAGGTGCGTTTATTCGTTTCAGCGATTTTATTGTTTGTACTCGCCTCTTTTTTATGCGGTTTGGCAAGCAGCTTAACCATGTTACTTGTCGCACGCGTGTTTCAGGGGCTTGTTGCAGGCCCCCTCATTCCTTTATCGCAAGCTATTTTATTAGGCTCCTACCCCAAAGAAAAAAGTGCAATTGCCTTAGCCCTTTGGGGAATGACCGCAACCGTTGGCCCCATCGCGGGACCTGCACTGGGTGGATACATTACCCAAAGTTACAGTTGGTCCTGGATATTTTATATCAATGTGCCTATTGGCATTGGAGCAGCCATTATTACCTGGCTTATCTACCGTCGCCGTGAATCGGCTAAAAAAGCGGTCCCTATTGATGTGGTAGGTCTGGTGCTGTTAGTGGTTTGGGTAGGTTCCTTGCAAATTTTACTGGATAAGGGCAAAAATCTCGATTGGTTCAATTCCCCCTTTATCCTCACGCTTGCCATCGTTGCGGTGGTAGCTTTTTGTTATTTCACCGTTTGGGAATTAACTCAAAAAAACCCTGTCATTGATTTGCGCCTTTTTAAGCTGCGTAATTTTACCGGAGGAACGGTAGCTATTTCCATTGGCTATGGTGTTTTTTTCGGTAATCTTGTGTTATTGCCGCAATGGCTGCAACAGGACTTAGGTTATCCCTCATTAAATGCAGGCCTTGTCATGGCGCCTTTGGGCGTGTTTGCTGTCATCACATCCCCTATTGTCGGAAAAATGTTACCGCGCCTTGATGCGCGTATAATAACTACCGTTGCTTTTTTGTTGTTTGGTTTGGTTTTTTATATGCGGTCTTTGTATACCACCGAGGTGGATACCTGGAATTTGATTTTGCCTACATTAATTCAGGGCTTTCCAGTAGCCATGTTTTTTATCCCGCTCTCCATGATTATTTTATCCGGTTTACCGCCTGAAAAAATCCCAGCAGCGGCCGGGTTATCGAATTTTAGCCGTATTTTTTGCGGTGCCATTGGCACCTCTATTTTTAGTACCTTGTGGAATAACCGCTCTATCTTGCACCATACCCAACTCATTGAAGAAGCCACACCCTATTCTGCCAATTTTGATGCCTTCCTGCAGGCAACCCAAAGCCAATTTGGCATTCAAACCGAACAAAGTTATGCCTTGTTTAATCTGCTTGTCAATCAACAGGCTGATATGCTCGGTTTAAATGATGTGCTCTGGCTTTCTTCCCTTATTTTTTTAGCCCTTATTCCTATTGTCTGGATAACCAAACCCGAAGCCAGTACGGCTTCTGAGGTAGAGATTATGGCGGCCTAACTTTCCCCTTGCTTCCAATGCCGCTCGATAGGATAATCTTGCTTCTTTTTGCAAATTTTCAAGGGTATTCATGAGCTTCCTTTCCCAATACGGTTTGTTTCTTTTAAAAGCCTTTACCGTCGTCCTTTCCATTCTAGTGGTGTTTGGAGGGATTATTGCGCTTGGTCGCAAACACCGCCCAAAGCTTGAAATTCATTCGCTAAATAAAGAATACGATGCGCTGAAAAAACGCTTGTTTCACGACATTAAAAACGAAAAACCACAAAAGAAAAAGAAAAAGAACAAAGCTGGACCTTCTCTTTTTGTACTGGATTTTCAGGGCGATATCAAAGCCTCACAAGCCGAACAATTGGAGGAAGCAATCACTGCGGTTTTGACTGTGGCTGATGCAAAAGACGAGGTGTTGGTTCGTCTGGAAAGCCCGGGAGGTGCTGTCAGCGGGTATGGGCTTGCTGCCTCGCAATTGCAACGCTTGCGGGATAAAGGCATTCCATTGACAGTCTCCATTGATAAAATAGCAGCTAGCGGCGGGTATTTGATGGCCTGTGTAGCCAATAAAATCCTGGCAGCCCCTTTTGCCATTATCGGCTCCATTGGCGTTGTGGCCCAACTGCCTAATTTTCACCGCTGGCTTAAAAAAAATAACATCGACATTGAGCTGCTCACCGCAGGCGAATACAAACGAACCTTAACTCTTTTTGGAGAAAATACCGAAAAAGGACGGGAAAAATTCCAGGAAGATTTGGAAAAAATTCATGAGGCGTTCCGCTCTTATGTATTCACCAACCGCTCGCAATTGGACATTGACGCGGTCGCAACCGGCGAACACTGGTTAGCAAGCGATGCCTTGTCCTTAAAGTTGGTTGATCAATTAACCACCAGCGCTGATTACCTTATGGAAAAAATGGCAGATTGGAATTGCTTCCATATTACGGTTCAGGGAAAAAAATCCTTGCTTGATAAATTGTTGAAGCCTGCGATGAAGTTATTGCATCCTTTTGCCTGATTTCAAACAAATTTAACAATTTTTGTTTTTTATCATATAGTATATAGAGGTAGAAATAATTAACTCAGGGGGAGAACATGAGCGATTCAAAGTCAAAAATGCCTGATTTCAAGGAAATTTCAGCCATTGCAGGGAAGTTGTTTACCGACATTAAAAAAAGTGTGTCTGAAATTATGGACAATTATAAGAAAAAACGATGCCCTGCAACAGCCAAAGCACAACCCAAAGCAGAGGCAAGCAAGCGTACAGCCAGTACACAAGCAGCACCCAAAGTAGTGAAGAAAAAAACCACTACTAAAAAGAGTGATTCTGAAAAATAAGGCGTATTTCCCTGTTGCCAGAATCGCAGGCCTTTCCACCCAAATATTACCCAATACCTTGGGTGGAAAGCTATTGCTTGCCATAAACTCCACAAATTCATTTATCGCAAACCTGATTGCTGATAATATCTCCAGCATGAATCAAAAACCAACATCCTGAGAAGTCTCCTTCATGCACAATGCAGTAACAACACTTTTAGCAAAACGCCCCCTGTTTAAGGGCTCCCCTTTATTTAATCACGAGGCCACAGCCCTTTTGCTGCGCCACAAACTGGCCAATAAAACGCAGGTTTTTTTCCTTGCAGGCTCCGAGGATTTACGCGCAATCTTGCCAAAACTGCGCCTGGAAAACGAAGGCGATGAAGCCTTTCTCCTCCTTTGCCCCTACATTCATTCCATGGCACTGTATATTGGAGTAACTAACAACCAAATACAGTGTTATTTATTTGATCCTCAAAATTGGGGTTTACGCTATTATCCTACCCGTTTAATGCTTGAAGCAATTAACCAACAATACCCTTTTGCCCACATTTACCTGACAAACGCTGCATTTCAACCCCAGGCTCACAATACGGGCTGTACGCATTATAGCCTTGAGTTTTTGTTTTTTTGTGCAACGCGTTCTTTACACAAAGCAATCCGTTTAACGGATAGCAAGCCGCTTTTTCCTTACCTCAATTGCTATCATCTGGGTAGCGATGCGCTGCCAGAAGAGGTAACTCACTTACTGAGTGGGAACAACTATTGGCAATGGATTGAGCAGAAAGAAAACGAACATAGCGCCTATTTAAATGCGATATTAACCCGTTTTTACCTGGACAATACGGAACTTGATTGGGAAAAAATAGATATTGCCGTACATAAAGCACAAGGGCTGGAGTTAACCCATCACAAAGTAAGCCCTTCTTTCAGAATGTATGACCTGACCATTGATGCACAACAACATACCCTTACCGTTCAATTTAAAGATCAAAACTTTCTCTACGGAAATTGTTATCTTTACAGTGAGGCTATTTTCCCTTCCCAAATTGATAAGATGGGGGGCAATGCATTTATTCTATTAGCGAATCATAAAAAGATTACAGTCAAGCTGGACGTTCAAAACAATCGGCTTATCTATTCAGCAAGTACCCTTTCAATCCTCCAAAATGCCTTTGATCAATTACATAATCCAAAAATACAACGGCGTTACCGGGAAAGAAATTTACGCCAGCAAGCGGCATTACATGCAATAGCAGAAGATGTACGGCACGCGTTTGAATTGCACGCGGTTTGCCAAAACAACAGCGGGGGCTTAGACAGCTTTACCGTGCAGTCGGCTCTGCAATATTATTTGGGGCAGGAAGGAGTCTATATTCCACCTATTACCGAATACCCTAATTTAAAGCATATTATTAAATCTCTCTGGCCCTTAGGCTTTCATGCCATGGCTTTTTCTTTTCAAACCACCAAGGATCATCAGGTCGCGATTTGGCTGGAATTACATGAAAACGCCTTTGTTGCACACAGTTACGACTCCCATCAAATCCGCTTTGCTCAAAAGCAGGCATTACTTGATTTCCTGGGCCTTGAAAAGGGGGAGTTATCGATACATTCCGCGCAATCCCCTTACCCCGTGCAAAAGGACAACTGGTCTTGCGGGGTGTCTGTTATTCGTAATCTGCTTTTCCATGTCACACAAACCACCTGTAATTTATCCCTTGAAGCCTTAGCCAGTCAAACCCTGTGGGCAGCGCAGGCAGCAATGCAAGCGGCTTTAACCCAGCACGAAAATGCGCTTTTTCATCAAAATGTGAAACAAAGCCTGTTAGCAACGCTAGAAACTTTTTGCCAACAGTATCCAATACCCAATGGGGAATGCTTTAAACCCCTTATCCAATTTTTGCAAATGGAGTGTTTTGGCCGGCTGAGGAATCAAAACATTTCGGTGGAGGAGGATACGTTAGCGACCAACTCCCTGATTGCCTCACGTCCGCTCACGTCCCTGCTTCACCATTACCCGACAAAGGATGTGCATGGAACCCTGTTCTTACAGATAGCATCCTTGTTGCAGGAGGAGCCAAAATTAACTGATTACCTGTTTAATGCATTAAGACTGACTGTTAAACAACACCGCTTATCCTTAAACCTCCGCTCTGCGGTAACCGGTGAACACTACTCCTCTCGCCCAACAAAAAAAATGAGTGAGGCGCTTCTTTTTGATGTCAATGAAGCCAATGCAGCGAATTTGAAAACCGCTATCAAATGCCTCTTGCAACGCCCTTCCAACCTGCAGGAATGCTTAAACGCGCTTGAGGTTGAATACCCCCTGGACGCCATTATCAATACCAATGAATTGGCCTTTATTCTTCTCAAAATGAGTGTTAACTCGTTGCTCCGTTTTGAGGAAGGAAACGCATCGGAAAAGAATCGAAAAACGATTGAGCTGATTGCTTACGAATCACAGAAAATAAAAGTAATCAGGGAATTGGAGCATCACCTTGATTCGCCTGTCTCCAAAGCGCTATCCAATCAACTCGACCCTGTCCTGGCGGTACTCCCCTTTTTAATTCGTTACGCTTTCAGCCACCTAAGCCCTGAAGAAAACAAACACTTTCTTACCAAGCTTATTGAGCATAACGTTCGCACGACGGAGTTCAAAGAGTGGGCTACCTTGCTCGATTCGGAGCAGTTAATTCGCATTTTGAGTGAACTCTCCGAGAACGAACGGATGCTCGCTATCTTATCAAAGGATAAAGAAGAAAATAGGTTTTTTCACCGTTTTGCCAATTCCCCTATGCACATCGCAAAAATACTGTGTTTATTTTCCTTTGAACAACGCTTAATCTTACTTTCAGTACCTAACCGATACGGAGAAACGCTTTTACATTTTATGGCCGATTCCCCGGAAATGCTGGAAGCGGTTTTTAACTGCCTTAAACCAGAACAATACTTAAACGCACTCAACCTACGCAGCAAATTTGGTATCCCTGTTTTTCACTTTATCGCACAATGGATCCTCTCTTTAAAAAAAATACTAACCATCCTGCCCGAAGCACTCCATAAACAGGTCGCCAGTATGCTGGATATTCACGATCGTCCTGTATTGCACGAGATGATGCCCTTTCCGGAGTCGCTAGCAATCCTGTTAGCGATTTATCCCGAAGTACTGCGAATAAAAGACGCTGACAACAACCTCGCGCTCCATCGAGCAATGCTAAACCTCAAATCGCTGGAAATTGTATTAGCGCATTATGCACTACAGGATTTAATGCAGGATCTCTTTTTAAAAAACGATTCTCGCCAGACTCCCCTGCATTTTGCCTTTCAATGCAGTGAAGCCCTTGAGCGCTTGTTTTCTTATCTTCCTTTAGAAAAACAGACTGAAGTAGCGAAAACTATCCCCTTGCAAACGCTTTTCCCGTATAGCAACTCCTTGCAGTTTATTCTAAATTTTTACACCCTTGAAGCATTGCTTGAAACCCTTAAGTTAATCTATAAAAACAATAAAGCCCTGCTTTATTACGCAATAGAATACCCCGATGTCTTAACCTTATTGTTTGAACGGTTATCCCTTGAACAACGCATTGAGGTGATTCCGGTTTTTAATCCCGATATCACCAGTATCTTCCATTATGCAACAAAATATCCGCAATCACTGAAACTGCTTTTTTCGGTATACTCCGAACAAAAACAGAAAGAAATTGCCAAACTGGTTGATAAGTATGGGACAAGTTTGCTTCAGGAATCGGCTTTAAACGAGGAATCGTTTTTATTCCTGGCGAATTTATTTGATGAAAAGGCATTTGCTGCCGTGTTAACGAAATAGAACGACTCGAATGAAACTGTTTTGCATTTTGCAGCACTTTGTCCAGAAAATATAAAGCTTGTTTTTGCGCGATGTGGTCAAGCCAAAATTCCCGATTTAATTGCCCTGCAAAACAGCGAAGGACAAACTCCTTTGCATTATGCCTGCTCAAAGCCCAAATCGGTAAAAAGTCTTTTACTCCCATTATCCGGTATGCAGCGTTTCGAAGTGATTGCGTTGATGGATAATGAGGGGCGCTCTGTTGTAGAATATGCGCTTGATTTTCCCAAATCACTGGAGGTCGTTTTTTCCTACCTGAATTACCCCCAAATCATTGCATTAATTCATCAAAAAAACAGCATGAATCACTCGTTATTGGACACGGCGGCCCACAATAGTTCGGTAAAAAACCGAGTGTTTGATGCGCTCCAATTACCCGAATTAAAAAAAATAGGGGAGCAGTTTTTACACATGAAGCCATTAAAACCGGGATTATTTAAAAAACCGCCGCCCCTATCCAAAGAGCAACGTGCCGTTTTGCGAAAATTACTGGCTTGGCTTGATAAGAAAGTAGTGGTTCTTCATTTTAGTGCGGCAGAACTTGCGCTTTTACAATACGGCGAGCTGGGAAAACAACTGGCTGTGTGGGAGAAAGCGCATTTTAACCTGGAGTCCATCCTCCTGCCGCAGGAAGGCACAGTCTTTATGCTCGCTCAGGACGAGTCAAACCGTACTTGCGCATTTTCTCCACCAGGGTAGTACGCCGCATATTTAAATAACTGGCCGCATGGGCCACCACCCAGTCCGATTCATCCAGAGCCTGGCTAATTAATGCAAGCTCTGTTTTGACCAGATGTTCTTTTAAATCGATGCCATCATCACTAATATAGGGTGCCTGACTCACGATGTTAAGCAGCGTTTCGCGCTCCTCGCTTTGCAAAAGCGGCACCTTTTCTGACTTAAATCGCCCAGGCAACTCTTCAAAATCAACAATGCCATTCGGAAATAAAATACAAAGCCTTTCCACAAGATTAGCCAATTCACGGACATTGCCCGGCCAATGGTAATGACTTAAGGCCTCAAGGGCGCGAGACATCAGGCGCACGCTGGGTCTACCCTCGCTTTCAATGCGAGAAATCAGTTCATTCAATAACAGCGGGAGATCTTCTTGCCGCTCCCTTAATGTCGGGACTTCAATAGGGAACACATTCAGACGATAAAATAAATCTTCCCGAAATTTTCCTTCCTTGATGGCCAGTTCAAGATTACGGTGCGTGGCGGCAATAATACGCACATTCACGCCGATACTCTTATTTGAGCCGACCCGCTCAAAACAGCGTTCTTGCAATACTCGCAGCAGTTTAACCTGCATGGCAAGCGGCATATCACCAATTTCATCCAAAAATAAGGTGCCTCCATCGGCCAATTCAAAGCGTCCCTGACGGGAAGTAATTGCGCCTGTAAACGCACCTTTTTCGTGGCCGAACAACTCACTTTCCAATAATTCCCCCGGAATTGCGCCGCAATTTATCGGGATAAAGGGTTTTGTAGCCCTTAAAGAAAGGGAGTGAATATTGCGCGCCACAACTTCTTTGCCAGTACCTGACTCCCCAAGAATGAGCACGCTGGCTTCAGCATGAGCAACCTGGGTGATGAGTTTTCGAATTTGGCGGATAGAATCACTGTTCCCAACCAGACTTTGGCATAGCAAGGGCGTCTTATTCTCTTCCAAAGGCCATTCGTTGGCCATTTGGCATTTGTGTAATGCCTCAAGCATTTGTGCGTAATTGAAGGGAAAAAAAAGGCTGGCGTAGACATTTTTTTTAACATAATAGCTTTCTGGCAAGGGTGGGTCGACTAAAATAACCGTAACGCGCGGGTTTAGCTGCACCAACTCCTCTAAAAAAAAAGTAAACTCTTCGTAGGAATCGCGCACGCCTGCAACAACCAGAAGGGGTTGTTGCTTGAGGATTGAAGAACGCCAGTTGCGATAGTTTGCCAGGGTGCACGTCTCGCCGATAAAATTCAAGATAGTTTGAAGCTTGTGGCAACGCGCTTCATTATCATCAATGATTAATACGGAGCCAATTCCGCCCATAATGTTGTCCTACGCTATCTTCCTTAATCTTCAGTATTGATGAGGAACCAGGGATCTGTCAAATAAATGGCGAAATTTTTTATGTGCGTCAGGAAGGGCGATTAATACTGCATAACCACCCGACCCTCACCCAGGATCTCATCCAGATGAAGCAACAACGCATCACTGGGGTCAACACGCCATTGTTCTGCTAAATTTAACAAGGCACTGGCTTTTTTGTTACAGTAATGAACCTGTACCACACAATGTCCTTTGTTTTCTTTAAAAAGCGATTGCAAAACAGGAATCAGAGCCGTATTTTGCTCAGAGAGGGAAATCCGTAAACATTTGGCGAAACGGCTGCGCGCCTCGTTCACGGAAAAAAGCTGCGTTGCCGTCATTTTCACGCCCCCGCTGTAATCATCGTTTAATACTTCCCCTTCAACAACCAGTAATTGACCACTTTGAATAGCGGATTGCTGCTCCTCGACTAACTCAGAAAACACCACAATATCCAATTTGGCTGTGGCATCTTCAAGCCCTAAAATTGTTAATTTTTTTCCCCGTTTGGTCACAACGCGCCGAATGGTATTTACAAGACCGCAAACCATGGCTTTTTTCATGGTCGATGCGTTGAGGGACGCAATTTTTTTAACAAAACTTTTAAATTCTTCACCGTATTGCGTCGCGGGATGCCCGGTCAAATAAAGACCCAGCATCTCTTTTTCACCGTTTAAACGCTGCATTTCAGACCAGGGAGGGGCTAGCGCATATTCTTCTCTATTCATTCCCTCATCAAACAGGGAAAACAGATCGGTCTGACCGCTGGATTGATTCTGGTGAAATTTTTCAGCCACCTTGAGCGCTTTTTCCAGCGTGCGAAACAATACCGCGCGCTCCAACCCCCAACCATCCATTGCGCCACTTTTTATAAGCGCTTCCAATACCCGGCGGTTGACTTTGCGCAAATCCAGGCGTTGGCAAAAACTGAATAAATCCTGATAAGCTCCGTTTTTATTGCGCTCCTCCACAATGCATTGGATGGCAGATTCTCCCACCCCTTTGATGGCACCAAGCCCGTACAGAATGGTCGCGTTATCGGAAACGGTAAATTGGTAATGGGAGCTGTTAATCGAGGGCGGCAAAACCGTTAATTTCATTTGCACGCATTCCCCGATAAAGGTCACCACCTTATCGGTATTGTCCATATCAGAGGACATGACTGCTGCCATAAACGCCGCAGGAAAATGCGCTTTTAGCCAGGCCGTTTGGTAAGCAACCAAAGCATAGGCTGCGGAATGCGATTTATTAAAACCATAGCCTGCAAATTTTTCCATCAAATCAAAAATATGGGTTGCAGTTTGCTCATCCACCCCTCTTGCCACCGCCCCCTCGGTAAAAATAGCCCTTTGCTGCGCCATTTCTTCCGCTTTTTTCTTACCCATAGCCCGCCGCAACAGATCGGCTGCTCCCAGCGTAAAATTAGCCAATACCTGCGCAATTTGCATAACCTGCTCCTGATACAGGATAACCCCATAAGTGGGTTTTAAAATGGGTTCTAAATCAGGGTGTGGGTATTCCACTTTCGCAAGCTTGTGCTTTCGGTTGATAAAGTCATCCACCATGCCCGATTGCAGGGGGCCTGGTCTGAATAAAGCCACTAAAGCGATGATTTCCTCAAAACAATCCGGTTGCAAGCGGTGAATTAATTCTTTCATACCGCGTGATTCCAATTGGAATACCGCAGTCGTTTGGCAGGCTTTCAGTAAGTCAAAGGTTTTCGCATCATCGGTTGGAATCACGGCAATATCGATGAGCGCATCCCCGCTTGCCTTGCGCTGGGTGTTAACAATTTTTAAGGCCCAATCAATGATGGTTAAGGTTCTAAGCCCTAAAAAGTCGAATTTTACAAGTCCTGCGGCTTCTACATCGTCTTTATCAAATTGGCTGACAATCTGGGTGGAATCCTGCTCGCAATAAATCGCGGTAAAATCAGTCAAAAGGGAAGGTGCTATCACCACACCCCCGGCATGCTTTCCTGCGTTTCGGGTAATTCCTTCGAGTTTTAAGGCAAGATCAAACAGCTCTTTGACTTCTTCTTCGTCCTGGTAGCGTCTTTGCAATTCGGCTTCGTCTTCCAATGCTTTGGTAAGCGTCATCCCCAGCTCGAAAGGGATTAATTTGGCAAGCTTGTCCACAAACCCATAAGGATGCCCAAGCACCCTGCCGACATCCCGCACCACCGCTTTCGCGGCCATCGTTCCGAAGGTAATAATTTGCGAAACACTTTGCCTGCCGTATTTTTGCGCAACGTATTCAATCACCCGATCGCGCCCTGCCATGCAAAAATCAATATCAAAGTCAGGCATGGAAACCCGCTCAGGGTTAAGAAAACGCTCAAACAGCAATTCGTATTGCAAGGGATCCAGATCGGTAATATTAAGGGCATAAGCCACTAAAGAACCCGCTCCCGATCCACGCCCCGGCCCTACCGGTACGCCATTTTTTTTAGCCCATTGAATAAAATCAGCCACAATAAGAAAGTAACCGGCAAATCCCATCGAGTTAATCACATCCAACTCAATCGCTAGCCGTTTTTCATACGCCTCCACCGGGGTTTGCAAAGCGTCTTTCGGAGGATTTTTGGCTAATTGCAGCAAGCGTTCTTTAAGCCCTTCTTCCGATAAAGCACAAAGATAGGCTTCGGCAGAGGAGCCGTCTGGAATAGGGAATTTCGGCAAATAATTATTACCAAGATTCAGTTTTACACTGCAGCGTTTACTGATTTCAACCGTATTTGCAAGGGCTTGCGGCAGATCACTAAATAAAGCAACCATTTCATCGGCCGTTCGCAGGTATTGCACTTGTGAATACTGATGCGTTCGTCTGGCGTCGTTAAGAGTATGCCCCTCGTGGATACACACCCGTGCCTCATGGGCTTCAAAATCGTCCTGATTCAAAAAGCGTACATCATTGGTTGCGACCAGCGGCAAATTGAGGGTTTCGGCTAATCGCACTGCTTTTTCATTGTATAAGCCTTCATCCGGGCGGCCGGTACGCTGAATTTCGATATAAAAGGCATTGGGAAACGTGCTGGCAAACTCCCTTGCAATAGCATGGGCTGCTTCTTCATTTCCTGCCAATAAGGCTTTGCCAATGGCGCCCGTAAGCCCGCCTGAGAGCGCAATAAGCCCTTCCGCATGCGGTAGGAGCCACTCTTTTTGCACGCGCGCTTGCCCCTGATGCTGCCCTTCCTGATAGGCTTTTGAAACAAGGCAGGTCAGGTTGTTATAGCCTTTGAGGTTTTGGCACAACAAC
The DNA here is from genome assembly GCA_041659885.1 of Tatlockia sp. GTDB lineage: Bacteria > Pseudomonadota > Gammaproteobacteria > Legionellales > Legionellaceae > Tatlockia. The sequence goes on from JBAZXN010000012.1 coordinate 51,715, forward strand.
ACGAGCGAAGTGATTTGCTCCGGGTTATCTTTGTCCTGACAAGGAATATCGCTGCCAATAATCGGCTTCACGCCCACGTCGGTTGCGGCTTTAAACACTTTGACTGCGGCAAAGAGGTTGCAAAAATCAGTCACCGCAATCGCATTCATACCGCGTTGTACAAGCGTCTTCATGAGGGGTTTTATACGCAGCAACCCATCAACCAGTGAAAATTCAGTGTGGACACGCAGATGAACAAATCGCGACGGCATTAATCAACTCCTCTAAACAATGATTGCACTCTACCGAAGGGACATCTTTTGGTCAAGTCAGGAATGGTGCGGATCAAATGCATCGCGCACCGCATCGGCAAAAAGATTGGAGGCAAGCACCAACACAAACATAAAAAGAAAGGCAGCCAAAATAGGCCACCACACGATTGGGTCGCGCGCCAATTCAAGCCGGGCGCTGTTTATCATGTTACCCCAGCTAATGGTCATTGGGGACACCCCCACCCCGACATAAGACAATACTGCCTCAGCCAGCACTAAAAAACTGAAATCGAGAACCAGGGTGATGATGACAATGTGCATCACATTGGGAAGCAAGTGTTTGCGTAAAATAGTAAAGAAGCTGCTGCCCAAGGCTTTGCCTGCAACAACAAAATCCACTTCCCTAAGTTTAAGCACTTCAGCGCGCAAAAGACGGCATAAACTCGTCCAACTGGTGATGCCGAGGATTGCACATAAAGCAAGCAGGCGGGCATCCGCACTTTTACTTAAGGTATTAAATTGCTCTGGATGATTGGCTATCCAGGTTTGCATGGAGAGCACGGATGCGGTGATTAATAAAACGCCCGGAATAGAACTTAAGGTGATATAAATGTATTGAATCACGTCATCTATCACACCACCAAAATACCCTGCGGTAATGCCTGACAGCAAAGCCAGAGGCATCATAAAAAGGGTAGTCAAAAGACCAATTACAAGCCCTGTGCGAATGCTTTTCACCGTGTAGTAAAAAATATCCTGCCCTATTTTTCCGGTGCCAAAAATATGGAAATTGCGCGAAAGCCAATAACTTGCAAACACCAGAAAAAAACAAACAAACAAGGTGGTTAATGCGCACACTCTATTTTTACTGAAGAGTGTTTTCCCTCGCACAATTATCAGAATGCCGCTCAATAGCAACACGAGCATTGCACTGAGAAAAAAAGCCTTGATCAGGCATTTGACTATCACGCTACCCTTAATGGTGTGGTTGGTAATGAAGCTTGGAGGGTATTGTAATCGAGGATAGATTTGCTGCACTTTTCCGTTAACTAAACCTGTTTCTATCGCATACAATTGCAGTGCAAAGGGTGCAGAGTAGGTTTTCTCAAAGGAATTGCCGAGGGGTGACAAGAGCTTATCTAAAATGGACGTATTCTGAATAGACGAAATTTGCGTACTGTTTTCTTTAAAATGGATGGAATCCAAAAGACCAATCACTAAAAAAAACAATAAAATAATCCCGGCAGAAACAGCAAGCGGGCGATGCAAAATACGTAAAAAAGCCTTGCGGATATGTTTTTTTCTTAAGCTAATACTCGTTGAAAGTACGCCAAAGAATAAAACAAAAAGTAAACCTATGTCAGTCCATAATAAATCCATGTCAACGAAACCTCACTCGGGGATCAACCAGGGTATAGGAAATATCAGTCAGAATTAAGCCAAGGATATAGAGTACGGATCCTAAAAATACCATAGAACGTACAATGGCAAAATCCTGCTGCGAAATGGCATCGATGGTGTAACTGCCAAGTCCTGGCACACCAAAAAAAGACTCTAATAACAAACTGCCCATAAACAGCGAAGGAATTAATACGACAATCCCGGTTAAAATAGGCAACATCGCATTTTTCAAAACATGATGAAATAAAACCCGCGCTTCCGATAAGCCCTTTGCGCGTGCCGTTTTCACATAGTCCTTATGCAATTCCTCAAGAAACAGGGTGCGATACCAACGAGAGCCTGCCCCAAGCCCTGCAAAAATGGCAACAATAACGGGTAATACAATAAAACGAATACTGTCCAATCCCTCGTCATAACCAGAAATAGGCACCAGACGCAGTAATTTTCCGAAAAGATACTGCCCCCCAATGATATAAAAAAGGCTTGAAACAGACATTAAAATGATGCAAAAAATCACACTGGTTAAATCCAGGTAAGAGGTTCTAAAAAAAGCCATCATCATGGCAAAAAGAATGTCTGCCAGCATACCAAAAATTAAAATGGGAATTGCAATGGCAAGGCTTGGCCACATGCGATGGGAGATATCGTAGTTAATATCCCGTCCGCCATCGGAAATTCCAAAATTAAAGGTAAATAAACGCATCGATTTTTGATAAAATAAGGTGTTGCTTATCGTATGAACCCCTTTCTCACTTTCATTGTAAAAAAGGGGCAAGTCGTAACCGCGTTGCACTTTCCACTCCAAAATGGCAGCAGGCTTAACATGCTTTGCCCCCAATTGCATCCTCGCCATGTCGTCAGGGGAATTAATCATGAAAAAAAGCGCGAACGTAATAAGGTTAATTCCAAATAAAATGGGTATGGCGTACAGGATACGGCGTAATAAATAATTGATCATCGTTTTACTCTCAAAGCAGTTTGCCTTTCCTTTTTGCGGTAGGCTATTACCAAGGGGATTAATCCAAACAAAAACAACAGCATGAGTAGCCCTATCGGCCAGACAACCGGACGGTTCCAGCTAGCGCGTAAGGCATCCCGTTTTTCTATGTCAATCGCTATGTATTTCAAGGTATTTAAGCCAATCGTACTCGGTTTAACGGGGGATACCCATTGTTGCTCTAGCAGCAAGGTTTCAGAATTAATCCCAAAAACCCAGGGTGCGTCATGCCTTACAATTTCCACCATTTTATCAATAAGTGCCAAACGCTCTGCGTCATTGCTGCGGTTTTTCATCTGATCAAACAAGGCATCGTAGGTTTTATTGCGGTAATTCGCTGCATTTTCTCCTCCGTTTTTTACTTTGCCGTTTTCACCGTACAGCATAAATAAAAAATTCTCAGGATCCGGGTAATCGGCATTCCAGCCCCAACTAAAAATTTGCGCGTTGCCGCTGCGCATTTTATCCTGAAAACGGTTGTACTGAGTCGAGCGTACATTTAAATCAATACCCAACTGCGCAAACTGTTTTCGCATCCAATCCAACTGGGCTTTGTCATCGGGGTTTCCTGTAACCGGTACATCGTAATTTAAAATGAGCGCACGCCCGGTTTTACTATCTATTCCATTGGGGTAACCTGCTTCACTCATTAAGGCTTTGGCCTCGTTTAAAGAGCGGCGTTTAGCCTTTTGGCCATCCCAAAAATACACATAAGGGTTAATTCCTGCAGCTCCCTCTTTGAACCCAAAAATACCCGGAGGAATGGGGCCATGAGCAGGCGTTCCCCTGCCATTTAAAAAAATGGCGATGTGTTCATCGTAATTGATTGCTATTGAGAGGGCTAAACGCAATTTTCTCGCCCGCTCACTACTACCACCTACTGCCGCATCAAACATATTAAAACCAAGATAAAAAACACTGGCATCGGTGGTCTGGCGCAATGCCATTTTTTTTGCCTGCATGCGCGGGCTTAATTGCGGTTTACCCGCAGGACTTATCTGAATGGCTTGATCAAAACTGTCTGCACTAATGCCTGACACATCGTAATACCCTTGCAAGAACTTATTCCAGCGGGGAATAGATTCTTTTTCGAGTGTGTAAATCGCCTGGTCAATGAGGGGAAGCGGCACCCCGGCATGGTGTAAATAGCCCTGTTTTCTATCAAGCTCACTCCCGGTATCAGGAAAATAATCTTGCCGAAAATTGGGGTTTTTTGTCAGCACCATCCGCCGGTTCGGATTGTTTTCGCTTAATAAAAAAGGGCCTGTACCGATTGGATACCAGTCAAAATTCAAATTTTTCAAGTCCATTCCCTGTTGGGAATAAAAGGCATCCGCCTCCCAGGGAACCGGGGCAAAAAAAGGCATGGCTAGCCAAAAGAGAAACTGGGTATATTGGCCATCTAACCAAATTTCAAACTGGTAGGGACTCAATTTTTTCACCCCCATTAAAGGGTATTTTCTTAAATCCAGAAAGGTGTTTTTTTTTGTTTTTGGCAAACTGTTCCCATATTCCCTGAATCCCACAATGTGTTCGCTCATTAACCCGTAAATGGGGGAGTTAACGGCCGGGTTTGCAAGGCGCTTAATCTGGTAAATGTAATCGTCTGCCGTTAATTCCCTACTCCCTTTATAAGGAAAATCCGACAATCGATTAATACCCTGCGCATCCAAATAATCGGCAGGCAATTGCAAGTAACGATAAGCCCCCGTTGCCGCTTTTGCTAATGCCGGATGCGGTTGAAAAAAGAGCCCCGGTTTGAGCGCAATCGTGTAAACAAAAAAATTAGCTTCTCCTTTTTTTTCCTGACGCACCAGGGGCATGGACTGTGCTGTTAGCGGCACTAGCTGATAGGGTCTTGTGAGGTAATCGTATTGCAATAAGGGCTCATAGATTTGCATGAGAAACAGGTATTCATTGCTGGAATAAGCCTTGGCAGGATCAAGCGTTTTAGGCTGCTCATTAAAAGAGGAGTAATAAATTTTTTGATGTGCCTGACTGTCCGGATAGGGATTATTAAAAACCAAAGCCCATGCGTTCACTGCATAACAAAAAAGTGCTATCCACAGTATGTGTTTTCTTAACAAAATGCCTCCATGGCCTATAAAAGAGCAAGAAACTCCTCTTCCTCTAAAATCCTGACACCCAGCTCGCTTGCCTTATCACGCTTTGATCCCGCCTCACTGCCGGCGATTACAAAATCGGTTTTTTTTGACACACTGCCGGTTACTTTTGCGCCAAGACTTAACAAGCACGCCTTGGCCTCTTCCCGTCCCATGCTTGCTAAAGTGCCTGTTAGAACCATCACTTTGCCATAAAAAGGATGCTGTTCATTAACAGGCGCGCGGGGTTCTAAAGGCCAGTAAACGCCCTGCGCTAAAAGCCTCTCAATGACCTCCACATTATGCGTTTGGGCAAAAAAAACCACGATGTGCTCAGCGACTACAGGACCGATGTCTTTTAATGCCATCAACCCTTCAAGGGATGCCTTTTTGAGCGCCTCGATGCTATCAAATTCTTGCGCTAAAATGCGCGCGCTGACCTCTCCTACCTCTCTAATTCCCAAAGCATAAAGAAAACGGGCAAAGGTTGTTTTTTTAGATTTTTCCAGTGCGTCAAGTAAATTGTCTGCTGATTTTTTTCCCATACGCGGTAATTGCATCAGGGTTTCTAAAGTAAGGCTATACAAATCGGCAACCGAGCGCACCAACCCGGCATCAACTAATTGCTCAATCACCACGCTGCCCAAACCGTCAATTGCCATGGCTCTTCGGGAAGCAAAATGCCATATCCCGTTTTTTAATTGCGCACCGCAAAACAAACCGCCTGTGCAACGAGCGACCGCCTCGCCCTCCTCGCGAAGGACATCAGCACCGCAAACAGGACAGTGCAACGGCAGTTGAATGGCTTCTGTCATCTCGGGTCTTTTTTCCAACACGACCGAAACAACTTCAGGAATCACATCGCCGGCACGCCGAACAATAACGGTATCATGAATGCGAATGCCTTTTCGGCTAATTTCATCCATGTTGTGAAGTGTCGCATTCGAAACGGTTACGCCTCCCACGCTGACAGGATGTAAACGGGCAACCGGAGTCAAGGCGCCTGTACGGCCCACCTGAAAATCCACCGCTTCAAGTGTCGTGAGTTCTTCCATTGCCGGAAACTTATGGGCGCAGGCAAACCGCGGCGCGCGCGAAACATAACCTAATTCGTTTTGTAAACGAATGCTATCGAGCTTGTATACTACCCCATCAATTTCATAGGGAAGACTTGCACGGCGTGAAAATAAATCGGCATAATAGCCAAGACAGGCTTCTAAACCGCACGCCTTTTTTGCTTCACTGCTCACCCGAAAACCCAACTGTTTAAGCACCTGCAATTGCTCAAAATGGCTATCTGGCAAATCGAGGCCCGCGTGTGCGCCAATGCCGTAGCAATAGATGGCCAATGGCCTTGATGCGGTGATTTTTGCACTTAACTGGCGCAGACTTCCGGCGGCTGCATTGCGTGGATTAGCAAAGGTTTTCTCTCCCCTGGCACGCGCTTTGGCATTGTAGGCTTCAAAACCTGCTTTTGGCATATACACTTCGCCGCGAACTTCTATTAAATCAGGCGGGGTTGGTGTTAATAATTGTAAGGGAACGGCTGCAATGGTTTTAATGTTGTTCGTAATGTTTTCACCAACGGCTCCATCCCCCCTTGTTGCAGCATGGATTAAATGGCCGTGTTCATAAGTGAGGTTCACCGCCAACCCATCAAGCTTCGGTTCGCAGGTAAAAAGGAGCGTGTTTTCATTCGCCTCCAATCGATCGGCAACGCGTTTCATAAAGGCACGCAACGCGTCTTCAGAGAACACATTTCCCAAAGAGAGCATGGGTTGCCTGTGTTCTACCGGCTCAAACGCACCGGCAGGACTTCCGCTGACACGCTGGGTAGGCGACGTTTCGTTAATATATTGCGGGTATTCCAGCTCAAGGGTTTGCAAGGCATTAAAGCAACGGTCGTATTCGGCATCAGGTACGATTAATTCATCCAGCACATAATAATGGTAATCGTAGTTTCTTATACGCTCTCGCAAGGATTCTATTTGTTTAGCAACCTCGGTTTCATTCATGCCAACACTTGTCTTTTTCATGGAAATCAATCTTTTATTAGATTTTTAAACGCTGAGTCAATATAACTTTTTTCGCGATAGAAATATACTTGTCGCTAGCAACAAGTATATTTTCCATTTATCCGGTTTTCGAGTAGGATACGCCCACTGACGCGTTTTAAAAGGTTACTATGTTTTCTTTGCAAGAACTATCACCGCTGCAAGGGATGGGTTTGTTTTTAGCAGTCCAGACTTTCCTTCTCTTTACCCTGCTTCGAAACCAAAAAAAAGCCATTGCCAAAGAGCTTGCAGCCTTTCAACCCCTTCTGACCCAGACACTTCATCAGGTACAACTTGAATTGCAACAAAGCTTTCAAACAAGCCAACACACGATTTATGAAAAAATTGCAGAAGGTCAATTAACCAATCAACGGTTAATTACCGAGATCATTCAAAATCAAATGACTGACGTGCGCGAGCAAATGAACCACAGCTTTAAACAACACGCCAACGCCCTTACGTCGCATTTGCAATCCCTGACTGAGGAAATACGCAGCCACTTGCATAATTTAACCCAGCAAGTGAATCACCGTTTGACGGAAGGGTTTGAAAAAACATCCTCCACATTTACCGATGTGGTGCGCCGATTAACCATCATTGATGAAGCGCAAAAGAAAATTACCGAGCTTTCAGCGCATGTGGTGAGCCTGCAAGATGTTTTGGTAGATAAAAGAGCGCGCGGAGCTTTTGGCGAAGTGCAACTGTCTACGTTAATTACCAACATGATTCCCTCGACACATTACCGCATGCAACATACGCTCAGCAACCAAAAAAGAGCCGATTGCATTCTGTTATTGCCAGAACCAACCGGTCATATTGTCATTGATGCGAAATTCCCCCTGGAAACCTATCAAAAACTGATGAATACCGAAACCAGTTCCGTGGAGCGAAAAGGACTGCAACAGCAATTTCGCCAGGATTTGCAAAAACACATTAAAGACATTGCCGAAAAATACATTATTCCGAATGAAACAACCGATGGTGCGGTCATGTTTATTCCCGCTGAGGCCATTTTTGCCGAAGTGCATGCCAACTACCCTGAAGTGGTAGCACTTTCCCAGCGGCTTAAGGTATGGCTTGTTTCACCAAGCACGTTGATGGCGGTACTCACTACCGCACGCGCTGTGCTTAAAGACGATGCAACGCGCAAACAAGTGCACATTATACAAAAACATTTGCATGCTTTGGCGGATGATTTCCAACGCTTTGAAAAACGAATGGATAAACTTTCCAAACACATTGATTTAGCGCATCAGGACGTGGGTGAAGTCAGTACTTCGGCAAAAAAAATAACGCAACGCTTTCAAAAAATTGAGTCCGTAGAGTTGGAATTGCATGAAGTAGAATTGCTTGAAAATTAATCGATAAGGAGGCTTCGTTTTGCAGGGAAACCTATGGTATGCTAACTAGATATTCATTCAGGGGATACGTTATGCGTTCTACGTTTTGTGCGCTAGCCGCAGCGCTGCTATTCACAACAGTTGCGTCCGCAACCCGACTCCCCCCCTGCGATACGACCTTTGTCCCAACCTGCGACAAACAATTATGCTGCAATGACATGGGCGGAATTAGTTATTGCGACTCCGCTGCCGGGCGTTATGTTTGCAACAACGGGTATTATTCAACCTGTTATTGCACAAGGCACGCCGTCATGGACATGCAAAAATTTGCAGGCTGTTGCATGTGGCAAGGCGGGGTCTTAAGTATTGCCGAGACAGGCCTTGTTATCTGCAACAACGGTGGAATTTCTGAAGTGTGCAGTTTACAAAATCCGTCCCAAAGCATTTCCTCGTGGTGATTTTTGGTAACCTTGATGAAGCGAAAGCGTAGTCAAGGTTTTCCTTTGACTGAGGCAATCAAACCAGGCCATTGGATCGATACCCTTGATTGCGCTGCGCTGCATCAAGGCTACCAAAAAAAAAAACAACAATTGCGTAGCCTTGATGCAGCGCAGCGCAATCAAGGTTTTCCCCTTGCAGTGACAAGCCAAAGGGAAAACAGGTATCAGGAAGAAAAAACGGCATCACAAACAACCCTTCGCTGCGATTTTTGATTAAAAACAAGGCATGGGCTGGACAACTGATTAAACAAATAGCATAATTGCCTGCTTTTAGCTGCGAACCAATTTTGATGATAAGCCCGCTCATTGAACTCAAGCAAATTGCGAAGTCTTATGGTGCCGCACCCATACTTAACAATGTGTCTTTATCCGTTTACCACGGCGAATTTTTAACGCTGCTCGGTCCCTCCGGTTGTGGAAAAACGACTCTATTGCGTTTAATTTCAGGCTTTGAGCAACCCACGTCGGGCCAGATATTTATCAATAACCAATGCGTTAATCTCCTTCCACCGCAAAAACGCGATGTGCATACCGTGTTTCAAAGCTATGCGCTTTTTCCTCATCTCTCAGTTTATGAAAATGTCGCGTTTGCCTTGCGTTGCAAGCGAGTCGACAATGCTGAAATTAAAGAGCGGGTAGAAGAAACCTTAAGGCTTGTGCGCCTGGAGTCCTTTGCCCAGCGCAATATCAAACAGCTAAGCGGCGGACAACAACAACGCATTGCAATTGCACGCGCGGTGATTAACCGTCCACAGGTTTTACTGCTGGATGAACCATTAAGCTCGCTTGATTACAGTTTACGAAAAACCATGCAATACGAATTGAAACAATTACAAAAAGCGTTAAACATGACCTTTGTCTTCGTCACCCATGATCAGGAAGAAGCCCTTTCCATGTCGGATAGAATTGTCGTCTTTAACCACGGTCATATCGAACAAATTGGCACACCTAGAGAAGTGTATGAAACCCCCTCAAATTTACAGGTTGCCAAATTCATAGGGGAAACCAATATTTTTGATATCCGTGTGGAAGCAATTTCCGAGGGGTTTATCACAACCGCAGTGGAAAACATTGCCTTGCACTGCAAGAAAACGGGCAATTTTCACATCGGCGATAAAGCGCATTTGATTATTCGCCCGGAAGATATCCGCGTATGGAGCCTGTCTGAAGTAACGGAAACAAGTAATATGTTGCCTGGCACCATTGTGGACATCGTTTACAAAGGCTCAACGGTTGATCTTAAAGTGCGGCTCGCCTCGGGGAAAATCATCAACGCTTCAGAATTTTTTGATGAAGACGATGACAAGCTCGAATACGCCCCGAATGAAAAGGTCTGGGTTCAGTGGCTACCAGGCTGGGAAGTACTTCTGCCCTATGAAGCAAATGACGGACTGGCCGAATGAAAGTAAAATCCTTCTCTCTGCCGCTTCTTTATTTATGGCTTATTGCCTTTGGCTTCATTCCGCTTTGTTTAGTCTTTGCAGTCAGTTTTTTATCCCAAAATGCAACGCATTTAGTCGATTTGCCGGTTACCTTGCATAATTATGCCGAGCTATTCTCGCCTGTTTTTCTGAAAATTTTTGCTCGCTCACTTTTAATTGCCTTAATCACCACCTTTCTTTGTCTCCTGTTAGCCTATCCTTTTAGTTTTTTATTGGTGAAATCAAAACACCAGTCGCTGTTGTTATTATTAATTATTATCCCTTTTTGGACCAGTTCACTCATTCGAACCTATTCGCTTATTGCCCTGTTAAAAACCAAAGGGCTAGTGAATGTGCTTCTTTTAAAATTTCACTTGATAGATGCCCCTCTTTCCCTGCTTTACTCCAATTTTGCAGTGATTATTGGCCTGGTCTATAACCTTTTTCCCTTTATGGTCTTACCCATTTTCACCAACATGGAGCGCTTTGATTTTCGCCTGATTGAAGCGGCTAAAGACTTGGGCGCAACCAAGTGGCATCTTTTTTTCCGCGTGTTTTTGCCAAACACAAGCCGGGGGATCATTTCAGGTTGTCTGCTCGTGCTCTTACCTGCGATGACCTTATTTTATATTCCCAATGTGCTTGGCGGCGCACGCTCTGTATTGTTAGGCAACCTGATTCAGGATCAATTTTTAGTGGTTTTAAATTGGCCTGAAGGTGCGGCAACGTCGGTTATCCTGACGTTTTTACTCCTCATCCTGTTGGTGATTTACCGCAGCCAAAACAGGGGATCTTTGCATTGAACGCCCTCGCAAAAAAAAGCTTTTTAAGTCTTATTTATATCCTGCTCTATTTGCCTATTTTAGTATTGGTCATTTATTCCTTTAACAAAGCAAAATTTTCTTTGCAGTGGCAGGGCTTTTCCTGGCGCTGGTATGTTGAATTATTTCACGACAAGGGGTTATGGGCTGCCTTTTTTAATTCGGTGCTGTTAGGACTTAGCGCGTCCATTATTGCAACAACGCTTGGGCTTTTAACCTGTGTCCATCTTTTTCTTTTTCGCAGTAAACACCGAAGGATTCTGTATTCCCTCTTGCTGCTGCTTATTATCATTCCCGATCTGGTTTTAGGTGTGGCTTTATTGCTCTTTTTTAATGTGAGCAATATTCCCTTAGGCTTTACAAGCTTGCTCATCGCCCACATCACCTTTTGTCTTCCTTTTATATTGTTAACAATCAATAGCCGCATTCATACACTCGATCCCAATATTTATTTCAGTGCACTGGACTTGGGCGCAAGTCGCGCTATTGCACTGCGAAAAATTTTGTTGCCGCTGTTATGGCCTGCTGTCTTGAGCGCTTTTTTATTGTGTTTTACGCTGTCTTTTGATGATGTCATTATCAGTTACTTTGTCGCAGGACCTGATTTTGCTATTTTACCGCTTACCATTTTTTCGCTAGTAAGAGCCGGTGTAACGCCTGAGCTTAATGCCTTATGCTCTATTACGCTTGTGCTTTCCATGACGCTGGTTATCATTTCGCATCACTTATCGAGTAAAACGCCATGAAGGCTTTGTGCATTGTATTTTTTCTTGTTCTTTCCTCTGCATCGTTTGCCGGAAAAGTAGTCAATGTCTACATTTGGGGCGGTGAAATTCCTAAAAAACTCTTACACCGTTTTGAACAGGAAACCGGTATTACCGTGCGTGTCTCAACCTATGATAATAACGAAACCATGTATGCCAAATTAAAGGCCAGCAGAAAGAGCATTTACGATGTGGTACTGCCTTCAGGCTACTTTGTAGAGCGCATGCGCGACCAGGGGATGTTGACCAAACTTAACGCCCAAAAGCTGCCCAATCTTGTCAATCTGGGGAAGCATTTTACAACGAGCAGCTTTGATCCCGGTAATCAATACAGTGTGCCATTGGTGTTTGGCGCAACTGGTATCTTTTATAATGAATCGGTAAACCCAAGTCCCCAAAAATGGCAGGATCTCTGGCAAAAGAAATGGCGTAACCAACTGATGCTTTTGGACGATTCCCGCGAAGTGTTTTCCATTGCCTTACTGAGTTTAGGCTTTGATCCGAATGATAAAGATCCTGTCCATATAGAAAAAGCCTATAAGCACCTGCTGGCCTTAGTGCCTAATATTAAATTATTTGCCAGTGATAGCATTCAAGCGATTATGATTGATGAAGACGCCAAAGCAGGCGTTGCCTGGAATGGCGATGCGTTCAAAGCGCAAATGGAAAACAGCAGCATTCGTTTTGATTACCCCAAAGAGGGGTTTATGCTGTGGGTCGATTGCCTGGCTATCCCTAAAAACCCGCCTCACCTTGAGGAAGCCTATCGCTTTATCGATTACCTGCTAAAGCCTGAATCGGGCTTAAGTATTGCCCTTACCGAAGGTGCTGCAATTACCAACGAAAAAGCACGCGCTTTGTTGCCCGAGACCATTCGCAATAATCCCATGGTTTATCCACCGAGTGAAATTCTTGAACGCGGCCATTTGCAAAGGGATGTAGGCGAAGAAACGCTGGCATTATACAACAAGTACTGGCAGCAATTGAAAATGGCTTTTTAAGTGATCTGGTTAGGGTCCGTTGACAATTGGAGTGCAGTGACCACAAGCACCTGTACAGCAGCAAAACGCTATATTCTGAAACCAACCGCATTAGGCTCCAGGTGTTCCATTAAAAACACCTCAAAAAAGCTTATTAACTCCTTTTCAAGTATCCTGATTCTCGCCTAAGCAAAGCGCCATAAAGAGAATGAAAAAATAGCCCGAACCTGAGTAAAGCAGCAGGGAATCGGTAAAATTGCCAATGACAAAGGGCAATAACATGGCAAACGCAATGGGTTTGGTGGATTTCAACCGCCAGCTTGCCTTAAACAAGCTCGCAAAGAAAAACAACAAAGCGAACAAACCGATTAAGCCAAATTCATCGGCAACCAGCCAGTACTGACTGTGCGGTTCAAGCAGTTTTGAAAACCAAAAGGGAACCGGGTTTTCCGTTCGGAAATAATAGGTAAAACTCCCTGTGCCATTGCCACTTATTGGATGGCGCTTAAACACGTCCAAAGCGTAATGGTAAAATTGAAGGCGAAAGCCCACGGGCGTGTTTTTATCCCACTCGTAATATTTGTATTCGATGGTCGCAAGTTGCACGCGATCCTTCATTACAGGGTTTTGGCTATAGAGGAAATAAAAACCAGCCCCAAACAAAAGGGCTGCGACCACGGCTGCCCGCCAGGAAAAAATTTGCAAAAACAACAAGGCCATTAACACCAGATAAATCACATAGCCCATGCGACCGCCATTCACAAAAAGCACATGGTAGCTGAACAATACAAATAGCAAGCCGTACATTAAGCGTTTTTTACCCTGCTCACGATAAAAAAACAAGGCGCAAAGATAGGCTGCAAAATCCACCATGTAGCCCACCATGATGTGATTGCGAAACACGTGATCAGGATTTATTTCAAAGCCTGGTAGTAAACCGCTGAAACGCAAGACCGATAAACCGGAAGTAATAACCATTGCCACAATAAAGGCATTAAGGCAATCCGTTCGGGTTTTTTGCTCGCGAAAACCCAGTACCAGTACTGGTAAGTACAATAATTTACTGTACTTTTCGAGAATCAGCATTCTTTCAGAAAAGGTTGCTGGGCTATAGAAACAAGCAAACAAAGCGATGAAAAACAAAGCAAGGGCTGCCTTACACCAACTAGTTTTGAACAGATTGGTCAATGCATTACGGTAAGAGGGGCTTAGCAAGATAGCGGCTATTGAAACACTTAAACAAATACTTTTTGCAGTCGAGCTAAGCGGCAAGGCAAAACAGGTTATCGCCAGAAAAAACGGGATAAAACGCTCAATAGACAGTTTTTGTTTCACAGCAAGTAAGGCTTCCATTAATTATCCTTGGCTTGTATCAGGTAATGTGTCAATTTGTCTGTCTTGATAGATTTGCTTGATGCCACGGTAAAACGTACCCTGCGCATTCAGCACGGCAAATAGAAAGCCGACTTTTCCATCAAGAAATCCACGCTGCAAAATATAGCAGCGAAAAAACATCCAACCGGTGCCCAATAGGGTTTTGTTAAAGCTGGCCTTTTTTTTGTTTTTAATTTTTATTTTGGCACTGTAGGACGAATAGCGGTTCATTTTATACAATGCGTGGCTCACGTCCTTAAAGGAATGGTGCATAATGGCGGTTTTTATCCGCCCAATACGGGCAGAATCGGGTAAAATTATTTTTTCATGCACAATGTCGTCACTAAAACGGGCACCCACGCGCTTAAAAAGACGTGCATGGCGTTTAGGACTTGAAGAAAAGCGAAGCGGATACCCATTAAAGTGCATGCAAATCGGAATACGATAGGCGTCCGCCGTATTTTCGGCCATTGCTTGCTCGATGGCTCGTTTCAGATCCGCACTGACACACTCATCGGCATCCAGGTTTAACACCCAGTCCCCGGTTGCATAGGATAGCGCACGCTGTTTTTGTACGCCGTAACCCGGCCAATCCGTGCTGTAGACGTTGTCGGTATATTCTTTGGCAATAGCAAGGGTGTTATCGCTGCTGCCTGAATCAAGCACTATGATTTCATAAGCCCATTTCACCGATTCAAGGCAGCGCCTGATATTGGCTTCCTCGTTTTTAGCAATGACAATCACACTGAGCATAAAAAAATACCGCAACAAAACGTTGCGGTATTTTAACTGGATAATGGAATAAAGGAAACGTCTTTTAAAAATCCTTTAAAAACGTGCCGCCATAACATGGAATTTTCGGCAGGTGAATCAGTTGAAATTAGGATAGCGTATTGAACGGAAAAAGCCCTTTAGCAGACCCCTTCCCGATAATCGTGGCTATCAAAATGCAATTTGCCGTCTTTCACATTTAAGGTTACATGCCCGCCGTTTGCCAATTTTCCAAACAACAGTTCATCGGCCAAGGGTTTTTTCACATTTTCCTGAATTAATCTTGCCATGGGACGCGCCCCCATTACCTTGTCGTAACCGTGTTCAACAAGCCAATCGCGAGCCGCTTTATCCACTTTGAAGGTCACGCCCTTGTGGCTTAACTGCTCGTCAAGCTCCATAATGAACTTGTCAACCACAAGTCCAATGGTCACACTATCCAGCGGCGCAAAATTGATAATGGCATCCAGCCTGTTTCTAAATTCAGGACTAAATTGACGTTTAATGACTTCCAATCCGTCATTGCTGTTGTCCTGCAAAGAAAAACCAATGGAATTTCGGGTTATTTCGCTTGCTCCGGCATTGCTTGTCAACACCATAATAACGTGTCGAAAATCCGCCTGCCGTCCATTTGTATCCGTGAGCGTTCCGTGATCCATAATTTGCAGTAACAGATTAAACACGTCAGGATGTGCTTTTTCAATTTCATCAAGCAACAATACCGAATGCGGGTTTTTAGTAACCGCCTCTGTCAATAACCCACCTTGATCGTACCCCACATAACCGGGAGGTGCGCCAATCAAGCGTGAAACCGTGTGTTTTTCCATGTATTCTGACATGTCAAACCGCAACAGTTCAATGCCTAACACATTGGCCAATTGACGTGTCACTTCGGTTTTTCCAACGCCCGTGGGTCCTGCGAATAAAAAGCAACCGACCGGTTTTTGCGCTTCCCGAAGCCCTGAACGTGCCAGTTTAATGGCAGAAGCAAGGGCAGAAATTGCCACATCTTGTCCGTAAACCAGCAGTTTTAAATCCCGTTCCAAATTACGTAAGGTATCCCTATCGCTTGCAGACACTTTTTTAATCGGGATACGGGCAATTTTGGCCACCACACTTTCAATTTCTGTCACGCTGATAATTTTTTTGCGTTTTGAAGCCGTTAAAAGATTTTGATATGCACCGGCCTCATCCACCACATCAATGGCTTTGTCCGGTAAAAAGCGGTCATTAATGTATTTTGCGGATAACTCCGCTGCCGCTTTCAAAGCCGGGATAGAAAATTTCACCCCGTGATGCTCTTCAAGACGGGCTTTTAACCCCTTCAAGATATCAAAGGTTTCTTCCACGCTTGGCTCTGTGATATCAATTTTTTGAAAACGTCTGGCTAAGGCGCGGTCTTTTTCAAAAATACCGCGGTATTCCTGATACGTGGTGGACCCAATGCATTTGAGTTCCCCGTTAGCAAGCAAGGGTTTGATTAAATTGGATGCATCCATTACCCCGCCGGAAGCAGCGCCGGCTCCAATAATTGTGTGGATTTCATCAATAAACAATACCGCCCCTTCCTGCTGCCCCAGTTGTTTTAATACCGCCTTTAAGCGTTTTTCAAAATCGCCCCGGTATTTGGTGCCGGCAAGTAATGCGCCTAAATCGAGCGAATAGACTACGCAATTACTAATGGCATCAGGTACCTCTTCATCGACAATACGCCTTGCTAAGCCTTCAGCGATTGCGGTTTTTCCGACACCGGCCTCCCCAACTAATAACGGATTGTTTTTTCGGCGGCGGCATAACACTTGAATGGTGCGCTGGATTTCTTCGTGACGACCAATGAGGGGGTCAATTTTACCGAGTTTTGCCCTTTTATTCAGATTCATACAATAACTTTCAAGCGGCGATTCCACGCTTTCGC
The DNA here is from genome assembly GCA_041659885.1 of Tatlockia sp. Classification (GTDB taxonomy): domain Bacteria; phylum Pseudomonadota; class Gammaproteobacteria; order Legionellales; family Legionellaceae; genus Tatlockia. The sequence continues at coordinate 68,406 of JBAZXN010000012.1, forward strand.
CGCTCATTGCTTCCTCATCCATGGGCGAGCCCATGCCGTCATTCATGTCGTTATTGTGGTATTTTGAAACACCATGGGAGATGTAGTTAATCACATCCAGTCGCGTAATGTTTTCACGGCGCAGAAAATAAACCGCCTGGCTTTCCTGCTCGCTAAAAATAGCCGCTAACACATTCGCACCGGTTACCTCTGTTTTTCCTGCGGATTGAACATGAAAAACCGCCCTTTGCAAAACGCGCTGAAAGCCCAAAGTGGGTTGTGTTTCTCTGTCAAGTTCATCGTCTGGAATGCGCGGCGTGGTTTCATCAATAAACTCAAGTAAATCATGGCGCAAGGAATCGATATTGGCATCGCAAGCCTGCAAGACATTGCCTGCCGCAGGGTTATCCAGTAAAGACAACAGCAAATGTTCAACGGTCATAAATTCATGACGCTTCTCTTTTGCTTCCTTAAAGGCCAGATTTAAGGTGAATTCAAGTTCTTTGTTTAACATTTTATCGCTCCTCGCCAGCCACCACCAGTTATTCGGGCTCCATCGTACACAACAGCGGGTGTTGGTTACGTCTTGCATCTTCGTTTACTAACGCTACCTTGGTTTCTGCAATATCTCGGGTAAACACACCACACACACCCCTGCCTAACACATGAACCTGTAACATCACCAGTGTCGCCAATTCCTCACTTAGGTGGAAGAATCGCTTTAATACGCCTACCACAAAATCCATCGGGGTATAGTCATCATTAAGCAATATCACCTTAAATTTTTTAGGCCGCTTAAGAGCAGGTAAAGCTTTCGCTTCAACCGGTTTCTGCTCTACAATGCCCGTTGATGACCACGTACTCATAATATAAACCCTTTATTAATTTTATAGACTTACCTGGAGCATTTGGCCAGTAAAATGAGGATTAATTTAATGAAATATTTTATCCTTGCTGTATTCAATACCAGCGTGCCTAGATAGAATTCATTGTGATTGAAATTGCCAATATTGCGCAGAGTCAGCTTTTTACCCTTTGACGCCGCCGGCTCAAAGCGCCTTTTCCTCGTAAAATCAAGCGAAATGCTTGCTTTTGAACAAGCAAGCATTTCATTGGCTTCATCCCATGTGTTGAATGATAGCTTGGCCAAATTCAGAAGAACTTAAACAAACCGAGCCTGGCATTAAACGCTCAAAATCATAGGTGACGGTTCGTGCTAAAATGGCAGCCCCCACTCCTTTGATGATTAAGTCAGCGGCCTCTGTCCATTTTAAATAACGCAACATCATTTCAGCCGAAAGAATGAGTGAACCTGGGTTCACCTTGTTTTGGCCGGCGTAACGAGGTGCTGTGCCATGGGTTGCCTCAAATACAGCGACTTTATCGCCAATATTGGCGCCTGGCGCAATACCTATCCCACCGACTTGTGCGGCCAGGGCATCGGAAATGTAATCGCCATTGAGGTTTAAGGTGGCAATCACGCTATATTCTTCAGGTCTTAATAAAATTTGCTGTAAAAACGCATCCGCAATAACATCTTTTATAATGATGCGCTTGCCGGTATGCGGATTCTCAAGCGCCATCCAGGGGCCGCCTTCATAGGGTTTGGCACCAAACAAGTCACGAGCAACCTGATATCCCCACTCTTTAAATGCGCCCTCGGTGAACTTCATGATGTTGCCTTTATGAACCAGCGTGACCGAGTCCCTGTCATTGTCGATAGCGTATTGAATGGCAGCCTTCACCAAGCGTTCAGTACCCTGTTGGGAAACCGGTTTGATTCCTATACCGCAATTATCGGGGAACCGGATTTTTTGCACACCCATTTCGTCTTGCAAGAAATCAATGATTTTTTTTGCTTCCGGTGTATTGGCTTGCCATTCAATACCGGCATAAATGTCTTCTGAATTTTCTCTAAAAATAACCATATTGGTTTTTTCAGGTTCTTTCAACGGGCTTGGCGTGCCTTCAAAATAGCGAATAGGCCGAATGCAGATGTAAAGATCAAGCGCTTGGCGGATGGCTACGTTCAGTGAGCGAATGCCGCCCCCTACCGGAGTGGTTAACGGGCCTTTAATTGCCACAACATATTTTTTTAATGCATCGAGTGTTTCGGTAGGTAACCAATGGTTTTCACCGTAGACTTCCGTTGCTTTTTCGCCTGCATACACTTCCATCCAGGCAATTTTTCGGGTATCCCCATAGGCTTTTTTTACCGCGGCATCTACTACGGCTCGCATAGGAGGAGTAACGTCTACGCCGATTCCATCCCCTTCAATAAAAGGGATAATGGGGTTATTGGGGATTGTTAAGGATAAATCCGGAGCTACGGTAATGGCCTGCCCCTCTGCGGGCACATGAATTTTTTCGAATGTCATATACAACTCCATCAATTAAAAACGGTTATGATACCATGGCAAAACACTTTGTCCCAAATAGGTTTATTGGCATAATCACTTTTTTTTACGTAAGGCCATGGCATGTCCGATTTATTACTCTTCAATAAGCCCTATGGGGTGTTAAGCCAGTTTACCGGAGCAAACAAGGAGGAAACGTTAGCCCATTATATCAATAAACCCCATTTTTATGCGGTTGGACGGCTTGATAAAAACAGTGAGGGCTTGCTGCTTTTGACCAATGAGGGCAAATTGCAACATCAATTAAGCCATCCTCGGTATGAGAAGCAAAAGCACTATTGGGTTCAGGTAGAAGGCATTCCTACAGAGCAGGATTTACAGGTTTTAAGGACGGGCTTATCGTATAAAGGAGTATCCTATCTGCCCGCAACGGTGCAATTAATTGAAGAACCGCCGCTATGGGAAAGAACCCCGCCAGTGCGCTTTCGTAAAACCATTCCTACAAGCTGGCTTGAAATTCGGTTAACTGAAGGGAAAAACCACCAGGTTCGTAATATGACAGCCTCAATTGGCTTTCCGACGCTTAGGCTTGTCAGGCATCGCATTGCCGATTGGTCTTTGGGTTCGTTATTGCCTGGAGCGTATCGATTGATAAGCGTTTAAACGCGACCCATACTGCTTTTTTATTTTGTGCAAAAAAAAAATTACAAATGCGCTTAATCTTTTGTTAAGAACCCCATGGTAAAATTGCTTTATTCATGCGCACTGATAAAGGCTGTTTGATGTTGCCTATAACTACGATTACACCAAACCAACTGAAAGCGGCACTCGATTGGTTTCAAAAACAATATCCACAAAACTGGCCTGCGTTAACCTTGCCGCTACCTCAACCGATAGAGGTCAACCCACTGGAGCAAGCACGTTTAGCGCGATTAGCGCATTTTGAATCAGCAAAAAAACAGGAAGAAACTCCCGCTCAACAGACTTTGCCGGTTGCTTTGCCCGCTTTGATTGACTACGCAAACCACCATCCCAAAATCAGCAATTGCTATGAACTCGTCATTCAAACCCTCTACCATGCAAAACCCAGGGATTTGGGTGCTTGCCTTGAAACCCTCTTTCGACACTGGTTCAATACTGAGAGCAAGGGGGCAATGGAATACTACGAAACGCACTATAAGGACCTCAATGGCCTGTCGTTTACCATTGGCAAGCACCTGCTTAAAGGCGTTCTTGGTACAGTTACACAACAATTATCAGAGGAAAACAGCAATGCCTTAAGTCTTTTGCCTTTGTTTGAATATTATTTTGATCAACCGCTGTTTTTTGCAGCCTTGCTGGTTTGGGCGTTACAACGAGGGATTACGGCGCAAAGGCTCGTGAATCACACGCTATTGCATAAATTTGCGGCAGCTAATGCCTTTAATATGAACGAAAGCGACAATCCCGTGCCCTGTGTCTATGCCTTGCTCGAACAATTTGAGGAAGGCATAGAGCTAGCTAAATTAGCACCTACAGCGCCCTGTCGGGGAGACAAGTACCCGAGCTATGTTTCTCTCGCGTGCAGCACTTTGCCGAGAAAAAAACTGTGCTTTTTGAGCGATGAACAATCCATCGATAAAGATGCACTCGATGAAAATACCCTGTATCTGCATTTAACTAAAGAAAATACCCTGAGGTATCGAGCAAAACATGTTGAGGAGGACACGCTTTCTGAAAAGGCATTCCATAAGGAAGCATTTGAAGCGATTAAGCAAGCAGTGCAATCTGCTGCAAACCAGGCCAACTTAAGTGTTGTAGAACTAACCTTCTCTGAAGAACAGCAAACCTATAGGGATGCCGCAATAGCGTATATAACGACAAAAATTCGCCTCCCCATCGAACCATCCGTGGTATTTATTCCAACCATTCAAAATACGTCCAAACTTTTTGGTCTTTTTAAACTCTCTTTTCTTAACGCAGCATTACGGAATCTCCTTGATCTTAAGCAAAAGAACAAACCCGAACTTCGCGCGGTCTTAAGTAACCTGCTTAATCAGTCGGAAGGGAGGGATTTTTTACAGTTTCCTGAGCTAGGGGGTATCCATGCCACCTTGTTTGAGCCATTAGCAAGCCTTTTGAGTGAGGAAACCACGGAATTCCTTTTACAAAGAACGACTTTTGCCATTTATTTAATTCCGTATCGGCCTGAGCTAGTGCACCATGTTACCCCGGAATTTTTAACCCAATGGATAGCCAATGTTCAGGAGAAATCGAAGGGGGAACTGGATCAATTACCCCAATTCCTGTCGCTCTACACGACGCTACTGCACCATCCTGACGCTGGGCATAAAAACATCGATGACCTTTTTGAAAAAATCATGCACCTTGCTTTCATTTATCATCAGTGGGTGCTCAATGATGAAGAGGTGCAAAACTGTTTGGTTGCAAGCCCCAGAAGCTTGTCTTTTTTTCTAACGATGTGGGATACATGCAATGATGCACTGAACCAGGCAATACTCAGCCAGGACAATCTCCCCTTCACTGCTGAAAAT
>JBAZXN010000013.1:0-71102 GCA_041659885.1 Tatlockia sp.
CTGGGAAAAACAGCGAAATGAAGAAAAAGCATCCATTAAATGGATGTTCAATGTTGAAACCGCTAGAGAAAAACTTGATAAGGCTTATGCGAACCTAACCTGTCAAAACTAAATGGTTTCGGTACTAGCCAAGCTATCATTAAATTCAGATCAAATCCCAAGACTCGATGATGATGTTGATGAGTTAGCAGAGGATGAAGAGGATAGGGAACAAGCCAAACTCAAATCACGCTGGGCTGCTTTAGAAAAAGTAGTGGGTGCTGAACCTCGTATTAAACAAGTAGCTGCTGATTTAATTAACCACTTTGAAGAGCGGAATAAAGCACAATATGGCAAAGCCATGATTGTGGGTATGAGCAGAGATATTTGTGTTCATCTTTATAACGAGATTATCGCTCTACGCCCTGAATGGCATAGTGAAGATCCAGCTAAAGGGGTAGTAAAAGTCGTTATGACAGGCACTCCTAGCGATAAAGCTTTATTGCGTCCTCATATTTACTCTAAGCAGGTACGTAAAGATCTGGAGAAACGTTTTAAGAAGCCAGATGATGAGCTGCGCTTAGTCATTGTCCGTGATATGTGGTTAACAGGTTTTGATGTTCCCTGTGCCCATACGTTATACATTGATAAGCCAATGAAAGGCCACAACCTCATGCAAGCCATTGCCCGAGTAAATCGTGTATTTGGAGACAAGCAAGGCGGTTTGGTGGTCGATTATATTGGTATCGCAAATGATCTGAAGAAAGCCCTGAAAGACTATACAGCAAGCAATGGTCACGGCAGGCCAACTGTTGACGCATATGAAGCCTATGCTTTATTAGAAGAAAAACTTGATGTACTGCGCTCTATACTGCATGGCTTTGATTACAGTGCTTTTCTAACCAGTGGCCATAGTCTCCTTGCAAAAGCTGCTAATCATGTATTGGGTGTAGACGATGGTAAAAAACGTTTTGCCGATACAGCACTGGCTATGTCGAAAGCTTTTAGCCTCTGTTGCACTTTAGATGAAGCGCGAGCTGTTCGTGAAGAAGTAGCCTTTATGCAGGCGGTAAAAGTAATCCTGACGAAGCGAGATATTACAGCTAAAAAGCGTACTAATGAAGAACGAGAGCTAGCTATAAGGCAAATAATAAGCTCTGCAGTAGTGTCTGATGAGGTCGTCGACATCTTCGATGCTGTGGGTTTGGATAAGCCGAATATAGGTATTCTTGATGATGAGTTTCTCGCAGAAGTGCGCGAATTGCCCGAGAGAAATTTGGCAGTTGAGCTGCTGGAGCGTTTGCTTGAAGGTGAAATTAGAACCCGTTTTGCAACGAATGTAATACAGGAGAAAAAATTCTCAGACTTGTTGGTTAATACCATAAAACGCTATCAAAACCGTGCTATTGAAACAGCTCAGGTGATGGAAGAACTATGTGATATGGCCAAAAAATTTAAAGAAGCGGTTAATCGTGGAGATGAATTAGGTCTTAATGAGGATGAGTTGGCTTTTTACGATGCCTTGGCTAATAACGAAACATCAGTGAAAGAGTTAGGCGATGAAACACTTAAGAAAATAGCGCATGAACTCACAGAAAATCTACGCCGAAATGTCAGTGTTGACTGGTCTGTTCGGGAGAGCGTGAGAGCTAAATTGCGCTTGATGGTTAAACGTATTTTGCGTAAGTATAAATACCCCCCTGATAAGCAGGAAGAGGCCGTTGAGTTGGTTTTAAGGCAGGCTGAATCATTGAGTATGGCATGGAGCTAAAAGAAGATTTTATGACGGATAGTTATTTAAAGACTGACACCTTTTCTTATATGGGTTTACATAAAAAGGCTCAAAGAGAAATAAACAGGTTAATTACGTCAGAAAATAGTATGGACATAATCTCTAGTGTGGATCATGCCCTTAATGCCGCGTTTTCCATCTTTCATTTATTGGAATGGAAAGATCATTTAGACCAATCTGCTGACACACAGAATACAAAAACCAACGCCAGGAACTTGTGCAAAAATAGCAATAACAAGTCATTATTATTACTGCATGATGTGGTTACAAGGAATAAGCACGTGACAGTTTCAGCTCCGATGCATCCTGGTGACGTTGAGCCGAAGGTCGAAGAAGATTGTAACTTCATTTGTACGCAATCAGGCGATTATTTGTTAACAGAAGATAATCGGAGATTAGTCACAGAAGGCTCAAAAATAACAGTTTATTTTGGCGACGAAATAGCCACTAATGTTTTAAGTGAGGCATTGGGGTATTTTAATGCAGAAAATTAAAGAAGATACACTCTTCTCAGCCTCAGATTTGGTTGTTTTCTTAAGCTGCCATCATGCAACATACCTTGATTTGAAATGGCTGAGTGGCGAGATTAAACCAGCAGAAGATAGTACATCAAATAAGTTACTACAGGACAAGGGGTATGAGCACGAAAAAAATTACCTTCAATCGTTGAAAGATAATGCTGAAGTCATCTTTGAAATCTCTAAAGATCAACCTCCAGAAGTTCGCACACGCCAAACTACTGATGCATTACAATCTGGGTCTGAGATTATTTATCAAGCAAGGCTTACTGATTATCCCTGGTATGGTGATGCCGATTTTCTAATTAAGACTGATACCCCATCGAAATTAGGCGCGTTCAGCTATGAAGTACTGGACACAAAATTAAGTAGATCACCTGAGCCAAAACATATCATGCAGTTATGTGTTTATAGCGACCTCCTAGAGAAAGCACAAGGAATCCGACCCAAACTGATGCATTTGGTTCTTGGCGATGGTTCGCATGTTGAATTTAAAGTGGATGATTTTTTTCATTATTACCAGAAGGCAAAGCAACGATTCGAAGCCTATGCAAATAATCCGCCTGCCAGCTCTTATCCAGAACCTTGCGCTCATTGCCCCTTATGCCACTGGCGTGATCGTTGCACTGAGCAATGGCAAAGTGATGATCATTTAAATTTGATTGCTAATATCCAGCGGTCTCAAATTGATAAGCTATTAAAAGCGAGTATTAACACCGTAGCTGATTTAGCGGCTTTGCCAGTCGACAGTAAGATCGAAGAGTTAAATCAAGACGTTTTCTTGAGGCTTCGTTCACAGGCGATGTTACAGGCCTATAAGCGCAACATGGATCAGAACAAGTTTGAAATTCTAGAGCTTGTGGTTAATAAAGGATTTGAGCGCTTACCTCTTCCAGATAAGGGCGATCTATTTTTTGATATGGAAGGCGATCCTCTGTATCAAGGTGGGCTTGAATACCTGTTTGGAATATATTATCTCAATGAGGGAAAAGAAACATTTCTTCCATTTTGGGCACATAACCATCAAGAAGAGCAATTGGCTTTTGAACAATTCATGGCATTTCTTGAGCAACATTTCACCCAATATCCAGATGCTCATATTTACCATTACAATCATTATGAAACCACCGCTTTAAAGCGCTTGGCTTGCCAATATGGGGTTTGTACTGAGCAGGTAGATAACCTATTGCGTCAGAAGAAGTTTGTCGATTTATACAAGGTTGTGCGTGAGAGTATACGTACTTCTGAGCCTGGTTACTCAATCAAAAATCTTGAAACTTTTTATATGGAGAAAAGAGACAATGCCGTTGCCACTGCTATGGATAGTATTGTGGTTTATAACCAATGGCGTGAGTCTGGTGATGATGCGCTTCTTCAAGAAATAGCTGATTACAATGAGGTGGATTGCATCTCAACTGCACGCTTACGTGATTGGCTTATAACATTAAGACCTGAAGGGCTTGAATGGTTTAAAAATCAAACTCAAGAAGATACGGCAACACCATCAGCACGTAAAGATTGGGAAATTGAATATGAAAAATATCATGCTCTTTTGAATGTGGACACAGATGATGGTAATACCCCTTTACGACAGCGGATATTGGATTTATTAGAGTTTCATAATCGTGAGGCTAAACCACAATATTGGGCTATGTTTGAACGTCAGGATAAATTTGAAGATGAGTTAATTGATGACACAGATTGTATTGGCGGATTGATTCGATTTGGAGAGCCTGAGGAAGAAAAAAGTTCATTTGTTTATAGCTATCACTTTCCTGCCCAGGAATACAAAGTGAAAGTAGGAGATGGGGTAATTGACACTTCAACCTTGGATTCGGTTGGAACAGTCTTTGCCATTGATGAAGATGAGGGAGTCGTTAAGCTTAAGAGAGGCAAAAAACAGGAACCACCGCCAGACCGATTTTCAATTGGTCCTGGTCGGCCTATTGATGCTGCAAGTATGAGAGCTGCCATTTACAATGTTGCAGATAGCATCATTGAAGGAAATACTCATTGCTATCAGGCAATTAAAGATATATTGAATAAATCATTACCTCGCATTCGAGGCAAAGTTGCTGGTTCACCGTTAATTACTTCAACTGATCTGCAAAAAGAGGCGCTGGAGATAATAAATAATTTGGATAACAGTTATCTTTTCATCCAAGGCCCACCTGGAGCTGGAAAGACTTATACCAGCAGCCATATTATCGTTGAGCTTATGCGTCGAGGTAAAAAGATAGGCGTTGCTGCTAATGCTCACAAAGCCATTCATAACTTGTTAGATAAAATTGAAGCGGTTGCCAAGGAGCGGGGATTTCAATTTGAAGGAGCAAAAAAGGCAAGCAAAGGAAGTCTGGAATCTTATTATGATGGACGATGTATAAAAAGCGTCGAGAAAACAGAAGCGCTCACTCTGAATGAAAATCTTGTTGCAGGTACAGCATGGTTTTTTTCTAACGAATATTTGAAAGAGCAACTCGATTACTTATTTATCGATGAAGCAGGTCAGGTTGCCGTAGCTAATGTTGTTGCTATGGGTATAGCTGCCAAGAATATTATATTGATTGGTGATCAAATGCAGCTTGGACAACCTATACAAGGCACTCATCCAGGTGAAGCAGGCCTTTCGATTCTCGATTTTCTTCTCGGTGATCATGCAACTATTCCACCTGAGCAAGGTATATTTTTAGATAATACGCGAAGAATGCGCCCAAGCGTTTGCCAGTTCATTTCGGACGCCTTCTATGAAGGTAGACTTCACGCGCATGAATCAACATCTAATCGATCTTTACTATTTAATGGGATTGCCTTGCCTGAAGAAGGAATCCATGTAATTGATGCTAACCATGAAGGATGCTCTCAAAAAAGTATTGAAGAAGGGGTAATTATTAAGCATCTTTATCAGGAGCTACTTAAACAACAGTTTAAAGAAGATAGTAAAGAGCCACGTACAATAACCTTCAAAGACATTCTTGTTGTGACTCCCTATAACGTGCAGGTCAATTATCTACGCTCTATTTTGCCAGAAGGCGCACAAGTAGGTACGGTGGATAAGTTTCAAGGGCAAGAAGCGCCTATTGTCCTTGTTTCGATGGTGACCTCAAGTGCGGAGGATTTACCGCGCAATATTGAGTTTCTCTATAGTAAAAATCGGTTGAATGTAGCCATATCCCGCGCTCAATGCTTATCAGTAGTTGTAGTGAATCCAAATTTAATGGAAGTGCCCTGTAAGACAGTGCAGCAAATGAAGTTGGTGAATACCTTTTGTTGGCTTACCGGAATGAGTAGCAATTGATTTGGCTATACCTGTGGCTATACCCGAAGTAAATAATCAAAATAGAAATTCAAATTTAAAATCGTAACCTATTGATAAATATGGTGTCCCGGGCAGGATTCGAACCTGCGACCTGCCCCTTAGGAGGGGGCCGCGCTATCCAGCTGCGCCACCGGGACTTTTGTTTGGCAAGTCTAAACCTAACTTTTGAAAATAACAATTCCTATAACAAGAATTTCTTGCATTACATGTCGATGTAATTAGGGCCGCCGCCGCCTTCTGGGGCGCACCATACTATGTTTTGGCGGGGGTCTTTTATATCGCAGGTTTTGCAATGGATGCAGTTTTGTGCATTAATCTGTAACTGCAGCCCCTTGTCATCCTCTACTATTTCGTAAACTGCAGCAGGGCAGTAGCGGGTTTCGGGGGATGCGTATTGTTGGTAATTGACGCGTATTGCCAATAAGGGATTTCGTAGTTTTAAATGGCAAGGTTGGTCTGGTTCGTGAAAGGTATTGGATAGATAGACCGAGGAAAGCCTGTCAAAGGTTAATAGGCCGTCAGGCTTTGGATAATCAATTTTTTTTGCCTTCTCTGCAGTTAACAGGGTGGTGTAATCGGCACGGTGAGCTAATGTCCAGGGGGATTTACCACGGCTAATGTAGGTTTCAAAGGCTGCATTAAGAAGGCCAGGGAATAAGCCGTATCGAAAACCAGGCCGAATGTTTCTGGCCTTGCTCAACTCATCCGCTACCCAGGAATGATTCACTTTTTCAGTATAGGATGTTATCTCTACTTCGGTATTTTCTTCCTTGCTTAATAAATCAAAACAGGCTTGTGCTGCATAGAGTCCTGATTGCATGGAAGTGTGAATTCCTTTGATCTTTGGCACATTAAGAAAACTTGCCGCATCGCCAATTAATGCACCACCCGGAAAAGTGAGTTTGGGCATGGCCTGCCAGCCCCCTTCATTTAATGCACGTGCGCCATAACTTATGCGCTCGGCTCCTGTCAATAAATCACGCAGCAAAGGGTGTGTCTTAAACCGCTGTAATTCTGCAAAAGGACTAAGCCATGGGTTTTTGTAATCAAGCCCCACAACAAACCCCACGGCAACCCGGTTATTTGATAAATGGTAAATGAATGAACCGCCATACGTTGCATGATCAAGTGGCCATCCTACGGTATGAATTACTTTTCCAATCTGGTGCTTTGCAGGGTCTACTTGCCAGATTTCCTTGATGCCCAGCGCATAGGTTTGGGGATGCTTGTTGTCACGCAAACGGTAGTGTTGGATTAAAGTCTGGCTTAGTTGACCGCGGCATCCCTCCGCAAACAGCGTTTGCCTTGCCTGTAATCGCATTCCAGGTTGAAAGTTGGCTGTTTTATGCCCCATCTTGTCAATCCCAACAGGGTTAGTGGCAATTCCAATCACCTGGTTGGCTTCGTTGTAGACTACTTCCGTGGCAGCAAAGCCTGGATAAATTTCACAGCCCAACTGCTCCGCCTGCCGTGCTAAAAATTTACAAAGTGCGCCAAGGCTAATCAGGTAGTTGCCTTCGTTTTTCATTTGTTTTGGTGTAGGCAGGCGGTAGGCCTTTTTTTTGCTTAGTATATAAAAGGAATCTTCGGTAACCGGGGTATCCAGCGGGGCTTCTTGCCAGTTTTCTGGGAGGAGCTCTTGTAAACTGCGTGGTTCAAGTACCGCACCGGAAAGAATATGCGCACCCACTTCAGCTCCCTTTTCAAGAATGCAAATACTTAAGGGTTTTTTTTCGGTTGCGGACAATTGCTTAAGCTTAATCGCTGCGGATAATCCGGCAGGGCCTGCGCCAACAATAATGACATCATATTCCATTATTTCCTGTTCCACAGCGACTCCTTTGACTTTGAATGAGCAAATAACCGCTCTTTTTATAAGAGAAGTGTATTCCTTAAATAAAAAGAAGCAAAGCCTAGTAGAAAATTTTTCCTAAATGCCGTATAAAATGGATTTTATTTTTTATGCGATTTTAATTTAGGCACCTACGAAAAGGAATAGGCATGTTACGAAAAGTGCATTTTATAACAATTGGATTCTTATTATCCTTTTATGCATTTGCCGGTTCAGCCATCTTGTCAGCCGATGCGGACAACTTGGGTAATCGTTATTCTATTATTGCTAATTTGGGCTATGGCGAATACAAGCGTGCATACCATTCAGATGAGCAAACGGCAATAGGGCGTCTTGCTTTGGCTGCGGAATTATGGACTATCAGTCAGGCCGCCTTCGGTTTGGAGGTTGGAATTCAATCCGGTGCTCGCATGCACATTGCCCAAAGCACCTTTGAAACCCTGAGCCATGCTGTGCAAACTACCATGCGGCCAATGTTTGATTTGCTCGTCACAGCACAGGCTAACCCTCTGGATGAAAGTCTATTGTTTACGCAGGTCAAAGGCGGCCTTGTTTACCGTCATTGGCAAATAAACAGCATTTTAATCAACAACAAAAATGCGGTGGTTGGCGAAGTGCAAGCAGGCTTTGGTTACCCGTTAACAGAAGTTGCCAATTTAAGTTTGCTTTATCAGGGGATTTTTGGAGGCTCGCCAAAAGTTCGGTTAAACTCTCCTACCGAGACGGGGTTTGTTTCCGTCGCTCCGATGCAGCATGGGATATTGTTAGGTTTTTCAATCATTGCCTAGGGCGTGTTTTTAAAGTTTTGACAGAAGTGAAAAAGTGAGAAATTGGTCTGAATTTACGGTCATTCGAGGCGAATAGCGAGACTATTTAACGAGAATGAGCGTAAATTCAGACCAATTTATCGCTTTTGCAGCCTGACAATAACTTTAAAAACACGCCCTAGCATTGGGAGTCACAAGTCAATTAAAATGGCTCAAACAAGACCGCCTGGTAAAGAGTATTCAAGATGAGTAAAGATAACTTAATCTATGACACTGATTTTTCCTCCGTTTTTTTCGGAACTCCGGATTTTGAAGAAATAGATCCCAACAATCCAGTGGTTGAAAAAAAAGCACGCAATGCGCTTCGCACTTTAATAGAAGGCCGCACAGCCAGCAAAAGCCTCTTTTCCTGGAAGGGGTTAAAGTCCCTTTTTAGCAAAGAAATGCTTCCTGCTAATGCGCTCTCATTGACCCTTCAGCAAGGGCTTGATAATTTGTTTGTCCTCCTGCAACAGGTGGATTTTGGCAAAGAGCAGATTGAATCGGTGCACCAATTTCTGGCACATTGCCTATCTACTTTGCCGGAGGCTGGCATTAACCCCCAGGAGTCTCTGGCTATTCCGACACTTTTGCCTGAACCCCTGGATAAATCCCGAATGAAGTGGGAACGAGTACTCTTCAAAATTGTCCCGATAGAACTCACACCGTCCAAAGGGTTTAACAAATTATTTATTCCTGAATCCCATCGCATTTTTGCTTATGGATTAGAGCCCATTACGCATCCGCATGCCAGGTCCCATTTAATTTTTACGCCTGCAACGCAGAGTTTCGCCACAAAGGATATACAAATCTATCGCATGGGCAGAGGCAAGCTACACGAATGGTTTGGTAATCAGCAAAAGGTTAAGGTGTGTGGACGAAATTTAGGTGCCTCGCTGGCTTTATTATCGGTGCTTGATAAAGGGGATAAAATAACACGGGTGGATGCAATGAACCCCCGGTTATTTTTTAATAGCTTGCGAAATGATGCTGAGGACAATTGGAGTACTTTTCGTAAAAAGCCCGCAGTTTTTGTCCATGGAATGGGAAATGAAAGGGAGCATGGTGTTTTAAAACCAGACTGGCAGCTTTTGCAACCTGGGTTCGCTGCGAATCCCGAAGCAGCCCTGGTAAAGAAAAAAAGGGCCGGAGGAAAGCAAAGCGTAACCTTAGGGGGTAACGTGCAAAAAGGCTTCTGGAGTGTCCTTCATTTTATTACGCAAAAGCCTTATGTTTATTTGCTGTTACCTGTCATACGCTATGTATCCAACCACAAACTACTGCTGAGTTTATGTATGACTTTGCTACTAACCGGTATTTTTCTGCCTGCTAGTGCACCGGCATTCACTAGCACCGTACTTTTTTTTGGAGCTGTGGTTCCTGTTGTGTTTCATCTGGCGTTTACAGGGTATAAAGCGCTTCTCCTTATGGCAGGCTACTCGCCTGTTGCCCCGAAGTTGCACGATCCCAATTTGTCGCGCAACGCGTCAATGGACCTCTACTCAAAGAGTGAGGAACACCTCCTCGAAGCGAATCTCACGCCTGGACAATTGGCGGATTACTACCAGGCAAAAAATCTCTACCTGAAAGAGCGAAACTTGTTTGCGGAAGCACCGGACCATTGCGATAAAAAAAGCCCCTCAAAATATGCTATTGCCCAGCACGATGCAAATCAAAAGGAACGTCCGGTTTGGGTGACCAAAGCGAAATTGTATGATATCCATAAAACCTTGCACATTCTCTCCAGGCATGGATTTTATAAAGGTAATTTTTCTCCCGAGGAACTCAAAATAGCATTGGAAAAACAGCATGAATCCTATCGCGCTGGAAAATAAAGGGTAAATTCATTAAACCAACTGGCCTTTATTTGTACTAATTGCTATGATTTACAAATAAGACCAATCCAGAGAAAAACCATGAGAACATTATTTGCTGCTATTTTATCCGTCTTTTTGTCCTTGGGCCATGCGCAAGAAAAGGTGACGATGGAGGTGAAAGCAAATCAATCGCAATTTGAAATTATGTTTCCGGCAAACGCCACCACCGGTTATCAATGGACGATTGAAAAATACGATCATTCGTTTCTAACGCTTAAAAAAAGCGAGTACATAGCGCCTGTTACTCAACTCAAAGGGGCAGGGGGGTTGATGGTATATCGTTTTGAGTTAATTGCAGACAAAGCGCATCCTGAGACCACCGAAATTCTTTTTAAATACTCCAAACCCTGGGAGCCTAAGCACGGTACTATGAAAAAAGTAGTGGTGCATTTTAAATCTTGAATAACCATATTGCATTTCGCTTATTGATCGAGTAATTTAACTAACTTGGATGGTTTGGTTAAGGATAATCAATGAGTCGCTTTAGATTTAAGTCTATTATTGGGATGTTCTTCGCTTTACTTGCAACGCATTCTTTTTCCCACTCAGTCAAGCTTTATGGTTTAAATAATGCCAAAGCTTATCGCGGTAATACGCCTGGATTATATTATGTCTATTTGGGTAGCTTCTCTCATAAAGATAATGCTTATCGATTTCGGAAAAACCAGCAAGTGCTATTACACCGCAATGTTCAGCTTACTGAGAGGAAAGGTTACTACGTTGTATTTGTAGGTCCTTTAAAAACGCCAGCTGAAGTCAGAGCATTAGGCCAGAGTGCGCCTGCCTTTGAAGAAAAGCCCTTAGTACGCGCCTCTGTCGCCCAAAGAATGCCATTGGCAAGTAAAACTTCTGTTTCAGAAAGCAGCGCTGCTGCCCCTGCTAGAAAACCTTCGGGAGTTAGGCAAAGACTGGCCGCTTTAAAGTCCAGGTTGCGAAGCCGTATTCCCTTGGAAAAAGACGCCGTTATTTCCCCGCCCTGGTATGTCGAAGTGGGTGGAGGAGTCGAGAGGAATCATCTCGGTAGTCGGCTTAGCGTCTTCAATGGTTCCGATTACGATCCCCCTTTAGATGAAGATTTGTTTACACTAAGCCAAAATAACCAAGGGGTCTTCACAGGGGCTGTAGGGTATCGCTTTACCAACTACAGTCAATGGTTTCCTGTGGTGGCACTCGCTTTGCGCTATAAACATGCCTTTTCTGCAGGGGTTGGCGGGAATGTTATCCAGTACTCTTCTCCTGAATTTACCAATTATACCTACAATTGGAAAATCCACTCGGATGCGCTGTTTGCCACAAGTAAAATCAACTTGCTGCAATTTGGACGTTTTTTACCGTATTTTACAGCCGGAGTTGGGGTTGCTATTAATAAGGGAGCAAGTTATCGGGAAACTGCGTTTCCTCTGGTGACACCGCGCATTAGTCCTGCTTTCCGGGGCCACACTAACACCGAGTTTGCCTACAATGCAGGCTTGGGGCTTGATTACCTGGTTGCTCCGCAATGGATCCTTTCTTTAGGTTTTGAATACCAGGATTTAGGGGCAGTGTATTCCGGAAAGGGCTTGAGCACCTGGGCAAGTGAATCGTTAAGACCTGGTTCTTATCAATCAGAGGCGGCGATATTGAGTGTGAGTTATTTGTTTGGAACACCTTAGTTTGCATTAGGAATGTTATGAATACAAAGTTAGCGCAGTGCGGGGTAGTGGGTTTAATGCTTGTTTCTTTACCAGGATTTGCAGCGCAAGACCCTGTATCCTGGAGATTGAGCCCCGCAGGCGGGTTTCCGGTAACGCAAATTGGACAGCAGTCAGTGGTAACCTACACACTGACTAACCATTTACGGGAACCGGCGGTAATCCTGACTTCTATCTTAATTAATGGCTTCGGCTTTAGTGTGGAAGATGGATGCAATAACGCCACTTTATTGCGTGGCGGCAGTTGCAATATTACCGTAAGGTATGTGCCAACAGTCGCTGGAACCAGTACGTTTCAGCTCATTTATGGATACCATAAAAACCGCATTCCATTGCCGCTTTTAACGGCCACTGCTTCTGGAGTGCAACCAGGTTCCAGCTTATCAGGGATTATTCCTAACTTTCCCACTGCCATTAATCCTACCGGCACAGTACCCTTTGCGGCTGTATTTCGAAACACGGGTACTGCAACGCTGAGTAATTGTTTTGCTGGAAATGCGCAGGGCACCAATATGTTCACGCTTACGCCGGCCAATACGGCGCAATTAAGTGTATTAACCAATAATTGCGGTACCGTTGGCAGCCCGATTACCTTAGCGCCGCAGGCATTTTGCAGTGTCACAGGAAGGCTTGCTGCGCCTTATCAGTCAGGGCCATTCACACTTTCGGCGTTAATGAATTGCAACACAGCATCGAGCCAACCTTCTGTTACCTCAACCGTGCTTTCCCCAACAGCAGCCTTAACTGGTACATTTACACAGCCTTCGCCTTTTCCGCCGTTTTTCTATGATAATAGCGCGCCCTTTGTGACAGCACGTTTTGTGAATAGCGGGAACACCACGTTAACGAATTGTCAGGCAGCAACCACTACGGGTTTTTCTATTAGTCCTTCGGGAGCGGCAGTACTTACGGCTCCGCAACCAGGAACCTGTGGAACCGCGGGTACACCGATTACTTTAGCGCCTAATGCAAGTTGTTTTTTATATGGTCAATTAACCAATTTGCAAGTAACGCCCAATGTCAATTTAAATGCAACCGTAAATTGCACAGAAGCACAAGCTTCCCCACAAGAAACGTTTTCCATTTTAAGTTCTGCAGGTGCCTGTACCGATATTACCATAACTCCCGTATTGCCTTTGCCAACCAATACCTATAAGTACGCTGATAATGTCGTAAAATTTCAGATAACCAACCAATGCCAGACGGGTGAGCCGCCAGTGCTATTAGGTCCTGTGACAGTAGCTCCCAGCTCAGGAACGGCAACCATTGCCCCAATCCCTTCATTATATGATACTTGCTCCAATCAGGCGTTAACCTCCGGGACAAGTTGTACCGTGACTGCATCGGCAATTCCTACCAGTGTTGGGGCTTTAGCAGTTACGGCCAGCGTAACACCCAGCGGAGGAGCCTTAACCTCTGCAACCACTACCACGACAGTTGCCACCAACCAACAACCTACGCATCACATCCTGTTCGTCAATCAATGCAATTTTGATGTGTGGTATGGAATATCAAATGGTGATGGCAGCAGTTGCCCTGGAACAACGTGCAAATCACCTGATCCTAATTTGATTACTAATCCAACAGGAGCACCTGCTTCCTCGTATTTTTTAGCAGCGCAAGTTCCAGGACAGACTCCGAGCACTATCGATTTGTCAGTGGCCAGTTATCAAAACGGTGCTTTTTGGCCGCGAACCGGCTGCACCTTTAATAGCTCCAATGACTTTGTTTGTGCTACAGGCTCTTGTGCTACGATGTCCAATTCAGGAACTTGTAATTCAACCGGCGCATTGATTCAACCGCAAGCTCCGTTTACCAAATTTGAGGCCAATCTTAACTCAATACCAGGAACCGATGGAATCTATGATGTGTCTGCCATCAACGGGATGAACGTACCGGTGGAAGTAAAAGCGTTTGGTCCATCAACTGGCAATACGACCAGTACGGTGTATACCTGCTCTGGTGCCGGAGCTATTATGCAACCAACATCTAATAATCACTTAGGTAACTGCACATGGACTTACAATCCATCCAGCACTATTACAGGAACCAATGTCAATAACTACTTTTATTGGGTAACTCCGGGCGCGGATGACGCGTGTACGACTTCCTCTTTGCCAAATTTATGCGGCATGGCCTGGGGAAGTGGACCTGATAGCAATGGCGTGTACGGTACGCCAATTAATCGACGGCAGGGTGCTTTTTTAGCTTACAATACGCTTGATGTGTTTGCGGCCTATACAGTTCAGGGTACGAACAATGGCACTTGGGGTAGTGTGAATGTATTTACCGACTACGGTTTGGACATTCAAATCCCAGGCCAAGTCCCTGGCAATAGCCCCGGCGATAATTACGGCACCGTACCGGGTGGCGTGATTTTCCCAGGAAATACCTTCCTTTCCTACTATGTTTTGATGAGCTGCCCTGCGGTTAGCTCAACGAGTGCATTAAATTCCTGTTACCAAAATTCAACAAATAATTACATTCCTTTTTGTTGTGGTTGTGTTGACTGGACCAATACCCTGCCTTCCAATGCCTGCGGTTATGCCGTGCCTTCTGGAGATTATTCGATAGGGATGAACTACTCCTGGACCGGTTATACTTCAGTGCCCATTCCGGCTCCAGTCGGAAGTTACACGCCAGAACAGGCAATTACCTGGATTAAGGACGCCTGTCCCACAGCCTATTCCTATACCTATGACGATCCGTCAAGCTCGTTTAGTTGTACGGAAGACAGCTCCACACCGCTGACTACCAGCTATCAGGTTACTTTTTGTCCTGGCGGAATAAGTGGATTACCCACAGGGGCTACCGATGGGCGAAGTACTGCTCCCTAACTCTGCCAAAAGAGGATTGCACGCCTGCCAGCATGGCAGGTGTAAGCATATGACTATTGTGCGCCTGCGCGGAGCAGACAGTCTGTTTTGATTTAAACTAATTCTATTTGATCTTAATTCCTTTTAATCAAAAAAATTTATAAACGATCGCTCGAATGTCGGGTACGTGATTGCAATCACGCTTGATCAAAAAAATTCACAAGGGAGCGCTGAACTATCAACCGGCTCTCTTTTTCAAAAAAAACAGTGAAATGCCAGGCAAAAAAAATCCCTGTATTTCTTCACACCGTAGCATGATAAATACAGGGATTTTAAGAAAAGGCTTAAATTAAGCCATTTCAACTTCTTCTGCTTGAGGTCCTTTTTGGCCTTGACCTGCTTTAAACAGAACAGCAGCACCTTCAACCAATGTTTTAAATCCAGTACCTTGAATGGCACTGAAGTGAACGAAGTAATCTTTACCGTTGCACTCAATAAAACCAAAACCTTTGCTCTCATTAAACCATTTAACTTTACCGCGTAATTTATCTGACATAATTGTATATTCCTAATAATCTGAGCCTATATTGTAACACCATTCTCTAAAATTTCTATAAATAATTACTATTTATTACAAATTTTTTACTGATATACTGTTATTTCCTATTTATGGAGGTCTATTTAATGCGCAACCTGTTGTTAATTTTAGTAATTGGGCTACTGGGCTTTGGTTTGGTAGTGAATGAGGCGTCTGCAAAACGTTTTGGTGGTGGACGCAGTTTTGGTGTTCAGCGCTCCCACAGCAGCCTTTTTTCTTCTGCGAATGCTCAAAAGGCGAAACCGTTAGGGCAGGCACGTTCGAACCGATGGGGCGGCATGTTGGGTGGTTTATTGATTGGTGGGTTACTCGCTAGTCTTTTTATGGGGCATGGTTTGGCATCCGGTTTATTTTCCTGGTTGCTTGTAGGCGGTCTTCTTTTAGTTCTATTCAATCTCTTTAAAAGGAAGAATACCGGTTTCCAGTTTGCCGGTGAAAAACCCTGGCAACAAGCCGCGAATACGCCTTTTCCAGCCAGTGGAAGTGCTGGAGTAAATGCACCTGCAGGGTTTGAAACGGAGGCTTTTTTACGCAATGCCAAACGGATGTTTATTCGTTTGCAAGCAGCATATGATCAAAAAAACCTGCAGGATTTAAGCGAATTCACAGCCCCTGAGGTTTTTGCTGAAATTAAAATGCAATTTGAAGAGCGGGGTAATGAACCCAATAGCACGGACGTGTTGCAATTGAATGCGGAGTTACTGGACTTGTCAAGGCAGGTCGATTCCACTATTGCCAGCGTGCGTTTTACAGGATCGGTTCAGGAAAACAGTGAACCTGTTACAAGCCTTGATGAAATTTGGCACTTTCGCCAGTTCGGCTCCCAGCCCAACTGGGTGGTTGGCGGCATTCAACAAGCAAACTAGCCTGCTAGTCCCGCGGTAATTCACCGCGGGATTGTCCTATTTTTTCTTAAAGGGTAAATAACGTGGCTCCCAAAAGAGAGCGTCAATTAATGCAGGCAAGGGCTTATCCTGATTTTTTTGTGCCAATCCTTCCTCAATAGCCACTTCAGCCACCTTGATTGCAATGTGTTTTGCGACCGATTGCGCATCATCCAAAGAGGGTAAGAGTGGTAAATAACTGTCGCGTCTTGATGGGGCAAACTCACTTAATGCTTGTGCTGCGGCCCAAATCATACCTTTAGATAGCCGTCTGGCTTGCACTGCCAGTATGCCTAAGCCAATTCCCGGAAACACGAGCGCGTTGTTGCACTGTGCAATTTGAATTAAACGGTTTTGGTGTTCCACCGCAGGGAAAGCCGTCCCCGTTGCAATTAAGGCATTGCCCTTACTCCAATTTAAAATATCTTTTGGTTGTGCTTCGCATTTCTCATCGGGATTAGAGAGGGGGAAGATAATTGGCCGTTCGCACGTTTTGCTCATAATTTCAATGATATTTTGCGAAAAAGCATTGGTTTGTGCAGAACAACCAATAAGAATAGTAGGTTTTATTTGGCGCACGGTATCGGTTAGGGTGGCTTGCTGTGGGTTTAGGGTAGGCCAGGCGGTTATTTCCCCTGCTTTGCGGGCATAAGGTTGTTGTGCCTCCGTTAAGGACTTGTCGTTATCCAGCAAAAGCCCTTGCCGGTCGATTAGCCAAAACCGTTGATAGGCTTCCTGCGCGCTTAAACCGCCTCGAATAAGGGCATCCACAATTTGATCACCAATGCCAGTACCTGCTGAGCCTGCACCAAAGATAACAATGCGGTGGTTCTCAAGCGGCACGCCAGTTACTTCACAAGCGGCTAATAAAGCCGATAAAGTAACCGCTCCTGTGCCTTGAATATCGTCATTAAAAGTGCACAGGCTATCCTGGAATTTATCCAAAATACGCCTTGCATTGCTGCGCCCAAAGTCTTCCCAATGCAAAAAGGCGTTAGGAAATTGCTTTGAAATTTCACTCACAAAGGCATTAATAAAATCATCGTACTGTGCTGTATTAATCCGTGGGTGCTGACAGCCCAGGTAGAGGGGGTCGTTTAGCAAATCCTGGTTGTTTGTGCCCACATCAAGAAAAATAGGCAGGGTTCTGGTGGGATTAATCCCGCCGCATAAGGTATAAACCATTAATTTGGCCACAGGAATATCCATTCCGCCAATACCTTGATCGCCAATTCCCAAAACCCCTTCTCCATCGGTCACTACAATTAAGTCAATCTCAGGATTGGTGCGATTTTGAATGATTTCGGTTAAGAGATTTTTATCGGTATGGGCAATATATAATCCCCGCGGTTGGCGGTATTCATGGCTGAAACGCTTTACCGCAGTTCCGACAATCGGCGTATAAATAGTGGGTAGCATTTCACTTAAGTGCCGGCTTAATAATTTATAAAACAAGACCTGATTTTTATCGTGCAGGTTATTTAAGTAAATATTTTGCTGCATACGCGTTTTGTAACTGAGGTACTGCAAATAGGTGCGCTTCACCTGTTCATCCAGCGTTTCAACACGATAAGGCAGTTTGCCAAGCAACCCAAAATTACGCCGCTCCTCCTGAGTAAATGCAGTGCTTTTATTCAATTGCGGAATAGTCAGGAGCGGTTTGCCAGAAATAGAGGTTTGCACGACCATTTCGCCGGTTTTTTTATCACGAATAATTTTAAAATCCAACATACAGTTATAATCCTGAAGCAAAATTAACTTATTATAGGATATGGCCTGTGCTTCAGCCAACTTAATATTCTGTTAATTAAATTGGTTTATACTAATAGGTAGGTTGGAACAATAAGGTTGGCCATGACTAAGAAACTTATTAAAGAGCAAGTTGATATTTATGAATATCCAGACAAGATAGTACCTAATTCTGGTTCGATAACAATCGGCGATTTGCATGGGAATGCTGTTAAATTATTGCATTTTTTATTGCGTCACAACGTTGTCAAATTTAAAGAGGGAGAAAATGGAAAGGAGATATTTGACGAATTTGTTGAGCTTTATGAAAAAAGTGATCTGATTCCCGGGTATTACTCGAATATTAGGATGGCACAAGGACGGGTTGACGGACATAAAAAGGATTTGAAGGAGTTGCAGGATAGGCGCGACGAGCTTATTCGCATTGAAAAAAGAAGCGACGAGGAGGAAGATAACCTTAACGCATTGAATGGAGATGGGGCAGGTAGCATAAAATACAAACAAAGACTTATTGACAACCAGCAAAAGGTGGTTGATGAGAATAGACTTAGCTTGCAGGAACTGGATCTTAAAGATATTCCAGTAAAGTTTAATGCCATCTTGAGCAAGCTGGAAACTGTTTCGGAAAAAACATTGGTTCGATTAATTGGTGATGAATTAGCCGATAGGGGAAGTAACGACTACTATACGTTAAAATTACTTGGATTTCTTCATACTAATAAAGTCAACGTGAATATCATTGGATCAAATCACAGCAATGAATTTATAAGAGCTTATGAACAACTGGATTATGCCCTGCCAGAAGGTGGTATGGATGGTAAGCAACGAAAATCATTTGCTGGCCTAAAACTACTTCTTGACGAAAACATTGTTTCTAAAGAAGAGGTGACCCAATTAGTGAATGAGGCTTATAAGCCTACGCTCAAAATTCTTGACTACACTTTGAGTAACGATGGAATTACACTTTTTACTCATGCTCCAGTACGATTTGATCGTATTGAACGTATTGCTGCGCGTTTAGGAGTAGTTTATGACGATTCCACTAATAAAGCATTGGCTGCCACCATTGATAAAATAAATACGCGTTTTGCTGATATTGTAAAAAACAATAAGGTTCAGGAATATTGCTCTGTTAACCTACTAGCAGGGAAGGCAGATGCTATGGAACCTGCCGAAGTAGAAAAATTCCCATTGATCGATATTATGTGGAATCGCTGGGATGAAAAGAAAGATACAGAGGATGCCAGGCCAGGTAAAGTAAACAATTATCCCGTTCTGTATGTGCATGGTCATGACCCTTATCAAAGTAAGTATCCACATGTTGTTAATCTTGACACAGAATGTGGAAAGGGAATGCGTAGGGAGTTGGAAAATAAGGTTGCTCAAGCTCAAGATGCAATACTTAACAAAACAGAGGATTCGGAATATGCAGAGAAATATCTTGAATCGCTCAATGAATATAAAGTGCTTGATTCTAATGAGAAAGGATTAGGGCAAAAGCATAGTCTTAGACGTATTGGTGAAGAATATCGGCAATCCCAATTGATGTCTCCAGCCAAGCGTACTGGACTCATAACAGGTGTTCTGGCTGCTGTTGGTCTGGCCTTGGGCATTGCCGTTGGAATTGCATTGGTTGCCACAGGTGTTTTTGCTCCTTTTGGTGTAGGAATTTTGGGGGCTGCAGCACTTGCTGCGACAATTGGTGGTGGAGTTGCACTCGTTACAGGTTCACTGGGATTCGCGGTTGCAAAAAATAGCGAACCCAATCCAGTGAATACCGTAATTAACCAGAGTCAGTTTCAAGAGATAGAAGGGATACGTCAAAACGGCGGTCCACGACAGCTTAGCAAACTGGGAGGTGGGCCCGGTGAAACTAAACAAGCTGAAATTCGAAACGATAACATTGACAAAAAGGAAAATGACCAAGAGAATAAAGTTATTTTACATAATGAAAATGACCAAGAGAATACAGTTATTCCACATGATGAAAATGATTCAACCCCGGGGGACTGGATGAGTTATAAATAAATCATAGGACTTCATCATCATGGCGTTAATTCCTTACAAATGCTAAAATCCTCTGCTTTGTAGTTTAGCAAGAGGTTATGATGAAGTTCCTTTTCTTGTTGTGTGCGTCGTTTCTACTCATTGCCTGCTCCACACCCAATGAACAATATTATCGATTGAATCCCGATGTTTTGCAAAAAGCGCTCAAACAATGCCCTGAAAAGCAACCGAGTGGGCTTGGCTGTGAAAAACTGGCCGCTGTCGCAGAGGAGATGAATCGGCTTGCTTTCCAGTTGCAATCCAATCCACAGGCTTTTGGGAAAAAAATATTAGCCTTACAAGAAACCATGGCCAAACAAGACGCAAACCTGGATACCGCGTCTATTGATAAAAACAAACAGCAACTGGCTGAATACTTAGCCGTTGTGAAATGGTTAGAATCCCCAAAGAGCTGAGTGATGAAAATATTAGTAAGCAATGATGATGGCGTGCACGCAAAAGGAATACAGGCACTGGCGAAAGAGATGGCCTCTATTGCCAACGTGGTGGTGGTAGCCCCCGACAGGAATCGCAGTGGAGCAAGTAATTCCTTAACCTTAAACAGACCCTTGCGTGTTCAGGAGTTGGATAATGGCTATTATAGCGTGGAAGGAACTCCAACAGACTGTGTGCATTTAGCACTGACCGGCTTGATTACCCCCCATGCTGACATGGTGGTTTCAGGAATAAATGACGGCGCTAATTTAGGCGATGATGTGCTTTATTCCGGAACGGTAGCGGCAGCAATGGAGGGAAGGTACTTGGGCCTACCAGCCATTGCTTTTTCTTTAGCCGGCGAGCAGGTGAAACATTACGACACTGCCGCAACCATTGCGCGTCAGCTTGTGCTGAAATTGCGCGCGGATGTACTGCCTTCCCAAACGATTTTGAATGTCAATATCCCCGATTTACCGCTTGATAAAATTAGAGGCATTGAAGTGACCCGCCTTGGCACACGCCATTGCGCAGAGCCCATAGTAAAAGAGCTGGACCCGCGCGGTAAGCCGGTCTATTGGATTGGCCCCCCGGGTGTGCAGGCCGATGCAGGTCCTGGGACAGACTTTAATGCAATCAGCCGAAATTTTGTGTCAATCACGCCATTGCAGTTGGATATGACCCATTATAACGTGTTTAATCAGTTGTCTTCCTGGGTGGATGAAATTAAATGGACTTAAACGTATTATGCTTCGACTAATCGCTCTATCGGTGGTTTTTTTACTTGCTGCTTGCAGCGCAAACATGGCACCGGTTGTCGAGTTAAAATGGCATCCGAATCGCGTAAATCAAAAAGTTCATGTCGTGCGGCGTGGGGAAACCCTTTATGCCATTGCATTCCGTTACGATACGGATTATCGGCAATTGGCAGCGCTGAATCACCTGCGAAGCCCTTATTCGCTTCGCGTAGGGCAAGTAGTGCATTTACGAACCGGCTACACCCCACCTGTTACAAGACTAAAGCCTTTGGTTTCGCGCACTTTGGTCCAAAAGAAAGTCCTACCTGTCTATTATTCCCCCAAAAATTCCAGTGGAAGGTGGCACTGGCCGGTTAATGGGCGCGTTGTTACGCAATTTATTCCGCAAAGTGGAAAAAAAGGCATAGATATTGCTGGTAAGAAAGGGGAACAGGTTCATGCTGCTTCCAACGGAGTGGTGGCTTATGCAGGAAGTGGTCTTTTAGGGTATGGCAATTTAATTATCATTAAGCACAGCGATCAGTTTTTAACCGCTTACGGCAATAATTCACGAAATAACGTGAAAGAAGGGCAAAAAGTTAAAGCAGGCCAGGTAATTGCCGAAATAGGATTGATAGACAGAAAATACTGGGGCGTCCATTTTGAGATTAGAAAATCTGGAAGGCCTGTTAACCCGCTAACTTTTCTAAAAACGGGTTAACCATGTAGAAGCAGTTTAGAGTGCTTTTTTCTTTCACATATAACGGATAGGTGAAATGATGCAGGCAGAAGATGAATCAATAAAAGAAGAAGCCATTCCTGACGAATCCTGGGATGCGTCTTCTGACGACAGTGTGCTAATAGAGCCGGAAGAAGTCGGTGCTGAAGAAGCAGAGCCTGTAAGTGAGGAGCCTGACTTTAATGACGAAGAGGCTTTCCCTACGTTTCAGCGCGGCAGGCAAGCCGCTAAAGTGATGGATGCAACGCAAATTTATTTAAGCGAGATAGGCTTTTCTCCCTTACTTACTGCGGAAGAAGAAGTCCATTATGCCCGTCTGGCGTTAAAGGGCGATGGAGCTGCGCGTAAAAAAATGATTGAGTCTAATTTGCGCCTTGTTGTAAAAATTTCCCGGCGCTATTTAAACCGTGGATTACCTCTGCTGGATTTGATTGAAGAGGGAAACTTAGGACTGATGAAATCAGTCGAAAAATTTGATCCGGACCGCGGATTTCGTTTTTCAACCTATGCCACCTGGTGGATTAGGCAAACGATTGAACGCGCCATCATGAACCAAACAAGAACTATTCGTTTACCGATTCATGTGGTCAAAGAGCTTAATGTTTATTTACGTGCCGCAAGGCAACTCACCCAAAAGCTTGATCATGAACCTTCGGCAGAAGAAATTGCTGAAATGGTCGATAAACCGCTTGAGGACGTTGAAAAATTGCTTGGTTTAAACGACAAGGTCGCTTCAGTGGATACGCCAATTGGTTTTGATGAAAGCAAATCCCTACTGGACACTCTTGCAGACGAAAACAGCGCAAACCCGGCGGAACTCCTTACGGATGAGAACTTGCGCAATCACATTGAAACTTTGTTGGATAAGCTTACAGAAAACCAGCAACAAGTCATTGCCAGGCGTTTTGGGTTACGTGGTTTTGAAAAAGCAACACTTGAAGACGTTGGTAAAGAAATTGACTTAACCCGCGAACGGGTCAGGCAAATTCAGGTAGAGGCTCTCAAAACCTTACGAGGGCTGTTAGAGCGCGTTGGCTTGACGCAGGAAGATCTGTTTTAGCTTTTTTCAGCAGGATGCAATCCCTGCCAGCAGGCGTTATAATCCAACTGCCTGGCAGGATGCCTTAAAAAGATTTCGTTTATTATCCAGGGCGAATTTGCCTCTAACATAAAAGCAAGCGTTTCGTTGTAGCGCATCGGTTTTAATTCCTGCTTTATGGCAGTTTCATAGGCTGCTGCATCTGGCCCGTGGGCCGTCATGCAATTGTGAATACTCACTCCGCCTGGCAAAAAACCCTCCTGTTTGGCGTCATAAACACCCGAGATTAAGCCCATCAGCTCACTCATGATGTTGCGATGAAAGTAGGGTGGCCTGAAGGTATGTTCTGCAACCATCCACCGGGGTGGAAAAATAACAAAATCAAGATTGGCAATGCCAGGGACTTCACTTTCCGAGGTCAACACCGTAAAAAGAGAGGGATCGGGGTGATCAAAGCTTACTGTATTGATGGTATTAAAAAGCGCTAAGTCATAGCTATACGGGGCATAATTGCCATGCCAGGCAAGCACATTCAGGGGAGAGTGGTTTGATTTTGCACTCCAGAAGGCTTGCTGGTATTTACAAAGCAGGGTAACGGCATGAGCGGTTTCTTTTTCAAATGCGGCATGCGGGTACACAAAATGGCGGGGATTAGCTAACCCATTGGCTCCAATGGTGCCAAGCTGCGGCAGAACAAAAGGCAACCCTTCATTTTCACAAAGATAACCTGCTGCAAGCGGGCAAGTCAGTTCGACTTTAAATTTCACCCCGCGCGGAATCACGGCAATCATGCCCGGTTTAACAGCCAACTTGCCAAACTCAGTAAAAAGAAGCAGCTCGCCAAGGTAGGGAACAAAAAGCATTTCTCCATCGAGATTACTAAAATAACGCCCTTGCATGGATTCATTGCATTGATAAAGGTAGCTGTGCGCTTTCCCTGTGGAGGCAATGTGCATTAAGCCATCAACAAAATCCTGTTTGCTCTCCGGTGGAGGTAGGGGATCCCAGCGAAAAGGATTGGGCGGCTGTGCTTTGGGTTGTAAAGGAACAGGGGCTTTGGAGCAGGGTTTGTACTCGTCCTGTACTGCGGAAGGAAGGCTTCGATATAACCAGCTATGCAGGTTAACATGGCGTTGTCTGGTAAAGGCACTGCCGCTTAATTGTTCTGCATACAAGCCGAACTCACAATGCTTTGGAGAATTTTGCGTTTTGGGTAAAGCGTTTGGTATGGCTTCCGTTGCATGGTGGTTACCAAATCCTTGTAAAAGCACTTTTTTCTCCCTTTCATTCGCTTTTGAACTAGCATAACGTGAATAGCGCAAAAAAGTCGAGGTCAAACCCTTTTTTTACCGTTCTTTTTCCGGCAAGAGCGAGGTATCATATGGTTTTCTATTTTTTGAGGGTGTTTTATGGCAGGACATAGTAAATGGGCAAACATTCGTTTTCGCAAAGGGGCTCAAGATGCAAAGCGAGGCAAAATTTTTACCAAATTAATCCGCGAAATTTCAGTGGCAGCACGCGCCGGTGGAGCTGATGAATCGTCTAACTCACGCCTTCGGGATGCGGTGAGCAAGGCGCTTAAGGCCAACATGAAACGTGATACTATCGACAATGCCATCAAGCGCGGGGTCGGTGGGCTGGATGGTGCGAACATGGTTGAAATGCGCTACGAAGGATATGGTCCTGGCGGTGTTGCGGTTCTGGTGGACTGTTTGTCGGATAATAAAAACCGCACGGTTTCTGAAGTACGCCATGCCTTCACCAAACACGGTGGAAATTTAGGCACCGACGGCTCGGTATCCTATCTCTTTACCAAACAGGGCGAAATTCTTTTAACCCAAGATGCTCCTCAGGAAAAAGCAATGGAATTGGCTATTGAAGCAGGTGCCGATGATGTGGTGCTGGATGAAGGGCAGCTTGAAATTATTACAGCAGCAGATAACTACCACGCGGTATTAGCTGCCTTGCAAAAAGAAGGGTATCCTGTTGAACAATCGCAATTGACCATGCGTGCGCAAACGATGATTCCACTGGATAAAGAGTCCACCGAAAGCCTGCTCAAGTTAATTGATATGCTGGAAGATTTGGACGATGTACAGGACGTACACAGTAATGCAGAGTTCCCCGATTCTTTATTTGAATAAGGACTTCTGAAACGGGGCCTTAGCTCTTTTTGATTGGTGTCTTACTGAAATAAATGCGTTGTCTTTCCCGCGCAGGAACGACAAAATCAAAAAGAGCAACATTCAATTAAACGTATGGAAATCTATGACAGTTATTTTAGGGATTGATCCCGGATCACGCATTACCGGTTATGGTATTATCAAAGAAGTGGATAGATCCCTCCAGTATATTGATAGCGGCTGCATTCGCACCGGAGAGGGGGAGCTTAGTCAGCGTTTATTGCAGATTTTTAATGGAATTTGTCAATTGATGGAAAATTTTTCCCCCGATGAGGTGGCGATTGAGGAGGTGTTTATGCATCAAAATCCCAATTCTGCTTTAAAATTGGGGCATGCACGCGGTGCTGCGATGGTGGCTGCGGCATCTCACCGTATTTTGGTTTGTGAATACGCCGCCCGCGAAGTGAAACAAGCGGTTGTGGGTTATGGCGCGGCGCAAAAAGATCAGGTGAAGCATATGGTAGTTAATCTGTTGATGTTAAACCGGGCGCCGCAAAACGATGCGGCCGACGCGCTGGCTATTGCAATTTGCCATAGCCATAAACGAAACAATTACCTTACTGTTCCTAAAAGTAGACAACGCAACGCAAGGAGAGTGATACGATGATTGGCTGGTTACATGGCGAAGTCATTGATAAACACCAAATCGGCAAGCTGGTATTGAATGTGAATGGGGTAGGGTATGATGTGGAAACGTCACTGCCAACCTTTTTACAACTTGAGTGTTCTCAGGGCAATATAGGCTTACACATTCATACCATCGTCCGAGAGGACGCTTTAGCGCTGTATGGTTTTCTTGATAAGGCAGAACGTGCTTTATTTCGTGCGTTAATTAAAGTGAATGGGGTGGGGCCTAAAGTTGCTATTTCCATTCTCTCAAGCACAAGTCCTGGCGAGTTTATCCATTGGATTGAGCAAAACGATACGGCTCATTTAGTCAAATTACCCGGCATTGGAAAGAAAACTGCTGAGCGATTATTAATTGAAATGAAAGACAACATTAAACAATTGCAATCCAATCTGGTAGAGCACCCTTCCTCCAAGCTTGTGATACTGCACGAGCAGGAAGAGGCAGTCAGTGCGTTAGAGGCTTTAGGATATAAGCCTCAGGATGCAAAAAAGGCTATTCTTAAAGTGGATGACGGAAGCAAAAGTTGCGAGCAGCTTATAAGGCAGGCTTTGCAACTATTGGCAAACCGTTAAAAGGTTTCCTGCACGCCATTAATTATTTTGGGTAGAAATAGTTTTGTTTTTTAAAACAAAAAGGAATCACTTACGTGATAAATTTTTTTACCCCCTTTCCCTACCCTTACTGCCATTAAGTTAAGGAATTTGAACTTCCGTCATCCCTCGCTGCGCGAAGGATCTCCTGATGCTGGCACTGTGCCTGGTGCAGAAGATCCTTCGCGCAGCGAGGGATGACGGGCTTAACGTAATGGCAGTGCTCCCTACTATCCCCCCCCCACGCCTGGCGTGGGGGGGATAAAATTTGACGGCTATGGGCCGGGGCCTAACCTACTTTAAAACAAACAGAATCAAATTTTCCCATCACTTTGCCCTAATAACTCAGTGGAAAATAAACCCGAACAATTAACCCGGTACCCACTTTGGGTGAGTCCAGTTCGACACGCCCACCATGAAGCTCTGCAATTTGTTGCACGATGGCAAGACCTAAGCCACTGCCAGGACTTTTATTGCCAAGCACCCGGAAAAAGCGTTCAAATACACGGTCTTGCAGTTCTCCTGGAATTCCAGGGCCATCGTCTTTTACTTCAAGAATCAAGGCATGTTCTTTGGTAAAAACGCGAACACAAACTGTACCGTATTCTTTACTGTAGCGGATGGCATTATCGACCAGATTACGAATTAATATGCCTAATGCAGTGGGGTTTCCGGCAAGCGTTAAGGGTTTGTCTTCCTCGTGTTCAAATTCCAATTCGATTTGTTTTTCAACCGCGCTGGGCGCAAGCATTGCCAGTACTTCGCGGGTAATTTTCACTAAATTCACCGCATCCACATCGTTAATGGTAGCTGCTTCAGGAACCAGTTTACTCATGGTTAGCAGTTGCTGCACAATATGGGTACTGCGGTTTACGCTGGCAATTAATTTCTGCAAGGCAATGTTTTTTTCGTTAATGTCGTTTGAGTTAAGGGCTACCTGCGCCTGTGCTTTCAAGGCGGCAAGGGGGGTTCGTAATTCATGTGCTGCATCGGCTGCAAACCGTTTTTCCCGTTCAAAGCCTTGCTGTAATCGGTAAAATAGCTTATTTAACTCATCAATTACCGGTTTAATTTCTTCGGGAACCTCTTGCAAATCCACCGGCTCCAAATGGGTTGGCGCACGGTTTGCCACTTCCTGTGCTACGCGATCCAGGCTGTCTAAACCCCGGCCAATGATGATCCAAATCAAAAGCCCTGACAAGGGGAAGGTGAGGAGCATAATATACAAATCGTCCTGAGCAATGCGATGACCTAATTCATTCCGCGTATCGTAACGCTCTGCCAAAACCGTGCGAACCCCGGCTTTTTCATTGTATGACGTGAATACGCGCCACTTTTGGTTGCCCAGGAGTTTGTCGCTAAAGCCATCCATCTCGGCGGTTAAGGGGAGTTTTGGCGCGGTTGGGGAGTGCAATAGCAGTTTGCCGCCATTGGTCCACACCTGGAAATTGAATTTTTCCAAATAATTTTTGGGGGGTAAATCGTTTAAAAAACGCTGTTGATAGTAATTGTCAATTTTCTGAGGGATAAGCTCCAGTGCGTTTTGAATTTTATTCAAAGGCCTTTGGTGCAAATCATCGCCTAACAAGGCCTGATAAGAGAGGGCAGAGATTGCCATTAAGGTATCCAGATGCTCTTGAATGTCTTTTTGGTCGAGGTAATAGTTTCCAATGGCGGTTAACGTGGTGGTTATTGTTATTGCTAACAATAAATTAATTAAGAGAAACTTACGTATCGAGGCTTTCACAGTAGTTAATGACTCTCAATTTTTTCAGCCATATACCCAACACCGCGAATGGTTCGGATAAAACTGGCATTGAGTTTTTTGCGCAGATTGTGAATGTGGACTTCCAGGGCATTGGAGTCGACGTCTTCATCCCAGCCATAAATACTTTGCATCAGTTGTTCCCGCGATAAAACCTGACCGCTGTTTTCCAATAATTTTTGCAACAAGGCAAATTCGCGGCGCGGTACATTCACAATTACCTCATCCACATAAACGGAATGGGCGGCTGGATCAAGCGTAATATTACGGTATTGCAACACGGCATCAGCACGCCCTTGCGAACGTCTGGTGAGTGCGCGCACGCGTGCGCTTAATTCGTTTAAATCAAAGGGTTTGGTCATGTAATCGTCAGCGCCGCTGTCTAATCCTTTGATGCGGTCGTCCACGGTTTCTCTGGCGGTTAAGATAATAACTGGCGTGGTATTTCCTTCATTGCGGATGGATTGCAAAAAGCTGAGTCCGGAAACCTTGGGTAAGCCTAAATCCAATATGATTAATTCGAACGATTCCGATTTTACCGCAGCACGTGCGGCCTCACCGTCTTTCAGCCAGTCGACAACATATCCGAATTGCGTTAAGCCCGCTTTAACCGCATCACCAAGTAGTTCATCGTCTTCAACGAGTAGCAATCGCATCGCTGCTCCTAATGGTTAGGCTTTTCTATTGAGTCGCTTTGCTCAATATTTTTTTCGATAAGGTGTCTGGTGAGATACATGGCTTGTAAAAAAACAAAGACCAAAGTAAACCCGGCACCACCAAATAATTTAAAATTAACCCATATATCCGTACTATAATAATAGGCTATATAAAGGTTTATGCTACCCATGAGCACAAAGAACAGCGCCCAGGCATGATTTAGTCGCAACCAGATTTTGGGGGGCAGATGAATATTCCCTTCCATCATTTTCTGAATCAAGGGTTTTTTGCCGATAAAACAGGAGCCCAAAAACACCAAAGCGGTTAACCAATAAATTCCAGTTGGCTTCCACTTGATAAACCAGGGATTATGAAAAAAGAGGGTTGCCCCACCCAGTACGAATATTAACGCCAAACTGATGACATGCATTTTTTCATAGCGTTGATGCTTTAAGCGATAAAAAACCACCTGAAAAAGCGAGGCTGCCATGGCAATACCCGTGGCATAGTAGATGCCCAGCAATTTATAGCTGAGAAAGAAAATAAAAATAGGGAAAAAATCAAAAAATAATTTCATAAACAGTTTTCAAGTTTATTAATTACTTAAGTATATCATAAGCTAGGTGGAGTAAGTATAGGTTTGGTAAATGCAAATGCAATCCGTTGCAAGGAAAAGAGGGGCTTAATTACGCGGAGGGTGTTTTGTGAATAGGGGAAGGGGGGGCGAGCGTGATCTCCACCGTATTATCGGTCGCATCGCTCGGATTATCATAACACTGATTAAAACAGACCAAATAGAGGGGTATTTTACGCCTTTCCGTTGCCGACATCGTTGACAACATGGCTGCGAAAACAAGGATATTAGGGATTTCCGCATTTTCTTTTTCAGTTTCTGATGTTTCCATGGTGGGATACATCTTCTTCACTTTTTCCACGGCAGCATACACTTTGGGATTTTTGGGGATTTCAAAGGAGAAAAACGTATTTTTCTTTGGTTTAGGTTTATCGAAGGTTGTATGAAGCCAATTTAACAGCAACCTTGCATTGGGAACCTGAAGTGCATAGGGATTATCCGATGGTTTCCCTTGTTCAACAAGAAAGTGTTTTTTTAATAAATCGAAAAAAGAGATTGGTGCACCCGCGTAGACGACAAAATTATAGTTTTGCTCCGCACCGCCTAAAACAAGAGCCAGGTATTCGTCTTTAAGGTAACTCCTGGATTGCGCAAGTAAAAGATCGAACTTTTCACGGTTATTTTCAGCATGCCTTGTTGCAAAAGCAACGGCCTGGCTTTCCAGACTTTTGCTCAGTTCGGAATCTTTATCCGCACAATAATAGGGTTGGATGGCTGCTTCGTTATTTTTATAGTACAACGAACTTTCTATAAAGTCGTTCCAGCGCTTAATTTCAAAGGGAATGCCTTTTTCGCGGGCTAATTGATTAATGCGACTGATAATTTCATCGGCCGAGTCAAGGTTTATTAGCTCATCATAGTAAGCACGCTGCTCTTTTTTATCAAAGGCGGATAAAAAATATTGCAAATTAGCTCTCAAGTAAGCCTCCCCCTCAGCGAGCGCATCCTGAATATGACGCGCCACCGTTTCCGGTTCTGGATTAGGAGTTTCTTTGAGATTATGCCAATAGACTTTATCCGCAATTAATAACGTAGTGAAATGTTTTTTATCACCGAGCAAACGCGCCATCATGGCAGTTAAGTATTCCCCAGTACAGTGTGGGTTGCCTACAATGCTTAGTAACACTAAATTCTTTTGAGCTACCTTGCCTTGCGTGAGTGTGCTGAATTTCTTTTTAGAAATGCCTTTGGTGGCAAATTGAACTTTGAGAGTCATTATTCTTAAACCCATGTCGTTGTGGCTTACGATTTCCTGAGCCAGTCTTTCTAGTGACTGGTATTTTAGCATATTAAAACTCGTTTTGTAAAAAAAGTACACATGATATTTGCTTATTTTAGCAAAAAAATACAGAAAAGCGTTTTTAATGTGTTCGCTCTACCTATTAACGTGGTATTATTCGCGCATTATACGGCGTAGACAGGTGAGTAATGAGTGTTGAGAGTATGGAAAAACTTCAAACTCTTATTGATGAAAAAAATAGAGAAATCAACCAGTTAAAAGAGTGTCTGGAGCAAGAAAAATTAGCACATGAAGAAGAATTAAAATATGTTCATGATTACTATGAAAATATTTTGGCCGTGCTTCCAGGTCATGTGTATTGGCTGGATAAAAACAACATTTTTCTGGGTTGCAATAACTCACAGGCACAAAATGCCAAATTAAACTCGCGAAAAGACATCGTTGGCAAAACCAATTACGACATGCCCTGGAAAGATCAAGCCGATGAACTCAATAAATTGAATAATCTGGTTATGGAAACCGGCGAGCCGCATGTAGCCGAAGAATATGCGGTAATGAGCCATGGTCTGGCTATTTATTTATCGCAAAAAACCCCCTTACGCAATAACCGCAATGAAATCGTTGGGGTGTTAGGCGTATCGATTGATATTACCGAACGTAAAAAAATGGAAGTTGCAGTGCGCCGCGCCAAAGAGACTGCGGAACTGGCAAATCACGCTAAAACTGAATTTATTACCCATATGAGCCAGGATATCAAAACCCCGCTGGCAGGGATTGTGGCCTTATCCGGTTATTTGGCTCATAACGTGCAAAATGAAGCAGAAAAACAGTATGCTGGCTGGATAAAGAACAGCAGCAAGGCGCTGTTAGTTTTATTGGACAAAGTGTTAATGGTCATAGCAGACGAACAAATGAATAACAATGAAGTGCACGAAGCGCTCTTTGATATACGCGAAGAAATTCAATCGATGATCGATTTGGTGCAACCCAATATTACCTTGAAAAAATTGCATTTAGTGGTTGATATTGAAGAGAACGTTCCACAAAAAATCATTACTGATGGCGTGAAATTGCAGCGTATTTTATTAAATCTTATCAGTAATGCGATAAAATTTACCGAAAAAGGCTCTATTACCATTCAAGTGCAGACACTTTTGGATACTAAAGAATACGTTCAGCTTAAATTTGGCGTGCTGGATACCGGCATTGGCATTGCAGATGAACACAAGTCACGTATTTTCGAGCGCTTTTTTTGCGTCAATCCCTGTCCTAATGAAAGCAATCAAGGCGTGGGGCTGCACATTGCCCAAAACTACGTCAGTTTGTTGGGCGGAGAAATTCAAGTGGAAAGCGAGCGCAATCAAGGTTCACATTTTCATTTTACTTTGCCGATAAAAGTGGCCAATGCTTAGAGTTGACATTTGGTTTAAATTAAACACATTCTGTAGGTTGGGTCTTGGCTCATAGCCATCAGGCCATGAATAAATTTTATCCCCTCTCCACCACGCGCGGCAAAGGGGAGAGGGTAGGGTGAGGGGGTAAAAAATTCATCACGCTAGTGATTCCTTTTTGTTTTGAAAATAAAACGACACCACCAAAAATAATTAATGAATCGCTACGCGACCCTATTTTTATCCCCCTCACCCTAACCCTCTCCCCCGTGCTGCGCACGGTGGAGAGGGGATTCTGTTTTCTTTTTTTTATCCCGCTCACTCTAACTCTCTCCCCCGTGCTGCGCACGGTGGAGAGGGGATTCTGTTTTCTTTTTTTTATCCCGCTCACTCTAACCCTCTCCCCCGTGCTGCGCACGGTGGAGAGGGGATTCTGTTTTCTTATTTTTATCCCGCTCACTCTAACTCTCTCCCCCCGTGCTGCGCATGGTGGAGAGGGGATTCTGTTTTCTTTTTTTTATCCCGCTCACTCTAACTCTCTCCCCCGTGCTGCGCACGGTGGAGAGGGGATTCTGTTTTCTTATTTTTATCCCGCTCACTTTAACTCTCTCCCCCCGTGCTGCGCATGGTGGAGAGGGGATTCTGTTTCCTTAACTTAGTGCCATCAGGCATTGGCCCAACATAGGTTTTTCCCTAGCTCCGTCCTGTTGGGCCAATGCCCAACCTACTTCATAATTAACACAAAAAGCATCCAATTTTCTCATATATTATTTAACATGGAACATTTGTATTGTTTTAAAACGTTAGGTGTTCTAGAGCATGGATAACTTCCATAATTGGTGCTGCCTTTTATGTAAATTGGGTTAGTAGCTCACGGATTTTAACATGTCATCCATCACGTTCGCTTGCTCTAACGCCTCATCAATATGAAAGAAATTATTTTTAAGTAAGACCACCAGGGCTGTTTTATTTTCCGCGTCCGTTGGGTTGATCAATGCATAGGGCCGACCTTCTCTATAGAGACCCAGCATCAATTCTTCGGGTGAATGAAGCTTTCGCGTTGCGGTTAATTCAGTATAGCTACCTTCTTCTTTATTGTGTGCTAGAGGACGGATGCGTAATTTTTTCTGCATGAGATCATTACTATTCAAACAACCTTCAGCCAAATTATCGCCCTTTAAGTCAGCAAAAGCTTCTATATTATTACTGATTATCGAAGCAGTTTTGAGTGATTCAGGTCTCTTTTTTAGCAAGTAGAATGGCAAATGCACCACGCTGACGATCATCATTGCTGGAACCATAACAGCTAATGCAAAAACTGTTTTTAGCAACCAGGTGATTGCTGTGAACGGAAAAAGAAGCGCTTTAACCAAAGTAGGTATTTTTTCAGATAAGGTTAAGTTAATGAATAGTCTGGAAAACGGGAAAATAAAATCCAGGAGGCCCAATTGATTATCTTCAATAAAACCACCGTTAATGCCTTCAAAAGTGTCTTTGATACGTTTCCACCAATTAGAACGGCGTAGGCGCGCAAGTGGGAAAGTGCGACTTTCCAAGAGGTTATGGAAGGGGATAAAGCTGCCAGGCGTAAGTTGAAAAGACTTCGTTTTAGCTTCAAGAAACTCAAGATCTATCTCAGAAGGAAGGGTAATTTGAAATAGTTTTGGAAGGGCATCGCTCGCTTTTTTATAAGAGTAAAACGGTAGCTTCTCTGCTGTTAATGTAGAAATTTCTTCTTTTCTTCGCCCTTCTTCAAATACTTCAAGAACTGATCTAGCCTCCTCTTTAGGGCGTCTCCAACTTGTACGTAACTTAAAAAATTGACTGATGTTTTCACGCTGTTCAGCTGGAATTTCTTGAAGCTCCCATTGATCAGCATGACCAAAGCGATTTCCGTAGCAAAGAACGGTATGCACATTTTGCGCATCAAGGAACTCCAGGATTAATAAACCCGAATGAATTTTTCGGCCATCAGGATGTATTGAACCGGCGTCAACCAAAGAAACCACGACATTATCAGCATGTAAAGAATAATCTCCGTCAATAAAGCTAAAGCTTGATGTCATATTTAAACTCAAATTGCATTAAATTAAGCTATTGTAAGGACGTTTAGCTTCATTAGCAAGTTATTTTGGTAAATCAGGTATAGAGTAACGCGCGAAGCAAATAGCAAGGAAATGTGAACTGTGCCAACACTGATCTCAACTTCTCAAGAGTTCAAATCAAATTTTTTTTTTATTTCATGAGAGTGTGTTGACAATTGGCTCCTAACGCCTACACGCCGCTACTGGCTCTCAACTCCTGCGTGCCAAGGCTAAACGCAGCTCAATCAATGAGCCTAGGGATAAAAGCGGAGGTATGTCCTCCTGCTTCTTTAGCAGGTGGCTTAGTAAAAATAGCTACTATATTAACATCCCAAGAATCCTTTAAGTCAGCAAAAGCTTCTATATTATTACTGATTATCGATGAACAGAACCATCAATCCGTTTAAAAGATACATGATTGTTGAATTTTTGGGCGTTATGATATAATTGACCGGTTGTTAGGATTAAAGGAAAAAAATGAAAGTTAATATTCAAGGCTTACCCAAACCGCAGGTGTTAATGGCGCTTTTTGAAAATGCAAAAAAAAGTCAGCGGACGTATTACACCGTGGCAATCCGAATTTGTAAGAGTCCCGAGCCTTGTATAATAAGGGCTTATCAAACAGAAATGGATGACCAATTTAAATCCATGGTATTGACTGAGGGAGAGGCGCAATCCATGTTATCAAGAAATTTATACGTGGATTATCACGAAATGGTTGCAATGAAAATTTTATTTAGTGAAAATGAAATTGATACCTCTGAATACGATCGATTGCATTATCGTGCCGATGATGAATCAATCAAAAAAGCTAGTGATGTTATTAAAGATTTAAAAAAACGCCTGGAGATTTCTCAATCTGCCTCTATACCCGCTGTAAATAGTCATCTCGATTCAACGAATAACAACAGCAATGCAAATACATTTTGGAGCAACAACAATAAAGCTTTCAGCTTCGAAAAAATAAAAAATGAAATAGTACAATCGATTAATGCAACCCTGCAATCTGTTTTTGATTCGTGTAGTTTCTTACATTCCACTGCGGTAGGTTCAATAATTGAATTCCCTTGGGATACCTCATTAGACAAAATTGATGCATTTCATCAGCTGTTGGAAGGTCTGGGTTTTTCAGTAAAAATTGAACCACAAACTGAGCTAATGGGTGGTATTGTTAAAGTTAAGCCAAAACTTAAGCTACTTAACGAAACGTTGGATTCAATCGTTGTAAAATTACAACCGTTGGTAAACATGCTAGAAAAGACTGCTGCTTATAATTGAACGGGTCTATTTTGGATTGGTGTCTGTTAACAATTGTTCTAAAAGCCCTACGTACCGCGGACAAACCTACTTCTTTGTCAGCCAATCACAAGCTGCTGTCCTGGCTTAAGCTGCCTAAAATTAATGCCAGGATTGAGTTTGCTTAAGGTTTCTAGTGCGGTGTGATTCTTTTCCGCAATAGTTTGGGAAGTATCCCCCCATTTTACTGTGTAACGCCCGTATTGTATCAATTGTTTCCAAATAATGAGTTGATTACCGGTCGATAGCGAAGCACTCGGACTTAAATTATTCCATATTTGAATGTTTTCTCGCGTCACCTGGTATTTTTTGGCAATTTTTTCATAATCATCGTCAGGTTGTACAATGTGCAGTACTTTATAAAACTGGGATGTGGCGGGTTTGTCCTTTTCAAAAACAGGCATTTTATGCAAGATCACATCACTTGTATTTTTAGAGCTGGGAATTAACAAATATTGTCCCATGCGCAGCGTTTCTGCTTTTAATTGGTTCAACTCCCGGATTAATTTGACCGTGGTGAAATACCGTTGGGCAATGCTATTTATCGTGTCGCCATTTTGCACGCGATGTTTAGTCCAACTGACGCGTTTTTCTTTCGGGCTATTGGCAAGATTATGGTTAAAATGAGCCACTTTGTCTGCCGGTATTAACAGTTTAAAGGGTTGATTCGGTGCTGTCGTCCAGTGATTATACCCCGGATTGAGTTTTATCAATTCTCGGTAAGGTATTCCTGCAAGCTTGGCAGCATGCCCTAAATCAATCTGGCTGCCGATGTTCACTTCTTCAAAATAAGGGGTGTGAGCAATGTCTGGAAGCCTCAAATGGTAGCGCTCCGGGTAGTTGATGAGTTCAGCCAATGCCAGAAAACGCGGCACATAAGCCCTTGTTTCATTGGGAACGGGCAATCCCCAAAAAGTAATGCGCCTTGCACTCTGGCCGCTGTTTTTAATAGCGCGTGAAAGTGTTCCGGCACCTGCATCGTAAGCCGCCACCGCTAACATCCAATCGCCATTAAAATATTTATTTAAATAGGTTAAATAATTTAATGCTGCATCCGTGGAGGAGGGGATGCTTCGCCTGGCATCAAACCACCAATCCTGCTTTAAGCCTAAATCGTTACCTGTGCCAGGCATAAGTTGCCATAACCCGGCAGCACCCACGCCTGAGTAGGCAAAGGGATCGTAAGCGCTTTCAATCATGGGCAGCAGAGCCAGTTCGCCTGGTAATCTTCTTTTTTTAATTTCAGTAACAATATGGTAAATATACGGCCTGGATTGGGTTAGTTGCTGTAAATAGCCTGGATGGGCTATTAACCAGCGCAATTGCTCCTGCACTTCAGGGCGAGTTACCTCGTGGTTTAAAGTAAATTGGCTGCGTAACACATCCCATACATTCGGATTTTGAGCATTCAGTGGGTTTGACAATAAAATAAGGCAAGCAGAACAAAGGAGAAAAACGAATGCGTTACACTTCAATGTAGGAGCCTTTTTTTAGGATAAGAACCACAGTGTACTCGATAAATGTTACGCAAGAAACACCCTGCCTTAAGGCTTCTGTGATCACTTAAAATTGGTCTTTGTCTGCTCTTATCTGCTGAAATACTGAAAAAGAATCCCCCTGACACCCTTTTTGCAGTGCATAATGTTTTACGGTGGGGGTTTGGGTGCGAAAAAAGGGGTTAACTGCTTTTTCAAGGCCGATAGTGGAAGGCAGTGAACAGGAATTGGCTGCTTGTTGCAATAGGGCACTATACTGTTTAATGTCTTCATTATCCGGTTCAACCGTTGCTGCAAAACGAAGGTTTTGCCTTGTGTATTCGTGCGCGCAAAATACTTTTGTTTGTTCAGGAAGCGCCTTTAATTTTTGCAATGAGTGGAATAATGCCTGCATGGTGCCGTCAAAAACCCGTCCGCATCCGGCAGAAAATAAAGTATCCCCGCAAAATAACCAACCAAAATGCGGTGCATACAAACTGATATGCGTTGCTGTGTGCCCCGGTGTGGACAACACTTGCAGTGCAAGTCCATCCAGGTGGATGCGCTGGTTTTCTGTCAGCACATCAGTTACTTCAGGAATGCGCCTGTCGTCTGGTCCATACACCGGAGTGTTGGGATGGGCTTTGAGCAGGGCATTGACCCCATCGGTGTGGTCTGCGTGGTGGTGGGTTAGCAAAATCCCTTTTAATTGGTACTGTTTTTCAGAAAGAAAGGCGCGTACGGGGCGTGCATCCCCTGGGTCAACACAAAACAGCGAACGGTTTTCCCGATCACAAATAAGCCAAATGTAGTTGTCGTTAAATGCGGGAACCCAATGCACTTCCATAGAATATCCTTTTCATTTTCGAGAAGCAGGCAGTGTTTCAATAATAAAGGATGCGCTCTCGGGATGAAAGAGGGTGCGAAGCGTATCAAGAATTTTTTTCATTTCTTCGGCAAGCACGAAGGGCGGGTTGATTATCCACAATCCACAGCCTCCCATGCCTGCTTGCCTTGCATTGAGATTAAATTCAATACGCAGGGCAGATTTTGCTTCAATCCGGCGCATGCCACGTAGCAACTGCTCATGGTATTGCTTATCGACAATGGGATACCACAGGCAATAAACCCCTGTTGAAAAGCGGCGATGCGCCTCCATAATGGCCTGCGGGATAGTTTTGTATTCGTTTTTGATTTCAAAAGAGGGATCAATAAAAATTAATCCGCGCCGCTCCTCGGGAGGTAGCAGGGCATTGAGCTGGGTAATTCCATCGTTTTCACTGAAAAAAACACGCTTTCCACGACGGTGTAATTGGCTTAAATGCTCAAATTCCCGTGGGTGGAGTTCACAGCAAAAGAGCCTATCTAACTCACGCAGCATGTGCAGGGCAATGGCTGGGGAGCCTGGGTAAAAACGCAAGCCCGCATCCTGATTACACTGTTCAATCGCTTGCAGGTACAGGGAAAAAAGCGGGTCGAGTTTCTCTTTTTTTCCCCAAAGAAGGCTAATGCCTTGCTGGTATTCGTGGGTTTTTGTGGATTGCCCTGCTTTCAGATCGTATAAACCGCGACCTGAATGCGTTTCGAGGTAAAAAAGGGGCTTTTCTTTAGTAAGCAGGTAATGCAACAAACGGGTTAAGGTGAGGTGTTTAACCACGTCCGCATAATTTCCTGCATGGTAACCGTGTTGATAACTGAGCATAAGGATGACTTCGATAAAACCAGGTGGGACAGTATAGCCCTATACGCTCAAGAATTGAAGGTATTAATGGACAGTGCGTGCCGACTGATAAGGCGGCACACACTAGCGAGTATCTCTCAGGATAAACAAGACACAGTTGAAACGCCTACCTGATCAAAAGCAGATTTAAAGGGTTTGCTGTCCATGTGTAAATCCTCTGCTGCATGAAGCACACCGCAAGCCGCTGATAGGAACGTGGTATCGGGTTTCCAATATTTGATATTAGCTAGCACCATAACCTGATAGGCGCTTTTAACGCCAATTTGATTAGACAATAAATAATAGGCCTTATTAAAGATACCGGAAGCAGAGTGCACAATAACGCTTTGCTGCTCTTCGGGATCACTGATGCGTTGTTCTGCAAAATTGACCACATCCAAATAGCTAATATCACAACTTGCACCATGGGCTTTAGCCAGGGATTCATCCAGGCAATCGGCTGAATTGCCGTCAGAGGAGGGGGAATCCATGAAGCGAATGGCCGTATCTTTGCCGCGCATGATGGTTTCACCAATTCCCCAGGTCATTTTGTTGGGGGTTAGGTAGGCTCGGTTGTATAATGCAGGACTTGTTTCCAGCAGGTAGGCGCGAGCGGCTTGTCCTCCCATGTCGGATATTGATTCATTGAGGGCACCGGACTCATCATGGTATTCCAGTCCTGAATGTTGCTCGGTAAAACCGTGCGTGACTTCATGGCCTGCTACATCCAGTGATACCAGGGGATAGAGCTCATACCCATCCCCAAACGACATGCTTTGGCCATCCCAAAACGCATTATCGTAGTACTGTCCAAAATGAACGCGCATAATTAACTGCATCGCCTCACCTGTTGCCAATTGGAGTGCATTGACTTTGTACCAATTGCGATACATGTCTACGATAAGATGGCCGAAATAATAGGCGTCATTTCGTGGGGAAAAGGCGCCATTGACATTTTCTTCCGTGTTATTTGCACAAACATATTGCAATGGGTTGCGAAGATCATTATTCCAATCCCAGGTCGATTTTACATCCACGAGCCTGACTTTGGAACTTTGCAGGCGGCACAACATGCCAGACTGTTCTACATTCAAATGGGGCAGCCCGTCTTTGCCGTACCAGTATTCATGCACCTTTTCATTCCCACCAGGACCTGAATCGAGGTAAGTTTTGATATTGTTCCATCGTTTCGAAACAGCTCCCGTTTGTGCATCAATCACAAAGAACAACCAGACGGGCCTGTTGTTTTTCATGCTTTTGAAGGTAACGAGGTAAGCAAGAGAGGGTTCACCCGCTTCATTCAGCCTAATTTGTAACTGGCTTGTTTCATCGTGTATCACAGCGTTTGCATTGGTTGCCAAATACGCTTTTTTGGCTAGCTGAGTAGCCTCGGATTGCGAAAGAGCTGGATTACTGTTTATTTGCAAGGAATCCAC
This sequence comes from Tatlockia sp., assembly GCA_041659885.1. GTDB lineage: Bacteria > Pseudomonadota > Gammaproteobacteria > Legionellales > Legionellaceae > Tatlockia. The sequence continues at coordinate 39,977 of JBAZXN010000013.1, forward strand.
CAATTGACCATTAACCAGGTCGCCCGCTCCATGGGTTACCGTAATCTGTGCGCCAATAACAGGGATCCCCTTAAAAAGCTGCTGGTAACGGGCAATCGATTGTTTATCTTGCGCTGTTTCGCTAATGCGTTGCAGGGCGTTTTCCGGTATTGCAACACGGCTTAGGGCGCGTGTATTGGGTGTGGCATCCAGAAGTTTGAAATTTTTTAAATCCAGAAGAGTCGCTTGATGTAACTCAATGGTTTTACTCGCAAAAGGAGAAGAAGAAAGAAAAATCAAAGAGAGCAAGAGTGATTTTTTTATCATGGGTTAAAATCCATGGTTTTATGATTCTGCCATGTTGGCATAAAAGGAAGTACGGTACAATAGGATGGTTTATTTTAATCAAACCTTCACGCTACTCCAGGGACATTCTATTATAGTTTTGGCAAAATTTTATCCAGCCACTTGGGAAGATACCAGTTAAGGTCTTTCAGAATGATCATGGTTGAGGGCACCAAAAAGGTGCGGATTAAAAAAGCATCCACAAAAATGGCAACGGCAATGCCTAATCCAAATGCTTTTACAATCAAAATATCCGCAACCAAAAAAGAAAAACAGATACAAATTACAATGAGTGCTGCACTGGTGATTATGCGGCTGCTTTTTTCAATCCCAAACACGACACTTTTTTTATTGTCATGCGTCGCTTCATAGGACTCTTTAATACGGGTGAGCAAAAAGACTTCGTAATCCATGGAAAAGCCAAACAAGGCGCAAAAAATGATAACCAACAGGCTGATATCCAGCATTCCTTGCGGCTCAAAATTGAGATATTGGTGGAGATACCCGTCTTGAAATACCAACACAAGTGCTCCATAACAGGCACTCAGGCTTAAAATATTCATTAAAATGGCTTTAAAAGGCAGAAACAGGGAACGCAACAGAATAAGCAAAATGAGGTAGGTAAAACAAAAAATCCAAAGAATTGCAGCGGGTAGTGTGTTGGAAATGCTGTGCAGCAGATCGCTGTTTTTTACCGGCGTTCCTGTCAGTCGTAACCGCATTCCTTTGTTAACTTTAGTCGCTTTTAAATCGTTTACCAATTGTTCGGTTTGCACCGCATTGATGGGGTATTTACTCACGACGGTGATAAGCGTTAACTGTTTAAGGGTCGTGGTATGCAGTATTTTTTCGATGCTTTTGCTCATCAAATCCTTATGGGTAACATACAAGGAATAATAGTCTTTTTTCTTAAAATCCGAGTCCAGATTGACCAGGCTACCCACCTCTTTAATGGAGCGTTTCTCTTTTAATGTATTTGAAAGATCGACAATTTTACCAAGGGTTGATTCCGTTAAAATAGGTTTTTTGGTTTGCACAAGCATCACAATAGGGGTTAATTCCTGTGCATTAAATTGTTCGGTATAGGTATCAAAAAATTGGCGATTTTCTGAATTTTCAGGAAAAATATGGTAATCAGAAACACCAAAAGTGGCCGACAAAAAAGGATAGCCTAAAGCGAGCAAGAAGATAAGAATAGAAAAAAAGTACAATAAAGGCCTTTTCACTACTTTGGTTGCTAACCAGTGCCAAAAGGGAGACGAAGTGCTTTTTTTGATTTTAAATAATCGAACCGGAATAAGATTAATTTTTCCTTTGAGTACGGCAAGAATGGCAGGTAACACAATAATGGCTACCAATACGGCTATGCAAACGGCCGTTAATCCGCCAACGGCGATGGAAAAAAGGATATTTATCGGAAATAAAAAAAGCGCACTTAAACTGGCAAATACCGCTAATCCGCTAAAAAATATTGCTTTTCCTGCGGTCGCTTGCGTCACCGCAATAGCTTCTGCAATACCCAATCCTTTTGCTAATTCGTCACGAAAACGACTAATAATAAATAAGGCATAATCCAAACTCAGGCAAAGCCCAAGCAGTAAGGCAATGTTTATCGTGAACACCGATAACGTCAGTTGATGCCCTAAAAAAAAGAGCGAGGTAAGAATAATTAAGGCGCATCCTCCACCAAGCAAAATAGGAATGGTTGCAGCGATTAAGGATCCAAAGACAAGAATTAGGGTAATCAGTGAAACAGGCGTGGCGATAAAGTCTGCATTATAGAGGTCTTCCTGGGTCTGTTTATTGACTTCTTCTACAAAAAACGGCTCACCACCCAGTTCCATGCTCATCCGGGGCGGTTTTTTGATCCGTTTTTTTAACTCGTCTAACAACGAATCGCTTAAGGGTTTAGGGCTTTTTACAATGACAATGGCAAAGGCTGTGTGCTTGTCTTTGGAAATTTGTTTTTTATTATCGGAGGGATAGATAATTTCATTTTTAATGGGAAAGCTGTTTAATGCCTCCAAAGATTTTTTGATCTTATCGCGAAACACCGGATCGGTTGCCAGAAGGGTTTTGCTTTTGTACATAATGAAAAACTTGTTGGCTTGAAGGTAACCAAATTGTTTGTCAATATAGGATTCTGTCTTCACACTTTCAGAGTGTTCATCCGTGAACCCTGTGGTTTTGAAAGGGGAGATAATGTTTGGAAGGAAGGGAAGGCAGGCCAATAACAAAACAACCCACACGATAATAATCGGCAGACGAAGTCGATAGACCCACTCTCCAAAGCGATAAAATTTTGTCTTTTGCATTTTTTCTTACAGTTCCTTCATTTCACTTGCAGTGGAACCTGCAAATTTCATCCAGAAAAGTTAAGTGAATATTCTTTAGCTTAGTCCTGAACCAGGCGTTTTGCACTGAATTTGGCAAAAGAAGTCATTATTTAATCAACTAAAATCGGTAAGCTAACCGAAATAAAACTGAATATAGAAAGGGAAAATAATTGGCACTGGGTTCTAGCTGCGATTCGCCATAGCCTGCCGTGTAATTTCCTGCAAGTTCAGTCATGAAGTGTTCAGAAAGGGTGTAGTTCACTCCCACCCCAAACGTTGGACTCAGACGCCAATGATTGATAAGCAGATCTTCACGGTGCACTTCAGCCACCCCAAAACTGGAGTAAAAGCGCAAGTAGGTGCCGGTAAGCGGCATAAAAATTTTACCCATAAGGTTAAACGCCTCGGTATGGGTATCAAATTCGGTTTTATCGTCATTATTAAAGCTGAACAAACTGCTGGAATCAAAAAAGACCGTGGCTTTGGGATAGCGGGCATAATTTGCCTCAAGAGCGAAAGTGGGGGTGAATTCAAAGCCCAGGAATAAACCATAGGTTAAGCCACCTTCTTCTACGCGCACAGGCGTTGACATACCAAGGGCCATGTTCTTATTCTGTTCATTAGGAACCAGGCCCTGCCATGTTGTGGAACCATGGCCAAAGGCTGCACCGGCATAAAGCGGATGGTTGGCCGCATCGGCCACCTTGGCATGACTTGCTGTGGTTAAAGAAAGTAACCCGATAAGGCACGCAATGTTAGTTTTAAACACCATAAAATACTCTAATTCTGGCTCCCAGGACGCAGGAGCCAAGGCATATAGGAAGGACACTCGATGAGATTGCGCTCAAACGCTACTTATTGACATGCCAGCTTTGTTGCGCTGCATAATCTGCCCTTGGAATCGACCCCGCCGTTTAAATAACAATTCCAGTTGTCGATACAATCTTGCGCGCTCGAATAATGCAGTTGATCTTGTTGGTACATACAGGCGGCTTTTAGTGATCCGAAGTAGCTGAGCATGCGGCTATAAAGACTTGGCATACTCTGGCACATTCCTGAAGGAAGACCGGTAGCGGTACAATAACAAGTGGCAACCGTTTTAAAAGAAGAACAAAAATAGGGGCTGTCCGTTGGAAGGGCATTACTGCAGGAAAAAGCAGAAAGACTCACAAGGTACATAAAACCAGCAAAAACACTTCTAATCATCCCTTGATCCTTATAGTTAGTAAGAGAACTTCACCCGGAAACTTTACCAGAAAAAAATGCGTTGCAAAATATAATTTTAGAATATCTTCCCCTTTTTCTCGGCAACACAATCCAGAGTACACAACGTGCGGATTATCTCTTCTGCAATACGTGCGCGATAATCAGGGTTTAAATTGGCCGATATGGCCAGTTTGTGGCTATTTTGATTGGCATGGTATTGAAAACACAGGTCAAAAAAATTATCTATTTTTAATAAATCACCGGGAAAATTGAATATATTCTGCTCTTGTAATCCAAATAATTGCAAGGGTTCTGTGTGGGTTACGCTCTCAATAAAGTCATATTGAACATTAATATTGATAAGAAAACGGTTAGCTAGCCCTGCAGGGAGCAGATTGGCGCTGCTTTCGATGATTTGCCTGTTCCATTTCGCCAGCGGGATTAGGAGAGAGTATACGCCCCGCAATAAACCAGTAACTGTCTTTACGAGTACCCCGCGTTTTTTCTGAAAATGACCAATGCTTGCAAGCTTAATCAGGTTAGATCCCCGTTGGTGCAGGCTTGTGTCGATTTCCGCTTGATGGATTTGCTTTGCCAAACCAATAAAATCGGTTTTGCGGTTAAGATCTATTTTAATCGGATCGATCCGTAAGAAACAGCCAATGGTTTTGTCATAAAGGGGATTATCCCGGGTGGATTTTATCAAATTCATTACAATCGGTTTATTGTTTTTAGCCGAACTGGCGCAATGTTGCAGTGCCAGTGCAACTGCCGCACATAATCCGTTGTTGACCGTAATCTGATTGATTCTGCACATTTTTTGCAAATTAATTAATGCATTTTGCGGGATGGTTTCATAAGTTGTGTAAGAAAACCCCGCTTTTTCATATACAATTTCCTCCTCAGGAAATTGAAATAAACAAGCATCCTGCAAATAGGTTTTCCAAAACTGTGTATCGCTTGCAAAATGGTTCTTAAAATATAATTGTTCCAAAAATATGTAGTGTTTATAATGCGGGTCGGGGTCTATGTTTGTTTTTTTAAGCCTGTTGTAATGTAAATAAAAATAGGACAAATCCGACAATAAAATATGTAAGGAAATATCGTCAGAGATTGCATGCGCCAGGCAGATTTGCAATTCCGAAGCGCCTTCCCAATAGAAGAGTGCGGCCCTTAAAAGCGGCCTTTTTTCAGGCCAGGGGTAATAGTGCGTGAGGGCGTCAACAGACTCGGTTAAAGACTTCTCCCTGTCGATGCATCCTTCATCAAGCACTTTAGTAATAAGTGAAAAAGAAACCGCTTTCTGGGCTACTTGCTCGGGCCTGAATTTCTTTAGAGAGTAGGATAATGTCTCATGTTTTTTCAGCACGGCACCAAAGGCAAAGTCAAGCGCCTCCGAGTGGAGCGTTCCGTTAAACCGAATACGGTAAACAACGTTTAATTTTTTAGCTTTCCGCTCAAATAAACTGGCAATCCAAAGCAGCAGTTGAAAATCGCTCAAAGGAAACGGTTTGCTTGCGGGATAGCTTGAAAAGAGATTGTCGTGAAGCGGGTCTTTTGGGATTGGTTTATTCTTTATTAATTCAGCTAAATGCCGAATGGTTTTAGAGTGGTAAAAGTCGTGCAAAGTCAAGGAGTCGCCTAAATGGTGATTTATTTCCGAAAGTATTCGTGCAGCCGCTAAAGAGTGTCCTCCCAACTCCAAAAAATCATCTTCAATTCCTATGGGATTTATGTGCAGTTCATTGCTCCAGACTTTTGCTAAATACCGTTCAATTGATGTGGAGGGAGGATGGTAATGCTCCTCTCCTTCATTCTGCGGCGCAGGAAGGGCTTTGTGGTCCAGTTTGCCATTGTCTGTCAGAGGAAATTTGTTGACAGGCACAAAGGCAAAAGGCAGCATATAATCCGGTAAATAATGCCGCAAATACTCGCGCAATTGCTTCCCACTTACTGCGCGGCCTGACTTACTCACATAATAGCTAATAAGGCGTTTTTCCTGCTGCGGAAATTCTTTTACTATAATAACGGCATCCTCTATGTCAGGATGCGCAATTAAATGCTGCGCAATTTCACCTGAGTCAATACGAAACCCCCGCACTTTGACCTGAAAATCCAGGCGCTCAAGGAATTCGAGAAACCCTTTTGGGTTTTGTAAGCACAAATCCCCTGTTTTATACAATAATCCATCACCAAAGGGGGATTTAATAAAGGATTTTTGAGTCAATTTCGGTTGGTTTAAATACCCTCGCGCAAGGCATGCTCCTCCTATATAAAGCTCACCCATTTCTCCTTCGCTACAAAGGGTAAGGTTGTCGTGCAAGACATAGCAAACCATGTTGGTCCCAGGCTTTCCAATGGGTGTGCTCACTGGTAACGAGGCAATGTTTTTCTTTGTTATTTTAAAATGCGTTACCGCAACGGTCGCCTCAGTAGGTCCGTATTCATTAAATAAAATATGCTTTGGGTAAAGGCCAAGCCACTTTTTGCAATCCACACTTAACAGATTTTCCCCGCCCAGAGTAATACTTACCAATTGAGGCAAGGGAGTCGGGTTTCTTTTCACCTCTTCCAGCAAAAGTTTAAAATAACTGGGGGTCATTTTAATCAGGTTAATCGTTTGTGTTCTCAGGTATTGCAAATAGGATTTAGGATCTTTTTTAACCTCATCAGGACAGATGACTACCGTTAAACCCAGAGCTAAAGGCACAATCGATGTGGTAATGGCCATATCAAAAATATAATTGGAGGAAAAATCAATCCGTTGTTTTGCCCTGCATTGGGAATAGTTAGCAAACCAGTGGCAGTAATTTGCGACACTTTTATGCTCGATTAAAACGCCCTTTGGCGTGCCGGTCGACCCGGAAGTATAAATAATATAGGCTAAATCATTGGGTGCGTTAATGGGAGTGGGGTTGGTTTTTTTTTGCTGATTAAAGTGTCCCGTTTCTACATCAAAAAGGACAATGTTGCCTTTGTAATTGTCAAATTGGTTTTGAAAAATAGATTGGGTGATTAATATCGGATTGCCATTGTCTTTTAAAGTAAAAAACAAGCGACTTTTTGGATGCGAAGCATCAAGTGGAACATAAGCGCATCCTGCTTTTAATATACCAAGAATAGCGATAAGTACATCAATTGAGCGCTCCATGCATAAAGCAATGGCCCGCTCTCTGATAACCCCTAAATCCTTTAGGTAATGCGCCACTTGATTTGCCTTCTCATTCAACTGCGAATAAGTAAGGCAAGTTTCATTGAAAAGAACGGCTATTTCATTCGGCATTTCTGCCGTTTTTTTTTCGTATAATGCCTGTATCGTATCGAAGTGCGTCATATAACAAAGGGAATAATTTTGTAAGGAACAAGCTCGCAATAGGTATTCCACACTTGCCCGTACTTGGCCGCACATCGTTTATCGTCCCGATAGCTGCGATCAACCAGTAAAATGGTGAGATAACAGACATAAAAGTAGGGCGTGAAATGCGAAAACAAGGCGGGGACAGACCATAAAAAGGCCGCCATTATTTCCGGTACATAATGAAAATGGCGTGCGACACCCCACCATCCTGAAGCAAGTAAAATCGTTTGTTTTTCAGTGCCGGTGGTTGTTTTATACCGTGCTAATAAAGTAATGGGTTTTTTCCCCCATATTTTGCAGTTCCCCTGCGTTTCTCTGGCTAAAAAACGCTGCTTGTCTGCAAAATAGTTAATTAAAATACAGAACGTTCCCAGCAGAAAAATGAAGGCTGCCAAGCCCGCTGCGAGGTGAATGGGGTGCACCACCAGGTACATGCTGGCGGCAGTGTAGATGCAGGGAACCCATACAAGGCCGCCCCAACAAATGTAAAATCCTGCACGGTCATGCATCATATCCAGTGAGCGCAGGTAGCCTGTTTCCCAGAGAAAAAATTTGGAAATGTAGATCATCTGCAAGGCAACCGATACCACCATCGAGTTGGATAACCCGGTGAGCTCTGCTTGTTTTGCGCAATAGGAAATCAACAATATTCCCCAGCTCATCATGCCAAAACGGCAAATAATGAACATTTTTACTGGCAATTTGAACAATTGGGGGTACAGCTCTGTGCCCCAATAATAATCGAAAAGGGCATTTTTGGTGGTGCTCGTGTCACTGGAGGAAGGAGCAAAACGGCCTTTAAAATACAAAAACACACAAAAGAGCAGGCTAAAAAGATTCAGTGCGCCCAAAAGACTTCCCAGATTATCGTAAAGGATGGCTGCAGAAAACCAATGCAAACCAAAGGAAGTCAAACAAAAGGTTGCCATGGTAAGCGCAAACGCTGCAACCCCATTGGCTTTATACAAAGGAATATTTCCCTTGGGAGAGACGGGGCCTTCCACGGTTTTACCCGGTAAAAAACGCAGCAATAAGGCCTCAAACAGAATAAAGCCAAACAGCATTCCCCAGGCAAGTTGAGACCCAAAGAGATAGGGTTGAAAAAAGGTATACAGCATGGTGAAGAATCCTTCTTCAGTCAGAAGTTGCCAAACAGTGGCAAGGGATCCTTCAAAGACGGTGTTGGTGTACCACATAAGCATGACGAAAGGGGGGCAGACCAGAATTAAAAAAAGGGGGCCTAAGCTGTTTCGAAGTGTTAACCACATAAAAATGTCCTTATTTCTCAGGGTTGGGCAAGTGTAACGGAACGGCTTGCCTTTTGTTGACTCATTCGGTTGTGTTGACAATTGCTCTAAATGCCCTGGCGTATCTGAATTTAATTCGATTTTACCCAGGGCATTTTGCCCATTGCCATTAAGTTAGGGAGTGTTAGCCCACAATTTATCCCGATTCGTTCGGGCTGAGGTACATTCCTTAACTTAATGGCAGTGGGCATTTTGCCCAAACTGAAATTTTTATTAATTTCTTGTAGTTAATCATTGAACTCACTCCCATCATTAACTAAAATTCAGCTCCACCCTATTAAACAGGCACATCATGCTTTTTTCAAGCCCATTCTTTTTATTTATTTTTATGCCGCTTGTTTTCTTTTTATTTTTCATGATGCCTATCCGTTTTAAGAATACCGTGCTGTTGTTTGCCAGTTTCAGCTTTTATTTTTGGGGGGAGCCGCGCTTTTTTCTGATAGCCGTGCTTTCCACCTGCCTGGATTACTTTATCTGTGGGAGAGTATTTACTGCCAGAAAAAAAACTACCGCCCTTATCTGGCTTAATACCGGTATTGTAGCCAATGTGCTCATGCTCTTTTATTATAAATACCTTAATTTTTTTGTTGTCTCCACCGCCTCGTTAATGAACTACCTCCAGGTCAAACCACTGCCTTTTTTTCAAATCGCATTGCCGATTGGCATTTCGTTCATCGTGTTTGAAAAAATCACTTATTTAGTGGATGTGTACCGCGGCATCAGCAAGCCTGCAACCTCGCTTAAGAACTACCTGCTTTATATCTTTTTTTTCCCCAAGCTATTGGCAGGCCCTATTGTGAAGTACCATGATATTGCTGCTCAGCTAAGAAACCATTACCCAAGCCTTGAAAACTTCTTGTTAGGTTTTAAGCGCTTTTTGCTGGGGCTTGTTAAAAAAGTACTGGTTGCTGATACGCTGGCAGAGGTAGCGGACAAACTCTTTGCCTTATCGGGCAATGATTTGGGTTTTTTTAACGCCTGGCTTGGATTAATTTGTTTTACCTTTCAAATTTATCTCGATTTTTCTGCCTACTCTGACATGGCCATAGGCCTTGCCAAAATGTTTGGTTTTACCCTTCTTGAAAACTTTAACATGCCTTATCTGGCATTGAATTTTACTGATTTTTGGCGAAGGTGGCATATTTCACTCTCCACCTGGATTCGCGAGTACCTCTATTATCCTTTAGGAGGGAATCGCTTTGGAACCTTTCGGACTTATCTAAACCTGTGGCTTTGTTTTTTACTGTCCGGATTATGGCATGGAGCCAATTGGAATTTTGTTATTTGGGGCGCTTACAACGGGTTATTTCTTGTGCTAGATAAATTAGGGTGGCTGCATTTCAGTAAGCGACTCCCGATTTGGCTCAACAGAACCCTTACTTTTATTTTTGTGATGCTGGGTTGGGCAATATTTAGAACCAGTTCCGTTGAGCAATTAACTAATGTATTGGCAGCACTTTTTTCACCAGGGCGCGAAAGCAGCTTTATCTACCTTACCTTCGACCTCTGGATTGCTTTGCTGGCTGCGGTAATGATTAGTTTTGTGGGTAATGTGAATGCGCTCAAACAATGGGTTGCAAGCAAATACCATGACGCGCTGGAGCATTGGATGATTAGCACCTTCTCCTTTTTTGCGGTTGCAAGGGTGGTTGCTGCAACCTTCCATTCCTTCTTATATTTTAGGTTTTAATCATGATAATAAAATGGTACAGCAGGCAATTCGCAAAGGCCAAGTCCTTTTTTAAAGCCTATCCTCAGTACATTCCACTGTGTGCGATGCTGCTTTTGTTTGCTTTGCCAATTAATTTATATCTTATTGTGCATGGCCTTTCCAAGGTTCCCATTCCTGTATTGAAAAAACACAAATTCATCACCCAAAGACCCTCCTTTAGTGTCGATAAATTCCTGAACGGAACTTTGCAGAAAGAATACGAATATTGGTTTAATGAGAATAACCCGCTGCGCTCCACACTGGTTAAATTCAATAACCAGTTTTATTACAGTTTGTTTACCAAATCCTTAATGTACGATTCAAACCTGATTATTGGCAAAAAAAACTTTATTTATGAAAAAGTGTACATTGACCAATACGTCAACTTAAATAAAACGGATTATTCGGTGCAGCAGTTTGAAAAATGGGCACAGGATCTCAAAGCGATTTCTGATCATTTCGCAAAACAGGGTAAACTTTTTATTTATTTAATTACCCCTTCCAAAGTCGCTTTTTATCCAGAATATTTACCTTCCAGTTACCAAAAACGCATTAACAATCCACGGCCGGATTATTATTTAAAAATTGAAGCATTAAAAAAGAGCGGTGTTGCCTATTTTGATGCCAGCAATTACATTGTGAATGCCAAAGCAAAAGCCTATGGCGAGTTATTGTTTACTCAGGGTGGTACCCATTGGACTATGCTCAGTGCGGCACTAACTACCCGTAAAATGTTAAAAATTATTTCAAAGCTGACCAATGTGGAGTTATCCCCGCTTAAGTTTACCTATTCGGAAGCCTTTAAACCGCAATTTGTGGACAAGGATTTATTAGAGCTGTGTAAATTATTATTTCCCAATTTAAAATACCGGGTACCTCAAATCACGTTTGAAGAAAGCGAAAATAACTCGCCTTTAAAACTGGCTATTATCGGTGGCAGTTTTACGCATTTTTTTAGAACCTTATTTGCGGAAACGAAGCATTTTTCGCAGGTTGACCATTTCTATTATTTGATACTTAATCATTACCAGGTTTCAAAAGACGGTAGTGTAAAGGAAGTCCCCATACATCAGGAGGATTCCCATTCCTATAAAACTATTTTTGCCGCCGATGTAGTGATTTTGGAGGAAAATGAATTGCTCCCTTATTCCAATCACATGAAAGAATTGTATTTCCAGGTTTTCGGAACCCGACCGGCTTAGGGCGGGCATAAAGCCCCTTTTGTAGATGCGAACAATTGATTTAACAAATTGAAAAACAGGGTGTCTGGTTGCTTGCAACCAGGATTCTACTGAGAGGCATTGGCAATGAAATCCCCACCAGTTTGGGGGTAGTGGTCGATCCTGGTTGCAAGCAACCAGACTACTCGCTATGAATGAGTTGCTCCCTTATTCCAGTTATTGGTGTAAATAAAGTGAGGTCAAGATCATGTAAAAACAATCTCGCTGTTTTCCTGCTCTTCCTCAAATTCGCTGTCATGTTTTTCCCGAAAGGCGCTCTCTAATTTCTCCAGATAGGGGATAGTGTTATCCTGCTCTTTAATTTTGACGCGCGTAAATCCAAAAGCATAGCGTAAGTTCTCCACAACAAAGGGGCCACTGGATGAAGGCGCAGGATTTTTTATGTCATGCTTTCCTGGTGCATCAATAAAACAGTCGCTGAAACAACGCAATACCCCCTTAATTTGTTCAATTGCCGAGGCATTATTGGTTGAATTATAACAGGTGATTCGGAACACCCTCTGGATATTAATGCTCACAATGGCAGCATACCAGGCTTCATCAAGCTGAATGGGTAAAAGAAGGTGGACAATGGGCGTTTCCTCATTCACCTGATTGTGCAATGCCAGTATCTCTGCGGCTACCTTGTTCTGGAAAGAGCTCACGTCTGCCATATCAAGCCTTGAAACAACGAGTTTCACAAAGGAGAGTGTTTCTGGAATAATTTCAAGAAGTCTTTCAACATCCAACATGTGATAAGGATAATGCATATCAAGAAGACAGCGGGGATTCGTGCTCGTTGGGTGTTGATTGCTTTGGGGAGAAAAGAAATGATAACGCGTTTCGGGTTGCGAAGACTGCCTGAGAGGCGTTTCGGTTGCTACCTCCTCTATCACTATAGTATTGGTTGTGGATGCCTCATTGTCATTAACGTTATTGTAGCTTTCCAACCAATTGGTGATTTCCTCCTCTATCACTATAGTATTGGTTGTGGATGCCTCATTGTCATTAACGTTATTGTAGCTTTCCAACCAATTGGTGGCTACCTCCTCTATCACTATAGTATTGGTTGTGGATGCTTCATTGTCATTAACGTTATTGTAGCTTTCCAACCAATTGGTGGCTACCTCCTCTATCACTATAGTATTGGTTGTGGATGCTTCATTGTCATTAACGTTATTGTAGCTTTCCGACCAATTGGTGATTTCCTCTTCTATCACTATAGTATTGGTTGTGGATGCCTCATTGTCATTAACGTTATTGTAGCTTTCCAACCAATTGATGATTTCCTTTTGTCGCTCTTTCCGTGTCACGTCCTCGATTACCTGCTTGTGTGCCTCCGTTAATGGATTCTTCTGCGCAATATCTTCTGATGGACCTGGCTGGGTGAGATAGGTTTTCATGAGAGCAAAAAATTCATCGCGATGGATTTTCTGTTTCTTGGTATTGATTGGTTCAGTGGGTGCATCCAGGCGTTTTTTGCTTGAACTTTTCGCCAGGGGTTGTACTACCACGCTGCCTCGCTCTTTGTTTTCAGGCCAAAAATCATCTATTTCGGGAATTTTTACCAACTCTTCTTTGGGTATCCTTTCCCAGAGGTCTTGAACCAATGCTTTTTTTATCGTAGTTGATAAAGCACTTCTCAGTACCGTGGAAATATTTTGTTTATTACTTTCCATGCTGAGGCACGTTGTAAAAAACAGCAGAGGTGACAGAAGTTGTGTGTTCACTTTCAGTTTGAAAGTAGATAGACTCTTCAGCGCTATTTTGTTGATGGAAAGAAGCATTTTTCGGATCAATTTGGCTGCTTCTTGTCTCTTGTGATCGCTCGTAACACCCTGGTACGAAATCAACCATAGCAGTGTGGGTTCCCCGTTAATGGAGTGATTTGCTATCAAAGTGATGGCCTCCTTACAACGTGATGTCAGGATGCGATTAATCAATTTAGCCGTTTCTTTTTTCTTCTCCTCATCCGCAACCCCTGGTCGCGAAATAAACCAAATCAGAGCGGGTTTTCCATTGATAAGGTGCTTTAGCAGTAATCTAATGGCCTTCTTGCTTTTCGAGACCAGGAGCCCTTTGATTGCCTTAGCTGTTTCCTTTGCGCTGTATTCATCCGCAACACCTGCCCGCGAGATGAACCAAATCACCGCCGACACGCCATTAATTTGGTAATTTATTAACGCATTGATTGCTTTTTTGTTGCGGGAAGACAGGATACTTCTAATGGCCTGTATTTTCGCAATGCCTTGCTGCGAAATATACCAACTCATTGCTGGAGTTCCATTAATAGAGTGATTTGTTAGTGAGTCGATAACAAATTTTAACTGAGAAGACAGAATGGTTTTAATCGCTTCAATGGCTTCGGTTTTTCCCGTTTCACTAGTGACATCCAGTTGCGAGATATATAAAATAAATACCGATTTTTCATCAAAAATGGTATGTGCTGTCATCTTAAAGGCATTAGCACAGTGCGAAATCAGGATGTTTTTGGCCGTTTCAATTGCTTTTTTGTTGCTCTTTTCATTCGCAGTCCCTAATTGCGAAATATACCAACATAAAGCCGATTCTCCGTCAATAAGGCGACTCGCTATCCTATTAATGGCCTTGGTCAATTGGGAGTACAGTATGTTTTTTATGGCAAAAGCAGTTTTCTTTTTCTCCACTTCGTCCTGGGTTGATAAGCGAGAAATAAACCAAAGCAGTGCGGGTTCCCCATTAATTTGGTAATTGAGAATGGAGTGTATAGCCTCCTTACTTCGTGAAGACAGGATATTGTTAATCGCCTCCGCGATTGCGCTCATGTCTTCTTCCCCTGCATCCTGTGTAATTCCCTTGGGCGAAACATACCAGCTCAGGGTCGGCTTTTTTTCCATGCTGGAATGCAGAAGCAGTTGGATGGCGTAGGTTGAGCGCGAGTGAAGTATGTTTTCAATGCGAAGTGCTCTTTCGGATGACTCGATACCGGGTTGTTGAATAAACCGCAAAAGGCATTGGGATGAAATACATTGTTGAATTATCGCGTTATCTTTGCTTTTTAATAAAAACGGAATCACTTTGTGCGCTAATTTGGGGGAGTAGCGTGCGGTGCTAAAAAGCGCTTCAAAATCCATTGTATTCCAAAAACCTTCCTCAAAAAACAGGCTATCGCGGGTTTCCAGATCCAGGGCATTGGGAAGTGTCTCTTTAAAGTGCCTGTTAAGTAGGTGGCTTAGCGCCTGCCAGACGGTTTGCAAGGAAGAGCGAGGGATTTTTTTAGTATAGAAAGCATGGAGTACACAAAAGAAAAAAAGCAACGCCTGTCTTTGGTAATGCGCTTCGGAGGATAATCCATTCAGGTAATTAGTGTTTAAAAGAGTAAGATTGGCTTCTATCGACCCTTGCTGAATGGCGTCAAGAAAAAGTTTGTTTTGTACTGCATTATACTTATCTAATAAAGCAAACAAGGGTTCCATGATTCAGGCTATAAAAATAAAAGGTGTACTTTAGCATTTTTTGTTAAAAAATACTTCTGTTAGGCATTAAAAAGTCTATTTTGAGGAGTGGGCTGTCATTACAAATCCGCCATTTTTCGATAAAGAAAAAAAGGCAGGCTGCAAAGAATTGCCAGAATGTAGCGCCAAAAAAAAGGATGGTAGATGCGTTTTTTATCATTATAAGACGCATTCCAACAGGCTTTGGCGCAGGCCATTGGAGGCGATGCGTAAAAAATTCCGGGCTTGCCAAAGGTTTGAATGGTATCGATAAAACCAAGCCTTGCTATGGTAATATGGCAATGCTTACTGGCTGCCTGCTGCAAGCCTGTCAGGTAGGTATCAACTGCCGCTTTTGTCGCGCCATACAAACTGTTTTTGGCACGTCCCCGGCAGGCGGCGACTGAACTTAAAAAAATCAAACGGTGTTCCGTTTGCGGTTTTTTAAGGTAGGCGTGAATAATTGCCACTGTACTTTGCACGTTGACATGAATCAGCTCGGC
Organism: Tatlockia sp.; assembly: GCA_041659885.1. GTDB lineage: Bacteria > Pseudomonadota > Gammaproteobacteria > Legionellales > Legionellaceae > Tatlockia. Next base: position 55,415 of record JBAZXN010000013.1, read on the forward strand.
GATTTTTTCAGGATTCAGGTTCGGATTTTCATGCAGAGAGCTAAACGCAATCAGCACATTGAATTCCTCAGCCTGCTCGTTCATCCAGTCTAAAAGGGCAGTAATATCCTTTGCGAAGTCTGTAAACAAAACCTCGCATTTCACCTGGTAGCGAAGTTGAATGTCTGCTGCAATGATTGCCAATTGCGTGCTGTCTCGCCCAACCAGTAGCAAATCACAGTCGGCAGAGGCGGCGCGAAGGGCGAAGGATTCGGCAATAATAGAGGTGGCACCAAGAATGACCCAGGTTTGTTTCAGCATGATGTGATTCCCAAGCGCTGGCTTAAATCAGAGCGCATGGTACTCTGATAATGGCCTAGTAAGTGCGAAAATTGCGGGTATTGCGGATACTGTTGTTTAAAAAGCAATTCAGACAACAGTAAATCTTTAGCCAGGTACACTTTACCGCTGGCCATACTGACCCAGGTATTCATTTCCACTATTGCACCTTGTGCCGCGTCATTGTTAATAAAATCAATGGCCAGCGTAAAACCAGGCTTCGCAAAGGACAGCATCCCAATCCCTGTTTGGGTAAAGTATTTTAAAACAGCTAGCGTTGGGGTGGCTTTGTGTTTCTGAATAATTGCAAGCATTGCATGGATTGCCTCCTCAGCAATCGCGCTATCAACAAGGGCTTGAAACTGCAAAAGCCCTTTTTTGCCATACAAGCGATTCCAATCCTGCACTGCATCAAGCGGGTTATTGAATGCAGGAAGCGGCATAATTTCCTCTTGTTTGGGTCTTTGTTTGAAATAAAGGCGGTTAAATTGCTTCATCGGCCAGGAGTATACGCAGCGAAAAGGGAGTTTGGGTAGGGTGTAGCGCCGTATCGGCACTTCGTTATCATGGGCAGGCTCACAGTGTCTGGCAAGGGAGAGCAACGCACGAACCGGATTTAATAAATCAAGCCAGGCAACCTGGTAGTCGTATTCCAACCCCCTGGTTTGCATGCACTGTAAAAGCGATTTCACCTCGTGAAATTTTTCATGGGTTACTTTTACAAAATGGGGCGCTTTGTGAAGCCTGATGGCAACGCGCTTAATTACCCCGGTTAGGCCCAGTCCGCCAATGGTTGCAAAAAATAACTCAGGATGCGAAAGCCTGTCGCAACGCAAGGTGTTCGCTCCCATTTGTAGTTCCAGCCATTCAATATGGTGCCCAAAACACCCCATTTTGTGATTGTTTTTACCGTGCACGTCATTGGCAATACCGCCTGCTACGGTGGCTTTTAACGTACCGGGAATAACAGGCGGTAAAAAATGGGGGTCAACCATAAAAAGATCAGCAAAGGTAACGCCACCCTGGCAAACCAACAGGCCTGTTTTGTCGTCAAAAGAGAGCAAGTGATTCAAGCGTGAGGTATCGATAATGCTGCCTTTATCGTTTACACAGCAATCGCTATAACTTAACCCCTTGCCGCGAGCAAGCATGCCTTTCGGACTCTTCTCAGAAAAAAGAAGGGCCAGTTGCTCTTCTTTATCGGGCCTGAAACAGCTTGAGGAAGTGTGCAGCGCGTAGCTGAAATTTGAAAGCGTCTTTTTTTTACTAAGCATATCCACTTTGGATCAATGAATTAGAATGCCATTCTTGCACGGGATAGGGCAGCTTACAAGCAGCGGCACGGTTCTTGCTTCGATTAGAGCATGGGATAAGCCGTGTTTGGGAGTATCAATATGGTCGCAGAAAACTATATTCCGCTCGGGACGATTCTTAAGGAAAACAGCGTTTTTCCTGGCAATTCGATGTCAGAGGGGGAGGAGGGGATCGCGCTAAAACCCGCAAAGCTCGGTTTTCTACCCCGTTCCAAACCGATTAAAATCATTGCAATCTCTGCTGGAAAAGGCGGTGTCGGCAAGAGTTATGTTGCGGTCAACCTGGCAGTAGCCCTTGCCCAAAGAAATAAAAATGTCTTACTGCTGGACGCGGACTTGAGTTTGGCAAACGTCGATATTATGCTGGGGATTGAAACAAAATTTAATCTCTCCCATGTGGTGCAAGGGCTTTGCCAGTTAAAAGATATTATGCTGGAGGGGCCAGGCGGAATCCGCATCATCCCTGCTGCTTCAGGTGCTGAAACCATGACTCAGTTAAGTTCTGCGCAACATGCCGGTATTATCAATGCCTTTAATGAGCTCACCGAGGATGTCGATTACATGATAATTGACACCGCAGCAGGTATTTCCGATACCGTGCTAAGCTTTGCTCGCTCCTCGCAAGAGCTTATCGTGATGGCTTGCGATGAGCCTACTTCCATAACCGATGCGTATGCCTTGATTAATATCATGTCCAGACGTTACGAATGGAGCCATTTCCATATCCTTGCGAATATGATTCGCTCCTCACGCGAAGGCCGGGAGTTGTTTAGTAAACTTAACCGCATGACAGAGCATTTTTTAGACGTGCGTCTGGATTATTTAGGTGCTATTCCTTTTGATGAGTGTGTGCACGAAGCGATAAAACAACAAAAGCCGGTATTGCTTGCCTATCCTGAGTCCAATGCATCCAAATCCTTACTCCAGATAGCCGATACGGTGGATGATTGGCCTTACAAACAATCACTCGGTGGAAATACCAGTTTTTTTCTGGAACGTCTGGTATCCGGGAACTTTGGAATACACGAGAATAAAAACAATTAAGGAGAAATCGTGGATACTTTGGCTGCTTACAGCAAAGTGAACCAACAAACGCAGGAAGCCCTTGTTAAAACCCATGCCTTGTTGGTAAAACGAATCGCATACCATCTATCCGGTCGCTTACCGCAGTCGGTGTTGCTGGATGATCTTATCCAGGCAGGTATGCTAGGATTACTGGAGGCGGTCAGGCATTACGATTCAACCAAAGGAGCCTCCTTTGAAACCTATGCCGGCATTCGTATTCGCGGTTATATGCTGGATGAAGTGCGCCGCAACGATTGGGTACCCCGTTCGGTGTACCGTAACTCACGACGCATTGCTGAGGCTGTGAAACAAGTAGAAAACCGCTTGGGGCGGGACGCAAAAGATCATGAAATTGCGGAAGAATTAAAAGTAAGCCTTAATGAATATTATGAAATTTTGCAAGACTCAGCCAGCAACCAATTGTATGGGTTTGACGACCTTGGCGTGACCGATGATATGCTTACTGAAGAAGGCAAAGTCTACAGTGAACCGCATCGTAATGTGTTACGGGATGATATGGTCAGTCATTTAGCGGAAATTATTGACGGACTCCCCAAAAATGAGCAAATGGTCTTGTCCTTATATTATGAGCAGGATTTGAATTTGAAAGAAATAGGGGAAGTGTTAGGGGTCAGTGAATCGCGCGTTTCGCAAATTCACAGCCAGGCTACACTGCGTATTAAATCACGTATGACGGAAAAACAATATTAAACCATTTTTCAAGGATGAATAATGAAAGTGCTAAAAATTCATAGTCTTCGCGGGCCTAATTTTTGGTCTGTGAAAAGGAAAGAGCTGATTGTATTAAAACTTGATCTGGAAGCCTTGAATACCTGCCATCGAATCAATTACCCGGTTTTTCCAATGCGCTCAAAACCTTGCTACCTTCCCTGTTTACCCACCGCTGTTCGAAAGGTGTGGACGGGGGGTTTTTTGAAAGACTGGATGAGGGAACCTGGCTTGGCCACATTATTGAGCACGTAGCACTGGAGTTGCAATGCCTGGCCGGGATGGATTGCGGTTTTGGCAGAACCCGAAGTGCTTCTGAAACCGGGGTGTATTATGTCGTGATTGCCTATCAGGTTGAAAAGGCTGGCTTTTATGCGGCCGAAGCTGCATTAAAACTGGTGCAGGCGCTGGCACTCAATCAGGACTACAAGCGGCTCCCCAAAGACATTCAGCACTTAAAAAAATTACACGAAGAAGCAAAGCTTGGTCCAAGCACTCAAGCGCTGGTGAAAGAAGCAAAGCAGCGTAATATTCCCGTTTTTATCGATGAGAAATCCACCTTGATAACCTTAGGCCATGGGTTAAGGCAAAAAAAAATCTGGGCTACCATTTCGTCCTCAACCAGCACGATTGGAGTTGACATTGCAGCAGATAAAGAACTCACCAAACAAATGCTGCAAGATCATTTTATTCCAGTCCCCAAAGGGGTTGTTGTGGATTCCTTGCAGGCATTGCAAGAGGCCGTTAAAACAATCGGTTTTCCTTTAGTGATTAAACCTAAAACAGGAAATCATGGCAGAGGGGTCACAACAAACATTGTCAATCAGGAAAAATTATTGGCAGGTTTTGAGCAGGCAAAAAAAATATCGGATGAGGTCATTGTTGAGCGCTTCATCGAGGGCGATGATTACCGCATGCTAGTTGTCGATTACAAAGTCGTTGCAGTGGCCAGAAGAATGCGAGCCATGGTGGTTGGTACCGGAAAGCACAGTATTGAGGAGTTGATTGCACTTGCCAATCAGGATCCCAAGCGTGGAAAAGATCATGAAAATGTATTAACAACGATCGAGATTGACGACAACACCCAAACAATTTTACAGGCCCATAATTTGACGCTTGAAAGCATCCTGCCGCATAACCACATTTTATACCTTAAAGACACAGCCAATTTAAGTTCAGGCGGAACGGCCACTGACGTGACCGATGAAGTGCATAGCGAAAATTTAAGGCTTGCAGAACGGGTGGCACGCCTTGTGGGACTTGATATTTGCGGCATTGACGTAGTAGCCCAATCCGTGTGCGTACCCATTACGTTGCAAAATGGCGCAATCCTTGAAGTCAACGCAAGTCCTGGACTGCGTATGCATTTAGCGCCCTGCCAGGGCAAAGCGCGTAATGTAGCCGCTCCCATTCTTGATTTACTGTTTCCAAAGCCTGAATCGGCCACTATCCCGATAGTGGGTGTGACCGGAACGAATGGCAAAACCACCGTAGTCCGTTTAATTGCTACTATGGCTAAAATGGCGAATCATTGTGTTGGCTCAACGACAACAGACGGCATTTATCTCGATGGCAAACTCATTTTTGAAGGGGATTGCTCAGGGCCTGTCAGTGCAGAAACCATTTTGCGAGAGCCTTCGGTTAATTTTGCCGTGCTTGAATGCGCACGCGGCGGACTTCTTCGCCAGGGCTTGGGCTTTCATACTTGCGACATCAGCGTTATAACCAATATCAGTGCTGACCATTTAGGAATTGACGGCGTCCATACCCTTGAACATTTAGCCCGTATAAAAGGCGTGCTTGCTCGAAGTACCAAAGAGGCAGGTTATGCCATCCTCAATGCCGATGACGAGATGGTCTATGGCTTAAAAGAACAATTAAGTTGCAACATTGCCTTGTTTGGAAAGGAAAAATCAGAGCGCATTCGAAATCATTGCAATGACGGAGGGCTAGCAGTTTATCTTGACAAGGGTTGGGTTGTAATCCAAAACGGCTGTTTCCAATATCAATTGATGGAAATTGTGGCGATACCGCTCACCTATCATGGAGCCGCTACCTCGATGATTCAAAACCTGTTGCCGGCTGTATTGACCGGGTTTTTAAGTAACTTTTCCTTTGAGTTGATTAAATCCTGTTTACAAAATTTCTACCCGACAGCCAGCAATTTACCCGGCAGGATGAATCTGTTTCACTTTGCCAATTGCCAAATTATGGTGGATTACGCACACAATGAGGCGGCATTTTATGAGGTAGGTCAATTTATAAATACGATTCATTGCGATCAAAAAATTGGAATCATTGGGGTTCCTGGTGACAGAAGGGCAGAAGACATTGAAAAAATGGGCACCCTGGCCGCGCAATGTTTTGATGAAATTATCATTCGCCACGACAAGGACGGGCGCGGTAGATCCAATGAAGAAATCACCGCCTTGCTTATTTCAGGCATTCATCGCTTTTCGCCGCAAAGAAAAATCAGCATCATATCGGATGAGCTGGAAGCCATTCAATTCGCCATGCAAAACGCAGCCCCCAATGCCTTTATTTTTCATGCCGTGGAAGGGGTTTTTCGAACCATTGAGTTTTTAGAAAACCGCCAAAAAATGTTGAAATTGCCAACGCAGGTGACCGTTTCATGAATCCAAAAGGTAAATTATTAATTATTGGCGGTGCCGAAGACAAGGTGGATGAGCCGCCTAATATCCGCGAGGAGATTAAAGAATTCACCCGCTATGAAATTTTAAGCGAATTGGTGCCAGGCTCCAAAAACAAAAAAATTGAAATCATCACTACCGGTTCTGAGGTGCAAGAAGAGGTTCAGGCGATTTATCAAAAAGTATTTCACGAAATGAAATACACAAACATTGATTTTATCCCCATCAAAACACGGGCTGAAGCGCAAGACTCCAAATACCTCGAACGCGCTGACAAAGCCGGTGCGATTTTTTTTACCGGAGGGGATCAATTCCGTCTTTCGACTATTTTAGGCGGCACGCCGTTGGTAGATATTATTAAAGAACGTTATCAGCACGATGAAGCGTTTACCATTGCTGGCACCAGTGCCGGGGCTATGGTGATGTCATCGGTCATGATTACCGGCGGAGGTGCCACTGAGGCATTGATTTACCGCAATTTGCTCACCTCCTCGGGGTTAGGCATTTTAACCAGTTGCATTATTGACACCCATTTTATCAAACGAGGGCGTTTTGGCCGACTGGCCCATGCCATTATTATGAATCCTGAGCAGTTAGGGATTGGATTAGGTGAGGATACCGCCTTAATTATTAAAAACGGAGTGGATGCCGAATGCCGGGGTTCTGGCATGGTGGTGATCATTGACGGGCGAAACATCAGCCAAACCAACATTACCGAAGCCTACATAGGAGAGCCGGTGTATGTTGAGAATTTAAAAGTGCATTTGCTGGTCAAGGGTTGCCGTTTTTCTTTAAAAACACGCAAATTGCATCCCCTGTCTGCACTTGAGGATAGACGATGAGCAAAATTGCAATCGCGGTACACGGTGGAGCAGGCCCAGGGAGCGTGCTCCTGCGCAAGAATAAAAAAAGCTACGAAGACGGGTTGGCTCTAGCCACAGAAGAAGGGTATCGCATACTAAAAAAAGGAGGCAGTGCGCTGGATGCAGTGGAAGTTGCGGTAAAATGCCTTGAAAACAATGCCTTATTTAATGCAGGAAAAGGGTCAACGCTCAATTGCCTGGGTGAAGTGGAGATGGATGCGGCGATCATGAACGGTAAAAACCGCAAGGCAGGGGCCGTTTCCATGGTGCGTAATGTGAAAAATCCGATTGAACTGGCTCGTATTGTAATGCAGAAAACAAACCATGTGTTTCTCTCAGGCTATGGTGCATTGGCCGTTGCTAAAAAAGAGGGCGTTGCTCTGGAGTCGGAATCCTATTTTATTACCGAGTATGAATTGGCACTGTATAAAGCCCTTCATAAAAAAGAATCCCTGGAGACAATTCTTAAGAAAAAAATGCTTGGCACCGTCGGGGCTGTTGCATTGGATAAAAGAGGGAATCTTGCAGCAGGTACCTCAACAGGCGGCACCAGCAATTGCCTGCCGGGGCGAATAGGCGACAGTTGCGTGATAGGCGCTGGCTGTTATGCTAACAATGCAACCTGTGCCTTATCAGGAACGGGTGAAGGGGAAACCCTTATAACCGGCGTGATTGGCAATACCGTTTCCCTGATGATGGAGTTAAAAAATCTGTCTATTCAGGAAGCCTGTGATTATGTGGTCCATACCCGGAATAAAAAATACAAAGGGCATATTGGCGTCATTGCCGTAAATGGTCAAGGCGAGTTTGGAATGGCCTATAATACAGCCATTATGAAAAGAGCCTGGAAAAGTTCAGACGAAGCCTTGCAGGTGAAAATATAATGGCGACAGATTCTAAAGCGCCGAATGATTTAAAATAACACACACCACCTTGATAAAATAGATATCAATTGTTTTAAATTACATCCATTCTGTAGAGGTTTTTCCCTTGCTCTGCCCTGTTGTGCCAAGGCCCAACCTACTTCATAAATTAAAGAAACGGTAGCTTCTTTTGAAATAGACTTGGGCCTTTGCCATTTGTTCCTTCAACACCCCAGTGCCTCCTTTTCAACTTTTCATTGACTTCATCCGGCTGCCTCCTTAAAATCGCCTCCTCACCGGGGGTGCTTTTTTAAGCTGAGAATAACCCTAATAACCTGCACTGGATAATGCCTGCGAAGGGAGGGTGAAATGGTCACAATGCCATTAACGCTTTGTCTTGTTACAAAGCCTGATTACCAATCAATTGAAAATTACCTTCACTTTCTAAAGACTGTGGTGAATGCTGGCGTCACAATGGTGCAATTGCGCGATAAAATAACCCCGTTTGCCTCTTTGCTGCCCGTTGCACAGCAAATGAAAGCCTTATTGAACGCGTGCAATGTCCCTCTCCTTATTAACGACAACGTAGCCCTTGCAAAAGCAATGGATGCAGATGGCGTGCATTTGGGGCAGTCGGATAGTAATCCATTCACGGCGCGTGAACTGCTTAAACCCGATGCTATCATTGGGTATTCCATTGAGTCCTTTGCCGATTTGGATAAAGCCAATCGCATGGATTGCATTGATTACGTTGCTGCCAGTGCGGTGTTTGCCAGCAAAAGCAAAGCGGATCTTAAAACCCTTTGGGGACTAGAAGGCTTAAATGCACTCGTATCACAGGCTAAACACCCGGTTATGGCAATTGGTGGAATAACCGCTGGCAATGCAAAAGAGGTAATGCAACAGGGAGGCTGTGGCGTTGCAGTGATAAGCGCACTCCATGAGGCAGTCAATCCCTTTTTGGCCACCCAAAAGTTACGTAAAGCCATCGAGGAGGGAAGGCAACGTGTTTGATACGTTAGAAGGGTTAATTGCCCAAATCAAAAAAGACAGGCCAGTCATTCTTAATCTTACCAATACCGTTACGATGGATTTTATTGCCAATGGCTTATTGGCCTTAGGTGCATCCCCCATCATGACTCAATCGCAAGCGGAACTTGCTTGCCTGCTTGAAATAGCCGATGCACTCGTGATTAACCTGGGCACCTTAAACGCGGATTTTATTGCGCTGTGTGAAAAAGCTTGCTTAATCGCCAATCAAATGGGCAAACCCATTGTGTTTGATCCCGTGGGTGCCGGAGCGAGTAAGCTACGAACCGATACCGCACTGCACTTTCTTGCGCGTTTTCAATTTGCCGCAATTCGCGCTAATGCCAGCGAAATAATGGCCTTATCCTGCGCTAAAACCAATGCCAAAGGGGTTGATTCCACAGCAAATACGGACGATGCACTCAGTGCAGGAAGTGCTCTTTCGCAACAGGTTAATACCCTTATCGCCATGAGTGGTAAAAAAGATGTGCTCTTTCAGGGCCTAAAGCAAGAAACAATTGACCGAGGCTCCGCTCTGATGCCACTGGTTACCGGTTCTGGCTGCTTATTAACGGCAGTGACTGCCGCTTTTCTGACAGTGGACAAAGACGCACTGTGTGCTGCGAGCATCGCGCATTTATTCTACAGCGTGTGTGGAGAATTGGCCGCAGCACACGCAACAGGCCCTGGTACGTTTAAAGTCCATTTTATTGATGCATTAGCAACAACTCCCAAGCGAGGCGATTATGAACTCAACTGAATTAGCGTGCATACTCAGTATTGCAGGAACCGATCCGTCCGGAGGCGCTGGAATTGGGGCTGATATTAAAGCTATTTCGGCAACGGGCGGTTATGCGGCATCCGTTATTACCGCATTGGTTGCCCAAAATACGCAGGGTGTTCAAGCCATTCAAAAAGTGTCCGCGCAATTTGTAGTCCAGCAACTGGATTCGGTTTTTGATGATATGTCGGTTGCAGCAGTGAAAATTGGCATGCTCCATGAAGCGGATATTATCGAAGCCGTTTGCGATGTGCTTATACAGCGGCAGGCAAAAAACATTGTGTTTGATCCGGTAATGGTGGCTAAAGACGGCTCGTTACTGCTTGATCTTTCCACTATCGATTTATTAAAAAAGCGGCTTATTGGTTTAGCCTATTTAATCACGCCCAATCTTTTTGAGGCGGAAAAATTATTTGGTCAGGTAATCAAAACTCCTTTCCAAATGGAGGAAGCAGCCTGTTCCATAGGCAAGGAGTTTCACACCAATGTGTTAATTAAAGGCGGGCACCTTGAAAACGAGGGGGCTTTGGATGTGCTTTTTAATGTGACCCAAACAAAATGCCACTGGTTTTCTGCCAAACGCACGTTTACCCGCAACACGCACGGCACCGGTTGCACCTTGTCTTCCGCCATTGCATCCTACCTTGGGCAAGGATTTCCACTGGAAGAGGCCGTTTCTTTGGCAAAAGACTACTTAACAAAAGCCATCGAGTCAGGTCAGCATTTTACTTTAGGTAAAGGCAACGGGCCGGTGGATCATTTTTATTTTCTAACGAGTCGAAGTGCATGATTTTTAATAGAATGCTGGATGCGGTAACCCCGCTTCTGCCCCGTATTTATACGCATTCCTTCAATAAAGGGCTTTACCACGGCACGTTGTCAATTGACCGGTTTCATAACTTTTTACGGCAGGACCGTATTTACCTCCTTGAAAATGCAAAAGCCTTAAGAGCCACGGCATCACGAATAGAAAATGCGACACAACAGCAAGTCCTTCTTTCTCTCGCGGAAACCATTAAACAGGAAGACGCTTTGCATCGCAAGTATTTGCTTTGTGGCAATCCACATACTTTTTTTGCATCGCCTGTCACGTTGTTGCCTGAAGTACAAAACTACATTGACTTTTTACATGAGGGAGCAAAGCATTCGCACGTATCTTCTGCCGTGGCCCGTTTTATACCCTGTTTTTATCTTTACCGGGAGTTAGGCATGAATATGTCGGATGTCGGAATAACCAATCCCTATTTCCTTTGGATAAAATCCTATTCCAGTGAAAAATTTATTAACTCAGGCGATGCATTAATTGCCCTTGGCAATGCCTTGGCGCATTCGGCAAGCCGTGACGAAAAAGACAAGATGGTGGACGCCTTTGTTCAATCCACGCAGTTTGAATTAAGCTTTTGGGATGCCATCTGCCCTGAAGAAGAGCAGATGGACTTAACAGCGCAAGTCATGCGTTAAAGCACCTGCTCTGACAAGCGGCTTTTTTCCTCGGCTTTCCGGCTCAATTGCTGAAGTAAATCCGTAAAAAGACTACGCAGCTCCCCACTAAAAAGCATCAGTTCTGCATCGTGCTGTTGATCTTCCTCTTCCTGTTGGCTAATGTCGTTGAATTCGTCAATCAGGTAGTCAAGGCATTTTAACCGCTTAAAGGTCAAATCCTTTGTCAAAGTAAACTGAATACGCTCATTCCAGATAAGTGAAATTTCAGAGGCAACCAATCCTTGGGAAAGCAGCGTTAAAATTTCTTGGGCCGGTAACTCATACCCCTTGCAATTAAACCGTTTTTTCTCATCGTCAAGGGCGAAAAGCTGGCAATCGGAAGCAAGCTGCAAAGAGGCAGGGAGCGAGTCTGGCTCGGCTATCCACTGGGCAAATTTTATCGCTAAATTGTCATTGGGAATGATTGGCTCAATCTGGATGGAGGGAATGGTTTTTCGCAACAAAGCCGTTAATTGCGAGGCCTGGGTGTTGCTTGCCGTATTGATAATCAAGCGGTTAGTCATACTGTCTAAAAGGGCTGGAAATTGTTTTTGTACACAAAAGGATTTGGGTAACAGTTCAAATTCAAGATCTTCTGCCATTTGGGCTTTTTCAGCGCGTTTGACTGTGCGTCCTTGTTGAATTTCAAGGGATTGAATGCGTTCTGCCAGCAAGCGCTTGATAACGCCGCGCGGTAAAATACGTTCTTCTTTTCCGAGGTGAAATAAGGAACACCCTGCAATTTCCGAAACAGCAGGCATCCATCCGTAAATAGAGCGTGCATGCGGAGGGCAGGGTTTTAGGGCTTCTTCCGCAAGTAATTCAGGAAGATTAATTGCCTCATTAAGGGTGTATTGATAAACAAGTGCATTGTTAAACCACATGATGTCATCCATTCAAACAAAAGAAGGATGCTAGCATGTTTTTAACTACCAAAACATATTCAAAGCCACGACGTAAGTATTAAAGTGCGTGGCATTGTGGCCTCTTACAGTGAACCAGGTGCCGGCAAGGAGTCCAATGGTTGAGGTAAAATTATATTCTATTGCGGGAGCTAAAGTGTATAAAACCTGCGCGCCTCTGCCAATACTACCTGGCCTGCCATCGGATACCTCCCCCACAGTCCCCTTAAAATGGGTCGCTTGACGGTGGGAGGTAAAGCCCTCCATTACCAGCGCCCAATTTTGAGTAAGGGTGAATTCGCCAGCCAGATCAGCAGTCCACATCGCACCGGGTTTGATCCTTCCCTCCGTAAAGGGGGTGCCGCCGTACACGCTTAATCCGTGCACGTCAACCACTCTTGCAGCAATGTAGTTCACTACAAAGCGGGTGCGAAGGTAGTGCTCTTCACTCCATTTGGCAAGGTGCTGGAAATTAAGCCCAAACGCGGTTTGGTAACTGCCAATTCCTGTGGCGTCGGTGCCGTTTAGCGAAGGCTCCAATTGTTTATACTCCCCAATGGGGATAATTTCCTGAAGGGTTACGCGTAAGTTAGGGAGCCATTTTGAATCTTTTTGCCGCAAAAATTGATAGCCCAAGGTAACTGCCGGATCGCCAAAATCGTGTTTTTCCTTGCCGTGATTGCGGTTAAACACATAGGGAACGCTGTATTGAATATCGACATTATTCAGGATCCCGTGCGAAAAAACCGGGTTTAATACCTTGCTGTTGTCTGTGAGAGTGTGTATCCACTTGCCTCTATTGTTGTAACGCCCCGTGTCCAATGTGTAAAAAGTATACATCTCAAAATTAGTGTGTCCTTTAGGGATGGTTATCCCACCCGGTGCGAGAATGGGCCCGGTAAACCAGGGCGCTGCAAGGGTACTCTGGCAGTAAACAAGAAGAAGGCAAAAGCCTAATCGTACAAATAACAATCGCATACCTGTTAATCCTAAACAGTACTCCCTTTTGCTTTTATTGTGTGAGAGTAGAAATTGCAACCCAATTTAGTGTAGATTAGCCGACTTTTAGCATTTGGGAAACAGTTATGCGAGCTGCAGTTCATTTAAGCAAGACCAAACAAGCGGCAATTCGCCGTGGACACCCCTGGGTTTTCCCCAAAGCGATTAGTAAAACAAGCGGTCAACTGGTCACAGCCCATTTGGTTGATGTGTTCAGTGCCGAAGGCGAATTGCTGGGGGTGGGGGTGTATAATGAGCACTCGCTGTACCGTGTGCGGATGTTGACGCAATCCTTTGAGAACATGGATACTTCATCCCTTGCCCCTATTCTTTTGTACCGGCTAAAGCAAGCCCTGGCTTTGCGAAACAGTTTAAATCTTCCCAATGAAAACACCAATGCATATCGCTTGTTTAACAGCGAAGCAGACGGTTTGTCAGGTCTTACAATTGACCGATTTAATACGTTTCTGGTCGTTGCGAGTTCTGCTTACTGGGTGGAAGAAAATAAAGTACTCATTCAACAAACCATTCAGCACCTGTTCCCTGAAATGGAAGTGCTTTGGCGCTCCCAAGCCAAAGCACTGGCACAAGACGGCTGGCAGCAGGAAATAGAGCCAATGGACACGTCAAAATCCACCGAGGTGCTTGAAGCAGGGATTGTGTTTCAGATTAATTTTGCCGATGCACAAAAGACCGGCTTGTTTCTTGATCAGCGGGAAAACCACGAACGCCTGAAAGCGATTGCAAAAGGCAAACGCGTACTGGATTTATACACTTACACCGGTGGTTTTGCCTTATCGGCCGCCAAAGCCCTTGCAAGCAAAGTCACCGCGGTGGATAGCTCTAAAGAAGCTATTTTGCAAGCAAAGGCAAATGCAAAACAAAACGGTTTGGAGTCCATTGAATTTGTTGAAGCCGATGCACGTGATTACCTCTGCAAAGCACAGGATTACGATTTGATTATTTTAGACCCACCCAAATTGGTTCCCTCGCAACGGCATTTGGAGCGGGCTAAAAATTACTACCGTTTTCTGCATCGCGAAGTATTTAAAGCAATGCAGCCCGGCAGTCTGTTACTTACCTGCAATTGTTCCTCTGCCTTGTCTTCCCAGGAGTTTGCAGCCTTAATCAGCCAGCAGGCAACAGCCGTTGGGAAAACAGCCCGATGCCTCGGTATATTTGGGCCTGCAAGCTGCCATCCTACCTTAACCGCATTTCCAGAAGGGAATTATTTAACCGCCGTACTGATAGCATTGGTTTAGGCCCACTGCCATTAAGTTAAGGATTTTGAACTTCCGTCATCCCTCGCTGCGCGAAGGATCTCCTGATGCTGGCACCGTGCCTGGTGCAGAAGATCCTTCGCGCAGCGAGGGATGACGGGCTTACCTTAATGGCAGTGTGGTTTAGGCCATGCCCCCAAATGTCAACAGATCCTAATCTAAAAGAACAGGACAGGCGATGTGCTCTTGCCTAATCGCCTGGTTCAAGGCGCGCCCCAACCCTTTAAAGGTTGCTTCAATCATGTGGTGATGGTTTTGCCCGGTTACCTTAATATGCAAGGTGGCATTGAGGCTGTTTGCAAAGGAGTGAAAAAACAAAGGAATCATTTCCGTGGCAAGTCCCCCTACAAATTCACGGGTAAATTGCCCTTCAAAGGCGCAAAAACTGCGGCCACACAAATCAAGCGAGACAAAAGCCAGGGATTCATCTTGCGGGAGCAAAAACCCATAACGGGCAAGTCCCTCTTTATTTCCCAATGCCTGTTTTAACGCCTCGCCCAAAGTAGCGCCTGTGTCTTCAATCAAATGATGGTAATCCAGATCGGTGTCGTCTTTTGCCTCAAGGTGTAAACTAAAGCCACCTTGTTTGGCAATTTGCTCCACCATATGGCTGAAAAAGGGAATAGGGGTTTTAATGCAGGTCACAGGGGCTTGATCATTTAGGCTGAGTCTTAGGTCAATCGTACTTTCTGCGGTTTGCCGTCTTAAGGAAGCAAAGCGCTTTTGTTGCAAAATCGTTTCTGCAATTTGCGGCCATCCGTGTTCCTCACTTCGGGGAAGGTAGGAAACGCCCAAGTTGAGTGCGAGCTCTTTATCGCACTCTTCATCGCCGATAACCCAGGTTTTACTGCGGTCAATTGCATTTTGCATAAGAAAACTGTCCAACAAACCGGTATTGGGCTTGGGGCATTTGCACTGTTCAACGCGATGGTGAGGACAGATGAGTACCTCACTAAAATGAATGCCCTGTGATTTGAAAAGCTTGATTAGAAAAGTTTGCCAATGTAAGGCAGGGGCATGATCAGAAAGCATCACCAGACGGTATCCGGCCTTGCTTAAGGCAAGCAAGGCCGGAATCACTCCTGCGATAAACTGGATTTCACTGAGTTCTTCCATTGAATTATCGCAGGACTCTTCAATTAACGTCCCACAGCGATCAATAAATAAAACCCTTTGCATAAAGCAACCTCCAGACTGAAAACAAAAAAAATGGAAAATAAATCCGAGGGTTATTGTGACAGGCTTTTTTTATGAATGCTATGAAAGCACGCAGGTGCTTGACTTTGGAGTGGCTTTAGGCTGTTATATAGTCGCTGTCACGTAAAGTGTTTGGAAACCCTCACCCTAGCCCTCTCCCCTAGGGGAGAGGGGATTTTTCCGTGCTATTTTTAGGCAAAAAACCATTGTTTAGAA
>JBAZXN010000014.1:0-68070 GCA_041659885.1 Tatlockia sp.
TAGTGTGGGGTCTCCCCATGTGAAAGTAGGGCATCGCCAGGGCTTTTTTAGATAAAACCGATACATATCGGATTTATGAAGTGAATTAAGAAGCGGCTAATAGCCGCTTTTTTTTTTGCTTTAAAATTGATACGTTCCACAATCAAATCCCCGTGTTTAGAATACATTCCTGTATCCCGTCACCCTGAACACGCTCGCTTGAAGGATCTTTGCCCCGTGCTTCGTTTGCGAGGGAGCTTTCAAGTAGCTTACGCTGCGTTCAGAATGACAGGATCACCTGATTGCCTTTATATTCACCCGAATCCCGTCACCCTGAACACGCTCGCTTGAAGGATCTTTTGCCCCGCGCTTCGATTGCAGAGGAGCTTTCAAGTAGCTTTCCATGTTTTTAAGGATAAGGGTTTATGGATAACGTGACGAGGATGCGCAGACTCGGGCAATGAAGACTTTTACCTGGAGGCGTTGAGTGATGCAGCTGGCTTAAAAGAGAACATACTCTCGTATCACCCCAACACATAACGTATAGTGGGTATGATATGCCCCGCTAACGGCTACTTACACCGACCGATAAAAAACAGTTAAATGCATTAGAGTTTTTAAAAAAAATCCATTAGAATCGTTCGCTGAAAAGTCCTCGCGTATTAAAGGAAAAATGGAAGAAGCTTTTAGTGTTCCCAGTAAGTCCGAGGGTGGAAGATAAGGCTTTACTCCTCATGGAGTCATGCTTTAGTTAACCTAAAAAAGGAAGTAGAAAAGATGTTAGTTGACAGGGTTAATACATTTACGGAAGAGTTATCTCAAGTCCAGGCAGAGCTACATAGTACAGATAAGACCTTTGTTGAAACATTTCGTAATGCATTTAAAAATAGAGTAAGCAATACCGCGCTTGATGCGAACGATTTGGAGTGGATTCAACAGCAGTTTGCTTTTCGTTGGCAAGGTCGTAAAGACGGTGACAAAGGTTGCGCAGACGATTACGAAAGGGATTACACCTTTAATACCCAAGGTGCCAATGGGGTCTTGATCGCTTTTGCAAAAGAATTATCTGTCGAATTAAATAAGCCGTTTTTATTAATTCTTATCCCCGTGCTTGTGAATGAGAGTGATCCCTATAAAATTTCTTCACTCGCTGAAATTGAAGACCCGCGCGTTATCTTTCTTGGCTCAGACAATAAAACCTGGTACAGAGTACTGGCTTTTTATCGCTTGTTGCAAGAGCCTTATGGAATCTTGGGAATTTTTGAAAAAACCCTAAGCTCCAATTTAAGAGCGTTTACCTTAGGTGAAATTTACCGACTACGATCAAAACGTGGCGAAGAATTGGCGTTGCATTTGAACGGTAAAACCTATTCGAATTTTTGGGATTATGTCGTTCATGAAAAAATAGAGGATTGGCAGAAAAAAGGCTCCTGCCCAACGCATACCTTGCCGCTACTTTTGAAGGTAATCGAAAGCTATTTTTCTGACAACGAGACAAAAAATAATTTTGAGCCGTTTCGCATGCGTCTTAAGCGTTTTCAGGTTGCATTAAATGCTTGCCCAATTGCCGATGTCAATTACCTTTATGGAATCCAAATTCCGATTAATGGCAGCACGCATTATTTGGTTGAAATCCTGGTTGATTGTTTGCAAAACAGTGAAGATTTAAGCGAAAAACTTCGAGGCGTTGCCCACTGGTTGTGTGAGTTTGATTTATCGCTAACCAGCAGATTGGAACAATTGGATTCAGTTTACCACTCCTTTAAAACAGGCCATAGATTTGATCCGGTTTATTTGCAAACCTTAATCGCAAACTTGAAAGTGAGTGGCGAGTTACAGCCACGCTATAATCAATTGCAGGCATACATCAAAAGTAATTTCAGTACGATAGGGAACGAAAATAAAAGTGTTCGGCAAGAAGTTGTTACCAGGCTACGTGCGTTATACCGTGTAAGATGGAAGGAAATTGCAGGAAAGCAATTGGATTATACCCGTTTGCAAAACAAGGAAAATCGGCCCTTTATTCGGTTAGCCCAGTACCTTGCAGGGACCTGGGATATCGATAAAAATTATTATTTGTTTTTAATGCCAACAGTCAATGCGCTGGATCCCATCACCAACGAAATAATTAGTGCACGTCCCCTGGATCACTATACGCTAGCGGAGGCAGGTGATGCGTTGATTTCCCTGCGTAATTCCAAGTTAAACCATTTGCTAAACAAAAATTTTTATAATTGTAATGTCAATCCTCCTATTCCTTTCACTGAAACAGAACGCGAGCGGCTACACTTTGCAGCGCCGCAGTTTTATCGTTATTTTCTTCGTGCGAATGAAGAACCTTCTACTCCACCAATCAGCAAGAAAACAGTGAATGCGCTGCGACAGCTTGTCAATGGCATTTTGTTTTATGATGGATTGTTATTTGAAAAGATTAGTCCGGCAGATTACGACAAGGCAATTACAACCTATGCCAATGTTATGGCTTACCTTGATGCATTTCCTTTAGAACGAATCAAATTATCAAAGCAGTCCATTTCACTTGGTGCGGGAGTGGAGAAAACCTCGGTACAGCAACTTTTTGAAAAACTGCAGGAACTAAATTATTTTACACAGGAGTGTTCTTCCAAGGCAGGAAAATTTTTTGCCCAATTGGTTTATTATTACGCCCCTCACACCCTATTTGTTCCTGAAATTGAAAACAAAGTACCAGGATTGGAAGAAATGCGCCTTTCCGGTGTAAAAAGGGTGTATAGCGAATACGAAAATCTCGATGAAAAAGTTGCCATTCAACGCATGCAGGTTATGTTTATCTCTTTAATGACCGCGGGCTTTAACCAAACAGAGAGCAAAATCAGGTTTGATAAATACCGCAATACGGTGAGTAAATCGATGGAGCCAATCCATGGAATGCTTGTTGCCGCATTTGAGCCGTGTGAAGCAATCCATATTCGCTTTAATTACGGACAACTCATGGAGCATTTCATTCCCAGAGCAAAATTTCAAATAAAGACAGGAAAGGCAACTTCACTTCTGGAAGAACTTAAAAACGCATTATTCTCTCAGGAGGAGCCGCTTAACAAAGAAATGGCGTGGTTACTGCGCGTTCAAAACGGTTCCCTGTTCACTGAGACAAACAGTTTTTGCTTTGAACCCAATGCCTTGATTACCGTATTATGGAGTATGCTAGAGGAAAAAAAACCGTTGCGGATGCTGATAAAGCGCTATCTGGATCAGGTGGTTAGTCTCTTGTTAGAGGATGAGAATAAGGTGACCAACCAGATAAAAATGAATATTGAGTTGGTATTTTTTTGCAACAAGAAGGAAGTTCCAGAAACCGATCGCGCTGAAATATTACGATTACTTCATGCAACAACCACTAATCCAATCAGTCAGGAAATGGCCTCTCAGACCGTTAAAGCCTTTTTGATGCACCGTATAGCATCGGAAAGTATAGTACAGCGTCATGCTGCCCGAGAAGGTATTATAGAAATAACGCCTGGATGTTATAAAGAAAAATATGCTGCGAATTTTGCTAAACTTGAAAAAAAACTAACTGGTTGTTTTGAAGGAAATCAGTCTATACCCGCACTTTTTTTAAATATGAAAGCAGCGCTCCTGGGGGCTGAGGCCAGGAATCCGAAGAGTTACAATGAATATTTAATTGCCTTTTCACAGCAACTGTTGTCTCCTTTTACAATACAAATTCCAGAGCAGTGCGAGTACGCCAGTCGCTACAGTTGATTTAACCCGGTTGAATCAACTTGATATAGCTTTCATAGCGGGTGGCACTTATTTTACCTGCTTGCAAGGCGCTTACGATGGCACAACCGGGGCTATCCATATGATTGCAATTGCGAAATTTGCAATCATAGCTCAATGTGCGCAATTCAGGGTAGGCTTTGGTAATTGCGGGTGGTGGCAAATGCCCCAATGCTAATTCACGAATTCCAGGCGAGTCAATCAGGGCGCCACCGCTTGGCAAGTGATAAAGGCGCGAATTGCTGGTGGTGTGGCAGCCTAATTCGGCGATGGTGGATATTTCAGCTGTGGCAATGTTGGTTTCGTGGGGTAGAATGGCTGAAATAAGCGACGATTTTCCAACGCCTGATTGACCAACGAATACGGAAATCTGGTTATTCAACACTTCTTTAAGTAATTCGTAACTGGCTGTGTCTTTTTTTGAGAGAAACAAAAGCCGGTAACCCAGCGGTTCGTAGCATGCCACCAATTGCTGTTGCAAGGTTTCGCAGGGTAAATCCACCTTGTTTAATACAATACAGCCTTCTAATCCCAAGTGCTCAAGCATAACGAGATAGCTGTCGAGCAAGTTTAAGCTAATTTCCGGCTTCACCGCCACGACAATGATAATTTGGGTGATGTTTGCTGCAACCGGTTTACATTGCCCGCTTTTATTGAATCGCCCCAGCATGGATTCCCTTGGACAAAGGCTTAAAATGATGCCCTGTTTTTCGCCTTCCAGTTGCCAAATGACTTTATCGCCTGCGACGAGTGAATCGAGATTTGGACGAATTGAGCACAGAATACGTTTACCGCTAGCGTCTTCAATTTCGGCATGGCGCCTAAAACGCGTGATGACTAAACCGTCTTGTGTTTCGAGCGTAGTGTCTTGTTGATAGCTTGTCTGGATTTTTTTAATCCGTAAGGCTTGCTGTTTGTTAATTCGTCTTTTACTCATTCTTTCAACTTAGTCTATAATAGGCAGGATTATAAACTAGTATACTCTGAAAGATTAATGAAAACTTATTTGGTGGGTGGTGCCGTTCGCGATACCTTACTGGGATATCCTGTAAAAGAGCGCGATTGGGTGGTAGTGGGTTCAAGCCCCTTGCAAATGCAACAGCTTGGGTTTCAACAAGTGGGGCGCGATTTTCCCGTGTTTCTTCATCCTAAAACGCGCGAAGAGTATGCTTTGGCGCGAACAGAGCGCAAATCGGCTCCAGGCTATTACGGTTTTTCCTGTGATTATAATCAAACAGTCACGTTAGAAGACGATTTGGCGCGCCGCGATCTCACCATTAACGCGATGGCTTTTGATGAGGAGGGGAGGCTTATTGATCCCTACCATGGAAAAGCCGATTTGGAAGCCAAACTATTGCGTCATGTGTCAAAGGCTTTCGCCGAAGATCCGGTTCGGATATTGCGGGTTGCACGCTTTGCTGCACGCTACCACCATTTAGGGTTTACCCTGGCTGATGAAACCCGTTTTTTAATGTACAGCATGGTAATACGCGGTGAAGCAGCGCATTTGGTTCCCGAGCGGGTATGGCAGGAGTGGCAGCGGAGTTTGAGCGAGAAAAATCCAGAAATCTTTATTACGACCTTACGTGCATGCGGTGCTTTGCACGTTATTTTACCCGAACTCGATGCCTTGTTTGGAGTGCCAAACCCCAGGCAATACCATTTTGAAGTAGACAGCGGCATTCACTCACTGCTTTCCTTGCAAGCGGCAGCCAGGTTATCCGAAGACCCTCTGGTGCGGTTTGCAGCACTTTTGCATGATGTGGGTAAAGCGGCAACCCCTATGCACAATTGGCCCAGGCATTATGCGCATGAAACCCTTGGCGTTGACCTTATTCAATCCTTATGCGAACGCTTGCGCATTCCTGCAGAATACCGCCAATTTGCGAAAATGGTGTCGCTGTATCACTTAACGATTCACCGGTTATTTGAATTGCGAGCCAATACCATGGTCAAGGTATTGGAAAAAACCGATGCGTTTCGAAGACCAAAACAATTTCAAAATCTATTGCTTGCAGCAGAAGCTGATGCGCGCGGCTGTGGGCATGAAAATATTGACTACAAACAATCAGCCGATTGGCTCTATTTACAGAAAGAATGTGCTAAAGTGTGCGCACAAACCTTAATTGAACAAGGCCTTCAAGGGAAGGCCATTAAAGACGGATTGCATGAGAAGCGCGTTCTTTGTGCAAGCCTGATTGCGAATTCCTGGAAACAACATGAAAAATAATCATAATTTAATTTGGATTGATTTGGAAATGACAGGCCTTGAGCCAGAAAAAGACCGAATCATTGAAATCGCGACGGTGGTCACCGATTCGCATTTAAACGTATTAGCGGAAGGCCCCGTACTTGCCATTCATCAAGCCGAAGATTTGTTGGCCGGGATGGACGAGTGGAATACCCGGCAGCACAATCATTCAGGTCTTGTTAAGCGGGTTAGGGAGTCAACAACGACAGAGGCTTTGGCCGAAGAACGCACGATTGCCTTTTTGAAGCCTTTTTTGGACAGAGGCAAATCACCGATGTGTGGCAATAGCATTTGCCAGGACAGGCGTTTTTTGTATAAATACATGCCAGCACTCGCGGCTTATTTTCATTACCGCAATCTGGATGTTAGCACCTTGAAAGAGCTTGTGAAGCGCTGGCGTCCCCAGTTATTGAGTGGAATGGTGAAGGAATCCAAGCATTTGGCCTTAGATGATATTAAAGACTCGATTGCAGAGCTTGTTTATTACCGTCAACATTTTTTAAATTTAGTGGATGCGCCTCATGATTGAACGCGAAACGTTGCAGCTTCCAAGTGGTGCGGAAAAACTCTTATTGCACTCCTGCTGCGCACCTTGTTCTGGCGAAGTGATGGAGGCTTTACTAGTCTCACAGATTGATTTCTCCATTTTTTTCTACAATCCGAATATTCATCCGGTTCAAGAGTATGAAATTCGAAAAAAAGAAAATATCGTGTTTGCTGAAAAACACCATATCACTTTTATTGATGCCGATTACGACAAGGACAATTGGTTTGCCCGTATCAAGGGGCTTGAATGGGAACCAGAGCGCGGCAAGCGCTGCACGGCCTGTTTTGATATGCGCTTTGAGCGCACTGCTCTTTATGCCCACGAGCACGGGTTCCCTGTGATTAGCAGCTCGCTTGGGATATCCCGGTGGAAAGACATGAATCAAATCAACGAGGCAGGCATACGCGCGGCTGCACGTTACCCTGGCATGGAGTATTGGACCTATAACTGGCGTAAAAATGGCGGCTCAGAACGGATGTATGCTATTGCCAAACGCGAAAATTTTTACAAACAGGAATATTGCGGTTGCGTGTATTCCTTGCGCGATACCAATGCTTGGCGTAAAGAAACGTCCCGGGAGCGGATTAAAATCGGGATTAATTATTATGGGCAGCAAGACCCCTTGAATGCGGAAGAAAAATAAAGGAGCTAAACGTGGCATCACAAAAGCAAAAGGATTCGCATAACCACAGTCACAGCCATGGTTCTCATCACCACGGAAAACCGGCATTTAACCGTGCGTTTTTAATTGCCATTATCGCTAATGGCCTTTTTGTTGTGGTGCAAATTGGTTTTGCCTATATTGCCAATTCAACCTCGCTTTTTGCCGATGCCATCCACAATTTGGGCGATGTGTTAGGTTTAATTGTGGCCTGGATTGCCAATAATCTGTTAAAACGCAACCCGACGGAAAAAACCACCTACGGCATGAAAAAAACCTCTATTTTAGCCGCGTTGGCCAATGGCGTATTGTTGGTGTTTACTTGTGGAATTATTGCTACAGAGGCAATGTATAAACTGTTTTCTCCAAGTCCTATTCAAGCGATGTCGGTTGTCGTGGTGGCGAGTATTGGTATTTTAGTCAATGGAGCAACGGCCGCACTTTTTTTGCGCGGTTCAGAAGATTTAAATATCCGCGCGGCGTTTTTGCATCTTCTCTATGATGCGTTTATCTCAGTGGGTGTTGTAGTTGCAGCGCTTCTGTTGCATTGGACTGGTTGGCTTTGGATAGATCCTCTCGTGGGTTTATTGATTGCAGTCCTTATTTTAAAAGGAACCTGGTCCCTTTTTGCCGACAGCTTTCGCTTGATTATTGACGGAGTGCCGAGAGGCATTACCTTATCCTTAGTCAGAGAAACCCTGCAATCGATACCAGGGGTTAAAGAGGTGCACGACTTACACATTTGGGCCATCAGCACCCAGGAAAATGCGCTTTCTGTGCACCTTTATTTACCTGATAATGTGTTAAGCGATGAAGACAGGCAACGGGTAGTTAAGCTACTCCGAGAAAAGCACAATATTCACCATGCAACCATCCAGATAGAGCGCGACTTAATCTATTGTGAGGATGCCTGCACGCCTATTTTGCAATAGGTTAAATTAAGTCGTTTCAATTCAGAGGACGCGATGTTAATCGCACTTAGGGCGCGTCCCAATGTAGAGGAACAAGAGCCTTTACTTGAAGGGAATAGACATCGTTTATGTTTGTTGCCTCATCAGGTGTATATTGACTTAATTGCTCAGCATGATTAAAATGCGAGCTAATTATCTCAAGACGATTGATCATCCCTATCCGATGGATTGAAGTATCTGAAGAAAATATCCTGATTTATCTATTAGAACCAATAGCTCTTATTGTCTGAGTAATAAGCCTATTTTTATGGCTTGGCAGAGCATGAAATGATCAATGCTCTAATTATTTGATAAATTCAAACGTATACAAAGGTGTACTATTATGTTGGTATTAAAAGAGATCCCAGAAGACGGGATCACGCTGTTGGAATTTGCAGGATATTCAGGTCCTGTACTGATTTGTAAAAGCGCATTGTTAGGTACTCCAGCACTTGATTATTTATGCATGCAAACGTTAATTAATAAAAATTATGTAAAAACCTTAGCGGCATTGGCCAGTTTTTCAGATGAGGAATTAGCGCCGTATAAGCTGGGTGAGGTGTTTAATAAAAGTTTTGTATTCGCTGCAAAAATAAATAATATTGAGATACTAAAAATTTTACGTCCCAAAGTGAATATTGATTTTATGGAGGATGGCGCTTCAGCAGTGACTTTTGCTGTAAAAAAACAAAATGCGGCAATGTTACAGTACTTAATTGAAGAAAAAGCGAACTTGTGTGGAAGAGACGCTCTGCATGAGGCAGCTGATGCAGATAATTGTGCTATTGCTGCGTTGTTAATCCATGCGGGTGTTGATGTCAATGAACAAAAAAAATTCACCAAAATTACCCCATTGCATACAGCAGCAGAACGTGGCTATCTACCTATGGTTAAATTACTTCTCGAAAATAATGCCAAAGTATTAAGTGATTTCGACAATAGAACACCAGTTGACTGGGCATCGAGTAAAGAGATAAAACAAGTATTAAAGGATACCCAAATACAACAGTGTCTTTCACTCGAGGAAAGACAGAATGTCCTCACTAAACTTACCGCAGACAAAAAATTAGATCCTGCTGTTTGCCTTTCTTATCTGGCAAACTTTAACGTATCTTCTGAAGAGCAAACCGTTGAGTGGATAAATGAAGCAAATCAATTTGCCGAGCAAGAGCGTAGTCCTTTTATCACAGAGCGGCATTTTATCCTTGCTCACGTGTATATAACAAAAAGAATAGCTTGTACTGATTCTCCAAAGGAATCGAACACCGAATCAAAACACTGGTCTGCCGTGCACGAAGCGGGGCATGCTTTAATAATTCATAAGGGAGGTACGCCTCTCCATTATCTTGCGATTAATCATTCTGGTCGTGGTTTTACTTTTTTCCGTAGGCCAGAAGGCAATTTATCTCACCGCCTTCAAATCGCATTAGGAGGAGTCGTTGCAGAAAAAGTGGTAAATCATAGTTCAATAGGTTCAGATTCGAATTTATTGAAAGCAAGAAAATACGCTAAAAAAATTATGTTAGAACATTCCAATGCAAATAGAGATGAAATAGAGATAGAAGATGAGATTAAAAATATAATAGAAAAAAACGAAGCACAAGTTTTGGATATTTTAAGTAAAAATAAGGATAAGTTAATACATGTAGGCGATGCTTTAGAGGCTTCAAATTGTTTATCAAGGCAAAATTTTCTCGATCTTATTGAGGACGTTACTGAGCATAAGCCATTCAGTATCTAATCCCTATGATAGGCTATCATTGCAGGGCTGCGGCTTCCCAAGGCGTATATTAATTTTCGAGTAATCGCATCCCACTGCGTTAGAGCGCAACTAGACCATCTAACGCTTTTTGTTTGCTCATCAACCGCAAAGAGCAATGCTAAGGTATGCTTAACGCATGGTGCTCTTCCTGTTTTAGCAACTCAGGAATTTCTTCCAGGAAATAGTTGAGTTTTTCTAAGGCATTGCTTATGTGTTCCAGATGCTTCGGTTTAAAAAATCCATGGTCTTGCTTCATTTTAGATGCTGTTACCTGCGATACAAAAAGAGAGCGCGTGGTATGCATGGCCAAAGTAATGCCGTTTAGCCAGCTTTGATCCATTGAGTTATAAAGTGTGCAGCGAGCGTCCTCAATTGCCCGAATGCCAATTTGTAAGTACAGGCTATTGTATTGTTGTGTCTGGGGGTCAAAAAACAACTCACTGGATGCATTCAGTTTGCATTGAAGTATTAAAAGGGCTTCCTGATTTTCTTTATCCAAACCTTTGTAGTTAGCAGAATGCAAGGTGTTGAGTAAGCTTTTGAAGTAAAGCGCTAAGAGATAATGTTTATTGGCACTTCCTGACTCGGCCATAAACTCTTTCAGAAAATCAGGGGGAATTACCTCCGTCAGGCGCGCTGTTTCGTACAGCGCATCATAGATTATCCGTTCTTTAATCAAAACCTGATTAATGCGCACTTTTTCCTCTTGAAAGAAAGCATGGCTTAGTGGGTTTATCGAAAATGCGTTCATTATGTTCAGAAGGTCTTGCCCATTGAGTCCCTTCCATTCCTGTATTAGCACTTTGACAAGGAGTGGTTCATCGAGATGCTCGCACAAAAGTGCGATAAATTCTTTGGA
Organism: Tatlockia sp.; assembly: GCA_041659885.1. Classification (GTDB taxonomy): domain Bacteria; phylum Pseudomonadota; class Gammaproteobacteria; order Legionellales; family Legionellaceae; genus Tatlockia. Next base: position 10,769 of record JBAZXN010000014.1, read on the forward strand.
ATGCGCATTCCAAAAATCAAGGCGGATAGCTCCCATTATCATAGGCAGGCATTCGACAGTAAGAAGAGGAATAAACTGCTTCAAAAAAACCATATCATGTACTAGCGTTGCCCATATCGCTCGGCCTGCCTCAAGTTGCTCCGGCCGAATCCCCTTGAATTTTTCACTTAAAAAATAGGTTTTCCATTGTTCATTACTCCAGGGAAAATCAAGTTTAGACAGGATAGGAAGAAGTTGATTAATGGGACACTTTGCAAAAATAAATACATCTGAATAAAAGGTTTTCAGAGTGTGCTCAATGATGTCTTTCAGCGCGTCAACAAAATACGTTAAGGTTTCAGGCGCTGCATGGAAAAAAAGTTGTTGAAGGAGTCGCCACTCAATACACCCTTTTCCAAGGTCTGCTTTATCCCTTATCCACTGGGCTGTTGCTTGCAAAATAAAATCGGTCGCTTTGCTCTTTAATTTGAGCTTGGCTGAAAGGGAGAAAAAAGACTCTGGTTTCGCAAAAGGAAGCGATTTACGCGACGGCTTTAGTGCATCAATGAGTGCATCAGGAGGAACGTCGGGAAGGAAAAATTCAATTAACGCGTTTAAATCCTCTCCTTGGGTTACCTGGTTTGCTAAATGCGGTTTGATGGCCTGAAAGAGGGTTTGTTTGAAAGGAAAAAGGGGGAACAGGTTTTTGTTGTTGACTAACAGGGGGATTAGGGAGCCTGCCAGAACCTCCAATACAAGCTCTGCATTTTTTTTGGAAAGGTGGGTTATCGCTTTGAGATCGTCCTGAGAAGGGCATAGTGCCTTCCCAAGCATTGGGTTTAAGTGGTGCAGGATATAGGAACTGAGATAAGGATCGCTTTTTTGTAAAAAAAGATAAAGTGCATCAAAATGAGACAGGAAACGAATGAAACGCGCTCGAATGAGTGGACTTTTTAAAAGGGATTCTATTTTCAATAAATCCAGGGAGACTATATCCAGCGGCGTTAAGGTGTGCAGCGATTTATCATGGAGATAGTCCTGCAAAGGGCAGGGAAGCTGAGTTTCCAGTATGGCATTGTTTACAATAGCATTTGCGGCATCAAGATCAAAATGCTCGTCCTTCTGTTTTAAACACCATAAAATTTCAAGATCCAGACTCTCTTTTGAAAGCGGGCTTAAATGCAATTGGGTTAATTGTTCCAATAGTGCGATTTGCTTGCAATGCTTCATCCAGCGCGCAAGCAGTTGGTGGTAATTTTCCTCGGTGAAAGGGTTGGTTACCGTTAGCGCGATAAAAACGGTTAATTCAGTAACGAGTGCTATGACCTTGGCATGAGTAAGCTTTGGAAACACACTAAAATGGCTCGAAAGCCCTCTGAACTGGCTAATTGCCTCAAATTGTTCTTCGTCAATCGTATTTAGCACACAAGAAAACAAGGCTTTTTTTAGTTGCGTATACACACCAAGCTTGCCATAAATAATAAAAAATAACGGAGTGTCTGCCAGTTCAAAAAAGAGTTCAGGCGATAATCTGCCCTGCTGGAGACTATAAAACAGCCACTCGCGGATAAACTCGAAACAGATTTCTTTGTTATTATTGCCCAAAAAACGCATTAGGGGTTTGAGGAGGAGGTAGTTTTGTATACTGATAATGGCTTTTGCCAACTCACGAAATAAGGTTTGCGCTTCTTCTGCGGTTAAATTCGGATGAAACAAATTTTCAAGAACCGTCTTCTGCAACGCTGCGTCCTTAAGTACCAAAAAGAGCCTTGCAAGTGTTGTTTCTTTCTCCATACGGCAAAACGCTTCGGGATAGTGACCGGTCATTACCTCAACATTGGCTTTTAAGTCAAATAAAGGCCCTTGCTGCTGAAAACCGGTTTGAATCAAATCCACTTGTAAGCAATACTTATCCCCAGGTGTTGCAATCGGAAAGCCAAAGTGGTTTAGGAAGGACAATTGTTTACCGTATTTTTCCCAATACGTAATCATAAAAAAATACGATTCAATGGAAATAACAGACTGGGTGCACGTGCGAAGCATCTGTTGGTATTCTTCGTCAATAGCGTTCTTTTTTGCCCAAAAAAGGGGTTCATCTACCTCAAAGTCGCGTAATTTGAGGAGCAGTGGTTCATCGTGAATCAGGTAGTCTACTTTATCAAAAAAACGATGAAACAGGATTTCGAATAATGCCCTCTTGTCAAACTCCTCCCGCAGGTTTAATAAAGTAAAAAGTACCAGCATTTGGCTTATCTGCTCATATTGACTGGTCTCGGTAGTTTCTATTAAAGCAAGAAGCTCGCACAGGGTTTCTTTGCTGATGTGTTCAAGTAAAGAATGTTTGTAAGGCGCAAGGAGAATAACCGTTGCGTTTTTTTTCAATAGTTGGTTGCAAGTGTCTTCGCTGAGTAGAGCAGATAAAGTGTTCAAATGGATTATTTTGGTTTGTTCACTGTATTTTGCACTATGTAAAATCAAAGGAGGAATGTCTTTTAAAACCTCCTCTTGATTAAAAAAATCATAAGCCAGGCGTTTAACGGGTTCGTCTTGCGCCTCAGTTAACAACGTTTGTAAAAACAGGCTATCAAAGCATTGATAAAGCGATTCAATTGCTTTTGCACTGTTTAGAGTGAGCGGTTGCAGAGTGAGTTTAACGGGGCAGTACTCCAGATTTTCCTGATTTTGCTCTCCTGTAAGGGAAACGGTTGAATAGTTGTGTTGGCTTTTCTCGTCACTGTTTTTTGCTATCATGGTTTGTTGTGCTAAACGAAGCAGCGTTGATACACCGGGTTCGTTTTTGCTGTGTGTTAGCAATGCAATGGTTTTTTTAACCTCATTTTTTTCATTATCCAATTGCCAGTAATGGTATTCAATAAAACAATGCAGGACATGCGATTTAATCAGCAGAGAAGGCTTCACCTCCTTCTTAAGCAACCAAAGAAGCAAGGCTGTAAAAGGGTAGGGTTCGTTTAAATAATGCAATAAAAAGGGCAGCACTGAGAGGGGATGTATTTGGTTTGCTAATTGAATCTCGAAATAGTGCTGGTATACCTCCAATAAAAGAAAGGGGTTTAAGCGTTTGAGGGCGGATTTATTCGAAAGACAAAAATCCAATACCTGTTGGGGATCCTGTTTAAGAGCGGGATAAAATACCCGTATTGCATCCTGTGTAAGTGCGGTATACAAATAAAAAAGAGTGCTTTCTTCTACCTGCATAAGCAGCTGCGCATACTCTCCTGAGTGTTCTTGCTCACTGTCTTCCATTTTTTGGTCGATCAAACGTTTGATAAGCTGGAGTCGTTCATGGGTCGCAGGGAGCTTATATTCCAATTCTTCAAACAAGGAGAGGGATGAATGGGCGGCGGGAGGCATAATAATACTCTTTTGAATTAATTTTAGTCACTTTAGGGTGTCAATTTTCAAGTCAACCCGCGGATTATTCTTTGTCCTTTGTTAAAAATCAACCCAAAATTGCTACTATACTTTATATTATGGCCTTTATGAGGTGATTATGCCCTATCCAAACACGGTTCGGCTAATTGAAAAATACGCCGATAAATTTATATCGAATACGTTAACTGCAGCAGACATCAGTGAGCTAAATGAGCTCAATGGGACGTATGAATTCAAACGGATAGTGAATTACAAAGAGCCTTCCAAAGCAATGACCCCTACGGAAGGAATGCTGGATTTTGTCCAAACAATAGGTCCTTTAATCCCCAAAGAGACATTACATGAAATCACAAAGCAATTTTTAGTCGATGGAGCTAAAAATTCCGGTGAAAACACCTTCATGCGCAATACCACCCTTGAAAAAAATTTACTGGCATTCGAGCTGGTGCATTATCCAGAGCAGGCCGAACAGCATTTCAAGGAAGCGCCCATAACAGCAAATTTTAGCGAAAGTGAGATAGGAAATCTTAAGTCGGTCATTATAAACCCTCCATCAGTGTATTTTACCGACAACAAGGCTAATCCTGTGGTTTCCCTGGAGACACTGAAGAAGAGTGGTGCCTCTTCTGAGTCACAACAAGCAGAGGAAATCTTGCTAACTGATGTGAGCAGTTTGGAGGCGGAGCTGCAAACATTAAAAGAGTTCATTGAATTAACCACAGAATATCCTGTTAAGGAAAACGCACTGGCAGTCGTTGAGGAGCTTGCAGCGCTTAAAGAAAAAGGGAAAGATCCCGCCGTGCTACAGGACATTGCGGTTAAAACGGGTCAATTGTTAAAAGGGGAGATGGAACCTGATGCGTACAAGGCTTTTGCGAAGGACATCAAAATGGAATCCTCCAAGCTTCTGCCATTACTTAAGGTGTTAGCGAATGTTATTGCACTGATTGCTGTGAACGTGTTGACAGTGGGTAGAGCCAAAGAAACTACCGCCAATATAACAACCAAAATCAAAGAGCAGATACAGGAGTTAAAAAAAGGGTCCTTGGATACTCAGGCCACACGCCTTGTTGAAAACAAGGAAGCAGAAGAACACGTTGAAAGCGATGATTCTACCCCAATGAAGTCGATGTAAACGTTTTAAATAAAGATACCCGTCGATAAGGTAAAAAGCCTTTATCGGTAGCCTTGATGCAACGCAGTGTAATCAAGGTTTGGGGTGTTCATGTAAAGAAAACCTTGATTACGCTTTCGCTCCATCAAGGCTACCTCTGATTGATTAGTAGCCTTGATGCAACGCAGTGTAATCAAGGTTTGGGATGTTCATGTAAAGAAAACCTTGATTACGCGCTCGCTCCATCAAGGCTACCTGATGATTAGTAGCCTTGATGCAACGCAGTGCAATCAAGGTTTGGGATGTTCATGTAAAGAAAACCTTGATTGCGCTTTCGCTCCATCAAGGCTACCTCTGATTGATTAGTAGCCTTGATGCAACGCAGTGCAATCAAGGTTTGGGGTGTTCATGTAAAGAAAACCTTGATTGCGCGTTCGTTCCATCAAGGCTACCTCTGATGATTAGTAGCCTTGATGCAACGCAGTGTAATCAAGGTTTGGGGTTTCACCTAAAGAAAACCTTGATTACGCGTTCGCTCCATCAAGGCTACCTCTGATTGATTAGTAGCCTTGATGCAACGCAGTGTAATCAAGGTTTGGGGTGTTCATGTAAAGAAAACCTTGATTGCGCTTTCGCTCCATCAAGGCTACCTCTGATTGATTAGTAGCCTTGATGCAACGCAGTGTAATCAAGGTTTGGGGTGTTCATGTAAAGAAAACCTTGATTACGCGTTCGCTCCATCAAGGCTACCTCTGATTGATTAGTAGCCTTGATGCAACGCAGTGTAATCAAGGTTTGGGATGTTCATGTAAAGAAAACCTTGATTGCGCTTTCGCTGCATCAAGGCTACCTCTGATGATTGGTAGCCTTGATGCAACGCAGTGTAATCAAGGTTTACGACACTCGCATGGGTATTACCTGCTAGTCACTAAACATGGAGCTTACGGATTCTTCCACATTGACCCGTTTAATTGCTTGCGCCAACATGTCGGCAAGGCTCACCACCCTGATTTTTTTGCATTGTTTTGCTGCTTCCTGTAAAGGAATGGTATCGGTTACAACCACTTCATCCAGAGAGGAATGTTTTATATTTTCCACTGCAGGGCCTGATAGCACCGCATGCGTGATATAAGCACGAACACTGGATGCTCCATTGCGCTTCAGTTGATAGGCTGCGGAACAAAGGGTTCCCGCGGTGTCCACGATATCGTCAATGATTAAGCAATCCCGTCCGCTCGGGTCGCCGATAATGTGCATGACCTCGGATTTATTCGGGCCACTGCGTCGTTTGTCGATAATAGATAACTCCGCATCATTCAGCATTTTTGCCATGGCTCGCGCACGGACTACCCCACCCACATCGGGGGAGATAACCATTAAGTTTGTCAAATTTTGCTGTTTAATGTCTTCCAACAGAATGGGAGTGGAATAGACATTGTCCACGGGCATGTAAAAAAAGCCCTGGATTTGATCCGCATGTAAATCGACAGTAAGGACACGGCAAATACCAACAGAAGCCATCATATCGGCCACTACTTTAGCCGTAATGGGAACCCGCGCTGAGCGGACACGCCGGTCTTGCCTTGCATAGCCAAAATAGGGAACGACTGCGGTAATTCGGCCTGCTGACGCGCGTCGCAGGGCATCGGCCATGGTGAGCAATTCCATTAAATTGTCATTGGCAGGTGCGCAAGTTGACTGGACTATGAAAATGTCGCGGCCTCGCACATTTTCCAGTATTTCTATCAGGGTTTCCCCGTCACTAAAGGTACCAACGGTTGCTTGTCCGAGAGGAATTTGCAAGTGGGAAGCTATTTTGAGTGCTAGCTCTGGGTTAGCATTACCGGTAAAAATCATCATGGTAGACATGTGTAAGAAGCCTTGGATTGATTAACTCTGTTAACTTAAACACATAGCAGAAGACAGCCAGAAAGATAGTGTTATTATTTTAGCGGTCCGGAGATCGCATCCCTTCCGGGTATCTTCTGCCGTCTGTTTACTTGAATCAACAAGATTGTGGCTGGGGTGCTAGGATTCGAACCTAGGTATGCAGGGATCAAAACCCTGTGCCTTACCGCTTGGCGACACCCCAAAAGATTGTAGATTCTTAATATTGTCCGTAAAATAAACGCCGTTTGCACTGCTGCAACGTGCTGCGTATTTTGCAGAGAATTTGAGGTATTGTCAACGGAAAGAAGCGGGATTTTTAAATTTTTTTAGCAATTTAATGCTGCTATTCAAACCATGCCGTCTAAAAGGCGGCATGGTTTGGTGAGAAAAATCCATTAAATCTGCCAGGTTCTGATAACAAGCTTCATGAAAACACCGTTCCCCTGCAACTTGATATGGCTTGGTAAAACGGCTTTTCCGGCAGCAGTGTATTGATTGTATTCAATCGTATAACCGCTTTGATGCAAAACCATCAGCCGCCCATATTGATCGCGCTTCATCGAGGAAACCGCGCCCGGTGCCGGTATTCCCCGGACCCAATAATAAAGGCTTGTCACAGGGAGGCTTACGCCCGTTTGTTGCTTCATCAAGGTACTGGCATTGGAAGAGGACACGGACTTTGAGCCTTCGCGCAAGGTAATGAGGCCGCCATTTTTAGTGATGAGCAAAGCACCTCCCCCAAAAGGGCCAGACAGGCGGATTTGGTAATTACCCTGGCCGCGTTGCGTCCAATTCATTGACGCGCTCCAGCCTTTCCCGTGGCTTTTGGCAGCGAGCGCACCACTAATATTCCAGGAAGCAATTTTTGCAGCCGAAGAGGAGACGGCGTCTGTGTGCTTATTTACTGGGGCGGCGGGTACTTTCTTCACCGCGGCCGCCATCACGGGTACAGAAACTGTGAATAGCAAGCACGAAGCGATAAGACTTCTGTTGATGCGCATTGTGATTCTCCTCCTCTTGGACGATAGTTTTTCCAGGCACAATAAGCTAGACTGCCAATATCAGCAACCAACGCTTTGAATCATGAAACAGAAAGCAATTTATCCTGGTACATTTGATCCCATTACAAATGGGCATATAGATATTATTAGACGTGCATCCCGAATATTTCCAGAAATAATTGTTGCCGTTGCCGATAATCGGGCCAAATCGCCCTATTTATCGCTGGAAACCCGTATTGAATTGATACAAGAGGCCGTAGGCTCACTCCCTGGTGTTTCGGTAAAAGGGTTTAATACTCTATTGATTGATTTTGTGCAACAGCAAAAAGGCCAGATCATTTTACGCGGCCTTCGCGCGGTAAACGATTTTGAGTATGAATTTCAGCTTGCCGGAATGAACCGCAAACTGTCTTGTGAAATTGAAACGGTATTCTTAACGCCCTCAGAACATTTAATGTTTATTTCTTCCAGTTTAGTGCGAGAAATCTCCCAACTTGGCGGTGAAGTTTCCCAATTTGTGCCGCCTTCAGTGGTGAACGCGCTTACAGTAAGAAAAAGGGAGCTTTCATGAACTGCTTACGCCTAATCTTTAGCGTAGTTTGTTTGGTAAGCAACCCCTTGTGGGCCGCAGAAGAAACGCTTCTGCCCGGTTATGCCGTAGCCACAGCGCATCCCCTTGCGACCAAAGCCGGCCTTGATATCCTTGCTGCGGGTGGAAATGCCTTTGATGCGGCCATTGCAGTGAGTGGAGTGCTAGCCGTTGTTGCACCTTATCACTCCGGTTTGGGTGGAGGGGGCTTTTGGCTTCTTCACCTTGAAAAAGAAAAGCAAAATGTCTTTATCGATGGACGTGAAACAGCGCCTCTCAAAGCCCATCAGGACATGTTTCTTGATACCAGGGGACAGGTTATACCGGGCTTATCCTTAAACGGCGGATTGGCTGCTGCAATTCCTGGAGAACCGGCAGCCCTGGTCTATATGGCGGAACATTACGGCCGTTTCCCGCTTTCCAAATCCTTAGCTCCGGCCATTGCCTATGCCGAAGAAGGGTTTTTGGTTGACGAGCAGTTTTACCAATCAACCACCATGGATGACCGTTTGGCCATGCTGCAAAAATTTCCCGACAGCGCAGCGGTATTCTTGCAGGAAAACAAACCCTTCCCCATCGGGGAGCGCTTAAAGCAACCGGATTTGGCAAAGACGTTACGTGCGTTGGCTGCAAAAGGGCATAATGGATTTTATCAGGGCGAAGTGGCTCAAAAATTAGTCGATGGAGTCCGCGCTGCGGGTGGCATTTGGACTTTGAAGGATCTGGCTGCTTACCATGTGATGGTGCGCAAACCGTTGGAGAGCGCATTTCATACCCTGTTAATCGTAACTGCTCCGCCGCCCTCCGCAGGGGGTGTGTCTTTAATTACCATGCTCAATATTTTGGCTAATTATCCCCTGGCCTCTTTTTCCAAAGTACAATGGGTGCATTACCTGGTTGAATCCATGCGGCTTGCTTATTGGCAGCGTGCAAGCTATTTAGGGGATCCTGATTTTGTAAAAATCCCGCTCGAACGCCTGGTATCGAGTGCCAATGCAAAGTATTTAAGCCAATTGATTCCGGCGGAAAAAGCGTTAGACAGTAAGAAGTTGCAAGGTGATGCGGCAAACACAGAAAGCCATTCGACCACGCATTTTTCTATTCTTGATAAAGAGGGTAATCGGGTTTCTGCCACCTTAACGGTAAACTATATTTTTGGTTCCAGTGTGGTAGCTAAAGGAACTGGCGTTTTGCTCAATGATGAAATGGATGATTTTTCCACTAAAGTAGGCGAACGAAATGTTTATGGACTTATTGGAAGCTCCACAAACAAAATTGAACCCGGCAAAAGGCCCTTATCCTCCATGACGCCGACTTTTTTGGAAATGCCCAATCGACTGGCGATTGTGGGCACTCCAGGCGGAAGTCGGATTCCCACGATGCTGTTGCTCGCGGCGTTAGCCTTTAATGACTACCAGGGGGCGATTACCCTGGTTTCTCACATGCGCTTTCACCATCAGTACCTTCCTGACTGGTTGCAAGTCGAGCCGGAAACGTTTTCTCCGCAATTGCAGGCGCAATTAAAAGCAATGGGCTATCGGTTGATGCAATTGAAACAATATTACGGTGATATGCAGGCAATTACCTGGGATAAAACCAGCCAATTGATTACTGCCGCGTCCGATCCCCGTAATGAAGGACTAGCCATTGCCAGAGAAGCAAATACCGACGGATATGGGTTTGAACATTAAGTGGTTATTCACCCACTAAATGGCGTATGGATTGATGCACTGCATTAATCAGTTCATTGCGCGTTTCAAAGGTGTAGAGGGAGGCGTCAATCGGTTGCCCGACATGCACCTCAGCGGTTTGGTTTACGTTGAGCTGTGTGGTTCGTGCTGCTAAAATCTGGTTGGCTCCGCGAATTCCTATGGGGATAATGGTGGCTTTGGCTTCAATGGCCGTAATAAAAGCCCCTTTTTTAAAGGGAGCCAGTTTGCCATCCTTTGAACGCGTCCCTTCAGGGGCTACCCAAAGGACAATGCCGCTTTCCAGAAGCTCACGCACAGCGTGCAAATCTTTCACGGCTTGCGAGCGGTTTTTTCGGTCAACAAAGGGAAATTCGGCGGCTCGCATTCCCTTTCCCATAATAGGAATATGGGATAACTCGTTTTTGGCAAGCATACGGATTGAGGCATTTGGAAACGCCTTAAAACTTAAGGGAATGTCATAGACACTGCTGTGATTGCACATAATGAGGGTAGGTTGTCCGCTCACTGGTTGATAGCCCTGGGGGTTTACGACAATACATTGCGCGTTAACCAGGTTAAGGATGCGGTTAACCCAACGATGGATGGTGTTATCCACCCATTTGCGATCATTAGGACCCAAATAGCGCTTTAATACCGCCCGCCCACAAGTATTCGCCGTTGCAAGAATGGAAAGTAAAATTATCCAGTAAGTACGTAGTTTGCCGATTTTCATAACCCATGCTGTGTGCACAAAAGTCTAATAATACTGCAAACAGGTGAAATATCACAAGGGAATTACGCTTTCCTTTTGGCAAGAGGGGCAAAAAGCAGAAGCACGGTTTCCAATGGAAAGCGTCTGGATTAAGGTTTTGCACTGCATGCAGGGCTTGTTTTTTCGACCATACACGGCCAATTCATTACTGAAATAACCGGGCTTTCCCTCGCTGTTGTAAAAATCACGCAAGGTTGTGCCACCGGCAGCAATTGCTTTTTGTAACACGGTTTTAATGTGTTGAACCAGTATATCGCATTGTGCAGCGTTTAAGCATTTTGCTGGCGTTAGCGGGTGAATGCCTGCTAAAAACAAGCTTTCTGTCGCATAGATATTTCCAACACCCACCACCACTTCATTGTGCATAATCAAGTTTTTAACCGGCATGTTTTTGTTATGGGCGCATTGCTGCAAATAATTGCTATCAAAGTCCAAAGACAAGGGCTCAGGCCCCAAGTGCGCGAGCAGGCGATGGCTTGCGGGGTTTTCAGTGAAGTGAAGCCAAAGGCCAAAACGGCGTGGATCATTGTAACGCAAAACAAAGCCATTGCTTAACAAGAGGTCGAAATGGTCGTGTTTTCTCACAGGGGTATTTAAACCCACGACCATCAAATGCCCCGACATCCCTAAATGATTGAGCAAATAGCCCTCTGATAACTCAAACAACAGGTATTTTGCGCGCCGTGCAATGCGCCGGATTACCTGTCCTGTACATCGCGCGTTTAAATCACTCGGGATTTCGAAACGCAATTTCGCCTGCCTTACAACAACCCCTGTGATGGTTTGGTTAAGCAAATAAGGGCTAATTCCACGGCAAGTGGTTTCTACTTCAGGTAATTCAGGCATTATTTTTTATCTTCATGCTCAATAACGCGCCCCTTGCGTCGTTTTAGCTCGACTTGCGTGGGTTTCACTGGAAACAGATAAGTCCTCACCACAGAAACAAGCCAAAGCAGCGCACCGATTAATAGTCCCCAAACCACTACATAAGAGAACATAATGAATAAACCGATTACAAGGGCTATAGCAATCCCAAGCATTAAATAAGGGACAAGTCCCTCAAGGCTTTTCTGTAATTTATCATTCATGTTTTGTCCTTTTAAAGTGAATTTATAGGAAATTATCGTTCACAAGTTGAAACGATGCAATGTGAATTGTGCATTTTGTGGTATCATTAACAAAATGACTGTATTAAATTACGTCAGTTGGTTTTTTTTATGTAGTGGAGAAACGTATGATCTTTGGTGTTCTAAACTTGTCCTTTTGGGGTTATGTCCTGGCGACCATTGTGCTCACCCAAATTACCATTGCCGGTGTTACCATTTATCTACACCGTCATCAAACGCATCGTGCATTGACCTTGCACCCTGTTATCAGCCATTTTTTTCGTTTCTGGTTATGGTTAACCACCGGAATGGTTACTGCGCAATGGGTGGCGATTCATCGCAAACACCACGCAATGACCGAAACCGAAGGCGATCCGCACAGCCCTATAGTGCTCGGGCTTAAAAAAGTATTATGGCAAGGTGCCGAACTGTATAAAGAAGCAAGCAAAGACAAGGAAATGGTTGCAAAATACGGCCACGGCACACCAGACGACTGGATAGAGCGAAATGTGTATTCGCGTTTTTCGGCCAAAGGAATTTTGCTCATGTTTTTAGTGGATTTACTCCTTTTTGGTTTACCAGGTATTACTATCTGGGCTATTCAGATGATGTGGATCCCTTTTCATGCGGCCGGTATTATCAATGGAGTGGGGCATTACTTCGGTTACCGCAATTTTGAGTGCCCGGACGCTGCAACCAATATTTTCCCCTGGGGTTTTTGGATTGGCGGGGAAGAGCTGCACAATAACCACCATACTTTTGCCTCTTCCGCTAAATTTTCAGTGAAATGGTGGGAATTCGATTTAGGCTGGTTGTATATTCGCTGCCTGTCCTTTTTAGGTTTGGCAAAAGTGAAAAAGCTGCCGCCTAAGCTTGCCCGTGAGGCCGGAAAGCGGCAGGTTGACTTGGATACCGTCAAAGCAGTGATTGGTAACCGGTTCCAAATTATGTCTTTTTATTACAACCGGGTTGTGCGTCCCATTCTTAGAAACGAGCGCCTGTCCACGGTGAATAAAGCCGATAAACGCCTGTTCCAGCGCGCTGGAAGCTTATTTCGCAGGCAGGATATGTTGTTGTCGCCCAAAGCAAAACAGCGGTTACACACCTTGCTTGAGCGCTATGAGCAATTGTTAGTAGTCTATAATTTCCGACAATCCTTGCAAAATATCTGGCTAAAAACAGCTTCTTCCCAAAAAGAGTTGGTGGACGCCTTGCAACACTGGTGTAAACAGGCAGAAGAGTCCGGCTTGGACGTGTTACATCAATTTGCCTTGCAAATGAAAAGCTTTGTTCCAAAAGCGGTTAAAATACAATGAAGTAATAAACGCTTTTTAAAATGTCAAGGCGCTTTAGGCCTGGTTTTTGCTTAACTAAGGAGCCTTGAATCATCCACATTTAAAAGGAGTTATTTATGGATAAGATGGTAGCTCTTGTTACAGGAGGCACTGGTGGCATTGGAACCGCTATTTGCCAGCGTCTTTCTAAACAATACCAGGTTATTGCCTGCTACTTCAAAGAGGGCAAGCACGAAGAGGCCATGCTCTGGCAACAATCCCAAAAAGAAGAAGGCTATTCCATCGAGATTCGTTATGCGGATATCAGACAATTTGCAGATTGTGAACAATTAGCTGCAGAAGTCATTGCGCGTTATGGTCGAATCGATGTGCTTATCAACAATGCGGGCATTACCAAAGATGCAAGCTTAAAAAAAATGACCCCGGAGCAATGGCAAGAAGTTATTGATGCCAACTTGACTGCCGTCTTTAATGTCACCCGTAATGTAGTTCCTTTTATGCTTGCCAGAGAATACGGCCGCATTATCAGTATTTCCTCCATTAATGGCCGCAAAGGGCAATTTGGCCAATGCAACTATGCCGCAACCAAGTCAGCACTCTACGGCTTTTCCAAAAGTTTGGCGCAAGAGGTTGCCAGCAAAGGCATTACAGTCAATACTATTTCTCCAGGATATATCAATACTCCGATGTTAACGGGCGTAAAAGAGGATGTGCTTCAAACGATTATTGCTAATATTCCGGTCGGTCGATTAGGAATGCCCCATGAAATTGCCAACGGGGTTGCTTTTCTTGCTGACTCGCAATCGGGATTTATCACCGGAGCCAATCTTGATATTAACGGCGGTCAATACATGTAAGAGACAATTATGACAAGACTAATAAAAAAATATAAAAACCGTCGCCTTTACGACACGGAAAAAAGCCAATACATCACTTTTGAAGAATTGCAACACTATGTCATTGAAGGAATAGCCTTTCGCGTGGAGGATTCTACTTCCGGAAAAGACATAACCAATGCCACTTTACTGCAAATTTTTGTGGAAATGGAAAGTGGATCCACCCAATTTTTATCCTCGGAAATGTTACGTCATTTAATCGTTTTGGCGCATCACCCCATGAGTCAATCGGTTAAAGGAACCTTGGGCCAACTGTTTGCCGGCATGGAAAAATCGTTAGAGTCGAATCCATACCTCACTGATTATAAAAAAGCGACTGAAATTTTTAATCAGGAAATGAAGCAATTAGTCAATCAGTGGGAACATTTTTTTAAGCCCTGATTGAGGGTCTCATTCAGTCTTTGCTGCAGTGCAAAAAAAACTACGGTGATTTCTTGACGGAATGGCTTATTTTGTACTAATATTAAATTGTGCAGTGCAATATATTGGGGAGATTACCATGAATCAGCCATTTGATAAATTCAGTGAAGTCGCCAAAAAAATACAGGCGCCGATACAAGCGATTACCGAGCTTAATGTGAAAACCTTGCAAAGTTATACTTACCTTAAACCCGATGAGTTAGCCAAGGTAAAAAAACCGGAAGAGCTCATTGAAAAACACATTAATATGGCAGTAGAAAACGGCCACAAAACGTTGGATTACTGGCAAAAATCGTTTGATATTCTGGAAAAAGCCATGCTTTCTTTTGTGCAGGAAGTAAAAAATAGTACCGATGTCAAACACTAAAAGGAAGAGCCCTGGATAAGTTACGCTCCAGGGTCTTCTTGTTGCTCTTAGGGGATTTTAAATCTGAGAGAGTAAACCAGACTCTTTCTTTTCATCGCCCAGGATTTCTTGTTTAAATTGAGCCAGGGCTTTCGACTCATCCGTTTGATTAAGGGTAAAGAAAGTATTGGCAAATTTTTGACGATGCGACGATTTAACCAAACCTTGGCAAACTAAAGAGCCGAGAACCATACCAATCCCTGCAAATAAACCCACTACCGTTTTGATTAAAACCTCAGCTATACGGTAAAGCCAACCATGTCCCATAAGCTTGTCTGCAGTTGCAATGTGTTCCTTGCAAAATGTGCGAAAATCAGCAATGGCGGTTTTTACTTGTTTTTCAGTTGATTCTGAAGTCAGTGTCTTGAAAAATTCTGCTTGTTTGTTCAATAAATTACCATGCAATCTTGTTCCCTTCGTGTTAGAGGGCTTGAGCTTATCCTGTAGCGCGTTTAGGTTGGCTATAAATTGCTGTTGAATTTTTATTTTATTGCGCTCAAAATCACCTTTGTTTTTTTGGATTTCTTCAGAACCTGGTGTGAGTACTGCGCCTGAAGTTGACACAACATCTATCATTTTAACGCTTACACAGGAAGGAAGTTTAGCCAATTCTTCATAACCGAATGCGTTTTTACTTTTAGGAGGAATTGCATACGCAATACCTTGTTGTTTATCGTATTGAATTTTAAAATTTGATACCTTTGAGCCAAACTGTCCCATATTAAACAGCGCTAATACCACATCAGAACTTGCAAAGGATACCCCATCGTCTGTTTGTCTGCCATTCCCTTTTTGCCGGTTATTTACCCAAAGATCATTCCCTGGAAAAGAAAAGTGATCCCAGGCTACGATTTTGAGTAATCGGCAGTTAGTATAGTCGGTTCCATCTTTTGGAAATTCAAGCTGTGATGCAACGGAGCCTGTCGCGCCCTCTGGCAAACCCTGGTACGGTCTGGCCATTAGCCTGATTTGAGTACCAGGAATGGTATCGGTGGTAAACTCATCCTTTTCCAGCTTCTCGAAAGGGTCGTAATTGATGGTGTGAACCGCATCTAATTTATCACTGTGTGTTTCGAAAAGCCGTTTTAAAATACGTGGAAGTGCTGCTCTGCATTGACTTTCATATTCACCTCCGAATGCACCACATCCTAATCCAGGGATATTAATGACAAGCAGGGTATTGTCTTTTCTTGCCTGCTCATTTTGTATCAATAATCCTGGCAATAAGCGACGCTCATATAATTTGTAAAAAGCGTCTTCATCCACTTGATTCTCAACAAGGACCTCTTGCATATCAGAGGTCTGTTTGCCATTATCATTTCTTAATAATGCACTGGAGATAAAAAGAAAATGTGTAGCAAGTGGTTTTTGATGATCGGTTTGTTTACCATAATGCGCACCATTATTAAACGCATGCGTGCCTGTTGTACTAAACACCATATCGCCTAGAATGGCATTTTCTTGCAAATTCCAGTCTGTCCCATCGAGAAGGGGCTCGATTTCTGCAAATATTTTAGGTTTTCGAGTATTCATCAGCAATGCGAGCAGTTGTTTTGCATCAAGCGCATTGAAATCAGTAAGGTTCGCTTTTTTCAAAACGGCCTGTAAGCGACCGCCCGGTCGTGCTTTTCTATTGGCTAGTAATTTTAAATAGGATTCAGCTTTGCATAAGGTATCTTCTGAATAGAAGTAATGGCCTATTGGTTTTGGCATAGTGTTTCTCTTAAAGCGATCAGGATAAGTGTTCAAATTATACTCTTATTGGATTATAAATACAACACACCTCCCACATTGTGTTGACATTTGGTAAGGTAAACAATGGATTCGGGCTTGTCGTTGTTCTAAAGTACCGCTATACCGCGGTAAGCAGGCACTTTAGAGGGGTGAGGAAATGTATGTCAACAGACGTTAGGCGCCTTTCCCTACGGTGTTTTTTTCTCGCTATAACTTTTAAACACATATTCCCCTGGTGCATCCATCAATCCTTTATAAGGTAATGCAGCAAAAGAGGGCGCATCGATTAAGGGCCCGGATTCTTTTTTAAGCCATTTAAACCATTCAGGCCACCAGGAGCCTTTATGCTCTGTTGCTTTGGCAAGCCATCCTGAGGGGGTGGAGGCGTTTTCTACGTTGCGGTAAAAACTGTATTTGCTACTGCCCGGTGGATTGATAATCCCTGCGATATGGCCTGAGCCGCCCAGTAAAAACCGTTTTTTGCCCCGCATTAGTTGAAATCCGGCGTAGGTGGTTTGCCAGGGCGCAATATGATCTTTTTCCGTGGAAACAAAAAACGTAGGAATATCGATTTGACTCACATCAAGGCCAACGTGATTCAATTGAATTTTATTGGGTTTGATTAAATCATTGTGCAAATACATCCAGCGCAAGTATTGCGAATGCATGGTGAGCGGCATATTGGTGACATCGGCATTCCAAAACAGGATGTCAAAGGGGACAGGGCTTTTGCCTTGTAAATAATTTTTGATAAAAAACGACCAGACCAGGTCGTTGGCGCGTAGGGAGTTAAAGGTGCTTGCCATAAAACGGCCGTCTAAAAATCCCTTTGTGTTCATTTCTTCTTCAATGCGCTGGATTTGCTGCTCATCGATAAAAACAGCGATATCGCCAGGCTCACTAAAATCAATCATGGAGGCGAGGAAAGTCGCTGAGCGAACGCTTTTTATTTTTTTTGCCTGAAAATAGGCCAACATGCAGGCCAGTAAGGTGCCGCCAATACAAAAGCCTAAGGTATTCACCTGACTCACATTGAGTTGTTTTTGAATCACCGAAATTGCCGTAGCTGGTCCGTCTTGCATGTAATCAAATAACCCCTTTTTTGCATAGCTTTTGTCGGGGTTCGCCCAGGAAATAACAAAGACCGTTATTCCTTGTTTGACAAGCCAGTCAATCAGGGAGTTATGTTGACTCAAATCCAGGATGTAATATTTATTAATCCAGGGGGCAATCATTAATAAAGGCACCGAGTACACTTTTTCGGTTTGGGGTGAATACTGTAAAAGCTCCATCATGTCATTTCGAAAAATAACTTTCCCCCTGGTGGTGGCGATATTCACCCCTACTTTAAAGGCTTTGGTGTCCGTCATTTTGATGAGTAACCGGGAGGAACCATTTTCCATATCCGTTAATAAATTTTGCAGCCCCTGCAAAAGGTTTTTGCCATGACTTTGTATCGTTTCAGCCATTAATTGCGGGTTGGTCTGTAAAAAATTGGCAGGAGAGAGCGCATCCAAGTATTGGCGGGTAAAAAATTGCACGCGTTTGGCAAGCTGCTTGTCACCGAATTCCATATGACACAACAGCGAATTGATGTGCTCGCTGGCTAAAAGGTAATGCTGGCTGATAAAGTTAAAGAAAGGATTATTCACCCATTCATCGCTATTAAAGCGCTGATCGCTAATGGGCATGGGTTTACCTTCTACAAAGCACAATAATTGCTCCTGCATCAGGCTGAAGGTATCTTGCCAATAGTCCACTTGCATTTTGATTACGGCTTCGGGGTTCTTTAACAAGGCGATGATTAGGCCCTGGAAATTCCGAGTCAACTCCATGTATTGCCTGACTAACTCCGACAATTGCGTGGGGTTATTTTTCATGTCTTCCATAATGCGCATACTTTTTTCAGCGATGGTTTTCAGGGTCTCGGTCAGTTCTTTGTCCTGGGTCATCCCATTTCCTCAAGGCGTATTGATTTTTTATTTTCCAGTGTTTTCAATACGTTCGTCAACTCTTTAAAGAACTTCTCCTTAAAGTACTTTCCCGCTATACTTCTTCCTTTTCTATCCTTGGCTCTTGTGAATGCAGCTTAAAGAGTTAAAACTGGCCGGTTTCAAATCTTTTGTCGATCCGACCACTATTCCCTTGCCTGGCCAATTAGTTGCCATTGTCGGACCAAACGGCTGTGGAAAATCCAATATTATTGATGCAGTGCGTTGGGTGCTGGGTGAAAGCTCTGCCAAAAATTTACGCGGCGAAGCAATGGTCGATGTCATTTTTAATGGTTCCTCTGAGCGCAAAGCCATAGGGCAGGCTTCCATTGAACTGGTGTTTGACAACAGCATGGGGCGATTGATTGGGCAATACGCAAGCTATCAGGACATTGCGGTAAAACGCCTGGTGACCCGCGATGGGGATTCCGCCTACTTTCTAAACGGCAGCCGCTGTCGCCGGCGTGATATCACCGATCTTTTTATGGGAACCGGTGCGTCCTCGCGCGGTTACTCTATTATTGGGCAGGGAACGATTTCCCGCATTATTGAAGCGCGTCCTGAAGAGTTAAAAGGCTTTCTTGAGGAAGCGGCTGGCATTTCCAAATACAAAGAGCGGCGGCGTGAAACGGTATCCCGAATTGAACAGACCCAGGAAAATTTAGCCCGCGTGCAGGATATTTGTGAAGAGCTTGGCAAACAACTCCAACGCCTTGAGCGCCAGGCTAAGGCTGCAAGGCATTACAAGCGATTGCGGGAAGAAGAACGAACCTGTCGGGCGGATATTTTAGCGCTGAAATGGCAAGCTTTGTCGCAGGAGCAATCGAAAATACAGGAAAAATTAAGTGTCCTGCGGCTTGAGCAAGAAGCCCATCAGGCAAAATCTGCTGAAGCTTTTCGCAAAAATGTGGTGCTGCGCGAACAATTTCATGCGGGAAATGACGCTTTTCAGGAAAAACAAACCGAATTTTATGCGATTGCAACGGAAATTGCACGGCTTGAAGAAAGCTTGCTTCAGCAGCAACGGGAAGAAACTCGGCTTTTGGACTATCAAAAAGAAATGCATGCCGACTGGGAAAGTGCCAGTCAAGCCGCCAAAGCAAATGCCTTGTCTTTAACCGAAAGTGAAGGGTTTTTAGCCGTTTTACAGAAAGATGTGCAAGAAAAAATCCATTCTTTTGAGGCGAATAAAACGCGCGTGCAGGAAAAGGAAGCGCAGTTTAGCCATTGGCAATCGGCAATGCTTGCAATAAACACCGCTATCAATCAGGCAGCAACGGCATTAGAACAAGAAAAGCGAATGCAGCACGCATTGATGGCGAGTCGTCAACAGGCAATGGTTGGTTTGGAAAAAATAAAGAGCCAGTTAGCTGAACTGGATGAAGAAAAGGCGCGCATTCAATTGCAAACGCTGCAAAACACGCTTGCGGCATTGCAAAAAAAACAGGACGAGGCCGAAAGAGACTATCAGGAGTCGATGCGTCGGGATGAAGCCTTGCGCCTTCAGTGGCAAGCGCTGGAAAACGATCTCTCGAAAGCCCAGGATGAAGTGCACCATGTAAGTACAGAACATGCCAGCTTGTTGGCAGCACAGCAAGCACACCTTGCCCGTCATGCCGTTAAAAATGAACCGATCCTGGGCCATTTAAGCCGTTTGGTTGAGGGCATTGTTGTCGAGCAGGAATGGCAGTTTGCGGCAGAATTTGTGCTGTCCGAAGCCCTGGAAGCTTTTGTAGTCGATTCGTTAGCGGCTATCTGGCCTGAAATCGAATCACTCGATGCCCCAGCCCTTTTTCTCACAAGGGATAACAACTATTCTTATGAAGGAAGTGAAGCAACCCAGGTTCCTTCGCGTTTATCGGAAAAAATACAAGGTAGTAAGCCACGCTGGAATATTAACCTTGAAACAATTTATACCGTTGCCTCTCTTGATGAAGCCAAACCCCTGTTAGCAACCCTTGGCAGCGAGGAGTCCATCCTCACAAAGAATGGCTTTTGGATAGGTAAGGGATGGCTTAAATTTATTGGGAAAGAAAAAAAAGACGCTTCGGGTCTATTGGGGCGACAAGCGGAATTAACCCAATTAAATCTCACCTTAACCCGTGCAAGGGAAACGCTTTCTGCCTTACTCACTCAGCGCGATGCACTCTCTCAACAAAGAAACGCGGGGGCTAACACACTAGAAGAAGCCAAACAAGCGCTTTTTGCAGCGCAGGATGCCCTTCGTAAGCATACTGCCGAAATCAAAGAGCGGGAGCAGGGTTTGCTGGAAATTCAAGCAAGAAAAAGCACGCTGACTTATGAATGGGAAACCCTGGAAGCCTTATTGGAAGACAAGCTTACCCAATACGAGCAATCGCTTAAAGTGGTGGAAACAATCGAGGCGGAACAAACAATCCGCCAGCAAGAGCAACTGCGGGTAGAAAAAGAGAAAGTCCTTTGGGACGCCTCCTTGAACGCGTTGCGACTTACCCTTGAAGAATCGAGAGCCGCGTTAAATCACTCGCAATTGCAAACAGAGCGTGAGCAATTAAAAATCCAGCAACTCCTTGCGGCACTTCATCAGGAAGAGGGACGCGTAGCCACTTTGACCACTCGCCTTGAAACCCTGCGCGCACGATTAAATGCACTCAAAGCCCCCGATAAAGGGCTTCATGCAAGCTTACATGAAAAAATGCAACACCATGCAGCACTGGAACAGGCATTAAACCAGCAGAAACAAGAGATAACCGCTATGAGTGAAGCGCTGTCTTCGCTTGAGCTAACTATTCAGCTTGAAGCGAAGCAGAGCAAACAGTTGCAGGAGAGCATTCAGCAAGAGCAACTGCAAGAGCAAGCGCTGACTTTGCGAGCCGAGGGCGTTTTGGAGTCAATTACCGAATTAAATGCGCAGATTGAATCTATTCTTGCTATGATTCCTGCCGGTGTTCGTCAAGATTTGCGCGAACGGGAATTACAGGATATTGTTGATAAAATCAAGCGCCTGGGCAGTATCAATCTCGTGGCAATTGAGGAATACGATACGGAGCTTCAAAGAAAGCAGCATTTGGATGCCCAGCACCAGGATTTAACAATCGCGCTACAGACACTTAATCAGGCGATTGAAAAAATGGATAAAGAAACCGCGCTGCGGCTAAGGCTCACCTTTGATGAGGTGAATTCTGGCTTTCAGGCACTTTTTCCCCGTCTTTTTGGTGGTGGACGTGCCCGATTGGAGCTAACCTGTGATAATCTGTTGGAAGCAGGTATAGTAGTAATGGCAGAACCACCGGGAAAGCGAAACAGCACCATCCATTTGCTTTCCGGCGGAGAAAAGGCCATGACCGCAATTGCCTTTGTTTTTGCAATTTTTCAATTAAATCCATCGCCTTTTTGTCTGTTGGATGAGGTTGATGCGCCCCTGGATGAAGTCAATGTGGGTCGTTTTTGTGAAATGGTAAAAGAAATGTCTGCGGTTGTGCAATTTATATTTATAACGCACAATAAACTGACGATGGAGTTGGCAGAACATTTAATTGGGGTGACAATGCGCGAGCCGGGTGTTTCCCGTATTGTTGCGGTGGACGTTGAGCA
This sequence comes from Tatlockia sp., assembly GCA_041659885.1. Taxonomy (GTDB): domain Bacteria; phylum Pseudomonadota; class Gammaproteobacteria; order Legionellales; family Legionellaceae; genus Tatlockia. The sequence goes on from JBAZXN010000014.1 coordinate 32,619, forward strand.
GGCTTTGCTCAGTGTTGCTGAATAGCTTTCGCTCACAGTCGAACTGAAAATAGGAGTAAAACATGCAGGCAAATTGGAGTCTTATCCTCAATGTTCTATTACTCATTGGGGTTGTGGTTGCCATAGCGCGCCTTATGAAAGCAAGACGCCACAGCCTCTTGCCGGCAAAGCAGGAACCCTCTTTAGGGCATAAAGAGATGCGGTACGATGATATTATCGCCGTTCGAAAAATCAATTACGATTTGCCGGAAGAATCCTGTCAAGAAGAAGCCCCCCTGCTTGATCCCATTGAGGATGACGAGCCACAAAGCGGTACAGATAGCGCGCTATGTGAGAAAACCGATTCCGATGAAGTCGTAAAGCCTGGTAAATCGATAATGATGTTTCTTCTGGCAAAAGAAGGGCGTCAGTTAGCGGGTTATGAATTGTTGCAAACCGTGCTTGCTGCGGGATTGCGCTTTGGCGAGGGGAGTTTGTTCCATCGTCACCAGCATGCCAACGGGCAGGGGCCTGTGTTATGCAGTTTGGCCGCAGCCACCGCGAGTGGTGTGTTTGATCTGCAAAATATCGGCGCGTTTCGAGTGCGCGGGCTTTGTTTATTTATGCATGCCTCAGGCAACCCCACTATCGATGCAGAGCGGTTTGCAATTATGCATGATACGGCAAAACAGCTTAGCGAAGGCCTGGATACCTATTTGCTCGATGAGCAAAGGAAGCCTATATCTGAAAAAAGCCTTACCCATTACAAGCAGTTATTATCCATACACAATGAAGCATTTTCCATGGCTTAGCATATGATGAATCTAAAAACCATTGCCGCATTATTTAATTGTTCTTCCCCCGATGAAACCGCTGTTTGTGGGTTTTGCATCGACAGCCGGCAAGTAAAGCCTGGCTATTTATTCATAGCGCTTGCAGGGGAGCGTTTTGACGGCCATGATTTTATTGACGAGGCGCAAAAAAGAGGTGCTGTCGGGGTACTGTGCAGCAAGAACGTGCCCGTTGCCATTCCACAAATTAAGGTCAACGATACGCTGTTAGCCTTAGGCGACCTTGCACGATTTTACCGTGAGGGTATTCACTGCCCAGTCATTGCCCTCACAGGCAGTAACGGCAAAACCTCCGTCAAGGAAATGATAGCCTCCATTTTGCCAAAGCCTTCTTTCGCGACGATGGGAAACTTAAATAATCACATTGGAGCGCCACTGAGCGTTTTGAGTGTATTGCCGCAACATCGCTTTGCCGTATTTGAATTAGGTGCCAGTCACCTCAACGAAATTGCCTACACAGTAGCCCTGGTCAAGCCAGAAGTTGCCTTGATCAATAACATTGCACCAGCCCACATTGAAGGCTTTGGTTCGCTGGATGGCGTTGCGCGTGCTAAAGGCGAAATTTATCAAGGGCTACCTTCAGGTGGTACTGCCATTGTCAATGCCGATGACGAATACGCGCATTTTTGGGATGAGGTGCTGAACGACAAAAAAGTACTCCGTTTTGCATTGGAACAGAAGCCTTCAGCCGACCTCTATACTGAAAACCGTGTGTTTGACCAGGAAGGTTGTGCTCAGTTTGATTTAATTTTTCCCACAGGACGTGCGAAAATTACCTTGCAGGTTCCAGGCGAGCACAGTATCCGCAATGCCTTGGCGGCCGCCGCCTGTTGCTATGCTTCAGGGATTAGCCTGGCAGAGATTGTAGCCGGGCTTGGCAATTTTCAAGGGGTGGCAGGGCGCATGGCGTTTCGCACCGGCAAAAACCAGTCCGTTATTATTGATGATTCCTACAATGCGAATTTATGCTCTGTGCTCACTGCAATCGAGGTCCTTGGCAAACGCCCGGGCCGTAAAATTCTGGTATTAGGTGACTTGGGCGAGCTGGGTTCTTATACCAGAGCACACCATGAATCCATTGGGCGAACAGCCCTTGCCAAGGGGATCGATTTGCTACTGACTTGCGGCACGCACAGTGCGTTCAGTTCAGAGGCTTTTGGGCAATCTGCAAAACATTATCAAAATCAGGAGGAGTTGGCGCGAGATTTGCTCACCAAATTGGATAAAGAGACCACAGTATTGGTAAAAGGGTCGCGCTCTGCTGCGATGGAAAAAATTGTACACCAATTACTGGGTTGAAAAGTCAGAATTGTGCTATGCTTGACGGCTTTTTTAGATAGCCAGCACAATCTTCTTATAAGGTGAAAAAATATGCTTTACTGGTTAACGCAGCTATTACAGGGACAGTATCATGCGTTCAGGGTGTTTCAGTACTTGACCTTTCGCTCCATTTTGGCCGCATTAACCGCACTTTTGGTGGGTTTGTTTTGCGGGCCGATGATGATTCGGTGGTTGCAAAACCTCCAAATTGGGCAGATGGTCCGTGATGACGGACCCAAATCCCATTTGTCTAAAGCAGGCACTCCGACTATGGGAGGGGTACTTATCCTGTTGGCAGTAATTGTCAGCTCCCTTTTGTGGGGCGATCTTTCCCAGCCTGCCTTGTGGTTAGTGCTGCTGGTCACTAGCGGTTTTGGTCTGGTTGGCTGGGTGGACGATTACCGTAAAGTCGTGCGGAAAAATGCAAAAGGGCTGCCGGCACGTTGGAAATACTTATGGCAGTCAGTGATAGCCATTTTAGCGGTCAGTTACCTCCATTACGGTAGCAGCATCCCGGTCAGTTCCCAATTAACAATTCCCTTTTTTAAAAATGTCTTGCTAACCCTTGGGCCCTTGTATGGTGTGCTTGCCTATTTTGTTATCGTGGGAAGCAGCAATGCCGTGAATTTAACCGATGGGCTGGACGGCTTGGCTATTGTACCTATTGTTATGGTGGCCGGTGCTTTGGGTGTTTTTGTATATGCCAGTTCCAACGCCGTGTATGCCCATTATCTGGTTATCCCCTTTGTGCCCAACACGGGTGAAATCACCATTTTCTGCGCGTCCCTTGTAGGGGCTGGACTAGGATTTCTCTGGTATAATAGTTACCCCGCCCAGGTTTTTATGGGCGATGTTGGCTCATTGGCTTTAGGGGCGGCATTAGGCATTGTGGCCGTTGTGGTGCGCCAGGAGTTGGTATTGCTTATTATGGGCGGTTTGTTTGTAATGGAAACCTTGTCGGTTATTTTTCAGGTCGGTTATTTTAAATACACTGGCGGCAAGCGCTTGTTTCGTATGGCGCCATTGCATCATCATTTTGAATTGAAAGGATGGTCTGAACCAAAAGTGATTGTGCGCTTTTGGATTATTACTGTGGTCTTCGTGCTCTGTGGGCTGGCTACTTTAAAACTACGATAGGTTAATCATGAACCAACCACTTTATTTAGTTGCAGGCTTAGGAAAAACAGGTCATTCCATTGCCAGGTATTTGCAACGGAGAAACAAACCCTTTGTTGTTTTTGATACCCGCAAAGCAGTGGATGGCCTTGGCGAATTTAATCAGGCTTTTCCGGGGGTGGATGTTTTTTTAGGCACACTTCCTGATGCATTATACGACCAACTGACAGCGATCATCACCAGCCCCGGCATCCCGCTTGATGCGCCGTTTCTCACCAAAGCGCAGCAATGCAATATCCCCGTGTATGGTGACATTGAATGCCTGGCGCAAGAGATTACAGCGCCGGTGATTGCCATTACCGGAACCAACGGTAAATCAACCGTTACGACGCTCGTGGGTGAAATGGCCAAAGCGGCCGGCATAACGGTCGCTGTTGCGGGAAATATTGGCGCACCGGTGCTTGATCTTCTGGATGATGGCAAAGACTATACGCTTTGGGTTTTGGAGTTGTCGAGCTTCCAACTGGATTTGACGTTCTCGTTGAAACCGGTTGCTGCCACTATTTTAAATATTACCCCTGATCATCTGGATAGACACCATCACCTTGAGGCTTACGTTGCCGCCAAGCATCGCGTTTACCAACAGGCCAGAATGCAATTGTTTAATCGTCAGGATAAACACACGATCCCTCTCAATCCTGCTGATTCAACAATTGAAAGTTATGGGTTGGATACCCCGTTGGAAAACCAATGGGGCATTGCTAGACAAAACGGTGAAGAGTGGCTTTTTCATGGCAATCAACCCCTGTTAGCTACAAGCGAATTACGCATTAAGGGCAAACACAATTGGGAAAATGCCTTGGCGGCTTGTGCGTTAGCGCGAGCGGCTGGGCTTCCGCTGAATGCGATTATTGAAGTCTTAAAGTCCTTTGCAGGACTTGCCCACCGTTGCCAGTGGGTGAGGCGGCAAGAGGGTGTGGATTGGATAAACGACTCCAAAGGAACCAATGTTGGGGCAACCATCTCGGCAATTGCCGGTATTGGCAGCGCTTTGCAGGGGAAAATTGTCCTCATCGCAGGTGGCGTTGGCAAGGGGGCTGATTTCAGTGCATTGCGAGAGCCTGTGGCTGACTTTGTGCGTGCCGTTGTGTTAATCGGGGAGGATGCGCACAAAATTGCACAGGCGTTAGGCTCGTCTGCGAAACAAGTTCATGCCCACTCGCTAAAGGAGGCCATTTTGTTGGCTAAAGCACAGGCCTTGCCGGGGGATGTGGTTTTGCTGTCACCTGCTTGCGCAAGCTTTGACATGTTTCGTGATTTTAATCACCGTGGGGAATCATTTGCAGCAGAGGTGAACCAATTGTGACGACCATGCAGCCCCGCCACTATAATCAACGCGGTAAACCAACCAACAGACCCATTGCGCTGTATGATAAATGGTTAATGGGGGCGGTGCTGGGTTTATTAATCGTGGGTTTGATGATGGTATCCTCAAGCTCCATTATGATTTCTACCAAATTTTACGCGCAACCCTTTCACTTTTTGATTCGCCAATCCTGTTATTTGTTTGCAGGATTGATAGCCGCGCTCTTTATTATGCGGATAGACAGCTCTTTTTGGGAAAAAATTAGTGTACCCTTGCTGCTAGTTTGCCTTTTGATGCTGGCGCTGGTTTTAGTGCCAGGCATTGGGCGCTCGGTGAATGGCAGTCGGCGCTGGCTTTCGTTTGGCCCTATCGGGATACAGGTTTCAGAGCTTGCAAAAATAACGCTTGTTTTTTATGTGGCAGGGTATTTGGTCAGGCAACAAACGAGTGTGCGGCAAAGTGTTGCCGGATTTATAAAGCCAATGATTGTATTAGGATTTGTTGCGGTTTTGCTGTTAAAAGAGCCTGATTTTGGCGCGACTTTTGTCATCACAGGAACCGTCATGGCCATGCTTTTTTTAGCAGAAGTACGGCTTTTTTATTACATTACCTTATTGCTTGCGGTAAGCGTGTGCCTGGCAGTCCTTGCTTTATCCTCCCCTTACCGGGTAGCGCGATTAACGGCATTTCTTAACCCCTGGGCTGATCAATTCAACTCCGGCTATCAATTGACGCAATCCCTGATAGCCTTTGGTCGCGGAGGCTTTTTTGGTGTGGGATTAGGTGAAAGTGTTCAAAAGTTATTTTATTTGCCTGAAGCGCACACTGATTTTTTATTTGCAGTCCTTGCCGAAGAGCTTGGCCTGTTTGGCGTTTTCCTGGTATTAATCCTCTATAGTATACTCGTGGTGCGGGGATTAACGATTGGCTTTACTGCCCATAATCAGGAACGGTATTTTGCGGCATTTACCGCCTATGGTTTAACGTTTTGGTTAGGGCTGCAAGCGGCAATTAACATGGGCGTTAACTCAGGACTTTTGCCTACCAAAGGATTAACGTTACCCCTGTTAAGTTATGGGGGAGCAAGTATCGTGGTGAACTGTGTGGTTATTGCGTTATTATTGCGCATTGATCATGAGAATCGTTGGCAAGCTCTAGGACTGAGGTCGCCGACGTCATAATTCTTATGAAAACAACAAAGGTTATTTCATAAGCTATTTAAGGGGAACTTTGTGAGCAACATCGAATGTTTCTTGTCACCAAGGATGGGGCGAGTTGAACGAATCCATTTTGTTGGTATTGGCGGCTCTGGAATGTGTGGCATTGCCGAAGTGCTGCATAACCAGGGTTACCGTATTACAGGCTCTGATCTCAGTGAAAGCCGTTCCGTGCAACGCTTGCAATCACTGGGGATTAAGGTTTTCATTGGCCATGCAGTTGACAATGTAGTGGGTGCGGATGTGGTAGTTCGCTCCACGGCAGTATTAGCAGACAATCCGGAAATTATTGCCGCGCAGGAACAACTGATTCCTGTCATACCAAGGGCTATGATGCTTGCAGAGTTAATGCGATTTCGCCACGGAATTGCTATTGCCGGAACGCACGGAAAAACCACCACAACAAGCCTTGTGAGCAGTATTTTAGCCGAAGGCGGGTTGGATCCGAGTTTTGTTATTGGCGGGAAGTTAAACAGTTGCGGTTCCAATGCCCAGCTTGGTAAATCAGCCTATTTTGTTGCGGAGGCGGATGAAAGCGATGCCTCGTTTTTATACTTAAAACCCATGATGGCAGTAGTTACCAATATTGATGCCGATCACATGGCAACCTACGATGACAACTTTGATAAATTACGCAATACTTTTGTCGAGTTTTTGCATCATTTGCCTTTTTATGGTTTAGCTGTCCTTTGCATTGACGATGAGGAAGTGCGGGGAATTTTACCGGTGGTACAACGCCCTACCCGAACCTATGGATTTCATGACGAGGCGCATTATAAAGCCTGTAACTGGGTTCAAAATGGCATGTTAAGCGCATTTACTGTGGTGCGTCCTGCACCGAACAACCCCTTAACCATTCAGTTTCCCTGGCCAGGTCGCCATAATGTGCTGAATGCTTTGGCAGCCATTGCAATCGCCACCGAGCTTGGGGTGAGTGATGAGGCAATTGCCAATGCCTTGCTTAAATTCCAGGGGGTTGGCAGGCGGTTCCAAATGCTGGGTGAGCGGCATTTCGAACAAGGTGCAGCCCTTGTGATTGATGATTACGGCCACCATCCGCAAGAGATTTCCTCAACTATCGATGCGTTGCGCCGAGCTTGGCCTGACAAGCGCTTGATTCATGTGTTTCAACCGCATCGCTATACGCGAACCAAATCCTTGTTTAGTCAATTTGTAAACGCATTGAGTTTAGCCGATGACTTGTTATTATTGGATATTTATTCTGCCGGAGAACCTGCAATTCCTGGCGTAACCAGTGAAGGCCTGTTAAAACAGATTCAGGAAAAATGCCCCAATGCACGCCTGGTTTCCGAACAAACCCTGACCACCATGCTTGATGCGCAGGTGCGTGATGGCGATGTGATTTTAATGCAGGGTGCGGGTAATGTCGGGCAAATGGCACTTAATTTAATGGCAACCGTGAGAGAATCCGTGTGAAGACCACCGACAGTATTGTTGTGTCTTATCAGGGGCAATTGCTTTTCAACGAACCTTTAGCCGATTATACTACCTGGCGGGTTGGCGGAACGGCAAAACAATTATACAAGCCTAAGGGAATTGCCGATTTGGCTTTATTCCTTCGGCAACTCCCTAAAGACGAGCCGCTAGTGTGGCTTGGTTTAGGCTCCAATTCGCTTATTCGCGACAGCGGGTTTCGCGGTACTGTGGTCGTGACGCAGGGTTGTCTGAAAGACATGGCACTTCTGGACAATGGATCGGTTCGTGTGGAGGCGGGCGTTTCTTGCGCCACCATGGCCCGGTTTTGCGCCCGTGCCGATTTAAGCGGCGGTGAATTTTGGGCCGGTATTCCCGGTACAATGGGCGGGGCTTTGCGGATGAATGCAGGCTGTTCTGGCGGCGAAACCTGGCAAACGGTTATTGAAGTAGAAACGATGAACCGCCAGGGCGAAATCAGGGTACGCAAGCCGGAAGAATTTGAAATCGCCTATCGGCATGTTTCTGGTCTGCAGGATGAATGGTTTATTGCAGCCACCTGTCAGTTGGCCAAGGGAGAAAAAGAAAAATCGCTGCAATTAATCAAGGAGCTCCTGGCGCACCGTGCCAGTACCCAACCGACCAATGAGTACAATTGCGGCTCGGTGTTTAGAAACCCTCCTGGCAATTTTGCTGCGCACTTGATTGAATCCTGCGGGCTAAAAGGCAAGCAGGTTGGTGGGGCGGTGGTTTCGCCAAAACACGCGAATTTTATTATTAACCAGGGTATCGCTAAAGCCAGCGATATTGAATTGCTTATTGCATTAGTACGTGACACAGTACAACAGACAACAAACGTCGAACTAATACATGAAGTGCATATTATTGGAGAGCGTAATGCCTAAAATTAATCTTGCAGTGCTCTACGGAGGTAAATCCGGTGAGCATGAAATTTCCTTACTTTCGGCTGCCTCGGTGCTGAAACATCTGGATGCAGATAAATACAACATTATTCCAATTGGTATGGATAAAGAAGGGCGTTTTTTTCAAAACGAGTACCAGTCTCTTTTAGCGTACGATGCATTACCTGTTACCACAAAAGAGTCCCGCCCATTACCCGGCCTGCTGTGTAATGGCAAACTGGCGGTTGATGCAGAGGTCGTCTTTCCAGTAGTACACGGGCCGCTTTACGAAGACGGTTGTTTACAAGGCCTCTTAAAACTGGCCGATGTAGCTTATGTGGGCTGTGATGTCTTGTCTTCAGCGATCGGTATGGATAAAGACATGGCAAGGCGTCTGATAGGGCCTGGTATTCGGACCGCAGCCTATCGGGTTTTGTCCTGGCATAGCTCACCCTCCGAGAGACAGCTTTTTTGTCAACAGGCTAGCCGCGAATTGGGTTGGCCTTTGTTTGTTAAACCTTGTTCCCTGGGGTCTAGTGTTGGCATTCATAAAGTGAAGAATCAGGACGAATTGGCAGCAGCCATTGAAGATGCCCTACGTTTTGATGAATCGATACTGGTAGAGGAATTTATTGCCGGACGTGAAATTGAGTTGGCGGTATTGGAAAATGCCAACCCGAGCGCAGCCCCTCGGGTCAGTTTGCCGGGTGAAATCAGTGTGCATCATAAAGACGGGTTTTACTCCTACTCAGCAAAATATCTAGACAGCAATCAAACCGAATTGCATGTCCCAGCGCTTCTTGATGCAGGGGTTGTGAGTCAACTGCAAACCATGGCCGGTGAGGTGTTTACTCGCTTAAAGTGCAAGGGGTTGGCACGGGTTGATTTTTTTGTAAATGAGGCGAACAATGCCATTTATTTTAATGAAATAAATACTTTACCCGGGTTTACTGCAATTAGTATGTATCCCAAGTTGTGGCAGGCCAGTGGAATGGGTTACGTTGATTTACTCAATGCGCTCATTCATTTGGCGCAGGTGCATGCGCGTTGCCGCCAGCATTTGGTTACCAACTATCAATAAATTAAGGCGAGTAGATGGACGCTGCTTCAGGACGGTTTCGCTATACAGGCTTCTTAACGGTGCTTATCGTCCTGGCTTTAGCGCTTGCAGCCCGTCTATTGTATCTATGCCTGGCGGATCCCGAACGGTTCCCGATTAACACGGTTAAAGTTTCAGCAAGTTATCAGCACATTACGCATAAACAACTGGAGAGCATCCTGGTAAACTATGTGCGCTCGAGTTTTTTTACCTTCCCCGTACATCGTTTGCACGCGGATCTGACCGCTCTAAACTGGACTGACAGCGTATATATTGAGCGCATATGGCCTGACATTTTGCGCATTACCCTGGTTGAAAAAATCCCGGAAGCTATCTGGAACAATGCAATGGTAACCGCCCAGGGGGAAATTTTTAATGAAGGGGGCGCATTGTCCGATGCTTCGTTACCTCTTTTAAGCGGGCCAAAGAATCAACAGCGAGAAGTCTTACAAGTTTATAAAAAAATGAGTAAGATATTAACAACCTATGGCTTGCATGCCGCTTCCCTTGAATGGAGCGAAAATCAGGCCTGGCAACTGACGTTAGCAAACGGTTTACAACTGCGTTTGGGCAAGCGGGATCTGGAAACGAGAATAAGCCGGTTTTGCAAAGCCTATCCTGCGGTATTTGCTGGAAAAACGGAACAGTTAGCCAGTGTGGATTTACGTTACCCGCGGGGTATGGCAGTGCAGTGGAAAAAATGAAGGGTTTTTTACCTCGGAATTGGCGGGTTATGACTCTGTAGAAAAACGGGAAGATAATGGCAAAAAAAATAGAAAAAAACACCATAACCGGTTTGGACATTGGAACCTCAAAGGTTGTCGCACTCATCGGTGAGGTCACCGCAGACGGTGCGATAGAAATTATTGGTATGGGAAGCCATCCTTCGCGTGGTTTAAAGCGCGGCGTTGTTGTTGATATTGAAGCAACGGTAAACACCATTCAGCGGGCAGTGCAGGAAGCGGAGCTTATGGCGGGCCGCGAAGTGCGCACGGTGTATGCCGGAATTGCCGGCTCGCATATTCGCAGCCTCAATTCGCACGGGATTGTCGGCATTCGCGATCAGGAAGTATCCCCCCCGGACGTTGAACGGGTGCTCGAGGCTGCAAAGGCTGTCGCAATTCCCGCTGATCAAAAAATCCTGCATATCTTACCGCAGGAATTTATTATTGATAATCAGGGGTCTATTCGTGAACCGATTGGTATGGCCGGTGTGCGATTGGAAGCCCGGGTGCATATCGTTACGGGGGCTGTGAGTGCTGCGCAAAACATTGCAAAATGCGTGCGCCGTTGCGGTTTGGAGGTGAATGACATTATCCTTGAGCAATTGGCCTCAAGCCATGCCGTTTTAACCGAGGATGAAAAAGAACTCGGGGTCTGCCTGATTGATATTGGCGGAGGCACCACGGATATTGCCGTGTTTTCTGAAGGCGCAATCCAGTTTACCGCGGTCATTCCCATTGCAGGGGATCAGGTGACCAATGACATTGCCATGGCCTTACGTACTCCAACCAAAGCGGCCGAAGCCATTAAAATTCAACATGCTTTTGCCATGCAGGAATTAGCCAGTGCTGATCAAATGATTGAAGTATTAAGTGTGAATGAGCGTTCAGGGCGCAAAATATCAGCCAAAGCCTTATCTGAAGTGGTGTCTGCCCGTTACGAAGAATTATTTTCCTTGGTGCGCAATGAATTAAAGCGCAGCGGCTTTGAGCAACGCGTGGCCGCAGGCATGGTTATGACGGGCGGTGGGTCCTGTGTGAAAGGCGGTATTGAGCTGGCTGAAATGTGTTTTGAAATGCCAGTGCGCCAGGGTTTTGCACAACCGCTCAAGGGCTTGGGCGAAGCCTCAGCCAACCCCTCGTTAGCCACTGCGGTGGGTTTGTTACTCCATGGCTTTAAACAGGAATACGAAGGTGGTTATAATGTACCGGTTTTGAGTGCAAACAGCAAAGGGGTGTGGGCACGCATGCGCGAATGGTTTCACGGTAATTTTTAACAACAACAGTTTTGATCGTGTGATGCTAACGTACACAGATCCTAATAATCTAATTGAAGAATTGAGTGAGGAGAAGGTCGAATGTTTGAACTAACGGAGAGTCAACAAGACAATGCCGTGATAAAAGTTGTTGGCGTTGGCGGCGGTGGCGGTAATGCGCTAGAACACATGGTGGCAGAAAAAATTGATGACGTGGTATTTATTTGCGCCAACACAGACATTCAGGCACTTAAAAATTCAAATGCCAAAATTCATATCCAATTGGGTGATGAATTAACAAAAGGATTAGGTGCCGGTGCCAATCCTAAAATTGGTCGTGAAGCCGCAGAGGAAGATCGCGAAAAAATCAAGGAAATTTTAGCAGGCGCTGACATGGTCTTTATTACCGCCGGTATGGGGGGCGGTACAGGAACAGGAGCTGCCCCTGTCTTTGCCGAGGTAGCAAAAGAATTAGGCATTCTTACTGTAGCCGTGGTTACAAAACCCTTTTCTTTTGAAGGAAAGCAACGCGCTCTGGCTGCAGAAGAAGGCATTCGCCGTTTGGCAGAACATGTGGACTCCCTCATTACCATTCCAAACAACAAGCTACTTAGCGTATTAGGCAAAAACATCAGTTTGCTCAATGCCTTTAAGGCGGCTAATAATGTGCTTTTAGGTGCAGTGAAGGGTATTTCGGATTTGATAACTCGCCCTGGTTTAATCAACGTGGATTTTGCCGACGTGCGCACTGTTATGTCTGAAATGGGCATGGCGATGATGGGCACGGGAACCGCCAGCGGGGAACAAAGAGCACGCCAGGCAGCGGAAGCTGCAATTGCCTCCCCTTTACTCGAAGACGTCAACTTTTCCGGTGCAAGAGGTATTCTTGTCAATATCACGGCAGGAATGGATATGTCGATTGGTGAGTTTGAAGAAGTTGGTGATGTCATTAAAACCTTTATTTCCGATGATGCAACCGTCGTGGTTGGAACGGTTATTGATCCCGACATGACCGATGAAATGCGGGTAACGGTTATTGTGACCGGTTTAGGCGATGCACGCCGTTCACAGCAGCACTCCACAATCACTGCAAGACCGCGTGTAACTGAATCAACCCGCTCTGACGGTTCATTTGACTACCAGCAATTGGAAAGACCGGCTGTCATGCGTAAACAAGCACTCTCCCAGCCTAAAGTAAACAAGGAAACTTCAATCCCTGATGTGGATTATTTAGACATACCGGCCTTCTTACGTCGTCAAGAGGAAGAAGTAGAGTAGGGTATTTGAAGTCTTGTTTCTCCCTCTGTATAACGGCTCGTAGTTAAGCTGCGGGTCGTTATCCCCGTGATCTTTCAAAACCTGGCATTTTGAAAGATCACGGGTATATTTCATAAAATTAGACAATGCAAAAAAAAATTGATAAAATTCGGTAAATTATTGTGCTTGAAAAAAATCGGGATATTGAAAGGGTGATTACTGAATGATAAAACAAAGAACTCCAAAAAAAGTCATTCAAGCAACTGGCGTGGGTTTGCACTCCGGAGAAAAAGTTCTGCTTACGTTACATCCTGCTCCCATCAATACGGGCATTGTATTCAGGCGTACCGATTTAAACCCCATCGTTGAAATTCCTGCTTTATACGACCGCGTGGGCGACACGATGCTTTGCACTTCGCTGCAACGGGATGGGGTGAAAGTTGCAACGGTTGAACATTTGCTTTCCGCGTTCGCAGGCCTGGGAATTGACAATGCCTACGTGGACGTTAATGCGGCAGAGCTTCCTATTATGGATGGCAGTGCGGCTCCCTTTGTGTTTCTCATTCAATCCGCCGGTATTCGCGAACAAAGCGCTGCAAAACGCTTTATTCGCATCTTAAAGCCCATCAGGGTTGAGGATAATGGAAAATTTGTCCAGTTTGTGCCTTATAATGGCTACAAAGTCTCTTTCACCATTGATTTCGATCATCCCGTATTCAACGACAAACCGCAAACGGCTACGTTTGATTTCTCTTCCACATCGTATGTGAAAGAAGTGTGCCGCGCAAGAACCTTCGGTTTTCTTTCCGATTATGAAAAATTACGTGAGGCCGATCTCGCCAAAGGCGGCAGTTTGGATAATGCCATCGTTGTAGATGACTACCGCATACTCAATGAAGACGGCCTGCGCTTTGACAGTGAATTTGTAACGCACAAGGTACTGGATGCCATTGGCGATCTGTATCTCCTCGGCTGCGGCTTGATTGGCGCGTTTGAAGGTTATAAATCCGGGCATGGGCTGAACAACCGCTTGTTGCGCGAATTAGTGGTTCGCCAGGATGCGTGGGAATACACCTACTTTGATGCCGAGAATTACCAGCCAAAGTTTGCCCTTGATTTACATCCTGTTGAAATTTGATGCATAACAAGTAGATATAGAACTCCTGCAGGGAACGCATTAGTGATAAGAATCACTTTACTTCTATCAAAAAAGCGACTCTAATATCAGAGCTATTCTACTTTCAGAAAGGATTCTTATGAAAACAATGAGATCAATACTTGGCTGCATTTTACTTTTACTCATTATTTCGTCCAATTCTTACGCAGGCACGCCCGTGTGGACCTTTGCTCCACTCACACCAACTACGGTATCAATCAATCAAGGGGATACTGCGTTTGTATTTTATCGAGTAACAAACCGATCATTTAAAAGACATGCACTTGTGATTTCACCTATTCAGGGTGTCACTCAACTGGAACAGGGAACTTTGGCCTGCTCCAGCGCGCGTGTTATCGGATTTGGTGAAAGCTGCAATTTATTATTAAAAATTGAGGCGAACAATATCCCCACAGGACGTATTTTTGGCGGGCCTATACTTTGTCAGAATGGTAATCGGTTGGAGTGCTACCGACCTTCTCAGGCAAACCGTTTGAATATTACCGTTAATAGGGGACCGCAGCAATTCACAATAGGCGGCACGGTGACAGGCTTGATTGGAACGGTGGTTTTACAAAAAGGGACCGAACTATTACCAATTAATACGGATGGCGTGTTTACTTTCGCAACGAAGCAAACCACAGGAAGTCCCTACCTCGTAACCATACAAAGTCAGCCTGCTGGTCAGACCTGTACGCTTATTAATAGAGCGGGTGTTGTCGGAACAGCTAATGTTACGAATGTCAGGGTAATTTGTAATTCACAAACGTATACTGTTGGCGGAACCATTAACGGATTGGCTGGAACCGTTGTATTACAAAATAACGGCGATACCGTTTCGGTTACGTCACCCACCAACCTTTTCACGTTCCCCGCTCAGGCGAATGGAAGTACTTATGCAGTCACGGTACAAACACAACCTGCTGGCCAGACTTGCGCTGTAGCAAATGGCACCGGGGTTGTTTCTGGAGCTAATGTGACCAACGTTGTAGTAACTTGCTCTAACCTGACGTATACGATTGGAGGTACGGTTACCGGTCTGGCACTTGGCGGCACGGTTGTTTTAAGTAATTTTGGTGCAGACTTTTTACCGGTTACCAGCAATGGCAGTTTTACTTTTCCCGATGCATTGCCTAATGGAAGCCCCTATGCGGTTACGGTCGCAACAAATCCTGCGGGACAATTTTGTCAGGTTACCAACGGGATAGGGATTATTGCTGGAGCGAATGTTACCAATATACTGGTTTCCTGTACCAGCGCGGTTGCAACACTGACCGTCTCCCCAACGGGTCTTATACCTATCAATGGGATTGGCAGCATTACAGTACAAAATACGAGTAATTTTTTTATAGCGCAAAACGTGCATGCAATACTTCCCAACGGATGGACTGACGTAACCCAGGACGCGTCAAATTGCCTTGTCCTTAATCCACTCGCCAGCTGTACTCTGAATTTTACCTCAGGAGGTCAGCCCTATGTTGCTCAGGGTGGCATTCAAATTACGGGTGATAACGTTAGCCAACCTTATCCTGTAACAGCCCTTGCCTTTACAATTAACGGGTTTGCAGTCTACGGGGTTGATTCGCTAACAAGTGCCACCGTGGTGGACACGCTTAATCCGACCGCAGGCTTTATACAGTGGACCAATCCTTCGAATGTACCCGTTGGAGCGCTCAGTTTAACGGATGGCTTTGCAAATACCGCAGCAGTCGCTGCAACAGGCTTCGCGGGCGCTGTTTCCTACTGTTACAATGCTACTTTTGGTGGTGCGTCAATTGGTACCTGGTATATGGCCGCAATCTGTCAAATGGGGCCAAGTGGTCAAGCGGCTTCTTGTCCTTCTGGCGTAGCGAATATACAACAAAATTTAGGGGCATTAGGTTTTTATTCCTCTTTTATTAATGTATGGTCGTCCACTGAATTTGCCGGAAATCCTCAGACTGAGGTTTGGATACAGGATATAGGAACGCCGGCGCAGGGGATCTCACAACAATATGTTGACTCAAAAGACTCACAACCAACAGCTTATCTGGTACTTTGCTCTCGCTCAATTCCTTATTAACAACGCGGATTAATTCCCCGTGGTAAGTCCGCGGGGAATTAATAAAACCCTGTCAATTGGTCTAGTCCCCCGTTGTACCACGGCTTTAGAAGCGATTTTTAAAAGCTTTGCTAGTTATGCGTAACGCCCATCCTCTTAAAAAACACGCCCTGTAATATCAAATAGATTATATTCAATTGATGTGTTTAAAAAATGATTTTATGTCAAAACGATTCAACGCCCCATTGATCTATTTAAGTGCATGTAGTACAATTAATGACTTATTAAGCCGAGCAATTAAGCGCCTGACTTTAGCCCTTTTTGATTTACGGCTTGCTTAAGGACAAATTAATTAGCTGTCCTTCCCGCGCAGGTGAGAATCTATGCTCAATTTGGCATTGTATTAACCTGAAAAAGTGACTCCCACCTACGCGGGAACGCCAAAGCCAAAAAGAGCCAAAGTCCAGTAAGAGAACCTGGTCATAAACAGGCTGGTAAACGCACAAACCAATTTTTATGGGGAAATGAAATGAGCAATGCAAAATCCTATGTTAATAAAACAAATAGCTTTTTTTACCAAGAAGTCTATCCTCGCTATTGGAATTTGGCCGAGTTTCCTGTGGGCTGGGCTTTAAAGAATGAGGGCAAATACGGTTTCAATGCGACTCGACTTTTTTTCGGAGTCCTTCTTGCTCCTGCTTTGATTCCTGCAACCTTTGTTACCTCAGCAATCGCACTGTGCTTGGCAGTGGTAACCGCTTTAGTTCATTGTCTCTCCATTATTGGGACAGCAATTGCAGATAAGGCCTTACAAACAGCCGAAAAAGCGGTTATGTTATTCTAGGCAGCCTAGGGTCTGTTAACAATTGGAATCATGGCCTAATTGAATTGCTAAAAAAAGTGGATTTGTTTCTCAGTGATCCTGGTCGTTTTTTCCTTGTTGTTTAGACTCAATCAACTTGTTCGTTCTCTCGGTTTGCAAGGCGCAACAGCATCTCTTTTAAAGGAAGGTAATCGCAGCCCTCACTGGCATTGCGTAAGTTATCTTTGGCCGTTTTTGACAGCACCAGCCCCTTTTTAGGCTTTTCCTTTTTTAAGGGGGTATTCGCTATTGCGATTTTAATCGACGTTAATTGGTAAAACCCGGCCTTTCGTAAGCTATCGCGTAACTCTGGCAGACGATAACGCAATTCGGTTGACCAGGCTGAGTTTTCGGTTGTAATGAGTAAACAACCGCCTTTAAAGGAACCTGCTGCGCAATGGTCTTTTAATGGAGAGGGTAAGTTGGCCTTTATTTTGTCATTTAGTTCGTCGAGCTTAATGGCATTTTGACATAAGCTTTGTAATTGCGCATTAAGGCAGCGGCTAACAGGACGAATCATAGAGTGCAATTTAGGAAAAAGAGAGGATAGCAAATTTATACCATCTGCAATATCATAAGCAAAGTAAATTCGTAGCTAAACTAGAAGAATGAGGAAATGATGGAAGAAAGCAATGTGGTTTATCGGGCAGGACTCCATTGGATTCTTTTTTTAGCGCCGTTTGCGTTTTTTTGCTTTTCAGCCTATGCAGGATTATCCTTTCCCGCGTTTCAGAAGGTGGCCCTGTTATTTGTTGCTTTTGCCGCTATATGGTTAGCGATGACCTGGGTAAATTACCAGTTTTCCTCGCTCACTATCAAAAAGAAACAGGTTATCTTGCGCACCGGCATGCTCGTTCGGAAAACCACCGACATTCCGCTTGCTAAAATTGAAACCATTGATATTAGCCAATCGGTATCAGGAAGTATGTTCCATTACGGCACCTTATTGATAACCGGAACCGGCGGCACGCGCCATGTGATTAACTACCTGGATAAACCCCTAACCTGTAGGCGTTATATAGAACAGTTAATGCACGACTAACGAGGGATCCCATGAAAAGGATTGATTTACGCAGTGATACCGTTACCAAGCCATGCAAAGCAATGCGTTTGGCGATGCTTGAGGCCGAAGTGGGCGATGATGTGTATGGGGAAGATTCTACCGTTAATCGCCTGGAGCATTTAGTCGCAGAGCTCGCCAATAAAGAAGCGGCTGTTTTTGCTCCTTCAGGCACCCAATCCAATCTTATGGGGCTTATGGCGCATTGCGAACGTGGGGATGAATACCTGGTGGGGCAAAGCGCCCACACGTATATGTGGGAAGGCGGTGGGGCTGCGGTGTTAGGAAGTATCCAGCCGCAACCGATGGAGGCATTGGCGGACGGCACCCTTTGTTTGGCAAAAGCACAAACGCTCATTAAAGCCGTTGATAACCACCATCCACGTACAAAACTCCTCTGCCTTGAAAACACCACTGCGGGCAAAGTCTACCCTTTATCTTATCTTGAAGAGGTGAAAACCTTTTGCCGGGAAAACAACTTGCAAAGCCATTTGGATGGGGCCAGAGTGTTTCATGCCGCAGTGAAACTGGACGTTCCACTCGTAACCATCAGCAGTGCGTTTGATTCCGTTTCCCTTTGCCTTTCCAAAGGGTTAGGCGCGCCGGTTGGTTCGGTGCTGTGCGGTGACGCGGCGTTTATCCGCAGAGCGAGGCGGTGGCGAAAAGTACTCGGGGGTGGAATGCGTCAGGCCGGTATGTTGGCTGCCGCAGGAATTTATGCTCTGGAGCGAAATGTGAGCCGATTAAGTGAGGATCACGACAATGCCCGGTTTTTTGCGCAGGCTCTTCTTCACGTAGAGGAAATTGAAGTGGATATTGCCTCCTTGCAAACCAATATATTGTTTATCCGCATCAAAGAGAATTATGCTGCGCTGCAACACTATTTAGCGGACAAAGGGATCTTCATGGGGAACGCCAGGAACAAGGCAGGATTAATTCGGGTAGTAACGCATTTAGATGTTTCGAGGGACGATTTGCAACAGGTTATCAATCAAATAAAGCAATTTTACGCCACGCACTGAGAACTTCGCAGCCCATTTCATTTATTTTCTTTTATTTTGGACTCGCATTTTATAAACTAATGGGGACTTGAAAGGAAACAAGGGGATGTTATGCGAAAAATTCAAATTGAGAGGAAGCTATTTGAATTATTTGGTTACAAATTTTTCGTTTTCGAGGATTTTGAAGACGCGGATTTGGATATTGATAATGGAGCAATTTATCAGGGAGAAGATCAGGACGAATTAATTAATTGGTTTGTGATAAACCAATTCTATTCCATTTGGCATGACGAAAGGCGACATAATGCCACGGTCATCTGTGCCTGTGAGGGCCATCTTAATAAAATAACCCGTTTTTTAAAAACAGGTGACTTACCCAAATCAAGTTATTCCACCTTTAATTGCGGTCTGCGCGGAGAAGGGCGAGTCCTTTTTATTCACTCCAAAGCGTCTCTGCATCAGTTTAAAAGCGAGATTAATACGGCTCTGGATGTTAAAAAAGCATTGCCCGCAGTATTGATTGCAAATCAGGTCTTAACTAACCCCAACCCGCAGCCCTCCGCTTTGTGAAAATCGATTGAGCTGGTTGAATGCAAACAGGTTGCAGCCAACCAGCGGGTATATTACTCCTCGGTTGCAGTGTAGCCGCAGCCTTGGTGAGGACAGCTGACTTGCCGACCAAATCGCTTGGTTTCTTTGACAGTAAGTAAAGGCCAGGCGCATTGAGGGCAAGGTTTATCGATTGGTTCATTCCATAACGCATAGTCGCATTTGGGATAAGCGCCACAAGAGTAAAATATTTTTCCCTTGCGCGATTTGCGTTGGAGAATTTTAGCACTGTGGCATTTAGGGCACTCAACGCCGGTATCACCTGGTTTTTCAAGCGGCTCAATGTGCTTGCAATCCGGGTAATTGCTACAGCCAATAAAACGCCCATAACGGCCTGTTTTAATGTGCAAAGAACCCTGGCAATCAGGACAACTTCGCCCCTCAATGATTTCAGGCTCAGATTTTTCCCCGTCGGTAAGATCTTGAGTGTAGTCGCATTCAGGATAGGCGGTACAACCAATAAAGCGTCCACGTTTGCCTAAACGGATTGACAGTGGTTTCTCACATTTTGGACATTTTTCGTCTAATGTTTCCGTGGTTACGTCTTTTCTTTGTACCTGGGCATCCGTGTCATGAATTTGTTGGATGAAAGGTTTCCAGAATTCGTCTAAAACAGGAACCCACTCTTTTTCGCCCCTGGAAATCGCATCGAGCGTATCCTCTAGGTGGGCTGTAAATTGATAGTCCACATAACGGGTGAAATGGCCTGTTAAAAAGCGATTAACAACACGCCCGACATCGGTGGGTAAAAACCGTTTTTTATCAACAATGACGTATTCCCGCTGCTGTAGCGTATGAATAATGGAAGCATAGGTGGAAGGGCGTCCTATATCGTATTCTTCTAACGCTTTCACAAGGGATGCTTCCGAATAACGGGGTGGCGGCTCGGTAAAGTGTTGGTTGGCAAGGAGATCGTTTAGCTTGATTTTTTCGCCCACTTTTAAGGAGGGCAGCAGCACCGCACTTTGATCGTCACTCTGGGAATCATCACGGCCTTCTTCGTAAACGGTTAAAAACCCTGGAAAAGCAATGGTTGAACCGTTCGCTCTGAATCGATTGCCCTCACCGCAGCTTAAATCCACCGCTACGGTGTCGATTAATGCTTCCGCCATTTGGCAGGCAATGGTTCTGCGCCAAATGAGATTATACAATTTGAATTGATCCGGCGTTAACGCGTCTTGCACCATTTCCGGGTTGCGTTTAATGGAGGTGGGGCGGATCGCTTCATGCGCCTCTTGCGCATTTTTAGATTTGGTTTTATAAAGACGTGGCGTTTGTGGGCAATTTTCTTTACCAAAACGCTCCACGATGTAGCCGCGCATCTCTTCAATGGCTTCATTGGCAAGATTTACGGAGTCAGTACGCATGTAGGTGATTAAACCCATGGTACCCGAGCCAATGTCTATCCCTTCATACAGTTGTTGGGCTACCATCATCGTTTTTCGTGCAGTAAACCCTAGTTTACGAGCGGCTTCCTGTTGCAGTGTAGACGTAATAAAAGGGGCTGCAGGATTGCGTTTGCGTTGCTTTTTCTCGACATTTTCAACAATAAGCCAACCGGCAGCAAGCTCTAGCAATTTATCCCGGATTTGGTGGGCCTGCTCTCCTTCGGTCACACTAAATTGTTGGAGCTTTTCCTGTTGATAATAGGTAAGCCTTGCTTCAAATGCCGCATCACTATGTTGGCACTGCGCCAGTATGCGCCAATATTCTTGCGGGACGAATTTTTCAATTTCTTCTTCCCGTTCCACGATCAGCCGCAAAGCGGGGCTTTGCACTCGACCGGCTGAGAGGCCTCGGCGAATTTTCTTCCACAACAAGGGGGATAAATTAAAACCTACCAGATAATCCAGGGCACGCCTTGCCTGTTGGGCATTCACTAAATCCATAGAGATGGTCCGAGGATGCGTGATGGCTTCCTGAATGGCTGACTTGGTAATTTCATTAAAGAAAATGCGATGTACTTCTTTATTTTTTAATAAATTGCGCTCGCGCATTAACTCATACACATGCCAGGAAATGGCTTCTCCTTCGCGATCGGGGTCGGTTGCCAGTAAGAGCGAGTCGGCGTGTTTTAATGCTTTGGCAATGGACTCAATGTGGCGCGCGTTGCGCTCAATGGGACTGTAGGTCATCTCAAAGTGATTGTCTGGGTTCACCGAACCTTTTTTGGGAGGCAGATCGCGAACATGGCCATAAGATGCCAGGACCTCATAGTCTTTGCCTAAGTATTTTTGTATGGTTTTTGCTTTCGCGGGTGATTCCACGATAACCAGGTGTTTGCTCATAAACCCTTTCCTTTGATAGCAATCAATGCAATGCTAATTTGTCTTCTTTTTGGTATAGCACAAGATCGAGAAAAGCGAGTTGAGCTGGTTCAAGATCTCCGGCTAGCGTATTGCGTATAGTCCACTTTGTTTCTTGTAAGGTCACAAAACGGGATTCTGAAAAGACAAGTTGATTAATAATATATTCCATCGTGTCTTCAGCAATAAGGTGTAACTGCATAAGGCGCATTAGGAATTGGTAACTGGCCTTGGTCAATTTAAATACTTCTTCCGGTGTAAATACGCGAACCGCCGTGGTTTTTGCCGCTTTCACCATACGGGTTCGTTTAGACAGCACCGAGCCATCAGGCTCTGAATCATCCTGACTATTCTCTTGCGCTTTGGCAGAATGGTTCTCTTGCAGTTGACTTAAACTTTTTTCAAAAAAGGTCATCAGCAATTCAAACAAGCTATCTTTCATATGATACACCTCATGTAACCTCCAGGAACTGCCTTGATTATGCCCTGAAGTTCTAAAGCAGCCAGGCCGCAAGCTACCGCTTCAACGCCTAAACCGCTTCGACTAATTATTTGATCCACTGTAGTAATTTCAAAGCCAATGCACTTTACTAGGTTTTTATCCTCGCTGGCAAGGGATTGTGAGGGCAAATGCGATTCTTGCGCCTTAGCTAGCCCCAATTCCTCCAATACCTCTTCACAGGTGGTCACAAGTTTTGCGCCTTGCTGTAACAAATAGTGACAGCCCCGCGCCTGCGGGTTGTGAATCGAGCCTGGAATGGCCAGGACATCGCGATTTTGCTCCAATGCCATGCGAGCGGTAATGAGCGATCCACTGCGAATAGCCGCCTCAACGACCAATGTGGCCAACGATAAACCACTTATTATACGATTTCTGCGCGGAAAATGTCCAGCTTTTGGTGATTTTTTTAAAGGAAACTCGGTTAAGAGCAATCCAAACTCTGTGATTTGCTGAGCCAGCAGGCGGTGTTTTGCCGGATAAACGACATCAATTCCCGTGCCCATAACGGCAATGGTTTTGCCATTTACCTCAAGGCAACCCTGGTGTGCCTGGGCATCAATACCCAAAGCCAGGCCGCTTACAACCGTTAAGGCCTGAGCGCTAAGCGTGCTTGCAAACTGCTTTGCTGTTTCAGCTCCTGTAATGGAGGGTTTGCGAGTGCCTACAATCGCTAAAGTGGGTTGGTTTAGGCTGTTTAATTTTCCTTTGGCATACAAAACGGCCGGTGGGTCATGGATTTCTTTTAATAAGGGTGGGTAGTTGGCATCAAACCAGGTCAATAAATGGTGGTCACTTCCTTCTTGCCAGCGCAAATCCTGCCAAACGTCCTCGAGAGGAAAACGTTTGATAGCCTGTGCCATTTTATCCGGCAAGCCGGCTAAAGTCAGCTCTGCTACCGAAAGTCGAAACATTTCTTCCAGTATGGGCCAGCGTTTTAATAAGGTTAATAGGGTACGCGGACCGATGTGCTCAATCCGATTCAAGGCGAGAAGGCAGTATTTATTATCCATTATGAACATTGCGTCTTTGCGAGTTATTCGGGATAATACACGCTTTCAAAACAAGATCCCAGATTTTATGGCCATTCGCAAAATTATTTACTTACCGGATGAAAGACTTCGGCTCATTGCAAAACCTGTGGTTACTTTTGATGCAGAATTGCAAACCTTAATTGACGACATGTTTGATACTATGTATCAAGCAAACGGCGTGGGGCTTGCTGCTCCGCAAATTGGCGTCAGTTTGCGCTTGTCGGTTATTGATGTGGTTGGGGATAAAAAAAACCAGCTTGTTATTATAAATCCTGAAATTATCGCCGCCGAAGGGCAGGCTGAATATTCCGAGGGATGTTTGTCTGTTCCAAGCGCCTATGACACGGTCATTCGTGCTGAAAAAGTCACACTTCGCGCGCTCGATCGGTTCGGCAATCCCTTTGAAATGATCGCCGATGGATTGTTAGGAGAATGCTTCCAGCATGAAATTGACCACTTGAATGGCAAACTGTTTGTCGACTTGCTGTCCCCTTTAAAACGCGCTCTGGCAAGGCGCAAACTGGATAAATACAAACGGATGAAATTCCGCAAATCATGAAAACATTACGCATTGTCTTTGCAGGGACACCTGAATTTACGCTTCCTTGTCTGGAAGCGATTGCAGGCTCTCCTCATGAACTTATCGCCCTGTACACGCAACCGGACAGGCCCTTTGGCCGTGGTCAAAAATTACAACCCTCCCCGGTTAAGCGCTTTGGGTTGGCGCATCAATTGCCTGTTTACCAACCTCTGAATTTTAAAGAAGAAGGGGCCCTGGAAAACTTGTCTGCCCTGGCACCTGATCTGTTAGTTGTTATTGCATACGGATTAATTTTGCCTCCTGCGGTGCTTTGTTTACCTGCATTGGGTTGTATTAATGTGCATGCGTCGTTATTACCGCGCTGGCGAGGTGCCTCACCGATTCAACAAGCCATTCTGCATGGAGATAAAGAAACCGGTATTACCATTATGCAAATGGACCGTGGTTTGGATACGGGCGATAGGCTTATGGAGCGGGCCTGCCCCATTCTTGCCGAGGATACGGCAGGGAGCTTGCACGATAAATTGGCCGCACTGGCTGTAGCTCCGCTCCTTGAAACCCTCGACTTATTAGCAAAAGGGGAAGGAAAGCCAGTTGCGCAAGCCAATGCATTAGCCACTTATGCGGGTAAAATAAAGAAAGAAGACGCGGCCATTGACTGGCAACAACCCGCAACGCGTATTGAACGGCAAGTGAAAGCGTACCACCCCTGGCCCATTGCGTATACGAAGGCTAAAGACAGTCTTTTGCGTATTCACAGTGCCTTTGCAGTCGCCTGCGAAAACAAGGCAGCCCCCGGTACTATCCTTTCTTTGGATAAAAGCGGAATGAAAGTAGCAACAGGAGAAAATCAGGCTTTACTGGTTGAAGTAATTCAGTTTCCCGGTAAAAACGCTATGAAAATTGCTGATTTTATAAATGCTAACCGCTCGCAACTAGAGCCTGGTTTGGTATTGCAATGAAGAAGAACGAGCGCTTTCAAGCCCTGCAAATTCTTGTCAAACTAGTCTCCGATAAGGTGCCGCTTTCCCATGCAATGCAAGGAGACGTGACGCCTTTAACCAAGGCTCTTTGTTTTGGTGTGTGCCGTCATTATTTTCGTTTGGAAGTTCTGGCCGATACCTTAATGGACAAGCGTCCTAAAGCCCTGGATGTCTGGATAATCATCCTCATGGGGCTTTATCAACTCAATTACTTGCAAAAACCTGATTATGCCGTGGTGAAAGAAACCGTAGCCTTGTTGGATGCCGTTAAAAAATCCTGGGCTAAAGGCTTGGCTAATGCCGTGTTGCGTACCTTCTGCCGTGAAAAGGATACTTTGTTGCCGCCTTTGCAAAAAAACGCGGCCTTTCAATACGGGCACCCCAATTGGTTTATCCAACGCATAAAAAACGATTGGCCCAACGCGTGGCAAGCGATTTTGCAGGCGAATGATTGCCACCCGCCCATGAGCTTACGGGTTAATCAGCAAAAAATTGCACGACGCGATTACGTGGCGCGCCTGGAGCAGGCTACGCTAAAAGCAAGAATCCACCCCTTTACTGAAGCAGGACTTACCCTGGAAGTGCCTTGTGATGTCCACGAGCTGCCCGGTTTTGCTGAAGGCGAAGTCGCTGTACAGGATGAGTCAGCGCAATTAGCGGCATCCCTTCTTGCTTTGCAACCGGGACTGCGTTTGCTGGATGCCTGTTGCGCACCCGGTGGTAAAACCTGTCATATTTTGGAAAGCGAACCCCATCTTGCAGATTGCATTGCACTGGATGTGGATGCCGGTCGCTTAAAACGGGTTGCTGAAAATTTGGCACGACTTGGTTTGCACGCAACGTTGCTGAAAGGCGATGCACAAAAACCGGAAACCTGGTGGGACGGCAAGTTATTTGACCGCATTTTATTAGATGCCCCTTGTTCCGCCACCGGCGTGATACGAAGGCATCCTGACATTAAACTATTGCGAACGGAAGAAGAAATTACCCAGGCTGCGACTTTGCAAAAAGCACTGCTTCAGCAATTATGGCCTTTGCTCAATGCGAACGGTTTGTTACTCTATGCCACCTGCTCTGTGCTTTGTCAGGAAAACGAACAACAGATCGCTCAATTTGTAGCCGAGCATGCGGATTGCCAAGCCCTGGTGGAGGAAGTACCCTGGGGCGTGAATACCGGTCATGGCTGGCAAATTTTACCAGGCGATGGACAGGGTGACGGTTTTTTTTATAGTGTGTTACAAAAGATTGAAAAGTAAAAAAGGGTAAAGCAAGGGATTGTTAATAATAATTTTTTACAAGAAGTAGTAATGGCCTTTTTATCGGAAGTAAGTAGTGTTTTTGTTGAAAGCGCAAAAGCGTTAATGCATGCACCTGATGATTATCATCATAAGGCAGATACCTTAACGCTGCATGTGAAAATGAAATCGTTAGCTGGTGAGGGCGATGCCGTTGCCCAATATCGGCTTGCGAAAGCCTATTCAAAAAATTCATCGATGTACGCAAAATGGATGCAAGCTTCTGCCAGCCAAGGGTTTACCAATGCCTTATTGGCATTAAGTCAATTGTATATCGAACAGAATAGCGTGAAAAAAGCGGCCCTTTGCCTTATTCAAATTATTAACTCAAACGACAGTTTTATCAAATCGGAGGCAAGAGCCTTATTCGCAAAAAATCCTTTGCTGAAAGCGGAAATTTCAAGGCAAATGGTGAGTTCAGCCCCCATCCGGTTACCGTATCGTTTTTTTTCAAGCGAACCAAAAAATCGAGCCAGCGCGCTTTCTATGCAGCCTGTTATGACTCAAAAAATTTGCTTATCGAACCCACCTTATGAAACAATGGCGACACCGTAATGCCTCCCAATGCAATGAATACCGTATTTCAATTAATTCCTGTTGAATGGCTGCAGCCTGGCCGTTTCCAGCCCAGACGCAATTTTTGTGAAAAAGCCTTGCACGAATTGGCTGAGTCTATTCTTACACAAGGTTTAATCGAACCCTTGATTGTGCGTGCGTTGGCGTTTCAACAATATGAAATTATTGCTGGCGAAAGGCGATGGCGTGCAGCGCTTCTGGCAGGCCTTTCTACAGTGCCTTGTTTGCTTAGCGAATACACCGATGCGCAGGCGGCAGCAATCACTTTAATCGAGAACATCCAGCGAGAGGATCTCAATTTAGTTGAAGAAGCGACCGGTTACCAGCGGTTGATAGCCGAGTTTCATTTTCAGCAGGATGAAGTGGCAGGGCTAGTGGGCAAATCGCGCAGCCACATTGCCAACCTGCTGCGGTTATTGCAATTAAACGATACTGTGTTGGAGTATTTACGGAAGGGGCACTTGTCACTGGGGCACGCGCGGATGCTGGTTGGCCTTGCAGTCCCAAAGCAGAAGGAAATGGCGTTTCAATGCATCAAAGAAGGCTGGTCAGTCCGTGAATTTGAGAAAAGAATCAGAGCGTTGAAGTCAGACGAGGACAAAATTCTGGAAAAACCCTCCCGGGATGTGTTACGGCTAGAGGAACAATTATCGGAACAAATGGGCGCACCGGTGAAGATAAGCAATGAAGAAGGCGCAAGCGGGTGGCTTAAAGTCAAATTTTACGATAATGATACCTTAGCAGGGCTTTTGGATAAAATGGGCTTACGTTATGATTAACAATTTTTAATTAAGGAATGTATAATGAAAAGGATGTTGCCAGGATTTTGGTGCGCTTTATTCGCAGCCTCCTCCTTTGCCAGTATTCAAAGCGGCGCGGATAAATTAATCAATCAGATAGACCCAACCATGAACATAGGGATTGAGGTGATTGATTTAACCACGGGAGCGACCCTTTATCGCCGTAATGAAGCCCGAACGTTTATTCCCGCTAGCAACATGAAACTCTTTTCCGATGCCGCAGCCCTCATGGTGTTAGGGCCGGATTACCGCTTCAGAAACCAGCTAAGTACGAATGCTTCCCAGTTGCAGCAAGGGACTTTAAAAGGGTCACTTTATTTGCATTTGACAGGAGATCCCTCCTTTAGTCATGCGCGCTTGGCGAAATTAATTGCGGGATTAAAAGCCTGGCATATTCATCGCATTCAAGGCAATGTCTACATCGACAGCAGCCATGCGATTGCAAGCCCCTATCCTCCGGGCTGGATGGCTTCTGATTTGGTTTACAGTTATGGCGCCCCTGCAGCACCTCTGATTATCGATACCAATCGCCTGGTGGTAACGGTAAATCCTGCCGACAAGGCCGATGAGCCTGCCGTCATTGAAACCGATGATGCCAGCGGTAGCATTAACATCAACAACCAGGTAAAAACCAGGCCTGCCGGCTCACGCTGTGGGGTTGATTTTAGTCTGGATCAAAACAACCATTTGACCGTGCGTGGCTGTGTAGCGGTAGGCCAATGGGCTATTATGCAAAAAATGGCCATCCGTAATCCTCTGGTTTATGCTGAGGGTTTAATCAAACGGCAATTGCAAGAAGCCAATATTCAATTTGAAGGCAATATCGTTTTAGGCAAAGCCCCTGCGGGCTCTTTATTAATCGCCTCTGAAAACTCTAAACCCATTTCGCAACTCATGGCCGATACGCTCAAACCATCGGATAATTTATACGCAGACAGTCTGTTTTTACACGCTGCTGAGAAATTAAACGGGACTCCGGTGAACTGGGGCGATGCACAAATCCTGTTAAAAAAATTCATTCAACAACAAACAGGCATTAACCTGGTCAGTGCCGCATTAACTGATGGATCAGGCTTGTCGCGTCATGATTTATTAACGCCGAACCAAACCGTTAGCTTGTTGCGCTTTCTCTATGAGCGTTTTCCCCTGTCTTATGAATACATCGCAGCACTTCCCGTATCCGGGCGTGACGGGACGTTACAAAAGCGCTTTAAAAAACCCAATCAACAGGATATGGTGCGTGCAAAAACCGGTACGATGACGGGGGTGGTAAGTCTTTCCGGTTATTTGTTTACGGCGAATGCGCACACTTTAGCTTTTGCTATTTTCATCAATAACCGTCCGGGCACAAGCCCTGCCATTTCTGGCCGTTACCGATCGCTCGTGGATGGATTGTGTACCTACTTTTTACGGCAGGAACCGGGTAATAATATTCTGTCGAAAGTATTTAGCCCTCACTCACGGATTAAGTTTCAACAAAATCCAACCCAGGCGGAGCTGCAACGCGGCCGTCAAGCCAAATGGCGACGTCTGGAAACGCTGGTGAAGCAAGCCTTGAAAGGGCAAGCCGTAACCGTACTTTATCGTGGCAATGAATTAATCCTTAAAGACAATCAGGCTCAGGCAGGCTCGGTACTCAATGCCCTTGCGGCAGTGAAGAAAAAATACCCTTTTGCCATAGCACTTTCCTCCCCCTCCATGCCCTCTGACTCAGAAGATAAATCCGTGGTGTTATGGACTCAATCACTTGATGCAATGGGTTCTGCAAAACGTATCTGGATTATTCGGGAGGCAGTAGGGTAAAAAAATTGCCCGCGCAGGCGGGCAAGTTAGCGAGTTCTTTACTCAGACATCGAGGCGATCACATCTCGCCCATGTGTTTTTTTCGGTGATTGTTTTTCCATTCGGTGTCGATAGAGCCAGGTTCGTGGCTGCTTAGTGTTGCATCCAGGGCAACCCTGTCATCAAACACAAAACAACTGCCTTCCCAAAGGGAGTTGGATTCTGGAATGGTGTCGAGGTAATTTAAAATGCCACCGTCTAGCTGATACACTTCTTTAAAACCTAATTTCATTAAATAAGCGGTGGATTTTTCACAGCGAACACCGCCTGTGCAAAACATGGCTACTTTTTTGTCTTTTTTAGCCAATAAGTTTTTTTCTACATACTCAGGGAAATCCCTGAAATTTACTGTTTCCGGATCGATGGCATTTTTAAAGGTGCCAAGCTCTATTTCGTAACTGTTTCGAGTGTCAACAAGAACTACTTCAGGATCTGCAAGCAATTGATTCCATTCTTCTGGACTTAAGTGAACACCGGTGAATTCCTCCGGGTTAATGTCTGGCACGCCCAACGTCACAATTTCTTTTCGCAGTTTCACCTTGGCTTTACTGAAGGGATTAAGCGCATTACAGGTTTCTTTAAATACGATGCTTTCGAGATTGGGATAGCTTGTAAGCGCTGCCATTAAGGGCGCAACCTCTTCACGCAAACCACAAAAACTGCCATTAACTCCTTCCGAAGCTAAAATAATGGTGCCTTTTACCTGGTGATTGCGCATGCAATCCAACAGAGGGTCCCGCATGGATTCGTAGTTAGCGAGGGAGGCGAATTTATAAAAACTGATGATAATATAAGGTTTCATTTTCTTATCTCAAAGGAATGACAGGCCGCTATTTTACTATAGTATTAATAGTAATCAATCGTTGTATTCGCGATATTTACCTGATCTGGGGTGATGGGCGTGACCGGATCGTAATTATACGCCGCAGGACCTTGGTAAACACGGGCTTGTGTACAGGCAGTTAACCCGAAAATGACCAAAAAAATAACGAATCCTTTCATGGCAGCCTCGTTGCATTCTTTAGCTAAAAGTGTAGATTAATTAAGCAGATATTGCCAATTGGTTTGGCAATTCACCCGAGCAGGCAATAGTCCAAAATAGCCTTTTGAAGTTTCTTGAGGTTATACTATTGGTCAGTGGACAGCGCATTACAGAACAGGATGTAGATGATGTTAAATAGAGCCAGTGTGGTGAATGAACAATTCATTCAACGTGTGAATGAATTAAACTTCCCGGAAGCAAAAAGCCTTACCACCCTCAAAGAGGCCAAACTCGATAAAGCCACTGCAATACCACTTTTTGACTCCCAGATTAAATCCCGATTGCTGGATATTATTGCCCGCCAGTTAAAAGAGAAGGGGTTGGGTTTTTATACCATAGGAAGCAGTGGTCACGAGGGAAATGCGGTGTTGGGGGAGGTGTTTCGCATCAATGACATGGCTTTTTTGCACTACCGCAGTAGCGCTTTCTATTTACAGCGCGCAAGAAAAGAGAAAACGAGTGATGGCTTGCGTGATATTCTGTATTCTTTGGTTGCAGCACTAGCCTGCCCAATATCGGGCGGGCGCCATAAAGTGTTTGGCAGCGTACCACTTTGTATTCCCCCGCAAACCTCCACCATTGCCTCCCATTTGCCCAAAGCACTCGGTGCAGCACTTTCTATAACGCGCGCTAAAGAACTGGAGCTTCCCTCTAAAATACCGCATGATGCCGTTATTCTTTGTTCTTTTGGCGATGCCTCAGTCAACCATGCGGTATTGCAAACCACTTTAAATGCATGCTCCTGGATTGCAAGGCAACATTATCCTTTGCCACTTGTTTTTGTCTGTGAGGACAATGGGCTTGGCATTTCTGTGCCAACGCCTGCTGATTGGGTTGAGGCTTCGATAAAGGGTCGGCCTGGTATTCACTACCTTGCCTGCGATGGGTTAAATATTGCCGATGTGTATTTAAAAGCAAAGCAGGCTGAAGTGCTTGCCCGAGTCAAAAAGCAACCCGTCTTTCTTCACATGAAATGCGTGCGTTTGCTAGGGCATGCGGGTTCGGATATTGAATCGCAGTACAGTAGCCTGGCAGAAATTGAAGCCCGTGAAGCGGATGATCCCCTGTTGCATACGGCAAGCATTTTGTTAAACGCAGGATGGATGGATAAAGAAGGGATATTAACTCTTTACCAACACAATAAAACGCTTATTGAAGCAAAGGCCACTGAGGTCATTCATCTTCCCAAGCTTGCGAGCACAACCGAAGTGATGGCGTCCTTATTGCCCCAACCCACCCATAGATCCATTTATGCTTTGCCTAAAGAAAAAGCGCGAACCACGGTCTTTAAAGAGACGTACAAGCAGCTTGGCATGAAACGCAACCTTGCCCAGCTTATCAATTTTGCTTTGACCGATTTGATGCTGCAATACCCCAATATGCTCCTTTTTGGGGAAGACGTGGGCAAAAAAGGAGGGGTTTATCATGTAACGGCGGATTTACAGGCACGGTTTGGTCAACGGCGTGTGTTTGATACCCTGTTAGATGAGACGACCATTTTAGGAACAGCAATTGGTTTGGCGCTCAATGATTTTTTACCCGTTCCTGAAATTCAGTTTTTAGCCTATTTACATAATGCGGAAGATCAGTTGCGCGGGGAAGCGGCCACCTTGTCGTTTTTTTCCAATGGGCAATACCAAAATCCCATGGTTATTCGCATACCGGCTTTTGCATACCAAAAAGGCTTTGGCGGGCATTTTCACAATGACAACTCCATTGCCGTATTACGTGATCTTCCTGGTGTGTTGGTGGTCTGTCCTTCAAACGGTGAGGATGCGGTAAAATTATTAAGAACCTGCCTTCGCTTAGCTGCCGAAAAGGGGCGTATTGTGGTTTTTCTGGAACCCATTGCTTTGTATATGACCAAAGATTTACACGAACCCGGTGATAACCAATGGCTCTTTCGTTATCCTTCTCTTTTGCAAACGATTGAAGAAGGAGAAGTTGGTGTTCAGGGGGCAGGAGAAACCGTCATTTTAAGCTATGCAAACGGTTATTATTTATCCTTGCAAGCGGCAAGCATTTTAAAAAGAAAGCACCAAATTGACGTGAAGGTGGTGGATTTACGTTGGCTAAGCCCACTACCCAAAGAGGCTATTTTGCGGGAAACGGCAAAAGCAAAACGGGTGTTAATTGTGGATGAAGGTCGGCAAAGCGGCTCGGTGAGTGAAGGATTAATTACGCTGTTAGTTGAGCATTCCAAAAGAAGCTTACAACTAAAACGCTTGACGGGTGAGGATTGCTTTATCCCGCTGGGTAATGCGGCGCAATATGTTTTGCCAAGCCAGGAAGCTATTGTTGCGGCGGTCTTGGAGTTGAATTCAATGAAAGGGGAACATGAACGTGGACGACTTATTATTTCTTGAAGAACAATTGGGAGCGGAGGAGCGCTTAATCCGCGATAATGTTGCACGGTTTGTTAATCAGGACGTTATTCCTTTGATGGCCGAATCGTTTGATAAAGCGTATTTCCCGAAAGAGTTGATAAAAAAATCGGCTGATTTGGGGTTATTAGGGCTAACGCTTCCTTCCCAATACGGGGGTGCTGAAGCGTCTTATGTGGCCTATGGATTGGTTTGTCAGGAGTTGGAGCGCGGGGATAGTGCGCTAAGAAGTTTTGTTTCCGTGCAAAGTTCCTTGTGCATGTACCCTATTTTTCGTTACGGCAGTGAAGAGCAAAAACAGCGCTTTTTAAAAGCAATGGCTGCGGGGGAAGTGATTGGTTGCTTTGGGCTGACAGAGCCAGATTCAGGTTCTAATCCTGCGTCTATGCGCTGCTTTGCCAAAAAAGTGGCGGGGGGATGGTGTTTGAATGGAAGCAAAATGTGGATAACCAATGCAACCCTTGCCGATATCGCCATTGTGTGGGCAAAAACGGACGCAGGAATTCGCGGTTTTATCGTAGAAAAAGCGTTTAAGGGCTTTAGCAGCGTTGAAATCAAGCAAAAAATGTCTTTGCGTGCTTCAAATACCGGGGAGCTGGTTTTTGAAGAAGTATTTATTCCAGACGAAAACCTGTTACCAGGAAGTGATGTGGGCATTAGCGCCCCATTTAACTGCCTAAGTCAGGCGCGTTTCGGCATTGCCTGGGGTGTGATAGGGGCTGCGATTGCCTGTTTTGACAGGACGAGGGATTATTTACTTGAACGCAAGCAATTTGATAAACCGCTGGCGGCTTTTCAGTTAATCCAACAAGATTTGGCTGACATGTACAGTGAGATAATCAAGGCTCAATGGCTAAATTTACAAATTGGCCGTTTAAAAGATCAGCAGCGTGATACGCCCACCATGATTTCGCTGGCCAAACGAAATGCCTGTCGTGAAGCACTAAAAATTGCACGCAGCTGCCGAAATCTTCTGGGAGCCAATGGGATAAGTTTGGAATATGATGTTATTCGTCACATGTTAAATCTGGAGTCCGTATTTACCTATGAGGGTACAGACAATGTCCATACCCTGGTATTGGGTCGTCATATTACCCGGATTAATGCCTTTGCCTGAAGACGCCTAAGAAAATGACCTTGCACCTCGCAAAAGGAGCTTGGTGTAAGGTCAAAGGATGTTAAGATCGCAGGAAAATAAAAAGTAAATTGCAAATAATATACAAAATGAAGAACAGGCAGAGGCGGTAATTTATTTTAAGGAAGAAATATTTTTTATCCAAAATAAGGCAAGTATGGTAGTAATCATTGAGCATGGTTTCTTGTATGGACTCAGAATCGTTTAAAATGGTATCAAACGCCTTCATAAACACTTCATAGGGTTGCCTTGAAACCCAACCAAAAAACAATTTATTTGCAGGCAGATTACTTTTCTTAAGAAAAATAGGCGATAACACAATAACTGAACAGATGGTAATAATCGCGCTTAACAAGGCAATGGCTGACAGGTAGTAATTAAAGCCTTTTTCATAAAGGGACGTGGTAATGGCTGAAACAATCACAAAACTCGCGCCTAATAAAAAGCTCGCTTTTTTATCCGCGATAAAAATAAGATGAACATTATTTTCCAGCATCGTTTTTAATAACTCTATTTTTTCAAGCTTGTGTTCCACGTTCAGTACTCCCTGTGCATTGTCATCTAGGTATAAAATATAATGTTTTGCAGTATTTTACCAGTTTAATAGAATCCCTTGTTTTTTAAAATCAAACACGCTATTATTCGCATCCACGGGGCGTAGCGCAGCCTGGTAGCGTACTAGCATGGGGTGCTAGTGGTCGAAGGTTCAAATCCTTCCGTCCCGACCAGTATAATCAATGAGTTACGAATAATCGCCTTCCTAATAAAAATTCTCGGGTACACTTTGGGGTACACTTACCAAAAACTGTTATAGTTCAAAAAAGCCATTTAGCGACTATTTTTCCGTGGTGTTTAAATTTTTACTTAATAAATCCTTAATATCAAATATTGTACAATGCGATTTTTATTATTAAAAATTTACAATGCCTAAGCCAAATAAATTACAAACTAATTTAACCTCATCTCCAGGAAAATATTGGATGAACTCACCTGTAGTGGGTTCTAGAGCAGACGAGCTACAACTAATTTATCGTTATAAAAATATATTTACAGAATATCAAAGAGTAATATATGACCAGCAAAAATTAAATATTATTCCTATTGAGTTTAAAGATAAGGCAGATGAAATATCCAAAGAAATATATGCAGAATATATTAAAAAATATTCTGATCACGGAGTAACCATCGAAAATTCAGTCAATTGGGCTGATATGGATTTAACGAGAACTTATTTAATCGATTTGGAAAATGAATGGAATACATGGAGAGTTCAAGCTGTTGTAGCAAAACCAAATCACAATTCTCATATAAAAAATCAACTGTATCGGCCTGCCTACATTTGTGCATTACATGAATTAATGCATGTAGAAGAAACACCTTTGGGAATTTTAGAGCATCAATATGCTAAATTTGATTCAGTGATTGAGGTGTTAACGGTAACAAGAACTTTAATTCTAATGGATGAAGTGTATAAAAAAACTCTAAATTTACCT
Source organism: Tatlockia sp. (assembly GCA_041659885.1). Classification (GTDB taxonomy): domain Bacteria; phylum Pseudomonadota; class Gammaproteobacteria; order Legionellales; family Legionellaceae; genus Tatlockia. Next base: position 67,797 of record JBAZXN010000014.1, read on the forward strand.
ATTGATGTCGAAGTGGATTATGAAAATTCATTCAACTTGTTTGGGAAATCAATAAAGCAAGGAGAGTTTGCAAATTTTTATCGCAAATTGGAGGATGGATACCCATCCTTGGCCGAAGCTTTAGTTTCCAATGAATCTCTTGTTTTTGGTAGTGTATCGTTCTTTCTGTAAATTCAAATAGGCCTTGTAAATAGAGCAAGCCAAGATTTATCCTTTTTGCGCAAACAAAAAAGGGGAATAAAAGATGGCTTGCGATGTGAATAGTAGCAAAGTT
>JBAZXN010000015.1:0-64912 GCA_041659885.1 Tatlockia sp.
CTATAAGCCTGCCAATGAAATCCTGCCTCAGTTTCGTGTAAAATGCCGTCTCTAATAGTGCAATGAATATTCTCTCCATGGGAGAGTGGTAAACCTGGTTGCGAGCAACCAGACTACACGCTGGCCTAATCCATTTTTAATTCCGCTTCCGCTTGATTGGCTTCATCCTTTTGGGGTTGTGCCTTGAAAAAGGAAAAAATAAATTGAAAGGCTGAAGCAGGGCAATCCAAAATGCCTGATTTTTTAGGTTGTGCATTCTTGTGTTTTTTTGCTTTTTGGGGAGGTGCCGGAATGCGCTCAGCCAGATGAGGAATTTGACGGAGGTCAACGTGGTACACTGAGTTGGGAAATATTGAATCAATATCGCCACAAGTCTTGGCAAGTTCATTCATGGCCAGGATGGTTTCGCGATAGTTTTCATCAACTACTCCCTTGCCCTGTATTGGAGCATACGATTTTAACTTTTTCCCATCGTAGTAATTTAAATGTAAAGTAACCTGAGAGGGCATCATTTCAGGGTAACGGAATGTAAAATAAGACCGCATGTATTCGAGAACATCATTGGTATATACCGCCCGAAACCCTCTATCATCATAAAAATCAAATCGAATGGTTTCACCGGGATAGTCATTCGCTATCTTTTGGAATTGACCAAATACAATACTAATTCTTGTCGAATCTTTTACCCAGTCAGCGTGGTTTCCTGTGTACGTTTCAACAGCTCGTTTAAAGGATTCGCCCGATTCCAGGGAACCGTACACGTCAGCTAATAAAAAAGGATCTAATGTTGCACCAAGGTAATCACTAATTTGTTGAATCGCAGTAAAACCGGACTCGGTATCGGTCTGTTGCGATCGTTTGCTGTCAACAGCTACGGATTGCCGCATGGAACCGAGCATAACAATCAGTTTGTCCTCTGTTTTTTTTTGATTTTTGATTGCATCGAGCAACCCTTTGTTGGATAAAACTACGCCTTTCTCTTTACTGTAATCTGCATGAAATAGACAAAAACCAAGGCCAAACGATACAACATGAATCATAATAGGACTCTCATTTAGGTTTAAAGATAGAAAGCTTGCTGTTGCCCGAAAGGAGCTATCCCTGCAAAGCCACTTTGTTACTTCCCGGGTTTCGGCATAGCCATAGTCGTCAGGCTAAGAAAAAATTTTATCCCCTCTCCACCGCGCTAAGCGTAGGGGAGAGGGGATCTTGTTTAGCTATGCAGCATAGCCTACCCTTCATTGAAGTCGCACGATTATAATCGATTTCGATGGATTCAAATATAGGTTTTTTAGAAAGACGCTTGTTGTAAAATATTATCCCCTAATGCTCCATCGGGAGACATTTCATTGTTTTCTTGCTCCTCTACCTCGTCACACGCTGCTTTATTTTCTGCAGGTACAAAAAAAGAAAGTGGATTATTGGAAACTATTTTTTTGGGGACAACATTTACGGGTAATTGATTTTTTATAACAATCCCTCGGCTAAAAAGAGAGGCGGTACAGGCTGGAGTAAAGACAATTTCTTCATCAAAATCACTGTCATCAGCAAACTGAAGGTCAAGGTATTGTGCCAGATGCTCCAGTTCTTTTTTTAGGTAACTGCCATTTTCTGATGCATGAGCCTGCCCTTTGGCATAAAATTTTTGATAGACTGGATTGTTTTTTAATGAGAAAGCAAGACGTACTCCTTGTTCATCTTCATACAATACAAACTGGGCAGAAGTTATTAATCGTACTTCGGTATAGTCCATGACATATAAACCACCATCCAGCGCCTCCTTACCAAGGCAAGGATAAACCAGTTTTTTTCTGGAGAATTTTTCCAGGCGTTGTAAAAAAACCTTGGGCTGCGACATATAGTGGTCAATGCTCTGCAAAATAGCCTTTTTTTCCTGCTCCGGCAAATCAACATTGCCCAGTTTGATTGCTTCAAGAAAGCGGTAAGAGGGGCGTAATTTTACAATTTCATCAACCAGATACTGTGCAATCAATAATTGGGACGTTACCTGGTGTGGTTTACAATTCAATAAGTAAAGAGGTAAAGGCATATTCAAACTGGCAAAGCCATGCATTGCCTTGTCGTTACTCTCTTTGATCAGTTCGCGTCCAAGCAAAAGATAAGAATCTGGCTTGGTCAGCGAATAATAGGTATCAATATTAGACAGGAATTGAAAGAGAAGGTCAGGAGCATAAGAAGGTAAATGCACGGTAGCAACAGAGGTATCGAACCAGCTGTTCACAACAAAGTTATTCAACAGCATTTGTACTTTAAAGAAGCTTTTTATAATAGATATTTCATTGTTATTCATATTATGGACAGACGCAAATTGCGTAAATTTAGCCAAGTGACTAAAATTTATATGTTCTTTGGGTAGGTAAAATCCCTTTCTCTCCTGAATCAATTCAAATTTAATGGTTATTCTGTTTTCATTGTGTACAAGGTTTACCGAAAGGATCCGCATTATTTTTACTCCATGTAAAATACAAGGGCTAACAGGCAGGCATAATATCCCAGGCTAAGACTGGCTGCCAGCCCTTTTTGGCCGGGCAAAGGACTGGCAGTTCTTATTAAGTGAACGCTATTCTTTCTTCCGGCGCGTGCACTTCACTCTTGCATAACTGCGGTTTCACTTGTTCCGCTTTATTGAAGAAGGTCTGACCGCCCGACTCCCAAAAGTTAAACGATTTGCCTGATATTGCAGTAACCAAGGCAAGAACTCCCAACCCCGGGAGCACGCCAGAAACCAGGATGCCTACTGCGATAACCGCTGTCAGGAAGGCATCCCCAATGGGATTGCGATGAATTGTAATTGCTGTTTGATGCGCGCGCAATTCCTTGTAAAAGTGGGTAATTCGGTCGGAATAGTTGAGATGAGGATTTTCAGCCTCTGTAGGAGTAAGTATCGTGTAGAGTGCGCTGATCTGAGTAAGTTTTGCATGCAGTAGTTGATCGGCATTCTCTGGGATATTCGCCTGATTAATTCGCTTCAAAATCGCTTGGTCACTCATTTCTTTTTTTAATTTGTTTTTAGGATGCAGCGCATTGTAAAGATGAATCAGATAGTCTTTCGTTAAAGGACGTAGTCGAGTAGAAACAAGTGTGGTGCAGAACTCTTCTTGTGGGTAATTAGCAATCTTCTTATGAAGTGATGCCACGCCCAACTCTTGTTCGTTAATACGCGCCATCTGTCGAACTAATTCGGCATTTAACTCAACATTCAACTGCTCTTGAACTTCCAAATGGGCGGTTTGCATTGTCAATTCCTGTTCATTGCGTTGAATAATCTCATCCTTTTGAGTTACTACGCCATTTAACTCAACAATACGCTGCTCTTTAGTTTGAAGGCTCTTTTCCTTATCTTGCAAAGTGGCTGTTTGCGTTTCCAGTACATCCCTTAGTGACTGGTTTTGTTGTTCAAGCACCTCTTTTTCATCTGGCTTTTGCTCTTCAATTATAATAATATTTTCTGAAGAATCGACATCATAAAGCTGTTCATTCATTTGGGTTTTAATAGCAGTTAATTGTATCGTCCACTCCTCATAAGAGAGTCTGGCATTAAGTGCTTTAAAGTTGTCGAATTCGTCAATAAACGCGTCTATCGAGTTAAGTAAATTGTGTTTCTCATTTCTCAGATTGCTGATGTCGCAACTGGTGATTTTTTCGATGGATTGTTCAATTAAACACATAATTTTAATGCGACATGTATTAGTATACTCTGTGTCTGGGAAAGGGGTTGTCAAAAAGAAATTATATTGCTGTTCCAAAAATACTCTAATCTCTTTTGGATTTTGGTTTTGACGTTCAACTAGTTGAGATTTAAACTGGGTTATATAAAAATCTAAAATGTTATCCTCTGTTACGTGTTCCAGAGTTTTTGATGATTCGAAAGCTTCATCAAAAGACTTGTCTAAATCCTGAATAACAAGTCCTTGGCTTCTGTTTAACAAAGCCATTTTTTCTTGCTCAAAAAAAGCCAATTTGGATTCGAGGGTGTTATTGAGCCCCTCATTCCACTTGTCTAAAATTTCCATCGCTGTAGTATTGCTGCTATTATTTTGAACATATTCTCTTAATAATCCAAATGCACTAACTAGCGCATTATAGGTAGCCAATCTGTCTTCTGCATTATTTTGAAATTGTCCCTGCAAATAGGGCTGAGATACCGCATTAATGAGCGTGGTAACTGCTTCGAAAAAGGTTTTTTTACCTGCATCCGTAGTAAGAAGATGCTTCACCTCTGGAGTAGTTTTAACAGCGCAATTCTTTACATCTGTTTGCTGGTTATTGCAAATAGCCTCAATTTGTTTTGCTGCAAAATCAATCATTTCAGGTAGAGAGTTGGGGGCTTCTAATAACCCTAATTCCTTCTTGGTAGCAAGGAGTGCATGCTCTTTCGTTATGAATTTACCCCCAAATTTGCGCGGCAATACATCGGACAAACTACTATTATTAGAGCCTTTAAGGTGGTGAACAATGCGTCTGTTAGTCTCACTTTTTTCTGACCAAAGAACAGGGTATGTGGTGTTTTTAAACACTTTGTAATTCTTTTTGTTTTCCACAATTTTTTCATAAATTGCAAGAAGCAAAACGTTTGCTTTTTTTGTAAACTCCTCTGGCGAATTCACTGTTTCAGGTGTTAATAGTTGGCTTGTTAAATGAGCAAATACGTCATCCTTTCCTTCCTCATAGGTATTAAATTTAACGCCATGTTCGTATAAAAACCGAATTAATTTTACAGCAAGCAACTCTTGCACATGCTCTACATTACCAGGATCTGTTTCGTAATCCTGACTCAACAAATTACCAGAGGGCGTGCCGTGATGACCTGGCACGGAGTAGATTTCTGAGGGGCAGGTGACATGCGGTATTGTTGGCTTAAACATAACGGTGTGTTCGTGTCGGCAAACAACTTGTTCATAATAGGCCACAATATCAGGTATTTCGTAAAACCGATTACTTTCCCACCTGATTCCAGGCAAGGCAAGTATTCTGCCGCCAGGCACAGGATCAATATTAAAAATGGGTAGTTTTATTTTTTCAAACGCCGCTTTAACCGTTTTGTATTTGTCGCTTGTTATATCAGAGTATGCATTTAAAATACCGAGCCTATCCATCTCTTTTTTTGTTTCTACGCAATCGGTTTCTTCGCGATTGGCAATATTGTTGTTAGGTACCCTGTTTTCTTGAAAGAATTGCTTGATTCGTTTTAATTCATGAGCAATTAGGGTGGCTTCTTCTGCTCCTCGACTGTGGCCAATTAGATTAATCTCATACTCACCACGACTCATTGCTTCTAGAATGACATCGACACCAAGGGTAATGCGATTATAAACTTCAGTACCGAGTGTTGAGGGGCCGTTAATTACTGCAACATTTTCATTTCTGTACTCGATGACCGTATCTGTAAGATATTTGTTTTCGTATAAAATTCGAAGAGCACAATCACTTAGCGTCTCGGTTTTTTTATAATAATTTTTGGCATCCTTCATGCTAAAATTAGTACCAGTACCCAACATAAAAAGCGTAAAAGCCATTCTCGTCTCGCTATTTCTCAAAAGTCCCTAGCATAAAGTAAAATGCTTAAGGAAATATGAAGAAATGGACAAAAATTACCTTAAATAGGCAATAAAGTTGCATTTTATTTGAATTGTTCGATGGGTTGCCGCGCGGTACGCGGCTTGAGAAGACTTACTCGTCATCACCAATACTAAAGGAGGAACCGCAACCGCAGGTGGTTTTAGCATTAGGGTTGCGAATGACAAATTGTGAACCCTGAATATTTTCTACGTAATCGATTTCTGCATCGTTTAAATACTGAAAGCTCATGGAATCGATGAGTAATTTAACGGTTGATTCCCCTGTGGAGCAAGTTTGCTCAACTACGGTGTCGTCTTCCTGGATTTGCTCATCAAAGGTAAAGCCGTATTTAAAGCCGGAACAGCCTCCGCCTGTCACAAAAACCCGCAGATTAAGGCGAGGGTTTTCTTCCTCAGCAATTAAGGACGCCACTTTGTCTGCGGCATTCACTGAAAAGTAAACTCCTGCAGAGTCTGGGGCCGCATTGGTTGCACTCATATCAAGCTCCTCATCAATTCGTTGGTGCAATAGATTGCACTTACTGTAAGTTTATTCTACTAGAGCGCTAAATGATTTAAAATAACACACACCGTCTTTGTCAATGGGTTTAAATTAAACCCATAATGTAGGTTGGGCCTTGGCCCAACAGAGGTTTTGCCCTTGCTCGGCCCCGTTGGGCCAAGGCCCAACCTACTTCATAATGAACACAAACAGCATCAAGTTATTCCATATTGTTTAACATGGAACATTTGTATTGTTTTAAATCATTCGATGCTCTAGCGAATAATTTGTTCAATTACTGCGCCACCCAAACAGCGGTTTTTATCATAAAAGACCACATATTGCCCCGGCGTGACTGCTCTTTGGAATGTGGAAAAGAGTACGCAATGGGACTTATTCGTTTCAGGTGAAATAACGCAAGCTTGCTCAGGCTGACGGTAACGTGTTTTCGCAAAACAGGTTAAGGGCAGTTCGACCTCTTTCTCTACTAACCAGTGTATAGTACCACAGAGTAAACCCTGCGCATAAAGCATGGGGTGATTGTTTCCCTGGGCTACAATCAAGCTGTTTGTACTGGTGTCTTTATCCACTACATACCAGGGTTCTTCGTTGGCCTCTTGCCGCCCGCCAATACCAAGCCCCTGACGCTGCCCTAAAGTATAATACATAAGCCCATCGTGGCGACCTATGGTTTCTCCCTGGCTGGTTTTAATTTCACCTGGCTTGGCCAAGATAAATTCTTTAAGAAAGGTTTTGAACTGTTTTTCTCCAATAAAGCAAATCCCGGTGGAATCTTTTTTGTTGTGCGTGACAAGGCCAAGTGCTTTGGCAAAATCGCGCACCTCGCTTTTTAAATAATTCCCGATGGGAAAGAGCGTTTTATTTAAGGCATCAGGAGCAATAGCGTGCAGAAAATAGGTTTGATCTTTTTCGCGGTCTTTTGCTTTTAGCAATTCCGAAAAGCCTTCGTGGTGGCGGACTTTTGCATAATGGCCTGTTGCAATGAAGTCAGCCCCCAATTGCAGTGCGTGGGTTAAAAACGCATTAAACTTGATTTCTTTATTGCACAGCACATCCGGGTTTGGCGTTCTGCCTTGCTCGTATTCGCTGAGAAAATGGGTAAATACCTTATCCCAATAGGCTTTGGAAAAGTTGACTTGATGCAAGGGAATGCCGAGTTGACTGCACACGGCCTGTGCATCGGCCAAATCCTCCGCCGCAGCGCAATAGCCGTTATGGTCATCCTGTTCCCAGTTTTTCATAAAAAGGCCTTCCACCTGATAGCCTTCTTCACGTAAAAGCCAGGCTGCAACTGAGGAATCGACCCCGCCGGACATGCCGACAATGACTTTGCCTTTCATAATATTTAAAATATGCTTAAAAAAAAATCGATTTTACGCTATAATGGGGTATTTGAAAATCCAATAATGAGATTATGTTAATAAATATGCGATCGGCCGCAAGGTCTGTGTCACAAAAGGCAACCATCCCAATTGACGAGCGCCTGCCGGCACATATCAAAGCGCCTTGCCTTGTCAACTGCGAGTTTACAGTCAATAATAAAGAAAGTTATTATTTGTTAACCCTTGCTATCAAGGTTGACTTAACCCTTGTTTGTCAGCGCTGCCTGAGTGAGTTTATTCACCCCTACAGCAATCAAACCGAACTGGCTGTGTGTGATTCAGAAGCGTTGGCAGAAAAAATGTTAACGCAGTACGAAAGTATTGTGGCAGACAACCAAGAAATCGATTTGGAAGCAATAATTGCTGATGAATTAATACTTTACGCACCTGCATTTCACCCAACCTTGAGTGATTGTGATGCAGAAATCAGTAAATTTGTTACAATAGAAGCATAAATTCGTTAGGAACACTTGGAATAGTACGAAAAAATCGGTAATATTCCGCGCTTATGAACGCAAATTGTTTAGGAGTAATACAATGGCAGTGCAACAAAATAAAAAATCACGTTCACGACGTGACATGCGTCGTTCGCACGATGCACTCACTGGGCCAACTTTATCTGTTGACTCAACCACCGGCGAAACGCACCGCCGCCACCACATCACCGAAGACGGTTACTACCGCGGTCGTAAAGTATTAGATATTGCTAGTGCTTACGAAGAAGAGAAAGAGTAAGCTGCTTTGAAGAATATCACCATTGCAGTTGATGCGATGGGCGGGGATCACGGACTTAAAGTGGTGATCCCTGCTTCTGTTCGTGCAGCGCGCAAAAATCCCGATTTGCATTTATTGCTTGTGGGCGATAAAAAACAAATCAATGCGCAGCTTAAAAAATGCGGTGCGGCCAAAAACCAGCAATTTACCGTGGTCCATGCATCCGAAGTGGTCACCATGGACGAACTGCCTTCCCAAGCAATGCGCAATAAAAAAGATTCGTCCATGCGCGTTGCAATTAATCTTGTTAAAGAAGGGCGCGCTGGGGCTTGCGTTAGTGCCGGAAACACCGGTGCATTGATGGCAACGGCACGTTTTGTGTTAAAAACCTTACCCGGTATTGACAGACCCGCCATTATTGCCGAATTGCCTACTTTAAAAGGCAAAACCCGTGTGATTGATCTTGGTGCCAATGTGGATTCTTGTGCTGAACACTTGTTTCAGTTCGCGGTGATGGGCTCTGCTTTAATTCAAGCCGTTGAGCAAAAACCAAAACCCCGCATTGCCCTGTTAAACATCGGCGTTGAGGAAATCAAAGGCAACGATCAAGTCAAGCGCACCGCGCATATCCTTGCGGAATGCAAAGTCATGAATTACGTCGGCTATGTGGAAGGCGATCACCTGTATTCGGGCGAAGTAGACCTTGTCGTGTGCGATGGGTTTGTGGGCAATGTGGCGTTAAAAGCAAGCGAGGGCTTGGCCAAATTGATGCTTACCTCCCTCAAAGAATCGTTTTCAAGAAATTTCCTGACCAAAATGGCAGGCCTTATTGCCTTGCCCGCCTTGCAGCATTTAAAAAAACGGATGGATCCTGCCCGTTACAATGGGGCAAGTCTTCTCGGTTTAAATGGCATCGTTGTAAAAAGCCACGGCGGAGCCAATGAATTGGCTTTTCAATATGCGATTGAAGAGGCTGTACTTGAAGTACAAAACAATGTAGTGGATTTGGTGCGTGATCAAATTACCGATTTTATTAACCAGGGTTTGTTATTATGACGTATGCAGTAATCAATGGAACCGGAAGCTACTTGCCCAAACGTTCGGTAACAAATCAGGATTTGGAAAAGCAACTGGATACCTCGCATGACTGGATCTTGTCGCGCACCGGAATCAGTAGCCGCCATGTGGCATCCGAGGAAGAAACCACGTCCTATATGGCATGCCAGGCTGCAATCAAAGCAGTAGAAGCCTCGGATATTGAAGCAACCGATATCGATTTAATTATTGTAGCCACGTGTACGCCCAATCATTTTTTCCCCAGCATGGCTTGCCATGTGCAAAAAGCACTGAATATTACGCGCCACATTCCTGCCTTTGATGTGAGTGCAGCCTGTAGCGGCTTTGTGTATGCGACAGACATTGCAAAACAATACATTCAATCAGGAAGTGTAAAGCATGTACTTGTGGTTGGCAGCGAAAGCATGTCGCGCGCGCTGGACTGGTCTGATAGAACCACTTGCGTGTTGTTTGGCGATGGGGCAGGCGCTGTAGTGTATAGCGGCAGTGACAAGCCCGGTATTTTAGCCAGCACCCTGCACTCCCTTCACGATGCCGATGCCTACCTGACATACCCCAATGCTACCACGCTTGAAAAAAGAGCCTTTATCGGCATGCGTGGTAACGAAGTATTCAAGTTAGCTGTGAATATCATGGGTGATCTGGTGGATGAAGTGTTGCTGCATTGTCAATTAAAAAAATCAGACATCGATTGGCTCATTCCGCATCAGGCGAACATTCGTATCATTAATGCCATTGCAAAAAAACTGGAAATGCCTTTGTCTCAGGTCATTGTGACCATAGACAATCAGGGTAATACCTCCGCGGCATCGATTCCCCTGGCTTTGGATTTTTCCATCCGTTCAAAACGCATCAAACGAGGCGACTTGCTACTTATGGAATCCTTTGGCGGCGGATTAACCTGGGGCGCTTTGGTTGTGCGCTATTAGGAGTTTTTTTATGAATAAATTGGCTTTTGTGTTTCCAGGGCAAGGTTCGCAATCGGTAGGCATGCTGTCATCTCTTGCAGAAGACCATGGTTCGATTAAAGACGATTTTGCCAGGGTTTCAGCACGGCTGGGATATGACTTGTGGCACTTGGTGCAAGAAGGTCCTGAAAGCAAACTCAATCAAACCGAATACACACAAGCGGCGATGCTTACAGCCGATGTAGCCTTGTTTAACCTGTTGTACCAAATGGGATTTAAGCCTAGGGCTGCGTTTATGGCAGGCCACAGTCTCGGTGAATACGCAGCCCTTGTCTGTGCGAATGCGCTGAGCCTTGAAGAGGCGGCAATCCTTGTGACCAAACGCGGTCAACTGATGCAACATTATGTGCCCTTAGGTCAGGGTGCAATGGCTGCTATTGTGGGTTTAACAGATGAAGAAGTAAGTTCACTCTGCTCACAAATAAGTACGAAAGACGCGTCAGTCAGCCCTGCAAACTTTAATGCGCCCGGTCAGGTTGTGATTGCCGGGCATTTGCTTGCGGTGGAAGAAGCGGTTCGCATGGCAGAAGCGCACAATGCCAGGCTTGCCAAAATCATCCCGGTAAGCGTTCCTTGCCATTGCCCCTTATTAATGGATGCGGCAGAAGCGTTTGCTGATGCCTTACAGGAAGCCCCTTTTAAAATGCCGGAAGTGGCAGTTATCTCCAATGTCGATTTAAGCGTGTATCAATCGATAGACGCGATGCGCAAGGTATTAAAACAACAGCTCTACAGTCCGGTACGGTGGGTTGAAACCATTCAGTTGATGAAAAACCAGGGCGTAGAATCGGTCATTGAATGTGGTCCTGGTAAAGTATTAAATGGCCTGGTCAAACGGATTGAGCGCAGTCTATCCATTTTAAGTGTGAACGACCCCTTCAGTTTTGAACAGGCTTTACGCATTAATGTATAATGTATGAGGATGTATATGTCGGATTTACAAGGTAAAATCGCATTGGTTACCGGCGCAAGCCGGGGAATTGGAAAAGCAATTGCATTGACGCTTGCCAGGAAAGGGGCCTATGTGATTGGCACAGCCACTTCAGAAGAAGGGGCACAATCAATAAGCCGCTTTTTTACAGATGAGCCGGGTGAAGGCGAAGGAATTGCCCTTGATGTCACTTCAAGAGAAGGCGTTGAACAAGCGATTGCAAAGCTGATTGAAGAGGGGAAAGCCCCCTCGATTTTAGTGAACAATGCAGGCATTACCTGCGATAATTTATTATTGCGCATGGACGATGAAGAATGGTACAAAGTGATAGAAACCAATTTAAACTCCGTTTTTCGTGTATCGAAAGCCTGTGTAAAATCCATGTTTAGAGCGCGCTGGGGACGAATTATTACAATAGGTTCCGTTGTAGGTTCAAGCGGGAACCCGGGGCAAGCGAATTACACGGCAGCAAAAGCAGGAATTGTCGGTTTTTCCAAATCCTTAGCGGCTGAAATTGGAAGTCGTGGCATTACGGTGAATGTAGTAGCCCCCGGATTTATCGACACAGACATGACGCGTGCTTTGCCCGATATGGTAAAAGAGGAAATGTTAAAACGCATTCCCATGAAACGCTTGGGCAATCCGCAAGAAATTGCAGATGTAGTGGCTTTTTTAGCTTCTGACAGTGCAAATTACATTACCGGCGAAACCATTCAGGTCAATGGCGGAATGTATATGGACTAACACCCTGTTTTTACAGGGTAATTGCAGTCAAAAAGAAACAATAGCTGTAGAAAATCGGAAAAGAAGGGTTGCCAGACTTGCGTTATTTGAATAATTGAATAAACTAACCGGCATTGAATTTTTTTAATCTAAGAGGAAACACACGTTATGAGTACAGTTGAAGAACGAGTTCGCAAAATTGTAGTTGAACAATTGGGCGTTAAAGAGGACGAGTTAAGAAATGACGCATCCTTCGTTGATGACTTAGGTGCAGACTCACTGGATACTGTTGAATTGGTAATGGCTTTGGAAGAAGAATTTGAAACAGAAATTCCTGATGAAAAAGCAGAAAAAATTACTACGATCCAGGAAGCGATCGACTACATTGAATCTAATATGAATAAAGAAGAAGCTTGATACTTCGAGGAGCTTTCATTGACTAAGCGGCGAGTAGTAGTAACTGGCATGGGTATGGTTACCCCTGTCGGTCTTAATGTAAAAGAAACCTGGCAAAATATTTTAGCGGGTAAAAGTGGTGTTGGCCTTGTTGAGGATTTCGATGTTACCGAGTACACAACTAAAATTTGGGCTAAGGTTAAAAATTTTGCAATTGAACAGTATGTGCCGCTTAATGAAGCCCGAAAGATGGATATGTTCACCCAATATGGAATGGCTGCGGCTTGTGAAGCGATAGCGCACTCCGGTTTGGTGATTGATGAAGCGCTTTCTCTGCGTGCCGGTGTGGCAGTAGGTGCAGGGATTGGCGGTATCCAGACAATCACCAACAATCAGGATAAATTGGTTAAAGGCGGCCCGCGCAAAGTGTCGCCATTTTTTATTCCCGCCGGGATAATTAATATGGTTGCTGGCCAAATTTCCATTAAGCATCATTTAAAAGGGCCTAACATTTCGGTTGTTACGGCTTGCACTACCGGTACGCACAACATAGGTCTTGCTGCTCGCATGATTGCTTACGGCGATGCCGATGCCATGATTTGTGGTGGTGCAGAAATGACTACAACGCCGCTGTGTTTGGCGGGGTTTTCTGCTGTACGTTCCTTATCCCGACGCAATGATGAACCAGAAAAGGCATCACGCCCCTGGGACAAAGCACGTGATGGCTTTGTGATGGGAGAGGGGGCAGGAATTTTAGTACTGGAAGAATACGAAATGGCCAAGGCGCGCGGCGCCACGATTTATGCGGAATTAGTCGGTTTTGGTATGTCAGGCGATGCTTACCATATCACTGCACCGGATGAAGATGCGGATGGGGCTGCACGCTCCATGCTTGCCGCAATTCATGATGCGGGGATTGAACCGTCTCAGGTGAATTATATCAATGCCCATGGCACGTCAACCTATCTTAACGATATGAATGAAACCAAAGCAGTTAAACGGGTTTTTGAAGATCACGCTTACCATTTGGCAATGAGTTCTACCAAGTCAATGACTGGCCACTTATTAGGCGCTGCTGGGGCTGTGGAGGCTATTTTTAGTGTCTTGGCTCTTACCGATCAAATTGCTCCGCCAACTATTAATTTGGACAATCCCGATGAAGGTTGTGATTTGAACTATGTGGCTCACAAACCACAGAAAATGCGAATCGACTACGCATTAAGCAATTCACTGGGTTTTGGCGGTACCAACGGTAGCTTATTGTTTAAGCGAGTTTAAATGGAAGGGAGCCGGCTTAAGTCAATTTTGCTTGCTGGCCTCATTCTAGGGTTTGTAGCATTTTCCTTCTTAAGCTATGCAATTTATAATCTCTTAACGCAACCGATGTTGAGTAGTAACCAATCGCCTGTAACCCTGGTGGTTGATAAAAAAACGTCTGCGGCGGTATTAGTCAAACAGCTAGAATCCCGGCAATTGATTCAAAGAGGGTATTTATTGCTTGCTCTGATTCGAGTTCAGGGATTGGCGCATAAGCTTAAGGCCGGTATTTATCAAATCACGCCGGGTGAATCGGCACTCCAATTTCTTTATCGCGTTAAATCCGGTCAGGTATTAGTCAAATCATTTCGCATCACAGAGGGAACCTCTCTGCAACAGGTGATTTCGAATCTGCAAAACGAAGAATATTTAAGTGTTCACCCCTCTGATTGGCAGGGCATTGCAGAAAACAAGGGTAATCCTGAGGGGTTATTCCTTGCAGACACCTACCATTACGATGCCGGAAGCGAGGCAAAGTCCTTACTTAAATTTGCCCATCAAAAGTTAGCGCAATACCTTGAAATGCAATGGGCAACGCGTAGCGAGAATTTACCCTATAAAAACTCCTATGAGCTGTTAATTGTTGCTTCTATTTTAGAGAAAGAATCCGCGCTGCCTATGGAGAAGAAAATTATTTCAGGCGTTGTTGCAAATCGAATCAGGAAAAACATGCCCTTGCAAATGGATCCTACGGTTATTTATGCACTGGGTGACAAGTACAGTGGCAAATTAAAACATGAGGATCTCCGGATAGATTCCCCCTACAATACTTACCGTTACCGTGGTTTACCGCCCACCCCTATTGCGATGGTAGGACGAGAGGCCATTGAAGCAGCTGCTCACCCCATGCTCAGTGATTACCTCTATTTTGTCGCCAAGGGGGACGGTTCCCACCATTTTTCAGCCACCTATGATGAACAAAAAAAAGCAATCTTCAAATACTTTAACAAGAGGCGGCAAGCATGAGTAGTCGAGGACAATTTATTGTCGTAGAGGGTTTGGAAGGGGCGGGTAAATCCACTGCAATTCAAACTATACATGATTTTTTAAAGCCTTTGGTGCCTGAAATTCTGATAACTCGAGAGCCTGGCGGGACACAAATTGGCGAAACCCTTCGACAGATCATTAAAGAAAAACAAGGGGATGAAATTGTAGAACCGCGTGCTGAATTGTTATTGCTTTATGCTGCTCGCGTGCAACTGGTTGAGCAGGTTATCCGCAAAGCCCTCGCCAGAGGATGCTGGGTATTGGCCGATCGCTTTGAGTTATCTACTTATGCCTACCAGGGCGGTGGACGCGGACTGGATCTTGCGTTTATTGCGCGGTTATCTTCTTTTTGTTTGCAGGGTTTTAAACCTGATCTCACGGTTTTTTTGGATTTGTCCCCTGAGCAAGGTTTGGAACGTGTAAAAACAAGGGGGGCTGCTGACCGCATTGAGCAAGAGTCACTCGATTTTTTTAACCGAGTGCATGCGGTATACCAGAAGATGACTCAAAATACTAATAGCGTAGTGACCATTGATGCAAGTCAACCGCTGGACACCGTACAAAATGCAATCATTCATCAGTTAAGCGATTACATGGAACATAATGGATAAATTATGGAATCATTTTTTAGCCGTTCGAGCGAAGGGGAATTTGCCGCAGGCCCTATTGCTTGTTGGCTCCCACCAGGCAGCTCTTTTGGCGATTGCAAAGCGCATGGCATCAGCAATCAACTGTACACAGGAAAATGCGCCCTGTTTGCAATGCAAGTCCTGCCATTTGGCTTCACAAAACACCCACCCGGATATCCATTGTTTGCAGCCGGATAAAGAAGGCGGGATCATTAAAATTGAGCAAATTCGCGAGCTGCAAACGCTTGCTTTTATTTCTCCAAAGTGTGCGGCTTATCGCATTATTATTCTTTCGCCAGCGGAAAAAATGAATGGGGCAGCCGCCAATGCGTTACTGAAACTATTGGAAGAGCCGCCTGCCTCGGTGTATTTTCTGTTGCTGGCTGAGCAAATAAGCACCTTGCCCGCAACGATTTTAAGCCGTTGCCAGCAATGGCGTTTTACGGATACTTTGCGTTTAAACCAGGATTGTTTGAGCATGGGGCAGACGCATCCTGTTGACAGTGAGCGCGGGATTCTTTTTTCCAAGGTGCCGGTGATTATTCAGGACTTAACGGATTTAGTCGAAAATAAACAATCGGTGTGCAAGCTCGCTGAGAAGTGGTCAAGTTATGAACTGAGTCCATTGCTGTGGCTCATTTATTTAATTCACACTCAGCTCATTGAATATAAATTGCAAGGGCCGATTTATGAAAAGGAGTGGAGCAAACCACTTTACGCCATTGCAAAAGAGCTTCATGTGGTTCAGTTATTCAACCAACTGGATACGCTCAATGAAATGAGTAAAAAATTGATGCGTAATATCAGTATTAACTCGACTCTTGCATTGGAGAATCTATTGCTGGGTTATGTCGAGAAAAATTGTAAGGTTTAGAAAGGCTAAGTGCAAACAGGCAGTATTATCTCCGCAGCAAACCTTGGTTACGCTGCGCTGCACCAAGGCTACCCGACTGTTTTTTAATGAAACTTTTGCTTGCATTAGCTTTTGTAGCCTTGATGGAGCGTAGCGCAATCAAGGGTTTCTATCTGATAAGGAGCACAGTAAACCTTGGTTACGCAAATGCAGTTAATCTTGTGGAAACCCAGTAATGCTCGATGAAAGCGTGCTACCTTCATTTTCGTTTACATTAACCTTGGATGAGAATGGATTAGGATAATGGACAGGCGGTGTGCTGTTAACAACGTGCTCATCCCCATCATTATCATTCCTCTTCTCCCCTTCGATGCTCACCACAACCTCTTTCCTCTCATTCTTACCCTTACCCAGATTGATCTTTGCCCCAAAATGCGCAACGACAGGTGCAAAAATTGCTGCGAGCGAAAACACTATCGCTTGCATTGGGATAATGCTACTCAATATACCAATCCCACCCACACTAAAAAGCACTACCGGCGGAAAAGCCACACTTAATGCACAGGTTAACAGGGTAAATAAAACCAGGGCGGAAACCAAAGGCCAATACCAGTCTGCGTGTTTTTTAAAAAACGCATTCAATCGCTTTAAACTGTTCACAAACACTCCTTAAAACAACACTTGAATTTGATATAATATCGTGCAATATGATCAAATATAACATTTCCGCAGAGGGCGGGCAACTTATTCTTTCTTTTCGTATACCATGCTAGAATCAATAAAACTGATTTTTAGATTAAAAACATGCTAGTAGACTCCCATTGCCACCTTAACTTATTGGATTTGGCCGATTTTAATCAAAGCCTTGATGAAGTAATGCGTTTGGCTAAAGAAGCAGGCGTGTTGCATTTTCTCTGTGTCGCAGTCGAACTTGCCGATTATCCCATTTTATGTGATCTGGCGGAAAAATACCCGAATGTGAGTATTTCCATCGGGTTGCATCCAAATAACGCCATTGAAAACGAGCCTGATGCGGAAACACTTATCCAATTGGCGCAGCAACATCCTGCCTGTATTGCGATTGGTGAAACGGGTTTGGATTACTATCGCACGGAATCCTTAAGTGGACAAAACGCGCAAAAAGACAGGTTTCGCGCCCATATTCAAGCGGCATTACGCACTAAAAAACCACTCATTATTCACACAAGGCAAGCCGCGGAAGACACATTACAGCTTATGAAAGAAGAAAATGCGGGCGATATAGGTGGGGTGATGCATTGTTTTTCTGAAAACTGGGACATTGCCAAGCGCGCGCTGGATATGAATTTCTACCTTTCTTTTTCTGGCATTGTCTCGTTTAAAAACGCAACCGTTCTACATGAGGTTGCTAAAAAAGTACCGAAAGACCGCTTCCTCATTGAAACAGATGCGCCTTACCTGGCTCCCGTACCGCATCGGGGCAAGCAAAACCATCCGGCATTAGTCAAGCATGTTGCAGAGGCATTAAGCCAGCTTAGGCAAGTGCCTTTTGAGGACATTGCAAGACAAAGCACCGAAAATTTTTACCAGTGTTTTAAATTGCTGCGGTAGTTCGGTAAGGGTTAAAAAATAACGGCTAAAACCACTTCGCGTAATTCACTGAGCAAGATATTGTAGGTGCGGCAAGCGGCCCCTATCGACATACACTCCAGGCCGATTCGTTTTTTTGTGAACTGTTCCATAAGAGAAAAGGGTGGGAATTTCCCCAATTGCGAGTGACCAATGAGGACAATAGTGGGTTGATACTGCAGCAGTGGCTGTACATTGCTTTCATTTAAGTCGAGAATACTTTTTACATTCCAATCGGAAACAATTTCATGCCGGCTTACAATAAGGTTTTGCTTGTAAATGACTGAGTCGATTTGAATTTCCTTCTCGCTGTAAGCCTGGACGCTGTGCTTCTCTCTTGATTCCTGGTTGATATACATGGTGTTTAAAAGAACAATAAATTATACTGGCCGTCAGTATACCATAAGGGTGAAATGAATGGATGTAGTTGTGAATGGCAATACAGAAGAAATCCCCAAAGGCGCAATTTCCCTTGTAAGCCAGGGGTATTTACCGAATATTGTCCACTGTCTGTATAGTGAGGCGCAAAACGCACCGCTGGCGGATTTGTTGCGCCGCACGCACCACTTAACAGGGCAGTGGGTTATTGCCTCCCCTATCTATTGGGAAGCAACCCACAACGATGCAACCATTGTAGCGACTCCTCCTGAACTGCCTTTAACGGACGAGGAGTCCATGCTTTGGTTTGCAGCCGTTTCGGAACTGCTCCATGAAGACGGTTTTAACCCGGTTTACCACAACAGTGGGATGTGGTTGTTTGATGTTTCAAACAAACCGCCCCTGAACAGCAAGGCTATTCGATCCCTTTTAAATCAATCGCTCATGCCGCATCTTGCAACACTTGATACAACATTGTACTGGCAGCGGTTATTTACCGAGTTGCAAATGTTTTTCAGTGAGCACCCGCTCAATAAAAACAGGGAAATCCCGGTGAATGGTCTGTGGTTTTGGGGCGAGGGAGCCTTGCAACCCCCCCCTCAAAAGTCGATTGTGACCGATATGCAGTTGCTCATCGAAGCGTTTTCGATTAACCCAATACAAGATAACACGGTGTTTACCAAAGACAGTCTTGTCATTATTCAAGACGCAACCCATCTTGAAAAAATCCATTTGGTTAAAAAATTAAAAAAGCAAACGGTAAACTGGTATTGGAATAATACGGCCTATACCACAAAATCAACGCACTGGTGGTCAAGAGGAAGGTAAATGCCTTCCGAATTTTCCAGAATTACGCGATAAGGAGACAATAAAAACATGCGAATTAAGCAACGGGAACTGTTATCGCCCCTGGAGGCTTTTTCAGCCTATCCCCCGGTTTTACAACGCATTTTTGCGGCACGAAGTGTAAAAAATGAAGCTGAATTAGACAAAACACTTAAATCCCTGCTGCCTTTTAATTCCTTACTGGGAATTGATAAAGCCACCAAACGGCTTGAACAGGCTTTGTTAAACCAGGAGCGTATTTTAATCATTGGCGATTTCGACGCCGATGGCGCCACTTCAACTGCTTTGGCTATTTCCGCTTTGCGTACAATGGGTGCAAAGCAGGTCGAGTTTTTAGTACCTAATCGATTTGAATTCGGCTATGGGTTAACAAAAGGCATTATCGATGTTGCAAAAAAATGGCATCCTCACCTTATTATTACCGTGGATAATGGCATTGCAAGCATAGACGGTGTAGACGCTGCCAATGAAGCCGGAATTGATGTGCTCATTACCGATCACCATTTACCGGCCGAAACCGTGCCGAATGCCTGTGCTATTGTGAACCCCAATCAGGCAGGTGATTTATTTCAAAGCAAATCGATTGCAGGCGTTGGCGTTATTTTTTATGTGATGCTTGCTCTAAGGCGTCATTTAAGTGACAAAAACTGGTTTCAAGACCAGGGTTTGGCAGAACCTAACATGGCGCAATTTTTAGATCTGGTAGCGCTGGGTACAGTAGCAGATGTGGTAGGGCTGGATCAAAATAACCGTATTCTTGTTAATCAGGGCCTTTCACGCATTCGTCAGGGGTTATGCCGCCCAGGCATTCAGGCACTGATTAAAATTGCAGGACGTGACCTAAGCCGTTTAAGAGAAAGCGATTTGGGCTTTGCGGTGGCTCCAAGGCTCAATGCCGCCGGTCGTTTGGATGACATGGCTCTTGGCATTGAATGCTTATTGAGTGATACGCTGGAAAAAGGGATGGTCTTGGCGACCCAATTGGACGAACTCAATCAGGAGCGGCGTTTAATTGAGGAAGAAATGAAAGCGCAGGCATTAATTGCCGTGGATAAACTCACTAAAAAAATGGAAAATGTAAACCGTTTGCCTATTGCACTGTGTCTGGTTGACCCTTCCTGGCATCAAGGAGTTATTGGTATTCTGGCTGGCCGATTAAAAGAGCGCTACCACCGCCCTGTGATTGCTTTTTCAGTGGTCAATGGCAATGAAATGAAAGGATCAGCCCGTTCTGTACCCGGATTGAACATTCGTGATACACTTGCAGCAATTGATAAAGACAATCCTGGTTTAATTAGCAAATTTGGCGGGCATGCCATGGCGGCAGGCTTAAGTTTGCCAGAAGCACAATTTGATACGTTCCAGCGGGCATTTGTTCAAGAAGTAGCAAAACACCTGGATGCTTCGCAGTGTGAAGGCGAGCTGTTAACCGACGGGCCACTGGGTGTGAGTGAGCTGTCTTTGGAAACCGCCCGCATGTTGCAGGAAGCAGGGCCTTGGGGGCAACTATTCCCTGAGCCTTCTTTTGATAATGTGTTTGAAATATTGGAGCAACGTCTGGTTGGTCAACACCATTTAAAATTAACTCTGGTGCATCCAGAGGGCGATGCGGTGTTTGATGCCATTGCGTTTAACGTGGATTTAAACCAATGGCCCAATCATCGCGCCAGAAAGGCGCATATTGTGTACAAGTTGGATATTAATGTCTACCAGGGCAAAACCCGGTTGCAATTTATTGTAGAAGCGTTGAGTAGTTTATGTTAGCAAATTTAATTTCACCTTTGTCTGTTGCACCAATGATTGATTGGACGTATTCGCATTTTCGTATGCTGATGCGATTGATTGCTCCCCACGCGCTGTTGTATACGGAAATGCAGACCATTGGCGCGATTGAAAACAACCCTTCCCGTGCTCTTTTCTACCAACCAAAAGAACATCCGCTTGCTTTGCAGCTGGGCGGTGCACATAAGCAGGGCCTGGTGGATTGCGCAAAACGCGCAGAAGACAAAGGGTTTATCGAAATTAATTTGAATCTGGGTTGCCCCAGCGATAAAGTCAAAGCAGGGCGCTTTGGTGCCTGTTTAATGACAGAACCGCTCCACGTGGCCGATTGCATTGCAGCACTCAAGTCCGCGGTGACCATTCCTGTTACAGCAAAAACACGCATCGGAGTGGATAATCAGGACAGCTATGCCTTTTTTTCGTCTTTTGCCGGGCAATTAAGGGATTCCGGTTGCGATAAATTGATAGTGCATGCCCGCAAAGCCTGGTTAAATGGGCTAAGTCCTAAACAAAACCGTACCGTGCCGCCGCTGCATTACGATTACGCCTATCGCATTAAAAACGAATTGGGAAGCGTACCTGTGGTAATAAACGGTAATATTACCACGGTGGATGAAATTAAAACGCACCTGCAACACGTTGACGGTGTGATGTTAGGCCGTCAAGCCTGTCAAAATCCTTATGCGCTTGCTGCCATTCATCATCATTTCTATCCAGAAATAGCGGTTCGCTCACGTTTTGCTATTTTAAAGGAATATGCAGCGTATGCCTGTTTGCAGTTTGAACAGGGTGTTCCGTTGACTTTGTTGTTTAAGCCTATTTTCAACATGGCGCACGGTTTACCCGGTGCTAAAAATTGGAAAGAAGCCTTAATGCAGATACAACAATCCCGACAAATTACACAATTAGATGAAGCAGTTCAATTACTTGCTGCGTTTTGATTAGCATTTTACGTGAATTTCTAGTAAATTAAGGGTTTTTAAAGCAGAAATTCTTAAAGAGGATTATCAAACGCTATGCTGAATATGTTGATGAAGAAAATGTTTGGTAGTCGCAATGAACGTACCTTGCGGCGTATGGAAAAGACAGTACAGGCTATTAATGCGTTTGAATGCCAGATGCAAATTTTAAGCGATGAGGAGTTAACCGCCAAAACAGCCCAGTTTAAAGCACGTTTTGCAGAGGGTGAAACGCTCGATGAAATGCTTGCGGAAGCCTTTGCGGTAGTGCGCGAAGTGTCCACGCGTACCTTGGGCTTAAGGCACTTTGATGTCCAAATGATTGGCGGTATTGTGCTTCACGAAGGCAATATTGCAGAAATGCGCACGGGGGAAGGTAAAACCCTGGTGGCCACCTTACCCGCCTACCTGAATGCCTTAAGTGGTCAAGGGGTTCACATTGTCACGGTGAATGATTATTTAGCCAAGCGTGACAGCCAGTGGATGAAACCCATTTACGAATTTTTAAATTTAAGTGTTGGGGTAATTTACCCTGATATGCCACACGGTGAAAAACAAAAAGCGTATCAGTCCGATATTTTGTTTGGTACCAACAACGAGTTTGGTTTTGATTACCTGCGCGACAACATGTCGTTTAGTCTGGAAGACAAAGTACAGCGCCATCTCAATTTTGCTATTGTCGATGAAGTGGATTCCATCTTAATTGACGAAGCAAGAACGCCATTAATTATTTCAGGCGCGGCAGAAGGCAGTTCGGATCTCTACATTAAAGTAAATCAACTGATTCCCCAATTAGTCAAGCAGGAAGAAGAGGGCGATAACGGCGATTTCACGGTGGATGAAAAGCAAAAACAGGCCCACTTAACCGAAATCGGCCATCAGCATATTGAAGAATTGTTAACAAAAGCCAATCTGTTATCCTCTGGCGAGAGTTTATATCATGCAAGCAACATTGTCCTGATGCACCATGTGAATGCGGCATTAAGGGCGCATGCCATGTTTCATCGCGATGTAGATTACATCGTTAAAGACAACCAGGTTGTGATTGTGGATGAACACACCGGCCGAACCATGGCGGGAAGACGTTGGTCAGAAGGGCTGCATCAAGCCATTGAAGCCAAAGAGCGGGTTGCTATCCAGCAGGAAAACCAGACCCTTGCCTCCATTACTTTCCAAAATTTCTTTCGTTTATACAATAAATTATCAGGCATGACGGGCACGGCAGATACGGAAGCCTATGAATTCCAGCAAATTTATAATCTCGAAGTAGTGGTGATTCCTACAAATAAAACGATGAAACGGCGCGATGAGCCCGATTTGGTTTATTTAAGCCAGGAAGATAAATACCAGGCCATTATCGAAGACATTAAAGATTGTGTCGCAAGAAATCAGCCGGTTTTAGTGGGTACTGCGTCTATTGAAGCCTCGGAACTATTGAGTAATCTGCTTAAAAAAACGGGTTTAAAACATCAGGTTTTAAATGCTAAATTCCATGAGAAAGAAGCACAAATTATCGCGGAAGCAGGGCGACCTGGGGTTGTGACGATTGCAACGAACATGGCAGGACGTGGAACCGACATCGTGTTAGGGGGAAGCCTTGCGGCCGAAATGGCAGCTCTTCCTGAAGAGGAAGAAATTGCTGCCATTGAATCCATTAAAGAAGAATGGCAAGTGCGCCATGACGCAGTACTTGCTGCTGGCGGCTTGCGTATTATTGGTTCGGAGCGCCATGAATCACGTCGAATTGATAATCAATTACGCGGACGAGCAGGTCGGCAGGGCGATGAGGGCAGCAGCCGCTTTTATTTGTCACTCGATGACAATTTAATGCGTATTTTTGCATCAGAGCGCGTTGTTTCCATGATGAAGCGTTTAGGAATGAAGCCTGGCGAACCTATTGAACACAATTTGGTTACCAAGGCGATTGAAAATGCCCAGAGAAAATTGGAAGGCCACCATTTTGATGTGCGTAAACAATTGCTTGACTACGACAATGTGGCAAACGATCAACGTAAAGTGATTTACACTCAGCGCTCTGCAATTATGGGCATGACGGATACCAAAGAAGTCGTTGAGGCAATGCGTGAGGAAGTGATTTTTGGTTTAGTGGATGGTTTTATTCCTCCACAAAGTCTGGAAGATCAGTGGGATATCAAAGGGTTAACGCAGTCTTTACTGGATGATTTTCAAATAAAAGCCCCTGTTGCCGATTGGATTGAGGAAGATCACAGTATTCAACCGGAGCAAATTCGGGAAAGAATATTCGCCCTTTGTGTGGCACGTTATGATGAGAAAGAAAAAGTTGCAGGCCGGGAAGTGCTAGCTCAATTTGAAAAGTCTGTCATTTTACAAACGATGGATAACCATTGGCGTGAGCATTTAGCCTCTATGGATTATTTGCGACAAGGCATTCACCTTCGCGGGTATGCACAAAAAGATCCCAAGCAAGAATACAAACGGGAAGCATTCAATTTATTCAAATCGATGCTCGACAGTTTAAAATTCGATATCATTCGCTTGCTTACTGCCGTTGAAGTACAAAACGAAGCGGATGTGAATGCCGTGGAAGAACAACGCCGTGCGGAACAAGCCTTAAAAATGCAATTTCGTCACGAGGAAGAAAATACCGAGGACGAAGCAGGAAGCTTGACCTTTAAGCGCAGTGAGAAAAAAGTCGGTCGAAACGATCCTTGTCCTTGTGGCTCTGGCAAGAAGTACAAGGGTTGCCATGGTAGTTTAGGATAAGCGAGTGCTTTGCTTTACGTGGTATAGTTTAACCCACCGCTAAAAACGGTGGGTCGTATTGAGCAAGAGAAAAGATGTCTCCAATCAACGTTGCAGTAGCGGTACTATTTAATAAAAGCCAGCAGGTTTTAATTACAAAACGTCCTTTGCATGCTCCGCATGGTGGGTTTTGGGAGTTCCCTGGTGGAAAAATAGAAACCGGAGAGGCGCCTGCCAAGGCCTTAGTGCGAGAAATTCGCGAGGAAGTAGGTGTTGAAGTACTCAACCAGACTTTTTTGGGTGAAATACGGCACCAATATGGCGCAAAAGCGGTTGCGCTATTTGTTTTTGCAGTAAATCATTACGCAGGTGAGGCACGGTGTTGTGAAGCACAACTTGATTTACGCTGGGTTTCTGTTTCTGAGTTAAATCAATATGAATTTCCCGAGGCAAACCAACACATTATTGCGCTGATTAAACCCTGCTTAATAATGAAAACCTTGGTTACGCTGCGCTGCACCAAGGCTACAAATAGTCTAAAAGTGTAGCCTTGATGTAGCGCAAGCGTAATCAAGGTTTTCAACGCCTTAAGAAAGTAAATTTACCGAGCGCTTTACACAATGGATATAAAACTTAATTGAACATTTACTTTTTTATTTGCTTAATATGTGGTATATTTGCGCAAATTTATTGTTTTGAGTGGATACTATGAGCTTAAAAAAACTTCCCTTGTTAAGTCAAAAAAAAGAATATATGTCTTCCGATTTTGTAGCGCGTTATAATCTTCTGGCTAATTTTTTGAATAACAAATTGTCGGAAAACCAGTTGAGAAATGAGGTTCCTAGAGAATGTGTTGATGCGCTTCAAACTGCTTATGATCTTGTATCAAACAATTATAATCCAGCACAAGATAAGCTAATCTTCAAGTTATTATATGGGGCCGAGACAATTTATGATGATTGGGCTGTAGGGCCGTATATAAAGCATAAGATGGTTCCAAACAGGCCCCGATACGATTTATCATCTACACAGCACGCTGCTTCACAACCCGTTTCACCACCCGTTTCACAGTACGCTTCACACCATACTCTCTTTCAAACGCAAAATGTAACTCAAAACCAAAAGGTTTCTCATCAAAAATCCAATGGCAGCAATGGCTATTTTGGCCTGTCTGTAGGGTTTGGAGTTCTTGGTATTCTTGGCGTTGCTATTGCATTAGAACCTGTAGCCTGGGTTGTTGGTTTAGTCGTGTTAGCTGTTTCTACTCCTGCCTTTTGCGCCTTGCTTGCAATCTATGCCGCAGCGGTCGCAACCTGTTTTGTGGCAGCTGCCGTTTTTTGGAAATTGGATTCGAAGCCTGAGCATACTAATACCACTTCTTTAAACCTTGCTAAATAATGAAAACCTTGGTTACGCTACGCTGCACCAAGGCTACAAATAGTCTAAAAAGTGTAGCCTTGATGCAGCGCAAGCGTAATCAAGGTTTCCAACTGCGCTGCACCAAAACTACAAATAGTTTAAAAAGTGTAGCCTTGATGCAGCGCAAGCGTAATCAAGGTTTCCAACTGCGCTGCACCAAGACTACAAATAGTCTAAAAGTGTAGCCTTGATGCAGCGCAAGCGTAATCAAGGTTTCCAACTGCGCTGCACCAAGACTACAAATAGTCTAAAAGTGTAGCCTTGATGCAGCGCAAGCGTAATCAAGGTTTCCAACTGCGCTGCACCAAGACTACAAATAGTTTAAAAAGTGTAGCCTTGATGCAGCGCAAGCGTAATCAAGGTTTCCAATTACTCCCCAAAACCAAAGCTATTCGTACAATCCACCCTTACCTTCCCCCAATTTTTATCTATTCGACCGCTTTTCACATAATGGTGGAAGGAAGAGTAAGGCCAGTCATTCAGATCCTTCACTAAACCGTGCTTAATCGGATTGTAATGAATGTAATGTACATGATTTTCAAAATCCTGCTCGTCTTTAATGGTATGCTCCCAAAATCGACGTTGCCAAAGGGTATATTCATTATGCCTGGTTTTGGACAATGGAACCCCTGATCTGGCTAGTGATTTTGAAAATAACGTCTTGATTTTTTTCCATCGCAGGGAATAATGCGAGTCATTTTGAGGTAACGCCCATACCATATGAAGGTGTTCTGGTAAAATAACATAGGCTTTAATGTGAAAAGGATGTTCCTTTTTTACGGTTTGCACTGCCTCTGTCAATAAATGGATATAATCCACTAATAAAGAGGCGTTTCTATTCTGCAAGGTGAGCGTAAAGAAAAATACGCCACCTTCTACGACACTTCGTCTGTAATGAACCAATGCGATTTCCATTGCCGGGTTGGATAGAGGTCATAGTAATTGAGGATTGGAAAAGAGTAAATCGCAAATTATACGACCTTTTCTTCAGCTAACTGCCGCATTAGAGGGGGTTCATTTTGTTTATTTAAAAGGGTTAACAGCGCGCCAGATAAGATAACAACCACACCAATACCCTGCAAAAGATTAATGGTTTCTCCTAACAACACCACACCAAAAAATACCACAAATACGGGTTCTAAAACCGATAAAATAGATGCTTTCAGGGAGCTTATCTGTTTTAACCCTTTAAGTAATAAAACAATGGGCAAAGCAGTGCACACAATGCCAATTCCTAACAGGTTGCACAGGGTTTCAAACTGCGTTGGAATGGTAAACGAATGATCAATGCAGGCTGTAATCAAACAGGTGAATGCAGAGCCAAAAGAAATATAAAACCCAGACAATAACGGCGCTACACGGCTGTTTTTGCTCGCTACAATGTACAATGCATATAACAAAGCAGACAAAAGCCCAATACTTATCCCCATTACATTGAACTGAATCTGGCTTCCCTCAACTAAAAACAGCATGCCAACAAACAATACTGTCAAGGCAAAGTAATAAATTTTATTCACCCTGTGTTGGTAAAGTACATAATTAATGATCATAATAAGGGCTGGATAGGTGTAGAAAACTACCATTGCCAAGCCTGATCCTATGTATTTTGCCGAAATAAAATAAAGCAGCGAGGTGGTTGCATAAAAAGCCATTCCATAAAAAAATACTTTAAAGACCTCTGCAAAAGACGTTTTCTCCTTGTTGGTATTGAACGCAATCAAAACGAGAATCGCAAGGCTTGAAATAAAAAAACGCCAAAAAAGCATGGTAGCCGCGGAAATGTTTGCGTTCATCACGCTTAGGCCAAAATAGCCAATAAGTCCGTAAAATAACCCTGAAAGCGCTGCAAAAAGGGCGCCTTTGTTGCTGGAAATCACCGTGTTACCCCTTCGTTACTATCACAATTGGCAGAGTGCTAAATCCAGCCTTGCATCGGTTTCCCGGATTTCCCGCATGGTGCTTATCTCACACAGGCGGAGCACTAAACTTTGATGGCCAAGCTGCATGCGTGGGACTACTCCAAACGATTTGTTTATTTTGAGCAAAATTAAATGGCAGGAAATTTTAGGCGGTAGAGGGTGCTGATAAAAGCCATTAAATTTTTCAATTTGGGCAAATTTCGCAGTTTCCCGGATTAAGGACAGATAAAGGTGGACGGTAGTATATAAAGTACGCAAATTATTAAGCCATAATGCCAGATCACGCTGCCGGATAGCGGGAGTTGATTCAAGCCACAGCAAGAGTTGTGGAGAATACACTTCGCAATCATTGGACAAAACAGGCTGGGATAATTTAATGGATTGTAAAAAAGCATCGTGATGGATATTTTCTCCAAATCGGCCTACCACATGCGTTAACACATGAATTTGATTATAAAGTTGCTCGCACAATTCCTGTGAAACAATTAATTTGGTTTTATTAAGTACATGCTCAATGCGCATGAGTTCCTTTAAAAACCGGCTTTTTAACTCGGGCTTTTCAATTAACTTAATTATTTCGATTGCATTTTTTAAGGCATAATGATGAATAATGGCATGGGATTCTTCGCAGGCCTGATTAATTGCCTGATAAAGACATTCTAACCGCAAAGCAATTTTCGGTAAAAAATGTGTGGCTAATTCAAATGTAATGGTATCTTCACACATAAAAAAAGGCTTTCCTTAGCTTAGAGCCTGTTCCCAGCCGGTTTTTGCATATGACCTCAACTGAAACAGAGCCTAATTTTCGTCGCGTTAAAATGGCAACACTAATCATGACTTTTGCCTCGCGAATTGTAAATACTGCGCGTGTAGTTTTTCAACTTTTTTTGCTAAATCCGGTAGAGATCCACAGTTTAGAATGACATCATCGGCTATTTGCCTCAGTTTTTCCTCTTCTGACTGGGTTTTTAAGATGGCTTTGGCTTGTTCCTCACTGGTGTTATCCCGTGCAATAATTCGATTAATTTGTACCTCGCTATCGGCTAAGACAAGGAGCACCCTGTTCAGGTAGGGGTAATGCGAACGCTCTTTCAGCAGCGGGATTTCCACAATCGTGTAAGGGCTTGTTGAATGCGCTATTTTTTCTGCGATATGCTTTCGAATGGGGGGATGCAAAAGTTGTTCAAGCCAAACCCTGTCGTTGGGGTTTTGGAAAATCAACTCCCGTAATTTAGACCGATTCAGCGCGCCGCTTTCAGACAGCATCCCTGATCCAAAGCGCTCGGTAATTGCTGCAAGCAATGGGGTGTCTACCTCGGTTAACTGCCGCGCTGCCTCATCTGCACTGATGACATGAATTCCCTTGTTTTTAAAAAAACGGCTGACTGTTGATTTTCCGCTGGCAATGTTTCCTGTCAAACCGATGCAATACATAGTTTACTCTCGAGAGTTTAAATTTTTACACGTCATTAAATTGGTGTAACAAGTGTCAGGGAAACCACTGTTTTGCTGGCAATAGGCCCTCGCTGCAATCGCTGCATCGTCACGGTGCATGTAAGTATTGCTTGGCCAGGCTTTGGCCATTTGATCAAGTGCTACACACCGCCACATCGGCCGTGTGCTTTGTCCGTTAACGAACATTTCGCAGGATTCTTTGGCTGTTTTACAACTCGCGGGCAAACTGCTTTGTTTTTTGCACTCATCAAAGGACTTGTTTAGGGCGGCAAGTGCATAACTGCTGTTTGCAGCCCATTCATGGTGCCCTGCATCAGAGGCCGTGCAGCGCCAGTAATTCCCGGCAAAATCAGCAGTTTCAGCCCAAAGCCCCGTTGTAACAAAAAATCCGAAAAAAAGCACGGTGATTAATTGGTTCATAGTACTAATCCTTGCTTACGGTTTCTTATAAACTGCCCTTATAGAGTTTAGGGTGATTTCTGCCAAATTTTCAATGGTTTGCTGGTCAATATTTAAAGGAGGAAGCCAATACAAGGTATTGCCAATCGGGCGAAGGAGGGCGCCTTGTTTCAACGCCTCCTGATAGAGCATAAAACCAACACGCTGGTCTTTTATATCGCACAAGTCAGCGGCAACCAGTGCGCCTAATCCTCTCACCTCGGATAATTTACCGCTTATTTTGGCTACCTCTTCAAATTGGTTGCGCATAAAAATACTTAAATCTTGCACTTTTTGATTTATATTTTCCTCTTCCATGACCTCTAAAGTGGCTAATGCAGCACTCACTGCAAGTGCGTTGGCGCTGTAGGTATGGGAATGAAGAAAGGAATTGCCCGTGTCGTAATCGGCGTAGAATAATTGGTAAATAGGCGAATCAATTAAAACGCAACTGAGCGGAATGGTTCCTCCAGTCAGTCCTTTGGAAACGCACATTAAATCAGGCTTTACGCCGGCGTGATGGCAGGCAAACCATTCGCCGGTTCGTCCAAATCCGGTCATGATTTCATCGGCAATCAGGTAAATGTTATTTTCACGGGCAAAATCAGCCAATTTTTTTAAAAAATCTGCGCTATAGCAGCGCATGCCATTGGCTCCCTGAACCAGTGGCTCGACAATCAAGGCGCAAGCACGCTCTTTTACTTTTTCCAATTGCGGCAGGAGGGTTTGCCATTGCGCCTCGGTATTTTGCCAAAGGGGCGAGTCAACCCCTGAAACATAGGGGATTGGTTTTAAAAAATGGCATGTCACGCCAAAGCCTTCATAAGGTTTTTTGTAGAGGCCTAAATCGCTCACACTTAAGGTGGCCAGTGTTTCACCGTGGTAGCTGTTTTCCAAAGCAATAAATTCCCGGCGTTCACTCTGCCCCTTGATTTGATTGGCGTGTAACGCTAATTTCATCGCAATTTCAACAGCACTTGAACCATCACTTGCAAAAAATACATGCGAAAGCCCACTGAGTTGCCTCATTTTTTCACCAAAACGGGCAAGCACTTCGT
Organism: Tatlockia sp.; assembly: GCA_041659885.1. Classification (GTDB taxonomy): domain Bacteria; phylum Pseudomonadota; class Gammaproteobacteria; order Legionellales; family Legionellaceae; genus Tatlockia. The sequence continues at coordinate 30,666 of JBAZXN010000015.1, forward strand.
GGGTGGTATTCGCAGCGATTACGTGCTCGAATTGCTGCATTTGTTTTTCAATTGCTGCAAGCACTTTGGGGTGGCCGTGGCCAAGGGATTTGCACCACCAGCTTGAAATCGCGTCAATCAAAGGCCCTTTGTCAGTATAAAGCAGGTTGCCTTTTGCCCGTGAAACCACGATGGGCGGGCAGATTTGAAAGTCTTTCATCTGGGCACAGGGGTGCCAGATATGCTTTAGATCGGTTTTGATCACATCCATCATTGTAATATTTTGGTTGACAAGTAGTGGTGGCACTTTATCATGTTCGGCATGACAAAAAAAAGGGGACAAGTAATGAGCAACGGCAGTGAGCGTTGGACATTAAGCGAAATTAAAACCATTTATGAGCAGCCTTTCAATAGTTTGCTTTTTCAGGCGCACAGCGTGCACAAGGCGCACCACGATGAAAATCAGTTGCAACTTGCTCAATTGCTCAGCATTAAAACCGGAGCATGCCCTGAAGATTGCGGTTATTGTTCCCAAAGCGGCCGTTATTCCACCCACATTGAAAAAGAAAAATTGATGTCAGTGGATGAAGTACTGGTAAAAGCACAGGAAGCCAAAGCAAGTGGTGCCAAACGCTTTTGCATGGGCGCTGCCTGGCGTTGCCCACCGGATAAGGCAATGCCTGAGCTTGAAAAGATGATTGCTGGCGTCAAGGACATGGGGCTTGAAACCTGTATGACCTTAGGTATGCTTGCACCAGAGCAGGCTTGTGCATTAAAGGAAGCCGGACTTGATTATTATAATCACAACATTGATACCTCTCCTTCCTATTACGAAAAAGTAGTGACTACTCGCCAGTTCAGCGAGCGGCTTGAAACCATTGAAAATGTCCGCCAAGCGGGGATAAATGTATGCTGCGGCGGGATTTTAGGACTGGGTGAGAGCAGGGCAGATCGCATTGAATTCCTTCATACGCTTGCTAACATGGAAAATCCACCCGAAAGCGTGCCGATTAACCGCCTGATTCCTGTGGCAGGAACTCCGCTTGCAGACGCAAAGCAGGTGGAAGGCATTGAATTGGTTCGAACGATTGCGACTGCAAGAATACTCATGCCGCAAAGCGCAGTCCGCCTCACCGCAGGACGCACAGAAATGAGTGACGAATTGCAAGCACTTTGCTACTTTGCCGGTGCTAACTCGGTTTTTATCGGTTCCAAACTGTTAACAGAAGCAAATCCTGAACGCAATGAAGACAAAACACTCTTTGAAAAATTGGGGTTAAAGGCTTTCGCTGAAACATGTTGAAAGACCAGCTTGTCCAGGGCATTGCCTTGCTTCAGCAAAAGGGCTTACACCGCAAGCGCCAACTTGTGGAGCGCGGGTTGGTTAATTTTTCCTCCAATGATTATCTTTCAATCACGGAGGAACCCGCGCTGCAAAAGGCTTTTGCCAAGGGGTTTTTAAACTATCCTTCAGGAAGTGGCGGCTCCATGGTGGTTTGCGGTTACCATCCAATGCACCGCGCCCTGGAGCAGGCTTTTTCTTCGGCTTTAGCGGTTGATGATGCCTTGTTATTCAGTTCAGGGTATGCCGCTAACCTGGCAATTATCGCCTTGCTACGCTCTTTTAAAACGCATGTGATTATCGACAAAGGCGTGCATGCCTCTTTTTACGATGGTTTAAAAACAACAGGTTCCCCATTCAGCCGTTATTTTCATACCAATCTTGATGATTTGAGGTCGAAACTGAAGGCTTGTGAACCGCAAAATGCTGCGGTCATCACGGAAAGTATTTTTAGCATGAGTGGTCAGGCGAGCAATTTACTGGACATTTCGCAATTAGCCCACCACTTTAAAGCAGATTGCCTGATTGATGAGGCCCATGCCTTTGGTGTTTTGGGGCCAGAGGGATTAGGCGCTGTAATGGGTTATGGCTTAACGCAAAAGGAAATACCGCTTCGCATTATTCCTTTCGGAAAAGCCCTCGGTTTGCAGGGGGCTGTGGTTGCAGGATCGGGCGAGTGGATTGATGCTTTGTTGCAATTTGGGCGCGCCAGTATTTACTCTACCGCAATGAGTCCTGCTGTGGCCTGTGGATTAGTAGACACCCTTTCCTTTATACGAAATGCAACAAACAGGAGAAACAAGCTTTTTCAACTGATTGATTACTTTACCTCTTGCACTAAACAATCTGCTCTTCACTTTAATTTTTCAACTACGCCTATCCAGCAATTGAAACTGGGTTGTCCTCAAAAAGCGCTGCTGTGTGCTAAATACTTGCAGGAAAGAGGGGTCTTTTGCCAGGCTATTCGCTCTCCTACGGTAACCAAAGAGGAAACCGGATTGCGAATTATCTTGAATTTTGCGCACGAACCAGAACATATTGACGCATTGTTTTTCCATTTAAACCAATTTGAAGTGCATCATGCCGTTACATATTGAAGTATTGGGGAAGGGCGCGCCACTCGTTTTTTTTCATGGCTGGGGATTTGATCACCGAATTTGGTTGCCCTTGGCGAAGGCGCTTTCACAGACCTGGCAATTACACCTTGTGGACTTGCCAGGCTATGGAATGAGCCCATCAATGGGCTGGGACGATTTCAAAACAGCACTTAACAAAAAAATACCTGCTCCTTTTACGGCAATTGGCTGGTCGTTAGGCGGGCTTTTTGCTACGCGTCTGGCGGCTGAGGAGCGTTTTCAGGTTCATCACCTTATCAATATTGCTTCAACCCCTTGCTTTACTAAAAAAGCGGGGTGGCCTGGAATGGATGAACGCGTACTGACGCAATTTTTTAACCACCTAAGTGAAAATCCCAGCGATTGCATTGCTGAATTCATTCGATTGCAGTTACAGGATACGTCCCATCAATATTTGATGAAAAAAATACCGGATTTTTTGAGTTTAAGGCAAGGATTGGACATGCTAAAAAACTGGGATTTACGTGAAGCCTTGCATCAAATAACCCGTCCAGTCTGTTTTATGTTTGGCCATTTGGATGCCATTGTATCCCGAATAACGCCTTCTGTGATGCAAAAGCATTATCCTGATTTTCAGTATGTGGTGTTTAAAAAAGCGGCGCACACGCCTTTTCTTTCACACAGCGAAGCCTTTATTGAAGCTTTAACTACGGAATTGACAAGGACAGAATGCAAATGAACGCTTTTTTTATCACAGGAACGGACACTGACTGCGGTAAAACCTATGTTACTTGTCAACTGCTCGATTATTTTAAAAAGCACAACCAAAAGGCCTTGGCGCTAAAGCCTGTGGCAAGCGGCTGTGTTATGAAAGACGGCGTGCTGCAAAGTGAGGATGTATTGCGCTTGCAACACCACAATGGCAATTTCCCCTACCCAATTAATGCGTTTAAATTTGCACCGCCTATTAGCCCCCATCTTGCCGCGAAAGAAGCGCATTGCACAATAAAAGCAAACGATCTTGCCGTTTTTTGTAAGGGCAACTCCTTTTCAGGACATGATATCTTGTTAATCGAAGGAGCAGGTGGGCTAATGGCACCACTCAATGCAGAAGAAACCTGGCTGGATTTTTTAGCGCTCACACAAATTCCGGCTATTTTGGTCGTTGGAATGCGGCTTGGCTGTTTAAATCATGCCTTATTAACCGATTTCGCCCTGAAAACGGCCAAAATTCCTTGCCTTGGCTGGATTGCCAATTGCCTGGATAAAGACATGCAGGCGCTAGATGCCAATATCGATACCTTGTGCGCAAAAATGAATAGTCCATTACTTGGTAAGATAGCGTACCAGGGCGCACTTTCAGAGACTTCTGTTTTGCAAAAGATAGCTGCCTTTTAATATCTTTCGCATTGTTCCCTCAAGCCTTGTCCGGTATACTATAGCGAAGCAGTTTCAATGGCGTAAGTTTTGGAGTTTCCGATGCCAATTTATGAATACGAATGCACAAGTTGCCATCATCAGTTTGACTTTATTCAAAAAATTAATGATACCCCCTTAAAGCAGTGCCCGCAGTGCTTTGAACAAACGGCAGTTCGCCTGATTTCAGCCCCGGCCTTTCAGTTAAAAGGAAGCGGCTGGTATGCAACCGATTTTAAAAATAACGATAAAAAACCTGCCCCCAAAGAGGGCTCGGCTTCCAAAGAAAATAGCGCTGTGAAAAAAACATCGGAAGTCACGGCTTCCACCGGTGATAAACCAAAGGGTGATTCAAAGTGAAGTGGATACGCAGTTATTTGTTAGCAGGGTTGGTCGTTTGGTTACCGATCATCGTAACCCTCGTGGTTTTGCGGTTTATTGTGGATATGCTAGACGGCACAATGGCTCTATTGCCTAATGCCTATCAACCACAACAACTTGTTGGTATGCGCATTCCGGGTCTTGGTGTGGTTATTTCTTTAGCCATTCTTATCGTCACAGGACTTTTTGCAACCAATTTTCTGGGACAGCGTTTAGTCGCCGTGGGCGATGCGTTTTTAACACGCATCCCTCTGGTGCGTTCCATTTACAATATGTCAAAACAGGTCATTCAGGCCATTTTTGCAACCAATAGCCAGGCTTTTAGGAAAGTGTTACTGATTGAGTACCCAAGGCAAGGTATTTGGACACTGGGCTTTCTCACGGGCAATTCACACCCTGAAGTGCTTTTACATGCCGGGGAAGAGTTGTTGTCGGTGTATGTGCCAACTACCCCAAACCCTACTTCCGGTTTTTTAGTGATGGTTCCCAAAAAAGAGGCCATCGAACTTAAAATGAGTACGGATGAAGCATTAAAATATATTATTTCATTAGGCGTCACTGAATCAGCGCCTCGTGTGCAACTTGAAACAGCAGTTAATTTGGATAGGTAATGTTATGAGATCCCATTATTGTACAGACATCAACGAAAAAGCCCTTGGCCAAACCCTGAGTATTTGCGGGTGGGTTCATAACCGCAGGGATCATGGTGGGGTTATTTTCCTGGATATTCGCGATCGTTCCGGTCTTGTGCAAGTGGTTTTTGAACCTGAAAACGTTTCCGTTTTTACCGTGGCTGAAACGTTACGCCATGAATTTGTGGTGCGAGTTGAAGGGGTTGTGCGTTCGCGTCCAGAGGGAATGATCAACGACAAAATGGCAACAGGCCGCATTGAACTATTAGGCGCTCAACTGGAAATACTTAACCAGGCGCAAACACCGCCGTTTTTACCAGACGATTTTCAATCAATCAACGAAGATTTACGTTACCGCTACCGTTACCTTGATTTACGCCGCAGTGGCATGCAACATAACCTGATGCTCAGGCATCGGCTTATCCGTATTATGCGTGAATATTTAAACGAGCAACAATTTGTTGATATTGAAACACCCATGCTAACCAAGGCAACTCCTGAAGGCGCGCGCGATTACCTGGTGCCCTCCCGAGTGCATCCCGGCAGTTTTTATGCGCTACCGCAATCCCCGCAGTTATTTAAACAATTGCTGATGATGTCTGGTTTTGACAAATACTATCAAATTGTGCGCTGTTTTCGTGATGAAGATTTACGCGCCGACAGGCAGCCTGAATTTACTCAACTTGATATTGAGATGGCCTTTATCAATGAAACGGCCATTCAACAGCTGATTGAAGGCATGTTAAAGCAAGTCTTTAAACAACTCCTTCAGGTTGATTTACCGGACTCCCTGCCCAAAATGACTTACAGTGAGGCAATGCGGCGTTTTGGAAGTGACAAACCGGATTTGCGTATCCCGCTGGAATTGGTTGATATCGCAGACCTGGTCACAACCTGTGATTTTAAAGTATTTAGCACGGCGGCTCTGTCCAAAGAGGGCCGGGTAGTGGCTTTGAAGCTACCTAAAGGGTGCAGCTTAAGCCGTAAAGAGTTGGATGACTACGCAAACTTTGTAGGAATCTATGGCGCGAAAGGGTTGGCCTATATTAAGGTAAATGACAGGGCGGCGGGCATGTCGGGGTTGCAGTCTCCTATCCTGAAATTTATTTCTGAAGACAGTGTGCAGGCAATTTTAAACCGGGTGGATGCAAAAACTGGCGATGTTGTTTTCTTTGGTGCAGGTCACGCGCAAGTGGTGAATGAATCCATGGGCGCACTGCGCGTTAAGTTGGGGCATGATCATCAACTGGTAGAGCCTGGCTGGCGTTTGTTATGGGTTGTCGATTGGCCGATGTTCGAGGTCGATATCAAAACCAATAAACTGCTTTCAATGCACCATCCTTTCACGTCTCCGCAAGAGTTATCCTGTGAGTCCCTTAAGGAAAACCCAACCAATACACTGGCAAAAGCTTACGATATTGTCATTAACGGGTATGAAATTGGTGGCGGCTCCATTCGAATCCACCGTCCTGATTTACAGCAAACTGTGTTTGAATTGCTTGGAATTGGTGAGGAAGAGGCAAAAGAAAAATTTGGCTTTTTGCTGGATGCGCTGCAATACGGCTGTCCTCCGCATGGAGGAATCGCGTTAGGCGTTGATCGATTGGCGATGTTATTGACCTATTCAAGCTCCATTCGCGATGTCATTGCATTTCCTAAAACCCAGTCCGCGTCCTGTTTATTGACGGCAGCTCCCGGAAAAATTGACACTACACAACTTAATGAGTTAGGAATTCGTCTTGCAACCACTGTACAAGCTAAATAACAAGGGCTGCACAAAGAAAATCGGCTGGCGTTGGCTGGCCGTTGGGCTAGGCCTCCTGTTTTCTACATTGCTTTTTGCAAAGGCGGATGCCAGTGCAAATCGCCTTATTGAATACCTTGTTCAGGAAAAAAACACCTTAACGCAAGCCCTTAATGAGGCCAAGTACCAGACCGGGCCTAAAAATCAGACTGATTATGCCGCCCAGGTCAAAGCGAATAAAGCCCTTTCGGCCTTAAACGAAGCCAAGATTACAAGCTTTGAAAACTTTCTAATCAATCAAAAGAAAATTCAGCAAGACTTTTCCTTAAGGCTTAAAAGACTTCAACAGATGCCCATGACGGATACGGCGCAAATTTCTTCCCAGGAACGAATGTCCAAAATTTACACTTTGAACGACATTAATAAAAAAACAATCGATTTAATTTATGAAAATTTAAGTTTAGCTCGCCGCTATCAGCAAAATTTGTTATCGCAAGAGCAACAATTGGAACTTTGGAAAGCAAAAGCCCAGATGAAGGCAGAGTTAACCAAACTACGGGCGCAAGAGAACAGGTTAAAAGACGCACTGGATAAACTCTATGACAGCAGCATCCACCTGCAGCAGGAATCAAAAAATACCAATGGGGTGGCAGTAAATTATCACAATGAAGCCAGGCTTTTATTAAATAACCAGGCTATAAATCTCACCCAATATAAAATTACTGAAATGGATTTGCAGAAAAAACTGGTCAGAGCCAATTATTTACTGCAAAAAAACGCGGATATCCGAACCCTGCAAAATGTTACCGAGACCTATAAAAACACGATTAAGCAATTATCTGAAATGGGGCAGTCCCTTAAAAAAATGCTGACCATGGTGAATACGGAGGCGTTGCAAATACGTGATTTGCAACTGAAACAACAGTTTGGCGGGCTGTTGCGTATCGTCAATGCCCGCATTGAAGGCATAGACATTTTGCAGCAAACCTTGCTTGAAGATCTGGAAAACCACGAAAACGAATTAAAAAAGCAATTGTCAGTAAGGCAAAGTTTGTCGGAGTACCACATTGACAGCTGGCCGCTCATCCTTGAACAAATGTCAAAAATTCCAGGGCAGCTTTACAACTATGCCAAATCGCTGGTGCTTAAAACGAAAGAAAACTATTTGTGGCAAGATACCTGGCCCACGGTGTTTATTTGGCTTGCTATTTCCTTTGTTTTTTCTACGGCGCTTGGGGTGCATCTGTTGCTTAAACGCTTAATTAGCGACAAGGAACGTTCCCGTTTATCCGGCCATTTATTTGATGGTGCCTTGATTTTAATTAAACGCAATACCGTGCATTTTTCTGTGGTAACGGCAATTGTCTTGTTATTTTATTTAAATCACATTCCTTTTGCGAATTATCAACTGCTGCTTAATTTAACCGTGGTGTGGCTAACCTTTCGAGCGGTTATTCTTATTGCAAGCCTCACCTTGCTGGAACGCGTGAGCGATGCGTCAGGGCATGATGTCAGTTTATTTTATCGCCTGCGCTGGCTTCTTTTGGCGGTGGGCTGGACTACGGCATTGATGGTTATTGCCAATGAGTTACCGCTTTCGCCTATTTTGCAAGATATTTTTAGTCGCTTGTTTATGTTGTTTTTAGTGGCAGTTTCCCTGGTAGGGTGGCGCTCCAAAGATGTAATAACCCACATTTTGCACCCTTTGTTGAAATCTAAAAAAAGGTATTTTCAGAATGCCATTATGTTACTGGTTATTCTCATTCCACTCATTTTATTTACCATCGCCCTGATCGGTTTGATGGGTTACATAAACCTGGCCTGGACCATGAGCAGCTATCAGGCTCAAATTCTTCTTATTATGACCGTTTATGTGTTAGCTCGCGGCTTGTGCTCGGATGCCCTGGAGCTGTTATCTGAATGGATGATTTCTTCGCTGCATAATGGCTGGTTGTGGATTGAGGTGGTATTGAAACCACTCGATAAAATTGTGCGACTTTGTTTACTTGCGACCAGTTTGTTTGTGTTGTTTCAACTCTTTGATTGGCATTCCGATTCAGAGGTAAGCAAAAAATTACTGGCATTTGGAGAATACCCTTTAGTTAATCTTTCCGGTATCCATATCACCGCAATCAGTATTCTTGAGTTTCTGGTGTTGTTACCGGTTTTTGTCTGGAGTGCAAAGTGGACTCGCGAATTTTGTTACCGTTGGCTTTTTCGGGATGCAAAGGATGCCGGCATTCGCAATAGCCTTTCTGTTTTTACCCAGTATGCGGTAATTTTAGTTGGCGGACTTATCACGCTTCGAATCCTGGGGTTGGATTTTAGCGGCATGTCCATGGTGATTGGAGGGCTAGCTGTAGGTATGGGCTTTGGCTTACGCGATTTTGCCTCCAATATCGTGGGTGGCCTCATGTTATTGATTGAGCGTCCTGTTCGAGAGGGGGATTTAATTACCCTTGGAGGGTACGAGGGACGCGTAGCGCATATCGGGATCCGGTCCATGCGGGTGTCTTCCTGGGATAATATGGAAGTGTTAATCCCCAATGCGGAAACTTTCAATAAGCCATTCACCAATTGGACGCATCAAGACAGCATTGTGCGAACGGTGATTCCGATTAAAGTCAGCAGAGCAGACGACCCTGCGCTGGTTCAACAACTCATTTGCGATGTATTGGCGGTAATTCCTGAAATAGTCCCGGAACCTCCTGCACAGGTCTTTTTAAAACAAATCGATGATGCCTTGATTGAATTTGAAGTGCGCTATTTTATTAATGTCGAAGTACATTCCCGGTTTGAGGTACGTTCCAATATTTTATTTGCCCTTATGGCTCAATTTAAAGCGGCAGGGATAAAAGCACCTATACCGCCCATCAGCGTAGAATTAAAAGAGCAAGCACATGAAGCCATTCAATCCCCCGCTAAAGCCTTTGAGGAATGAAGAAGAATTACTTCAGCGTTGCCATTCTATTGCAGGCTTAAGTTTTGCACAGTTAGCGTCCTCATTACAAATTACGATTCCTACTGAGCCGCAAAAACGCAAGGGGTTTATTGGTCTTGCCATTGAGTTAGCATTAGGTACAACCGCTGGAAACCAACCGGTGCCCGATTTTTGTAATTTGGGTATAGAACTCAAAACCATCCCCCTTAATGAAAAAGGAAAACCGGTTGAATCCACTTTTGTTACGAGTATTCCTTTATTAACAATTCATCAACAACAGTGGTCTACCTCGCAATGCTTTGCAAAATTACGGCGTGTGCTGTGGTTACCTATTGAAGGCTCTCAAAGCATTCCTTTTGAATACCGAAGAATTGGCTGTGGTTTTTTATGGTCGCCTAATGCGGTTGAAGAGGGGATTTTGGCTAACGATTGGCAAGAGCTGGTATCAATGCTTAGCACAGGTCAACTGGAGCAAGTGGATGCCAAAATAGGGCAATTCTTACAAGTCAGGCCAAAAGCGGCTAATGCGAAATCACTTTGCTATGGGTTCGACAGTGAAGGGTCAAAAATTCGCACCTTACCGCGCGGTTTTTATTTGCGCACTCGGTTTACCGAGCAGCTGTTTGCTCTATAATTGAGGCAATGTTTCTCTTTCGAGTTAATTAATGAATACTATACAACCTATTTTATTTAGTACTTTCTTGATTTTCCCTGCTTTTATCTGGGCAGATGAGAGTAGCGAGGTAACGGCAATATGCCATCGAGTGGCGGCAATTCCTTTGCATGATGAAAATTTGAAATTAAACCAATTAGTTCAGTCTATCCAGACCTTGCCTTCAGACGCAGGTAGTTTTGGAACCATTACCCATGCGGGCATTAAAAAAACACAAAGTGCCTGGGTTAAATACCGTGATGCCTAGGTAGAATTTGCAAAAATTCGGTACCCGCACTATGCATACCGACAGTATTGCAGCCTGGTTTACAAAAAAGAGAAACCATATGTTGGATAGTTTGAGTAAGCGATTAAACTAGTATATACCATTAGGAAGGAAATAAGATGTTAAGCGAAAACCACAATGCACTCGAAGAAAAAGTACGTCAATGGTGTCCTGCGGATAAATGGGATGCGTTAGATAGTTTAGTGAAGTTAGAACCAGATATTTTCCAACATAATGCGCTGCTTCTGGATTTCTTTGATAGCTTACTGAATCATAGCGCTCAAAATGAAGCTTTTTTGCTGATCTCTTCTATCTTGAGCTTAAAACTAAAAAAGATTCCAGACGTTTTTTTGCTCTGGGAGGAACAAGCTCTATTTTTACAAGCAGCACTGACTCCCAAAGAAGCGGTTGTGGAATCCGAAAGTTTTTCAAAAGAAACCCTTACGCTCTTTAAAGATATATTGGATGGAATAGGGGAAACGATTCAACGAAGGATTCTGATGCAGCTAGTTATAAAGCTAAACACCATACTGAGTGAGAAATGCCAAGCGTTATCCTTTTCTCAACGAATTTTGGCTTGCCTTGAAGAATTAGACAATTTGACAATGCTGCAAGACATTCCAAATAAAAATGATCGCGGCTTCAACGCGTTTAATGAGTTAGCATTATTAATAGCGAAATTAGAAGAGTTAAGCGCGCAACAAAAATCAGGACTTAGATTTCATAAAGAGCAAGAGGTCAGTGAAATGGAACGAAAACCACTAAAAATTACCCTTTCTTTGTTTGCGGAGTATCTCGCTCAAAGAGGACATACCAATGGTTCAATATCATGTCAAATAATATAATATTTGTTAAGTAATGGTGTGTAAGGATGATACCGCGCTATACTCCCTATTCTCTTGAGCGCGGCGTGAATGCCTCCCGATTTTATCCACTGTCGCGAAATAAGGGATACTTTTTCTAATGTAAAACAAGGATCACTAAAATGGCTCCCTGGTATCACTATACTAACGGAAATCTTATCCTTACCTTGCATATTCAACCTGGAGCCAAGTCAACTCTTGTCGTTGGACTCCATGGCGATGCGCTTAAAATTAAATTGGCCTCCCCACCGATAGACGGTCGTGCCAATGATGCCTTGTTGCGTTTTATTGCGAACCGATTTGATCTTCCTTTGCAACACATTCGATTGATTCGAGGGGAAAAATCTCGCCGTAAAGTCGTTGAAGTCAGAAACTGCAATCAAAACCCTGAGAGTATTTTGCTTCCTTCAAGATAAGGTATTTTTGGACACTGAAAAAGTAATCAAAATTGTCTGTTAAAATCCATAGATTGATGCAATACCCGAATAACTGCAATACCATAATTCATGATTTTTAAAAAAATAACATGAGAGCCAATATTAAATGCTCTTAAATCCTGACGAACATACCCACATTTTCGAGAAATTAGTGGATCATCCGCAAGATATTGGAAACTCATTTTCAATGGCCAAAATATAATCTTCTGCTCTTTTTATCCCAAATTCGCGCCAACTATACCCAATGCAAATCATTCATAATAACCTGGCTTGATTAGACGTAGTACGCATTTTTTTCCTACGTCTAATCCTTGAACCTAATTGAGGCAATCCGCAACCAAATCGCGCCGAGGCAACTGAACAATCTGGTAATTCCTGCGGTAGTCTGGGGCGCTGCTGTGGTGAACTCGTCTACTCGATTTACAGCGGGAAGTGTTCGCGTAGGGTTAAACTATCAGTTCGCTTAATACCCATCACAAGGCTATTGCAGTGGTTCTTCAATAGCCTACGAAAGTGCAAGGCGAGTTGTTCCAATTAACATTGCAACAGCCGCTAAAGAGCGATCATTTGTTGTGGTTTATTTTACAATAATCAGCTTTTGTTATAGTATTTGAATAGTGAGCGATATTCAAGAGGCAGGTACTATGAAAACAGGGCATGGAGGGAAAAGGCTTGGGGCAGGGCGCCCTAAAGGGCAGGGTAAATACGGGGAGGAGACCAAATCCATTCGGGTGCCTGTGTCACGCCTCAATGCCATTAAACAGTTTGCTGAACAAAATAACGCATTTAAAATTCCGCTTTTCAGTTGCACGGTGCGCGCGGGTTTTCCTTCTCCTGCAGACGATTACATTGAGAAACACCTGGATTTAAACGAGCACCTGGTTACGCATCCTGCCGGTACTTTTATGGTGCGCGCCTCGGGGGATTCAATGACTAATGCGGGCATTCAATCGGGCGATTTATTGATTGTCGACAGAAGCCTTGAAGCCACGCACGGTAAAATTGTGATTGCAGCAATTAATGGCGAGTTAACCGTTAAACGCTTATCACGGCTTAATGGGCGAGTGCAATTATTACCTGAAAATGATAACTACCCACCCATTGACATTAGTGAAGAGCAGGATTTAGTCCTTTGGGGTGTCGTTACCTTTGTTATTCATGCTCCTTAATAAAGCACTAAGCATGCATTGAATTCAGCAAACATTGGTCTAAAATATAGATACGAGGCTATTTAGAGACCAAACATGGAACATGTTGATCCACACACTCTATTCCCACTGCCAGGCTTTACGCGGCTTTGTTTTCTAAAAAACATTGTGACTTCCCCCCGAATTATTGTGGGTGACTACGCTATTCATGATGATCCGGATGATGTGAGAAATTTTGAAAAAAACGTGCTTTATTTGTCACCGTTATTAAAAGACAGGTTGATAATAGGGAAATTTGCCCAAATTGCAGCCGGCGTGCGTTTTCTGATGAATGGCGGCCATCATCCGCTGGAGGGTTTTTCCACTTTTCCCTTCAAACACTTTGGGAAGTCCTGGGGGTCTTTGACCATGAAGCTTCAATACAAAGGGGACACGGTTATTGGCAACGATGCATGGATTGGGAATTCATCCACCATTATGCCCGGTATTCAGATTGGCGATGGCGCTATTGTTGCCACCAACTCGCTTGTCTCAAGGGATGTGGAACCTTATACCGTGGTGGGAGGCAATCCTGCACGGGTTATTCGTAAACGTTTTGATGACGATACCATTGCGTTTTTGCTCGAACTAAAATGGTGGGACTGGCCCATGGATTTTTTGGTTCAACATCTTGAAGCTATTGCGACAGGTGATTTAGAACACTTAAAACGGATTAAGGAAGAGGGCAAACCCCCGGTTTTATTGAATAAGACGCATGTGGATGAGGGCAGAAACGCGGCCATGTGATCCTTTGAGAACAGGAAAAGGAGTAGGGAATGAATAAAGCAAAAAAACCCGTGATGTTTAAAAAACAATTAAACCCCCATGCCAAAACCCCTGAAGAAATAAGGGAAGATTTTGATAAACTGCTTCATGTTAAATCCAAGGGGCATTGGTTACTTCAAGAAAGCCAAATGCCAGGTGTCATTACTATTTCGTTTAAAGCAGACAAGGCGGTGGAGCATTATTACTATATTTATTTTAATCAAAAATGGCAAAAATTAACTGACGCCATGCGAGAAGCACAGGTTGATTTTGAAAAAAACATTAGCCACCATGGCGAAAAATTGATAAAACAACTGATAAGTCATGGTTTGGACATTGATAAACTGGTATTACCCGCAGTTGAACAGAATCAGCAATCGGATAATCACCATTTTAGTGACTACACGATTACATGATTATATGGTATTTATCCCGCAAATCCGTGGTTTTTTGATCCATGACCGACCAATAATCCCAGTCTTTATAAAGGTCGGTATTCATTGCTTCGCCTTTTTTGAAGGCTTTGATAATCAGCTCTGTATCAAATCGTCTTTCAATTTCCTGGTTGGTGAAGTTAACAATGGAAATACCAAGCCCCCATTGAATTAACATATTGATAATGCCGTTTCTTAAGGATTCGGAAGGGTTATTTGTTCGATACCCGTTGGTAAAAGAGACGACTTGTATTTCGCCTACATGATCGGTGTTGTAGCCCCCCAGAATGTGGGAGAGATCATGGGGAATGATCATCTCAGGAGCAGCCCCTTTTTCACCTGGGAAAAAGAATTGGTTTTTAATCATATAATTATGATAATCTTTTGCAAGCGTTCCTTCCGGGTAATTACCGAGCGCTTTGTATTTATCGGTTAAGGAAGGGTCGACCACTGAAACATTAAAAAGCCTCAATAAATCTTTAATAATGGCAATGGGAAACAACACATTATATTTTTTCCAATAGTAGGGGAATTTCCCTTTCAAGGTTATCCTTCGAATAAAATCAACACGCAGCAGCAAAAACCGCTTGTCGATAACGCGTTGAATTTCCTGGATATTGCATTCTTTTATTCCACATAATGCAGAAAAATCCTTCACCTTCTGAAACTTTTGCTCATCCACTGTCCCGTTAACACAGGATAAAACAAGCAGATAAATCAGCAGTTGATGGCAAAGTTTTTTGTTTAAATGCATTGCAGCATCTTCCAGCGACACCATCGGCATTGAATGGATGTCTTGCTCGCAAAATAAGATATAGCGTGCAATGTGTTCAATCAATCTCAACTCATTCTCGGATGCAGCCCCCTTTAATTGGGCTAAATAAAGGAGCGCGCTTAATTGCACCTGCGCTTTTCGTTTTGATGAAGGAAATAGTTTCATTCTCATTCCTTGAGTTAAATGATATCCAGTAAAAGGGATTGGCTTTTAATAAAATTGTAGAAAAAATACAAGAAAAGGCAAGCTGCCCCGGGCAAGCCGAGGCACGCAGGCCGAGGGACTTAAAATAACACATACTTAACTAATAAATCATGTGTCAATTGGTTTAAATTAAACACATTCCGTAGGTTTGCCTTGGCCCAACAGAGGTTTTTCCCTTGCTCTGCCCTGTTGAGCCAAGGCCCAACCTACTTCATAATATTATTTAGCATGGATCATTTGTATTGTTTTAAATCATTCGGCGCACCATGCGATGGTAAAAAAAATATTTTCTGGCACCTTTTATCTCCTCCCCAACTTTCTTCCTCAAACCACTTGTAGAATGGCATGTTCTTTGCCTAATATGAAAGAACTGATTGTGTCTCGCGAGAAAACAATGGCCAAAGACAAGGTAAGGGTTTTACCTGAATTAAAGCAGGATTACGCAAAAATTTTAACAGAGGATGCCCTGCAATTTTTATATGCGCTTGAACACACCTTTCGAGCCGAGCGCAAAAGGCTTTTAGCTTTGCGAGAAGACAGGCAAAAACAAATCGATGCAGGCGTTTACCCGGATTTTCTGAAAGAAACCGCCCAAATTAGGGCTTCTGATTGGCAGGCTGCTTCCATTCCGTCCGATTTATTGGATAGACGGGTTGAAATTACAGGCCCTGTTGAACGCAAAATGATTATTAATGCCTTAAATAGCGGTGCCAAAGTCTTCATGGCGGATTTTGAAGACTCCAATTCACCCACCTGGGATAATTGCTTGCAAGGCCAAATAAATTTGTGTGATGCGGTGGATAAAACCATTCAGTACACTACGCCTGCTGGAAAAACATACCAACTCAACGATAAAACAGCCACGCTGATGGTCAGGCCGCGCGGTTGGCATTTACTGGAACAGCATGTTTTGGTTGATAATGAACCGGTTTCTGCCTCGCTTTTTGATTTTAGTTTGTTCTTTTTTCACAATGCAAAAAAACTGTTGGCTCAGGGCAGTGGGCCTTATTTTTACCTGCCTAAAATGGAGTCGCATCTGGAAGCGCGTTTATGGAATTCTGTTTTTAACCGTGCGCAGGAACTGCTTGGACTTCCTACAGGAAGCATTCGCGCTACGGTCTTAATTGAAACCATCAGTGCCGCGTTTGAAATGGATGAAATACTGTATGAATTAAAAGAACACTCAGCCGGTTTAAATTGCGGCCGCTGGGATTATATTTTCAGCTTTATTAAAAAATTCAGAAACCATGCCGACTTTTTGTTGCCAGACAGGCAAGAAATTACCATGGAGCGGCATTTTTTGCAGTCTTATGTGCAATTATTAATTGCTACCTGCCACACCAGGGGTGTGCATGCCATGGGCGGCATGGCCGCTCAAATTCCGATTAAAGGCGATGAGGCGGCCAATGCATTAGCAATGGAGAAGGTGCTAGCGGATAAAAAGCGCGAAGCAAAAGCCGGTCATGACGGAACCTGGGTGGCGCACCCCGGGTTAATTCCTGTTGCATTGCAAGCGTTCGACGCCATAATGCCTTCGGCCAATCAAATTAATAAAGCGCCAGTGCTGTGCGACATCAGCCAAAAGGATTTGCTGGAAATCCCCTCGGGTAATATTACCGAACAAGGAATTCGAAATAACCTAAGTGTTGGAATTCAATACCTTAATTCCTGGCTCATGGGCAATGGGTGTGTTCCTATTAATCATCTTATGGAAGATGCTGCCACCGCAGAAATTTGCCGTTCGCAACTTTGGCAATGGGTAAAGTTTTCCGCAAAACTTGCAGATGGGCGAAAATTAGACCAATCTTTATTAATACACTTGGCCAATTCAGAGTTAAACAAGATCAGCATAAATCAGGATGGTCAGGAGCTGGAAAAGGCCTTCCAACTGTTTATGGACATGATTGTTTCCGATAGTTTTGATGAGTTTTTAACGAGTCCTGCATATTCTTTATTAGTTAATCATGAAAGGAAGGAATACAATGAACACGAGCCAGCAAGAGCAAATTGATGCGCTAACAACTGACTGGAAATCGAATCCACGCTGGGCAGGGATAACGCGCCCCTATAGCGCTCTGGAGGTTTGTAAATTAAAACCCTCTCTCCCGATCGAATACAGTATAGCAAAGCATGGGGCGGAAAAACTGTGGTCTTTATTGCAAGGCAATGAGCCTGTTACCTCCCTTGGCTGCTTAAGTGGAAATCAGGCCGTTCAGGCTGTGGAAGCCGGGTTAAAGGCTATCTATTGCTCAGGATGGCAAGTAGCTGGCGACAATAATTCCGCAGGGCAAATGTATCCTGATCAAAGCTTGTATCCAGTCGATTCTGTGCCACGGTTAGTGCGGTCTATAAACAATGCCTTGCAACGCACGGATGAGGTGCATTGCCTCAAAGGAGAGCGTTCCACCAAGTGGTATGCCCCCATTATTGCTGATGCCGAAGCCGGTTTTGGCGGCAACCTGAATGCCTTTGAATTAATGAAGCACATGATACAGGCAGGTGCTTCGGCAGTGCATTTTGAAGATCAATTGTCTTCCGCTAAAAAATGCGGTCACATGGGCGGAAAAGTGTTAATTCCCACCTTTGAAGCAATCAACAAATTGATTGCAGCGCGTCTTGCGACCGATATCTGCGGTGTTTCTACGTTGATTGTAGCGCGAACCGATGCGGATTCAGCAACCTTAATCACCAGTGATTTTGATAAGGCTGATCAAGAGTTTTTAACCGGCAAACGTTCGGCTGAAGGATTTTATTATGTGCGCAGCGGAATAGAGCAGGCAATAAGCCGCGGTTTATCCTACGCGCCTTATGCGGATATGTTATGGTGTGAAACATCCAAACCCAATATTCATCAGGCGCGGCAGTTTGCAGAGGCCATTCATCAAAAATTCCCTAATAAAATACTCTGTTACAACTGTTCGCCTTCTTTTAATTGGCAGGCCAATCTCACAGAGCAGGACTTGAAAACCTTCAGGGAACAATTGTTTGCAATGGGTTATAAATACCAGTTTATTACCTTGGCAGGATGGCATTGTTTAAACCTGAGCATGTTTGAGCTGGCTAAAGCGTACAGTAAAGACGGCATGCATGCTTATTCTTTAATGCAGCAAAGAGAGATGGCACGTGAAGCAGAGGGTTTTCGCGCGACTAAACACCAGGCTTTTGTGGGCACAGGTTATTTTGACGAGGTGCAAAATACCGTCATGCAATGCGACAGCGCAACCGTTGCTTTAAAAGGAAGCACCGAAACGGATCAATTTAACAAATAGAGGATAAAACAAATGGAAAAGTCAAACACACCAAGACTGAATGGTGAAAAGGAAAAATTAGCTAAACAATTGAACGAAGCGAAAGAGCAGGGCGAACACCTCTATGAACACATGAAAGATAAGGCATCTCACTTGGTTGAAGAGGGCAAAAAGACGGTTTGTGAAGCAGAAGAATGCATGAAAGAATATGGTGACGAGCTAATCCAGTTTGTAAAAGAAAAACCGATTGCAGCCGTATTAATTGCTGGTGGACTTGGGTTTATTCTGTCATCCTTATTAAAAAAATAAGGCGTTGCCATGCATTTCTTTGAACATGTGGAAGGTTATATTTCCAGCAAAATCACGCTAGCCAGGGAGATAATGACCCTGGCAAGGCTTGAAGCGCAACTGGCAGGATTGAATGTGGTGCCGCTGCTGCTGCACGCAAGTTTACTCCTGGCTCTCATTCTTTCTTTATGGCCTACGGTGCTGGTATTAATCGGCTACCTTCTTTTCCTGCTTACTCATAAATTATACGTTTCAATTCTTGGTGTGTTGCTAATAAACCTTGCCGGTTTATTTTACCTTGGCAAATCCAGTAAAAAACACCTGAAAACAATGCGTTTTGAACGAACAAGGGAAAGCCTTGCTTACCTTAAGCAAAAGGATGCAAATGAATCGACAAAAGAAACAGCTCTTGAACTCCATTGACAACTCTGTGTGCAAAATACAAAACACCGTTGCCAATCTGGAAAAACACCGGCGTTATTTCTTTCTTTTGCAACAAGAGCACCCGCTCTTTGCTTTAATTCCTTTAATTCCAGGGTTTATGTTAGGCTTTAAGCTTGCAAAGAGTGCCAAAACAGGCCGTATGGTACGCACAGCGACCCGTTTTGCCCTTTTAAATGGATTTAAATTGGTTACTCGGTAAACGGTTGGGCAGAACACCTTGGGGTATTTCCTTATTGAGGAACAGTGACTCTACCGAAAATTGTTTAGAGAAACTCAATGCGTGCAAGGAGAAATATAAAAACCATGCGGATGCGACAGCGCCTCTGGAAGCCGTTTAACGACAGGTCAATAAACGCATTGGGCTGAGTCAAAACCAGGCCACAGCCCTAGGGAGTGATGCAGGAGCAACTCGCAGAGCGAACCACAAAACAAACTGCATCACGGTGCTATGTTTTATCGTAATCAGCTTTTTTTAACAAACTCTGATTTTAGTTTCATCGGACCAATACCCTCTATTTTACAATCGATATCATGATCCCCACCAACTAATCGAATATTTTTTACTTTGGTTCCTACTTTAACCACTAAAGAAGTCCCTTTAACTTTTAAATCTTTAATTACGGTGATGGTATCCCCATCCGAAAGCAGGGTGCCATGCGCATCCTTGATGAGGTTTTCTTTTTCGGATGCCGTATCCATCGTGTTTTCCTCCCATTCATAGCCACATTCAGGGCAAATGAAGAGGGAACTGTCTTCGTAAGTAAACTCGGAATTGCATTTCGGACATGCTGGTAAATTGCTCAATATTAACCCCCATTTTTGAATGATGAAGGGATTATATCATGATTTCTCCCAACTGAACGCAGTGAAGAATCCGAAAGCAGCGGTTAATTTGCGTTGCGGGCTGGCACTTCGCGCAATCTATCGTAGTCAAGCACCAGGCTACTCATCCGATGCTTCTTTACCTGCTTCAAGGTGTATTTTTCGAAAAAATTTATGAATAACAGGAGAGAGCATAATCACAACAATGGCGATAAAGGCAAGCCCGCTAAATAAGGCATAAAGTCCTGCAAACAATTTTCCCGCAGTGGTTGTGAGGGTTGCTGCAGGCCCCATACCGGAAAGAATCATGGATGCGTTTAAAAAGGAGTCAACCCAGCTCATTTTTTCGGTGAGATGATAACCCAGCATGCCCATAAAAAGTGCTATTGCAATGAGCAATAAACCGATAAAACTGTTGCGTGCCATGTGTTGATAAATATCAGGAATCCTTGCAAACCGCTTTGGTTTTTCTTTGTGCATAGCAATCCTTAAGAGCCAAACCCAATAGTATAGGGGCTTTTACCAAAATGCCAAACCAAACCTCAAAATTTGACTTATAAGCGCATTTAATGCACAATATCGAATCCAATTTTATATACAAGGAAACATCATGCTACGTTTGCTGCGCTCCCTTAACAATTTTTTTGAAAACCACCGTAAAAAATTTGGCGCATTACTCTTTGGTGCAGGTATTTTGGCACTAACTACCTTTATTCTAATCGCAGTCTGCCCTCCTGCGGCGCTTGCAGTAGGAATTGGTGCATGGTCTTTAATCGGCAATATTTTGCCCGTAATGGCTATGTCTTTAGTCGTTTCACTGATGTCATTGCTAGTCGCAGCTAAAATTCCTGAGTGCATTGATAGGTACAAGCAAGGCTTCTCTGGGCGTAACAAGTCTGTTTTGGTGAAACATGAAGAAGATGGTTCTTTTTTATCCAACCCATCCTATTATCACAATACCAACCCTGGTGCTACTAATCCTAAGGCCTCAATAAACTACCCTCCTTTGTTTACAGGTCAACAACCTGTGAAACCGGTTGTTCCTGCTAATAACAACACGCCAACGCCTTAGTGGTATGGAGGCTTGCCCTACTCATTACGAGCAGGGCGGCTTCAATTCTAATGAACCTAATTTGTAAACCGCGTAAACTCTAAAAACCCCTTGTTAATTGCTGCCTCAAAAACAGCCTCTTTGGAATGGCAATCCCATTTGCGTTTGATGGCATTGAGATGGAAAACAACGGTGCGTTCCGTGATGTTTAAGCAATCTGCAATAGTCTTATTCGTTTTTCCTCGTAGCAAACAAAACAAAACATCCAGTTCTCTTTTGGTTAACTCGGTCGGTTCTTGCAACAATTGTTTGGTATTTTCAGAGAGTTTAAATTGTCTGGTTTGAAAGGGACTGTTTTCACTTAAAAGGGTGGTTAATTGCATCTGATTGATGAATTGGCTAAAGCATAAAACGCCAAGGGTTTTATTTAGCGCATCTTTAAGGGGTAATTTATGGCTCACAGCAAAAAAATGCTCCCCTTTTGTTGACATAATGCAATCAATTTGATGGTAAATAGTCCCATTTATTGCAGCGAGATCATGGCTTATGTAATCGTCTGCGAAAAGAGAAAGATACATTTCCTTATCCGTCAAGAACAAATAGTCTTGTTCGGACAATTTCAGCTGGTTTAAGCCAACCGGATTCAGGTAATGGTAACGCAAATTCTCGTCTTTAACGTACACTGCATCAAGGGAGTGTTGAAAAATATGGCTTATTTGCGTTATGAGTTGCTTTGAAATCATTGAATCCACATCAGTTTTGGACGATTTATTACCGTTCATTCTGGTATATTATAACACAAAAAGAATCGTTTAAACTAGTGCGACCACGGCGTGTGGAAAAAACAGTTTGCACCTGTCTAAAACAGACAGGTTACATCATCATTGTGGCCGATATAATGTCACTCTGATTTAAAAAATATCTTTACGTCCAATAAAATATGCTTTGGTCGATTTGGAGGAGCCTATTCATGTTACACAACACTATTAGTTATTTATGCAAGCATTTTCATACCTGTCAGGTCACAGGGGATGCATGGATGCAAATTAATCCGGATACAATGGATAGTTGGCTTCGGTTTGAAAAAAGATTGAAACATTTTGCCAAATTGTATAATACCTTGAAAATGAAAGGGTATAAGGAAAGCGATTTTGCAACGTTTATATCGGAAGTACCCCTTTGGGATGGCAATCCCAACCTTGACAGGGCAGTGTGTGATACAGAAAACTATTGCATCGCACTCAATAATGATCTTAATCAATTAAAGCGCATGACTAATGACGCGCGCGCTAAAGAATTAACAGCCTGCATTGACGAGCTTTCCCGTTTTGTGGCCGAAGAACGCACTCGAAGTGTTATTCCGCGCATAATAATTAAAGCGGTTCTTGCATCCTGTGTGCCCATCGAAAACGGTGATAACGAGCTCCAATGGGGACCAGACACTCCTATTGATTGCCTTTTTTATCTTGTGCGCGGTGGCGTAAAATCGTTTACCACACCGTCTGACTCGAATGATTTTTTCTTCCATTCAGGGTTAAGCAGTACGTTTAAAGACATCGTTGCGGATTTACTCGATGCAGGGTTTGATCCCAATTACCGTGATGAAACAGGGAAGACCGCGCTGCATTTTGCGATCTTTCATAATTTACCTTCCTTAGCGACTGCTTTAATTGAAAATCCTAAAATGCCGCTGGACTTGCTCGATATGGGGGAGGCGACTGCCTTGCAGTATGCCATAGTTAGAAAACAGAAAAAGGTAATTAAGGCTTTACTAGACAGTTCCCGACCGATAAATCTTGATCAACGAGCGCTTAAACGGAGTTTCTGGGGGACAAGTAGCATGAGTACCATTGAGCTCGCAGAAGAAAAAGAACTATGGAAATTTGTGGAGCGATTTAGGCTTCACCAAAACGGTATTTCAAAAACAGTTCGGCCCTCAGTCGCGCAATCAGAACCCAATCTTCCAAAGAAGCGCCACATTGCGAAGGTGGTTTTAGAAAAACCTAATGAAGAGATAGCGGTCGAACATCAACTGAGTAAAGCGAATTGCTCGCAAGAAGAACTCTACCATATTGTTTCGCAATTGGTAGCGCTTGAGAAACAAAGGGAAAGGGAAATAGCCTGCTTAAAAGAAAAAATCAATGAGTTATCCGAAGAGGTCAGTGATTTAAAGGAAGAGGTCAATGTGTTAACACTTATTAAAGCCATCCCCATACAATTTGAAAAGGCGTTGAAGAATGCGGCATTATCCCATGCACAGTTGATTTACTATAAAGGACTTTCGAAACAATTCCGCCTGATTTTTCAAGACATGAACCAGTCTATCTTGTCAAACCCTAATATCAAAACGCTTCTTGACAAAAAGGCACTGGCGGGCGATACGAACTTCCGTCAACATCGCAGGTATGAGATCAGCAATAGCCTTACAGGTACGCTTCAAAAAACAAGCAAGGTATTCAAAAACACATCGTATGCACTCGCTGAGCTAGTTGGCGCGGATGCGGTGCTTGAGCTTGGAAGGACATTTATTCTTACCAGGGCAGTGATAGGTATTTTTAACTTAGGCTTTACCCGCCAACAAAATAGCAGTGCACAAGCTGCAACGCAAGACGTACAAGACTGGTTTGGTACTAGCGAAACCGAAGAGCTGGATTACTATGCCAATTACCTGGCTCTTGAAATGGCAATCCATATGAAGGAGATACTTGAATTAACGACGGACGCTGGACGTAACGATTTGATTCACTGTGGTGCTAATCGCCTGGCGGCCTGTTTGCTTTCCAAAGCATTCAAACCCGAAGATTCGCTCGCGACGGTTTGCGAAATCCTTTGTACTACTCCAATCAAACAAGACCGATTTCTCTTATTTCCGCACTGTAAAACGATTGAATTAAATGAAAAAGTAATAAATGCGCGTTTTACCTGTACTGAGAAAACCTTTCCAGTGAAAGTGAATGAGAACATTGTATTCGAAGGGTATGCCACATTTTTGGCTTATTATAAAACCTGCGGATTAACGCCGAAGAATGGCGCTGGGTCTGTGGTTGTTGCACCGCCTTCTGATAATATTGTTTCCATTGCAAAATACAATGCGCCTAAACAGCAGGACAATATTATTATAAAGCCTCGAAAAACAAAGACAATGGGTAGCCGCTTCTTTGCCGCAAATCAGATTGAAATTGAATTGGACGACATGACTAGCCCTGCAAGAGCGCCTTCTAACGAGTAAAATTGAATACAAGGTCTTCTATGGAACCTTGATTACGCGCTGCTTCATCAAAAGGCTACCTTTTAAATCAACTCGTAGCCTTGATGAAGCGCAAGCGTAATCAAGGTTTTTCTTTACGTTCGCAATAGAGTCATTATCGAAACATAAAATAAACAGCACCCACCATACAAAGTCCTGCCCACACATAATTCCATGACAAGGTCTGATGCATATACAAAACCGCAAAGGGTGCAAAAATGAGGAGTGTAAGCACCTCCTGCAGTATTTTAAGCTGTGCAAGGCTAATGATACCGCTGTTAAACCCCATGCGATTTGCCGGAACCTGAAAGATGTACTCAAAAAATGCAATAAACCAGCTTACCAATATGGCAATCCACAAGGGCTTGTTATTCAAGTTTTTTAAATGGGCATACCATGCGAAAGTCATAAAAGCATTGGAGCAAACAAGCAACAAAATGGTATAAGCATAAGTGGAGAACATGCGTTTTTCCAGGTTAAAGGCTAATTCCATCAGAGGTATTTTTTCCCTGTTCTATCAATGCAGGCTGCGGCAGCTTGTGCTGTGGGCAGGATGAGCATCTCTGCAATGTCAACATGCGGTGGTCTTGTAATGCAATAGAAGGCTGCATCGGCAATATCCTGCGCCAGCAAAGGATCAAAATCCTGATAAAAGGCTTTTGCCTTTTCCTCATCTTGCCAACGAATAACACTGAACTCGGTTTCCACGGCACCCGGGGCAATTTCGGTGACTCGAATGGCCGTATGTAGCAAATCCAGACGCATCGATTTACTTAAGGCGCTTACAGCGTATTTGGTTGCGCTATACACATTGCCGTTGGTATAACATTCACGCCCTGCAATAGAACCAATGTTAACCACATGGCCTTTATTGCGTTTTATCATCTCTGGCAGTACCTGGCGCGTTACATAAAGAAGCCCTTTGATGTTGGTGTCAATCATGGTGTCCCAGTTATCGAGCGAACCGTCTTGAACAGGATCACTGGTAAGGGCTAACCCTGCATTATTAATCAGTACATCAATCGCTTGCCATGCGGTATCAAGCGTTGAAAAAAGTGCCGCAACTTGCGATTTGTCCTGCACATCGAGTACCAGAGGAAGGCTAGTCGTGCCGTACTGGCTGTGTAAATCGGAGGCGAGCTCTTCAATGCGTTCCTGACGCCTGGCACAAAGAATTAATTTAGCCCCTTGTTGTGCAAAAAGGGTAGCACAAGCTCGCCCAATACCACTGGAAGCGCCGGTAATTAATACAATCTTATCTTTTAGATGTTGCATCATTAAATCTCAATAAAAAATTAGGGACAAAAGACCAAGCAGTAGCAGGTATTTAGTACAGTAATACAAAGGCTTATTGTATTTTTTTAATCGCTTGCCGACAAGGCGAATTTGATAAATATAAACAAACGAGGTATTTATCAGACCCACTTTTTCTGCTGCCGTATTTTTGCTTGATGCAGCCTTCATCACTGTTTGACTAAACAGGCGGTTAAATTGGCTTGCCAGGCGATTATTTAGCGGGCGCGCAATATCGCAAAAGAGGATTATTCTGTCGGTTTCGGTATTATTTTTGGCATGATGGACATAGGTTTCATCAAACAAGACGGCCTGACCATCTTGCCAGGAGTAAGCTATACCATCCACAGTGATACAACAGTCGTTGGAGTTTGGTGTGATTAACCCAAGGTGGTATCTGAGCGAACCCGCATAAGGGTCGCGGTGTTTAAATAAAAAACTGTTTTTGGGAAGTAAAGTAAACATAGCCGCATTGATATTGGGTATGTTTTGAATTAAGGCGAGCGTTTTAGGACACAGGGTTTTGGCCGAGTCCAGGGGCTCCTGATACCATTTGAGGTAAAAACGTTTCCAGCCGCGTCGAAAAAAAGAGTTAAAGCCAATGTCATCGTATTGTTCGGAGGCGGTAATATAGCCTTCATTATATAAATGCAAAGCCTCCTCGCGAATAGTTTCCCAATTATCACGCAAAAGACCAAGCTCTGGGAAATGTGCAAGATCCAGAAAGGGGGTTTTAGGAACTGAGGAAAAAAGATACATGACGGCATTAATAGGAGCCATTAAGCTGGAATGATCGGTAAGTTGCTTAAAAAACTGCAAGCGCTCACGCCCTCGAAAATGCGTGTAGCCAATCGCCAAAAGATAGCTTGAAAAGAAAAGAATTTTAAAACTAAAAAATGCGAAGAAAGTCATAATAAACACCAACTTGCATGATAATCAATTTAAACTAATGGTTTCCTCCTGGCTTGTCAAGGGAAGGGGGAAGAACACTCAGGACTGTCCCTTATAAATAGTTATTTATAAGGGACAGTCCTGGAAGAACACTTGATTGTGCAGATGCGCAATCAAAGCGTAGTTTTGAGAAGGGGAGTGGTATTTACCGACATAGCCTGTTGCGCATTAAATTTGATTAATTTTGTATACACATCGTGTATAGAGGCGTCATTCGGTTTGATTTTACTTAAAATACCATAAAACAATTCCGTGCGAGGATGGCGTCCTCGTATATAGTGGTGAAACCATTGGAAGCAGCACCCGCTCTGTTTTCTGTTCGCGGTAGAGCAAATGGCCTCTAGCTTTTGACCAAGGGGTATGCTTTGGTTCAAGATCTGACGCAAGGCCAGGATACCTGCTGGCTCCTTGTCTTCCTTCGAACCTTTGGGGACAAATTCATGCCAATTCTGGTTGCAGATTGTTTTAACCAACTCCAGTAACTGAGCCGCTTCCGAAGGTTTTTTAGATGAGGCGTTACCTGACTTTTGCAAGGGCAGGGTGTCAGACTTCTTATTTATTTGCCTTTCTGGTTCAGGAGCGTTAACACTATTTTTTGGGTTAGACGCCTGTTTTTTCGCTATATCGTCCATTGCAGTCGCGGCAAGCTTATGACCCAATTCACATGCCATAGAAAAATACTCTACCGCTTTTTCAGTACTCTTAACCAATTTCATTTGACCCAGTTGATAAGCTAAACCGAGAATAAACATTGCATTCGAATCCTTTAATTGAATTGCGCGCTCATACAGCTTGAATGCTTCGTTATTTTTTTGTGCACCGCGATATAAGCGTGCCAGGTTAATCATGGCCTTAGTGCAGTTATGCTCGATTGCACGATCATACAGAGCAATGGCTTCCTTGTGTTCTAAAAATAATTCATGCAGTTCGGCACGGTCAATCATGGCATCAACGTGCCCCAACTCGATGGCTTCGTTATAGTTGGCGCACATTCTGGGATAATCCCTTCGGTGAGAATTCTTGTAATCCAAGTATGCGCGTAAATACAAGGCGTGAATGCGTTGCGAGTGGTTTTCCTTTTTTAATATTGAATCGGCTGTAAGTGAAGCATAAAAGTAGTAAGAGTCAGAGTCAGATGGACTTTCCTTATACTCATTCCATTCATCAGGAGTAGCGCTCCCGGTTAATGCACGATCAACAAAATCCATGAAATGTTTGTAAGCCACCATTGCTTGATTTATTTGACGACTTTCTCCACTTTGCTTTTCATAGCCAATACCCTCGGGGATTTTATAAGGCACGCTTTACTCCTATAATTATTAACAAGACCACGCCTGAACAAGTGACAGCGAATAATTGACTTTATATTGTACATGAAACAGACCTTGCTGGTCAATGAGTACGTAACATGATAAACAATGAAACATGAAGCACGCAGGGTAGCAGGCGGATGGCAATTGGCTAATGGAGTGCTAATGCGAGCTAAGGACTTATAATAAAAAAGAACGTTGCATTAGCCAGTTGAATCCGCAAGGTTCACCTTAGTTATAAGTCTGATTATTCCTATAATCAGACCTAGCTCATATGATGAGTTTCAGGATTATCACGTCCAATACTTCTTGAGTAATGGAATAAAATTCACATAATGGTTAAATATATTATATAATTAGCAATAAATTATCATTCAAGTGTATTTTAACTTCCTTTGGAGTACTGATTATGGCTAAGAAAAAACCTGCGATCCAACAAGAAGCAGATCCACTTCACTTTTATTATGATAGAGATGATACCGTTATAAATGGAGCGGGTAACCTTCTCAACCCTAATGTGATGATTGGTATTCTTCGCGGGGAAGAAAAAAGAGGCTCTTCTTTCACTTTGCTTAGTGCGGGTGGCTCAGAAATGGGAGCGGATCCTTGTATCAGAGACCTAAAAGATGCTGGAGTGGTATTTAAAGGCAACGTATTGGCTACCGTGAATGATTTACCTATTCATGACAATTACACTGTAGGTGACTCCTCTGCGTTTGTTTCATTTGCAACAGGAAAAGTAACGGTTGAACACGCAGAGGATAATCAATTTAAGGAGATTGAAGCTTATTCACTCCAGTTATTAAGCCTTATTTTTAAAATTAGAAAAGACAAAGAAAAAATTACCCCGGCCGATGATTATATCCAATTTACTATAGGTAATCAGACGTTACGTGTTCCTAACGACATGAAACTCTCTTTAACAATCGGTGAAGCCTCTGTCTCAATTGAATTAAGTAAGTTTATTCCTGCAATGACTAAGCCTTACCACGGCAAATTTTTCGCAGCCCTTCCTCACCTCCTTCTAAGCCGTAAGACTTTACCCAACGATGCACTAATGGCGATAGGTATAAGCGTCAAGGCGCCTAAAAATTTTACTGTAGTGCCTGCTCAACACATTATTATTACAGACGACCATAAGGACTATGCAGGTGATTTTGAAACCGTAGGCTGCCGCTTTATTGAAGCCGATACCCTGTCGAGGACCGCTGCGGAGCGTGATGATGCGACACTTGTTGGAAACACCTATCTTGAAAAATTGTTAACGGTAAGACATCCTAATGAGCCTAAGCCTAATGAACCTAATCACCGGAAACTGGCACAGCAAATCGTTCGGATTAACAATTTTCTGGAGAAAACCAAGGAAGATAACGCCTCGATGGCTTTAGAGGGTATCTTCTCTAAATTTCACCAGGCAATTGTTAATCCGAACGATTTGCAGTCCAAGTTTCAGGAGATAAATAAGGAAGATAAAGCCTGGGTGGCTGATGCAGGGGCTGTGCTTCAGAATTTGGTAGAACGGTTTGTACTCGAAGATCCTCAAACGCTTGCTTTTTTAAACAGTCGACCTTTAAGCGAGAATTTCAACAAAGAAGAGCTGAATAGCTATTTAGCAACTTACCTCGAACTGAAAATAAAACACCTTGCAAATACGCCGGATGTGTCCCCTTTTGCAGATAAAACCATTGATACCCGTTCAGACAATACGGTTCGCACTTATCTGGAACTCTTATCCAACCTGCTTGGTAATAAGCGTGGGATCCAGTCTGAATTTACAAAAGCGAACTGCGATGCCCTGCTCTCCCTCAGCCGTTCTATCACCGATGCAGAGGGTTCAATAAGCCCATTTAATGAACCATGGAAGCAATATGTCCAGATGGTACGTGAATTAACGAGTGATAGTCGTAAAAAAGTAGCCATACTGGCTTATCTTGCGGACATTCAGCCGCATTTGAAAACCATGGAAAGCTTAAGCGAATTAGTCAAAACAGCCGATCTTACGCATGAAAAAACGAATGGCAAAAATAGAGCTCTTTTCAAAAGAATGCTAAAAGATCTAATGCCAGCAAACAAGGATTATCACATAAGAAAAATAAAAAACCTGGAAAATATTCAAGGTATAACGAGCAATCTTACCGTCCTAAAAGAAGTAATTACTCCGCTCTTGGGTGGGGCTGATCCATCCGCTCAAAACTTGTTTAAAAAACTGCTTGATGACAGTTTAAGTGGAAATACGAAGGATCAGGCTGCTAGCGAGAATTTTTTTAGTAATAATATTGAATACATCAAAAAGTTAGAATCGATTAAAAATACAATCACGTCCATCCAGGCGGAAGGTGTTTCAAACGCGCTCACCTGGAACGCATATCGAGAGCTTGTTAGTGATTTTTGTAAGAAAGATTCGAGAGAGGATGCCAAAAAGAAAATAGACGCTATTCGGGAGCGTATCGGGGATATCGAGGGACAAATAAAGTATATAAAAGAGCAAGAGGAGACTCAACAAAACAATATTAGAGTCATTACTGCAAAAATCACCGAGATAAATAAAGAAAAAGCCTTACAGTCAGTTCAGGAGGCGATGGAGGGTATCCGATTGTTGGATCGTTTTGCGGGAGATCTCAATGAAAAGGATCTCCAGGAACAAATAAAGGCTTTTTTGGATTTTGTATCACAAAATACAGTCAATGAAATCACAACATTTAACCCAAAAGACTTTATTAATCGGGTTGATGCAATCTCAACGTCGTGGGAATCTGTAAAAAAATCAAATCAATTTAACGTTTGGTATGGGGAAGATAAAAATGAAGATTTATTCAATACATACAATTCAAAAATGAACGGGTTATTCTATATCAAAACGTTTCCTGAAGAGAAGATAGGTGTCAATTTGCATGAGAGAATCAGCCCCCCTTCTCTTGATGGAGTAATTACGCACTTTAAAAAAATAAAGGAAAGCTCTCGATTTAGAAATTGCAGAACGTTGTTAGGGTTTGATATGGCAAACTTACTCCTAACACCCAATCTTGAGCGCCTCGATTTTTCGTTAACCGCTGAAGAGCCTAAGTTCCAAAGTGGCTATAATTTTTCAAGTAGTATCCAATATTATCGAGATGATGTAGAGAATCAAATCAATTCGATGAAGCAAGCGGTTGGTGAGCAATCTATGCTGAGCTTTGAAAATCAATGCAAAAAATTTGGCGTTGAGGTTCAACCAGAGCAAGCTCCTGATGAAGCTAAATCAGAAAAACAAATCATAACGGAAATAGAGCGCTTCCTCAGGGTATGGGAAAACGCATCTACCCTGTTGAAATTTGCGCCAAATCTTAACTCTACCTTGAAACAGGATAAAGAATTTATTTATGGCTGGACGTTTCTTTTAGAAAAAATAAATCAAAAAAATCCTGTGGTTCTGCTGTTACTCGATAATTACGACATTAGTCACGCAATAGATAATCTATCCAGTCCACAGCAAGCCACCGCCTTTCTTCAGTCGTTTGAAAAAAAATACCTGAATACAGTTATACCTGAAATTAATGCGTTTAGAGATAAGGGTGACTTTACTTCCGCTTATGCATTAATAGCGCTTAATCAAAAATCTTTATCGCATACCGGTAGAAATGTGAAACAAATGTTAGACGATCAGGTTAAAGCGCATCTTAAACAGTGTAAGGAGAAGAAAGCCGAACTTTACCCTGCGTTTTCTGAATCGCTTCCGACAAATAGCCTAAAAGACCAGTTGCACTGTCAAGTTGCTTTTTATGCCACTATTTTTGTGGCACAACAGGCCAATACCCGGCAGTTTACCCTGTTTGGGAAGAAGAATACGGTTGTCAAAGAGGATCCTTTTCAAAAATGTATTCAAGGTATTATTGATGCGTATACGAACACTTCGGGTTGTGATAAAGAGGCTACGATTAAGGAGCTGAATAACCGCTTAAAGGCAAGGGGTGTGCCAGTTACCATTGCGATAAGCAATGCGAGCGATGACGAGCAACGCAACTATAGTAATCGTTAACAGTTTCTCGGCCAAGGGAAAACCTTGGCTACGCTGCGCTGCACCAAGGCTACCTGTGGTTGAGTAGCCTTGGTGCAGCGTGAGCGTAACCAAGGTTTTCTTCCAGTGATGCAGTGTAATCAGAGTTATCCCAAGTTATAACGATTGTTCCACAACCTTATCCCCAGAAATTGTGGATAAAACATCTTGAAGGGAGAGGTACGAACATGTTCATGATGCGCCGTGCGAAGGAACGTGGTTCAAGCAATTTCGATTGGTTGGCCAGTCAGCACAGTTTTTCTTTTGCTGACTATTACGATCCGCAATGGATGGGCTTTAGCTGTTTGCGTGTTATTAATGAGGATACTGTCCAGCCCGGCAAGGGATTTGGCCAACATCCGCATAAAAACATGGAAATTATTTCTTATGTGATTGATGGAGCATTAGAACACAAAGACAGCTTGGGCACCGGCTCCATCATTCGACCGGGTGAAATTCAGCGGATGTCAGCAGGAACAGGGATTGTGCACAGTGAGTTTAATTATTCCGATATAAATCCCGTGCATTTTCTTCAAATCTGGATACTTCCTGAGTCCTTAGGTATTAAGCCAGGTTACGAACAAAAACCCATTAAAAAAATTGCAAACCAATGGATTTTGATAGGTTCGCAGGACGCTGGCAAAGACACCATTCTCATCCATCAAAACGTAAAGCTTTTTGCGGCAACCCTTTCAACAGGCACCCTCCTCCCCTATTCCTTTACAGCCAATCGGCGTGGTTGGTTGCAAATGATTAAAGGGAAAATACAGTTAAATGAAACGGTTATCTCTTGTGGCGATGGCATTGGAATGGAAGGAATGGAGACTATTACAATCACTTGTATAGAGGAAGCGGAGTTATTATTTTTCGATTTGAATTGATTTGAATTGATTTGGAAGATCCTTCAAGCGGCCTTGCGCCGCCCTCAGGATAACACGATATGCCACTCATACCCTATTTTTTGAGCTGCACTATCTCTTGCTGTACCTGCTTAATTTGCTGTTGCAAATTGGTTTGAACCTGTTGAATTTGCGCTTGATTGAGTGTGTGGCTTTTTTGAATTTGCGCCTCAAGTAAGGTTTGCATGTTCTTTAATTGAACTTGTACCTGTGCATTAATTTTTTGAACTTGTTGATCTTGCTGTGCCTGTAGCTGCTTGAGTTGTGCCTGTATTTGCGTGTTCAATTGCTGGATTTGTTCAGCGCTTGTGCCCTTTAATTGCGTAGCAGCCGATGCCCATTGAGGGATAGTTGCCAGGGATATCAGTATGGATCCCATTATACAATGTATTTTTTTCATGATTCAGCTCCCTTGATATGATTCCTACTCTATTACTTTAAATCCTTTTGAAGCGAATGCAAGCGTTTTAACGCCGAAGTCATCACCCCGGCGTTAAATAGGAATTAGCCAATCGTATAGGTGGCTTTACTACCAGAATGCGAAGCATCCACTGCGACGTTTGATTCGATTCCGCGATCATCGTAGTCGCAACGCAGCAGCACATTGGTTAAATCAAATCGAATGCTCACCTCTTTACGGGGTAAAGAAAACGTGTGAAAAGCAAAATCCGCATTCATTTTTTTGGAAGTGTTATTCACAATGAATACAATTTCAGAGGTTCTGTCAATTTTAAATACTTTTGAAGGCTGGAGATCAGCGCCTGTGAAATCCATTTTGTCTACTATCAGATTGTCAGACAAATTGTTTTTAATTCGAATTTCATATCCATTGCAATGCGTCGTGGCTTGTGCTACTCCGACTGCAAAAATGGAACTTAACCCTATAGCAAGCATCTTGTATTTCATAATTCACCTATTAATAGAAAAACGGGAATAAAGGCATTTATCCTTCATGATAAAAGCAGCCGGAGTATACTACAGCCATTATCCAATAGACAGAATTAACGCACAGACTAAAAATTTAGATCACACAGCGAATAAAACAAACGGCAGACTGGTGGGGCGAATATTGGGTCAAGTGCTATAATAATAGTCAAGTATAACCTGGGATATTAAAGGACTTCGGGATGAAATGGATACTTATCTTTTCCCTCACCTTGTTTTCCATTGCGAGCAATGCTGCTTGCCGCTGCAATTGCAAGGGAGACAACCGCAATTTGTGCGAGCCTACTTATGATCTGGATCACCCCTGTGGGGTGTTATGCCCCTCCCTTTCTCCAAATGGCCCCCCTGCAGGAAAAACAGCTTGCCCAACGGAGCAAGTTTATAATATGGATCTGGGAGTGTATGAGTGGCGGGTATTATGTGCGGATTAAGGAGTGAAACCTTGTGCCTTATACCCCTGTAGCCTTGATGGAGCCATATCCTTCCCCATAAGTATGGTTAAAAATTAGCAGGAGTATAAAAAGAAGATTAGTTGTAACTATACAGGTTCCCTTCTCCCGCTAGCGGGAGAAGGTGCCCGAAGGGCGGATGAGGGTGATTTA
>JBAZXN010000016.1:0-60107 GCA_041659885.1 Tatlockia sp.
TAAATCACCCTCATCCGCCCTTCGGGCACCTTCTCCCGCTAGCGGGAGAAGGGACCTGAGTAGTTACAACTAATCTTCTTTTTATACTCCTGCTAATTTTTAACCATACTTTTGGGGAAGGATATGGATGCAGCGCAGCGTAATCAAGGTTATCGATCGAATAGAATGGTTCGTCTGCGTTGGTCAAAGGAAAACCTTGATTACGCATTCGCTTCATCAAGGCTACAAAAGCTTAAAAACAATCGGATTTTATTAACCGATTGTTAACCAGGTGTTCCCTAAACGATATCCCTTAATTTTTCACCGGTATACAACTGCCTTGGACGGCCAATTTTGGATTTACCAGCGACCATTTCCATCCAGTGCGACATCCAACCTACCGTTCTTGCCAGGGCAAAAACCACGGTATACATATTGGTGGGGATACCAATCGCACTTAGGGTAATTCCTGAGTAAAAGTCAATGTTGGGATAGAGTTTTTTGCTGACAAAATACTCGTCTTCAAGCGCTATGCGCTCAAGTTCCATCGCCAGTTTAAATAAAGGCTCATCGTGCGCATCCATCGCTTCAAGCACTTCGTGGCAGGTTTTCTGCATGACTTTTGCACGCGGGTCGTAATTTTTATAAACGCGATGACCAAAGCCCATCAAACGGAACGGGTCGTTCTTATCCTTGGCGCGCTTTAAGTAATGGCCAATGTTTTTAACATCGCCAATTTCCCGCAGCATATTTAAACAGGCTTCATTGGCACCGCCGTGCGCAGGCCCCCATAGTGCACCAATTCCTGCTGAAATGCAGGCAAAAGGATTGGCTCCGGTTGAACCGGCCAGGCGAACCGTAGAGGTGGACGCATTTTGCTCGTGATCGGCATGCAAAGTAAAAATAGTATCCATTGCATCGACAATGACCGGGTTAGGCAAAATGTCTTCCGAGGGCACGCCAAACATCATGTGCAGGAAGTTTTCAGCATAGGACATGTGGTTTTGCGGATACATGTAAGGCTGGCCTACGGAATATTTATAACTCATAGCCGCCAGCGTTGGCATTTTAGCAATGAGACGGATAGCTGAAATGTACCTGTCCTGGTAGTTGGAAATATCCATGCTTTCATGATAAAAAGCCGACAATGCGCCAACAATACCCACCATAATTGCCATGGGATGCGCATCACGGCGAAAACCATTCAGGAAATTGTACATCTGTTGATGTACCATCGTGTGTTTGTTAATTAGGGCGACAAAATCCAGCTTTTCTTTTTTATCGGGCAACTCACCATTTAAAAGAAGATAGCTGACATCAAGAAAGTCTTTTTTCTCTGCGAGTTGTTCAATGGGATAACCCCGATAAAGCAACACACCCGCATCGCCATCAATAAAAGTAATTTTTGATTCGCAGGATGCGGTTGACACAAATCCGGGGTCGTAGGTGAACATACCGAATTCGCTCAACTTGTTAATATCAATCACATCACTGCCTAACGTAGGGGTATAGATAGGTAACTCAACTGGATCCCGGCCGTCGATACTCAGTCGTGCGTTTTTTGTTATCATCACGTCTCCTCAATTATGGCTTGACAGCCTTTGGCATGCATTAAGGGCTGAACTATATAAAAATGCCCTGCCACAGTCAATTTTCATCAAAAAAAGATTATACACTTATAGGAAATTTAAGGATATGATTCATTTAAAATGGCCGATATGATATGCTTATCCGCTTAAATTTATTATAAACATTGCCAAAGGATGCGTCTTAACTATGGTTTATTTAGCCAAAGAAGTGATACCGGTCAATATTGAAGACGAATTAAAACAATCCTATCTGGATTATGCCATGAGCGTAATCGTTGGTCGTGCGCTTCCGGATGTGCGCGATGGGTTGAAACCAGTTCACCGGCGTGTTCTTTTCGCAATGAGCGAATTGGGGAATGATTGGAATAAACCCTATAAAAAATCAGCCAGGGTGGTGGGGGATGTAATCGGTAAATACCATCCACACGGTGATACTGCAGTGTATGACACCATCGTTCGGATGGCGCAGCATTTCTCCATGCGTTATATGCTGGTAGATGGTCAGGGTAACTTCGGTTCGGTGGACGGGGATTTTGCCGCAGCGATGCGTTATACCGAAATCAGAATGTCGAAAGTCGCGCACGCTCTCCTTGCCGACTTGGAAAAAGAAACCG
Source organism: Tatlockia sp. (assembly GCA_041659885.1). GTDB lineage: Bacteria > Pseudomonadota > Gammaproteobacteria > Legionellales > Legionellaceae > Tatlockia. The sequence continues at coordinate 2,183 of JBAZXN010000016.1, forward strand.
TTAATTTCAGCCCAAACTACGATGAAACCGAATTTGCCCCGGTGGTGCTGCCCTCAAGAATACCCAATTTACTCGTCAATGGCTCTTCAGGCATTGCAGTCGGTATGGCAACCAACATTCCTCCTCATAATTTAACTGAGGTCATTGATGCCTGCCTGGCATTGGTTGTCAACCCTGAGTTAACCATTGAAGAGTTAATGAATTATATTCCGGGGCCTGACTTCCCAACTGCGGCTATTATTAACGGGCGAGCGGGTATTATTCAAGGTTACCGTACCGGAAGAGGGCGTCTTGTTATTCGCGCCCGAACCGAAATCGAAACCGATAGCCATTCCGGCCGCCAGGCAATTATTATTAATGAATTGCCTTACCAGGTGAACAAAGCGCGGCTTGTGGAAAAAATTGCCGATCTCGTGCGTGAAAAACGGATTGAAGGTATTTCCGGTTTGCGGGATGAATCTGACAAGCAAGGCATGCGGGTCGTTATTGAGCTAAAACGCGGTGAGGTAGCAGAAGTTATTCTCAATAATTTGTATGCTCACACCCAAATGCAAAATGTCTTTGGGATTAATATGGTGGCACTGGTTGACGGCCAGCCCCGTACCCTGAACTTAAAACAAATCCTTGAATATTTTATTAAACACCGACGGGAAGTGGTCACGCGGCGTACTATTTTCGAATTAAAGAAAGCGCGCAACCGGGCTCATTTACTGGAAGGATTAGGTATTGCCCTTGCCAACATTGACGAAATGATTGAGTTAATTAAAAAATCCCCCACACCTGCCGATGCCAAAGAAGGGCTTTTGGCGCGTTTATGGAATGCCGGCATGGTTACGGGCATGCTCGAAAATACTGGCAGTAGCGCCTGCCGTCCGGACGATTTAACCAGTGAGTTCGGTTTAACGGAAAAGGGTTATCGCTTATCGCCCAATCAGGCGCAGGCCATCCTTGAATTACGCTTGCATCGCTTAACCGCACTTGAGCAAGATAAAATCATCCATGAGTTTAAAGAACTGCTGGATGTCATCAAAGGCTTGCTTGATATTCTTGCCTCTCCTGAACGGTTGATGCAAGTTATCCGCGATGAAATGCTTGAGGTAAGGGCACAATTTGGTGATGCGAGACGCACTGAAATTATGGCTTCGCAAGAAGATTTAACCATTGAAGATTTAATCACCGAAGAAGATGTGGTTGTGACTTTGTCTCACCAGGGCTATGTAAAATACCAACCTATTTCGACTTATCAAGCACAACGACGTGGCGGCAAGGGAAAATCAGCAACCAATGTCAAGGACGAAGATTTTATCGAGCGTTTAATTATTGCAAGTACCCACGATACCTTGCTTTGTTTTTCAGACCACGGCAAATTGTATTGGTTAAAAGCCTATCAGCTCCCCTTGGCCAGCCGCATTTCACGCGGTAAACCGATTGTGAACATTCTGCCTTTAGCCAATGGCGAATCCATTAATGCCATGGTTCCAGTCAGGGAATATCAGGAAGGGTATTTTGTCTTCATGGCCACAAAACATGGCACGGTGAAAAAAGTACCATTGGAAGCATTCAGCCGCCCGCGTTCCAACGGCATCATTGCAGTCGATTTGGATGAGGACGATCGCTTGGTCGGCGTGGATATTACTGACGGTTCCAAAGACATTATGCTCTTTACCGATGCAGGAAAAGTAATTCGCTTTGATGAAAACCTGGTTAGGCCAATGGGACGAACTGCACGCGGTGTGCGTGGCATTCGCCTGCAAGAAAACCAGTCGGTCATTTCGCTTGTGGTCGCAAAACCTGAAGGTACCATTTTAACGGCAACCGAAAATGGTTACGGTAAACGTACTGATGTAGAAGAATATCGGGTGTCAGGTCGCGGTGGGCAAGGGGTGATCTCTATTCAAGTGACCGAACGCAACGGCAAAGTCGTGCGCGCATTGCAGGTTTTGGATAACGATGAAGCGATGTTAATCACCGACAAAGGGACGCTGGTGCGGTTTAAAGTGGGTGAACTTTCCATTATTGGTCGAAACACGCAAGGTGTCCGTTTAATCAATGTCGCCGCCGGAGAACTTGTGGTTGGCATGCAACGTATTGAAGAAATTGCCGAATCGGAAGAGGACTTCGCGGAAGAAGCCAATGACGAGTAGAGGATACAATTTTGGTGCAGGGCCTTCGATGTTGCCTGAATCCATTCTATTGGAAGTCAGGGATGAATTACTGAACTGGCATGATCTTGGGATGTCTATACTCGAGATTGGCCAGCGGACAACGCCTTTTATTGATTTATTGGATGAAATAGAGGCGGATTTAAGGGCGTTAATGGCCATTCCGCCGGATTACCGCGTTCTTTTTTTAGGCGGAGCTGCTCGCACGCAATTTGCATCGATTCCTCTGAATTTTCTTGGGGAAAATGAGAAAGCGGGTTATTTGGTCACAGGGCTTTGGTCCTGTCTGGCTTATGAAGAGGCCAGCCGTTTAAAACAAGCCTACTGTGTTGCGAATGGCGAAAAGAACGGGTTTACTGATATCTTGCCAAAAAGCGAATGGCAGTTGAAAAACGAGACCCGCTACCTCTATTTTACCCCGAATGAAACAGTTAATGGCCTAAGAGTGGCTCAAATTCCGCAGGTGGGCTTACCTCTTGTGGCGGACATGACCTCTTGCCTGCTAACCGAGCCAGTTAAGATAGAAGACTACGCTCTGATTTTCGCTGGCGCCCAAAAAAACATTGCGAACGCAGGATTAACCTTAGTGATCGTGCATGAGGCCTTTCTAAATACCATTCAAAATGACGCCATTCCTGTGATGCTGGATTACCGCACGTTTAGCGAAACCCATTCTCTTTATGCCACCTTGCCAACCTTTAACTGTTATCTGGCCGGTAAAATGTTTAGATGGATAAAGGAGCAAGGTGGTGTTTCTGTGCTGTACAAGCGCAATGGCCAAAAGGCTGCAAAACTTTACGAATACATTGATAATTCGCATTTTTACCATTGCAAAGTAGCTGACGATGCCCGCTCACTGGTTAATGTGGTTTTTACGCTCAAGGATCCCTTACTTGAAAATTCTTTTTTAGACGGCGCAAAGGCACGAGGCTTGCTCGCCCTGAAAGGGCATCGCACGGTCGGCGGAATAAGGGCTAGCATGTACAATGCAATGCCGATGGAAGGGGTTTTGCAGTTAATTGAATTTATGAATGATTTTGCAAAGGAGTGGGCATGAAGCGGCTTGATTTCATAAGCCACCCGGTTTGTGGATTACAAGGCGAAATTACCGTCCCGGGTGATAAATCCATATCGCATCGCGCGATTATGCTCGGCGCAATCGCAAAAGGCAGCACGACCGTTACCGGCTTTTTGGACGGCGAGGATTGTTTAGCTACCTTAAAAGCCTTTCAGGGAATGGGGGTTGCAATTGAAGGCCCTCAGGATAATCGGGTCATTATTCATGGTGTGGGCAAATACGGTTTAAAAAAACCGGCCGAGGTGATTGATTGCGGCAACTCAGGTACTACAATCCGATTGATGGCAGGCCTGCTTGCAGCACAACCCTTTGACAGCGAATTAACAGGCGATGAAAGCCTTAAAAAGCGGCCCATGGAGCGCATTAGCCGCCCTTTGCAGCAAATGGGCGCTGAAATAACTACTCACCAGGGTCGTCCCCCCTTACATATTCGCGGCGGTTGCCGCTTGCAAGGCATTACTTATGCCATGCCTTTGGCGAGTGCGCAGGTGAAATCCTGTCTATTGCTTGCAGGGCTTTATGCAGAAGGGGAAACCTGCGTTATTGAGAGTAAGCCCACGCGTGATCATACCGAACGCATGTTAAGGACATTCTCTTACCCTGTGCACGTAGCGCATGGGAAAATCACTCTTAATTCTGCAAGCGAATGCATAGGAACTACCATTCAGGTGCCGGGTGATATTTCCTCGGCAGCCTTTTTTATAGTAGCCGCAACTTTAGTACCTGGCGCGAGCCTTCTGATTCGAAACGTAGGCATTAACCCAACGCGTACTGGCATTATTGAAATTTTAACCCGCATGGGGGCTAATATTGCATTTTTAAATGAAAGAGAAAACGGCTCTGAACGGGTTGCTGATCTTTTAGTAAAGCACGCCCCTTTGCACGGAATAACCATTCCTGCGGCACTTATTCCGCTTGCGATTGATGAGTTTCCCATTCTTTTTATTGCAGCGGCTTGCGCAAAAGGGGTAACCCTTTTACGAGGAGCTGAAGAATTGCGCAGCAAGGAAAGTGACCGAATCGGTGCAATGGCCGAAGGACTTGCCCGGTTAGGTATTGAGGTTGAAGTGTATGAAGACGGGTTAAGCATCACCGGGGGTAAAATACAGGGTGGCGAAATAGACAGTCATCACGATCACCGTATTGCCATGGCCTTTGCTATCGCCGGGGCAGTGGCAGTCCTGCCTATTTTGATTAAAGATTGCAAAAATGTAGCGACTTCTTTCCCATCGTTTGTAGAAAAAGCCTTGCAATGCAACCTGGCTATTGAGGAAATTTTGTATGAGTTTTGAAAAAAAAGTGCCCGTTATCACCATCGATGGTCCTAGCGGAACTGGAAAAGGCACCCTTTGCCATTTGATAGCACAGCATTTGCAATGGAATGTGTTAGACAGTGGCTGTTTGTATCGCGTGTTAGCTTATGCTGCCAGGCAAAAGGCGATTGATTTAACCGATAAAAACGCGCTGGTTGAATTGGCGTTAGCAATGAATCTGCGTTTTGAAACCCATTCCTCGCAGGAAAACGCTGTTTTTCTTGAGGGTGAAGACGTCTTTCGCGCAATACGCTCTGAACAATGCGGGCAAGATGCCTCTAAAATTGCGGTTATTCCTGAAATCAGAGAGGCCTTGCTGGCACGCCAGCGCGGTTTTGCAAAGCTTCCAGGTCTGGTGACGGATGGCCGGGATATGGGCACGGTGGTGTTTCCGGATGCAATTCTGAAGGTCTATTTGGATGCTTCTGTCGATGAAAGAGCAAAAAGACGTTATTTACAGTTGAAAGAAAAGGGAATTGATGCTAGCCTCCCGGAGGTTGTAGATGAGTTGACCAAACGTGACGCTAGAGATACCGCCCGTTTACATGCTCCGCTTAAACCTGCAGAAGATGCTGTCCTGGTTGATACAACTGGGCTTGAAATTGCACAAGTATTCAAAATTGTATTACAATTAATAGATACCCGTGGAATTCCATACAAATCCTGCTAAATAGTGTTTTATTAGGGGGAAGGTAAGAAAACCTTACGCTTCCATTTTTTTACTAAAGAGTTTATTAACATGTCTGAAAGTTTCAAAGAATTATTTGAGCAAAGTATCGTTGGCGCACAATTTTATCCTGGTGCAATCATCACAGCAAAAGTTATCGGAATTGACGATGATTTTGTTACCCTGAATGCTGGCTTAAAGTCAGAGGGTATTGTTGCTATTGAAGAGTTTCACGATAAAAACGGTGAATTGGAAATCCATTTAGGTGATATGGTTGAAGTAGCCCTTGATTCCGTTGAAGACGGTTACGGCGAAACCTTGTTATCCAGAGAAAAAGCAAAACGTCAGGAAGCATGGCGCAAACTTTCCAAATGCCACGAAAATAACGATACAGTAACCGGTTTGATTTCTGGTAAAGTAAAAGGCGGCTTCACTGTTGAAATTGGCACTATTCGTGCATTCTTACCGGGTTCTTTGGTTGATGTCAGACCTGTTCGCGATCCATCCTACCTTGAAGGCAAAGAGCTTGAATTCAAAGTAATCAAAATGGATCTGAAACGAAACAACATCGTTGTTTCACGCCGTGCTGTAGTTGAAGAAGAAAGCAGTGCTGATCGCCAGGCATTACTTGACTCGCTGCATGATGGCCAAGTATTAAACGGTATCGTCAAAAACCTGACCGATTACGGTGCATTTATTGACCTGGGTGGAATTGACGGTTTACTGCATATCACCGACATCTCCTGGAAACGCGTTAAGCATCCAAGCGAGCTTTTAACGGTTGGTCAAGACGTTAAAGTCAAAGTATTGAGTTTTGATAGCGAAAGAAACCGTGTTTCACTCGGTATGAAACAATTAGGTAATGATCCCTGGGTTGATTTGGTTGAGCGTTATCCTGTCGGCAAAAAACTGCAAGGTAAAGTTACCAACATTACTGACTACGGCTGTTTCGTAGAAATCGAAGAGGGTGTTGAAGGGTTAGTTCACATGTCCGAAATGGATTGGACTAACAAAAACGTACATCCAAGCAAAGTAGTGGCAATGGGCGATCTCGTTGACGTGATGGTTCTTGAAATTGATGAAGAGCGCCGTCGAATTTCCCTTGGCATGAAACAATGCGTGGGTAATCCATGGCACCAATTCGCTGAAGCGCACAGTAAAGGCCAAAAAGTACAAGGTAAAATCCGTTCTATCACTGACTTTGGTATTTTCATCGGTCTTGATGGCGAAATCGACGGATTGGTTCACTTGTCTGATATTTCCTGGAACACACCTGGTGAAGAAGCGGTGAAACAATTCAAGAAAGGTCAGGAAATGGAAGCAGTCATTCTTGCGATTGACGCAGAGCGTGAGCGTATTTCCTTAGGCTTGAAGCAGCTTGAAGGCGATAACTTTACTTCCTACATTGAAGAAAATGCAAAAGGCACTGTCGTAAAAGGCAAAGTAACTGCAGTTGATGCGAAAACCGTTACTGTGGATTTAGGACCTGAAGTGGTAGGTACTATCCGTGCAAACGAATTGTCTGAAGACAAAGTGGATGATGCCTCTCATCTCTTCAAAGAAGGCGATGAAATCGAAGCTAAAATTATCAATATTGATAAGAAAAACCGCACGATTGCACTTTCTGTGAAAGCAAAAGATGCACAAGATCAAGCGGAAGCCATCAAAAAGTACTCACGCAGCGGTGAAGTTGCAGCGACTACTTTAGGTGACTTACTGAAAGAAAAAATGGCAAATAAAGAAGGCGAGTAATTGCTTTTTTAAGTAAAGCGCAAAATTGACTCTTGCGCTTTACTGCTGTAAGGGAAAGCGTAGGTAACTACGCTTTTTTTTTGTTTGGATTACAGGGTATTTCTGTCTGGGTTTAACACCCTTTTGAACAGAACAGATCCTGACACTCAGGGGGAGAGATAATGCGTGTGTTAATACTCATCTGCTATGTAGTACTCATTTTGTTAGGCGTGAGCTTTGCAGCACTCAATGCTTCATCCGTGCAAGTGAATTTTTATTTTAAAACAATGACGATGCCTATTTCGGTTTTAATGGTGTTTACTCTTGGAATTGGACTTCTTTTAGGCGTTCTTCTTTTTTTATACCGCTACTGGCGGCTTAAAATGGATTGTTTGAAATTAAAGCACCAGCTTAAAATGACAGAAAAAGAGATCAAGAATTTAAGGGCTATTCCCCTGAAAGATCAACACTAACCAGCCTGGTGACAGGGAACGACTCAATGCCTTGCCGTGGCAGGAAGAGTATTTCCTTCAATTTCTGGAGGGTAACAATGGGAGGATATAAAATGAACAAGCCTAAACGTATTTTCATTGTTGGCCATATGGGTGCAGGTAAGTTTATATTTACCGAAGCGTTAGCTAAAAAATTGGAGTGGCAAATCGTTGATGCAAATCCAAGTATTGAGCGTTACATTGGCCGACAAACACGGGATATTCTGGGTGAGCAAGGGGAAGCCGCATTTAATCGTAATCAAGCAGACATCATTTCCCATTGTATCGGAAAAGAAAATGTTGTCGTTTTATTAGAAGAATGTGTTGTGTCAAGCGAGCAATGTCGAAAATTGCTATCCTCTGAATTTGTTGTTTATTTGAAAGTCTCTATTCCAACGCAACTTAGTCGTATGAAAAATGGACGGACTCCAGCGCTTCCGGTGGATGATATGAAGAATTTCCTGGAAAAACAACATCACGAACGAGATGCTTTTTATGAAGAAGCCGCTACCTTGATTGTTGAGTCTGTTGGTAGTTCAGATCAAGTTTCTGAAATCAATAAAATTGTTGAAGAAGATGTTAACAAAGTTTTGAAGGCTCTTGAGGAGTAACTTGAAGCCATCACTTGAAGTGATTCGAGGTTCTATGCCTCGCCGAGCATTGGCAGAAACTCGAGTTGTTTCAGAAGTTCCCTTCTCCCGCCGGCGGGAGAAGGTGCCCGAAGGGCGGATGAGGGTGGAGCCTAACTGGATTTATATTCATGCCTTTTTGCACCATCAATGTCTCGCAATTTGTCTGTGGGACGTCAACATTTTAATTCGTCCGACTTAAACGCAACAGGATTGTGTATTTTGCTTTTGCTTTTTAACGAGGCACTGTTAAAATGAACTCGCCTAAACTTAAACCTCCTCCTAAATAGGGGTATATTGACGGGACAAAAGTAAAATGAGAGCCTTTAATGATTAATTTATGGCCATTGTTATTGCCCGCAGCAGCCTGGTCTGGCTGGTGGCTCGCTAGCCGCAATTACGCAAACAAACAACAGCAAGGGTTGCGTTTGTCGCATGAATACGTAGTCGGGTTAAACTATCTCTTGAACGAGCAACCCGATAAAGCCGTTGATTTATTCATTAAATTGCTGGAAGTAGACAGCGAAACCGTAGAGACGCATCTCGCATTAGGTTCCCTTTTTCGCCGTCGCGGTGAGGTAGATAGAGCAATTCGTATTCATCAAAACCTGATTGCAAGGCCCCAACTAAGTCTTCGAGAACGCAAAGAAGCTTTGATGGCTTTGGGTCAGGATTACATGAGTGCCGGGGTGTTTGATAGGGCTGAGCGTATTTTTCTGGAAGTGGTGGATCTTGGCGGCAGCCGCGAAACCCGCAGTTTGCATGGCCTGCTTGCGATTTACCAACAGGAAAAATCCTGGGAAAAAGCACTGGATATCATTAAAAAACTGGAATCCTCCATTGGCCAAAGCATGCACACTCAAGTTGCGCATTATTATTGTGAAATTGCCGGTCAGGCTCTAAAAAACAAGGGATTTGATAAAGCCCAACAAGCAACGAAGCAAGCCCTGTCTATTGATAAAATGTCAGTTCGTGCAAGCCTTATGCAAGCGTCACTGGATATGCAAAATGGCCGCTACAAACAGGCTATTCGTACTTTAAAAAGGGTGCCGGAACAAGATCCTGAGTTCTTGAGTGAAATTATTGATCCCTTAGTGACTTGCTATCGGGAATTGGATGCCATGGAGGAATGTGTTGAATACCTTCAACATACGTTATCAGAGCATCCAAGAGCCTCTACCATTTTTGTAATTGGAGAGTTTTTACGTCAGGAAAAAAACCTCGATCAAGCTATTGAGTTTTTATCCGATAAATTGAGTACCTATCCCTCCATTCGTGGATTAAATCGCTTAATATGCTGGCATCTTGAAACAGCGCAAGGTAAATTGCGCGACAAACTACAGATGCTGCATGACATCACCAGCAAATTTCTGGAAAATAAACCCATTTATCGCTGCGGACACTGTGGTTTTGGTGGCAAACACCTACATTGGCATTGCCCAAGTTGTAAGCAGTGGGGTAGAATGAAGCCTGTTCATGGGTTGGAAGGGGACTGAGGTTTACGCCCAGGCCTTCACGAAACGCTTGCTCTTAAATATGAGAAAATTATGCAATTTATTGATCTTAAAAAGCAGTATAAATTAATTGAGAAGGATATCTTAAATAGTATTCAAAATGTATTAGAACACGGCCAATATATCATGGGGCCTGAAATTGTTACTCTGGAAAAGCGATTGGCTGAATTTATCGGTGTAAAGCATGCCATTGCCAATTCCAGCGGTACGGATGCTTTGTTTATGGCCTTGATGGCATTAGACATTGGACCCGGTGATGAAGTCATCACCACACCCTTTAGTTTTTTTGCAAGTGCTGAAGTCATTGCCCTTTGCCAGGCCACACCGGTATTTGTTGATATAGAACCTGTCAGCTACAACATTGATCCTAAGAAAATTGAAGCGTTAATTACTGCAAAAACCAAAGCCATTATGCCAGTCAGCCTGTATGGTCAGTGCTCGGACATGACTGCTATTAATGAAATAGCGAAAAAATACGGCCTGCCCGTTATTGAAGATGCCGCGCAAAGCTTTGGCGCAAAGGTGAATGGCGTGTACTCCGGTGCCTTATCCACCATTGGTTGCACAAGCTTTTTCCCCTCCAAACCGCTAGGCGGCTATGGGGATTCTGGTGCCTGTTTTACTGATGACGATGTGTTAGCAGAAAAACTGATTGAACTGCGCAATCATGGCCAAAATGCCCGCTACTGCCATAGCCGGATTGGCATTAATGGGCGGATGGATACCTTGCAAGCAGCTATTTTAATTGAAAAAATGAAATTGTTCCCGCATGAAATCCAGTTACGTCAAGAGGTTGCATCCCGGTATAAAACCCTGCTTTCCGGCTTGGTTAAAACGCCCACGGTAAACCCTAATCACACGAGCGTCTATGCGCAATATACAATTGAAGTGCCAAACCGCGATGCATTTCAAAAGCAAATGCAGGCACTGGGCATCCCAACCGCGGTGCATTATCCGGTTGCCATGCACCAACAGCGTGCACTCCATTACCTCAATTATCAATCCGGTGATTTCCCCATTGCGGAAAAAGCAAGTAAGCATGTAGTGAGTTTGCCTATGCATCCTTACATGAGCAGGGATGAGCAGCAAAAAGTAGCGCATGCAGTAGAAACCTGCCTTTCCCATGAACTGATTGAGGCTTAAATGGATTGCCGTCTGATTGTGGCGCTGGATTATGCCAATGCACAGGACGCCTTGGCACTGGTGGAGCAGCTTACGCCTGCGCAATGCGCTTTGAAAGTAGGGCTGGAATTATTCACGCAGGCAGGCCCTTTGTTTGTGCGCAAGTTGGTTGACAAGGGCTTTAAGGTTTTTCTGGATTTAAAGTTTCATGACATTCCCAATACCGTGGCGCAGGCTTGCAAAGCCTGTGCTGAACTGGGTGTCTGGATGATAAATGTCCATGCAGCTGGCGGATTGGCGATGATGCAGGCCGCCCGAGCTGCAGTAGAGCCTTTCGGTTCAAAAAAACCGCTGCTGATTGCAGTAACGCTTTTAACCAGTTTAAGTGAAAGTGATCTTCCTTCCCTTGGTTTTCAATCCTCGCTGGTGGAGCAGGTTGAACGATTTGCCCGATTATCACTTGACGCAGGACTAGGTGGGGTTGTGTGCTCTCCTCTGGAAGTGCCGCACATCAAAAAAGCCTGTGGTCAATCTTTTTTGACTGTGACGCCTGGCATTCGTTTTTTACAGGATGACAAAAACGACCAATCGCGAGTGGTAACGCCCGAAAAAGCCTTTGAATTGGGAAGTGATTATGTGGTTATGGGGCGCTCAATAACCCGAGCCGCGTCACCTGTTAGGGCTATAGAATTGTTTCATCATGGCCAATGAGTTAAACGGGTATTATTTACAAGCCATGGGAATTACGCAATATCTTTTGCGCGAACCTGTGCCGGCCTCTAAAGAACAGCAGTTTTCTTTGCTGGCCGAGCAAGCGCGTGCTTGCCAAAACTGCCCCTTGCACCAAACGCGCAAGCAAGTGGTTTTTTCACGCGGTAACTTTAATGCGAACTTGATGGTCATTGGTGAGGCACCCGGATTTTACGAGGATCAACAGGGCTTGCCTTTTGTGGGTAAAGCAGGGCAGTTGTTAAACTGCATGTTAGCCAGTATTGGACTGGATGAAGACGCCGTTTACATCACCAATGTGTTAAAGTGCAGACCGCCTGAAAACCGTGATCCGGAGGCGTTTGAAATACAACAATGCAGTCATTTTTTAACAGAGCAAATCGCTTGCAAAGCCCCCCGTTTAATTCTGGCTTTAGGACGATTTGCAGGGCAGTTTCTCTGTGAGAATACAACCCCACTGGCACAGCTTCGCAATCGCATTCACCGCTATCAGGATACGCCTGTGATAGTCAGTTATCACCCAGCCTATTTATTAAGAAATCCGAAAGACAAAAAAAAGGCATTTACCGATTTGCGGCGTGTAAAAGACTTTCTGGAGGCAGACGGTGGTTAGGACAGCGGGGTTTAGCCTGATGGAAGTCATAACTTGCCTCTTGATTGCAGGGATTTTATTCGCGTTTGTATTACCGGTAAGCCAGTCATTTTATCAAAAAAATCAAGTGCAAGTACTTACCGATGACCTCATCAATGCCGTGGGTTTTGCCAGAAATAAGGCATTGCAGGAGGGGGCTGTGCTTATATTGCGGCCTTTATTGAATACTGGCGATTGGTCTTCTGGCATGCTGCTTTTTAAAGACAACAAAACGCACCAGTTTTCGGCTGAGGATAGTCCTCTTTTTCAATGGCGATGGCCTTATAAAGGGCTTAAAATCAGTTGGGTGGGGTTTCAATCCAGTCGTTATCTGTTGTTTTACCCTGAATTTGCCCATGCGGCCAGCAGCGGTCATTTTGTTATTGAATCCGTTTATAGTAAACCCGTTAAACTGGTGGTAAACCGCTTTGGTCGAGTGAATCACCTGGTATGATCCCAAAAGGTAGGAACCCAATTGCCGCATAACCCTTTAAACAAGCACTATCCTGTTTTAGCAACGCCTGATGCGGCCTTGCTGCCCTGGTTAACGCATGCAGGCTCTTTAACTGCAAAACTTGAGGGTTTTTGCAAGCATTCGGATTTAACGGTGCTTAGTCAAACATGGAAAGAGAGCGGCTGGTGGGCTAATTACCATTTGGGATTAGTAAAGCAGCGAGTACTTGAGCGCACGATTACCCTCTCTGCAAAAGCCGTTCCCTGCTGGTTTGCCCGTACGCTGGTTCCCTTGCAAACGTACAATGCACACCAGGAATTGTTTGAACGTTTGCGAAACGAATCCCTTGGGGACATTATTTTCAGTGAACCCGCCATTAGCCGTTTGGTGCTTTGTCATTACCCTATTACCCCGCATTGCATCGAGTTTCAGTGGTTGCCTGCAGCATTCGCTGAGCAAAAAACGGTTTTTTGGGCGCGTTTGTCCGTTTACACGATTGCATGCAATCGCTTTTATTTAATTGAAATACTATTACCGGGTTTATTGAGGGCAATTGATGAAAGTGTCTAGTACCTTGCGCTTAATGCGTTTTCACAAACCGGCTGGCATTTTACTGCTTTGGTTTCCAACGGCCTGGGCCTTGTGGGCTGCCAATCAGGGCAATCCTCCCATGAAGCTTATCTGCCTGTTTTTTCTGGGCACCGTTTTGATGCGTGCGGCAGGCTGTGTTATGAATGACATTGCCGACCGAAATATTGATATTCATGTAACACGCACCAAAACACGTCCTCTGGCCTCAGGGGAAGTGGGGCTTATGGAAGCCTTCGGCCTGCTTGTTTTTTTGCTGATTTGTTCTTTGGTAATTTTGTTGTTGCTGCCTGCGGCGTGTTTTTATTACGCCTTGCTAGCGCTTTTTATCACGATTTTATACCCCTTTTGCAAGCGATTCTTGCAAGCTCCGCAACTGGTTCTTGGGCTTGCGTTTTCCATGGGTATTCCCATGGCCTATGCAGCCTCAGGTAGTGCGCCAGATAGTACTTTGTTTTGCCTTTTGCTCATTAATTTTCTGTGGATTGTCGCTTACGATACCGAGTATGCCATGGTAGACCGGGAGGATGACTTGCAAATTGGAGTGCAATCCACCGCAATTTGGTTTGCTCAAAAAGACCGGCTCATAATTGGGCTTTTGCAAGCCACGTTTCACTTAAGTTGGCTCTTTTTAGCGTTTTCCCTGCATTTTTCAAGGGCTTTTTTATACCTGTGGATGTTGGCAAGTTTTGTTTTGTTGTATCAACAAAAATTGCTTGTAACCCGTGAAAGTGCGCTTTGTTTGCGCGCTTTTTCTTCCAACAGCGTATATGGGTTTATGTTGTGGATTGCGATAGCTTTGGCTTATTAGGTGGATTTTTATGTTGAATTAAGTCAATTATTTGGGCTAATCGTGAATTTTGTTATATACTTTGAGTAGGCATCTATTCAGGCGGGATGATTATGAAAGAAACAAAAAATTTCCACGATAAATTCAAAAAAGAAGTTATGGATGAACTGGATTACTTAATTAACCTTTCAGATGCAGCATTAAGAAATGCAAAGGCAGAAATACCTGTTAATCGCATTGCAATAGACAGCGCTCAAAATAAATTCAACCGTTTAAACCAACTTTTTAGCATGGCCCAAGAGATTAATGCAATGATGGGCAAGGCTGATGCAGATAAATCGCTTAGTCAAACGGACAAAGATAATCTGAATAAAATTAGAGAACATGTGGCCAGTGCGGTTCTTGCAATATCGGCAGACGATAAGGAGAACCTTAAAGTCTCAGCGAGTAACCTGGCCGATTTATCTAACACCCTATCTGCCAAAGAATCTCCCGTGTTAAAGGCATTGAGTGTTAGCTTAATCACTTTTGCAGCACTAGCCTTAATCACTGCGGGCATATTAGTTGCAGCCATTGCTGCTATTCCAACCTTTGGAGCAAGTCTTGCAGTTGCTGCCGGTGTGGTTGCTGGTGCAACAATGGCTGCCACAGCAAGTGCTGTCAGTATCGCAGGCGCGGGCGCTGCAATAGCCGCCAGTCAAGCAAACAGCCCTGCCAACAAGGTTGCGAATTTTAAAAATAGTCTGCAGCAAATTGGCGCAGACGAGAAGAAGAACGAAGGCAACATTGGTGGGCCAAAAAAACACTGAACCCTGCATTTTGACCGATTGCTATTTTCGCCAGGCTTAAGGTGGCTTGGCGAATTAGCATGCGTTGACAACTACCCTTACTCTCTCTACCTACCAGGGTGCTTTGGTGGGTTTGAAAAATTAATTGTCCTGTAAAAACAGAGGAAAGGCAGATTACTTTGGGCTAGAATGCAATTTTTTATTCTGAGAGCCTGCAATGCGAGGAAAGCTTCTTTTACTGAGTAATTCCACAAACCCGGAGCAACCCTTTTTAGAGCATGCCCGCGAATGGATTGACTTGTTTTTTAAAAACGCCCAAAAAATTCTGTATATTCCCTATGCCTTGGTTAACCCTAGGGAATATGATGAACACACAGAAAAAACAGCCTTGTTTTTTCATTCCTTGGGAATAGAGGTTGTCTCCATTCACCAATGCGAAGCAAAAGGGCCTATTTTTGATACGGTTGATGGCATTTTTGTGAACGGTGGAAATACCTTTCAATTATTGCAGCGATTGCAACAAGAGGGTTTGCTTGAAATCATTCAGGAAAAAGTAAAAAACGGGCTTCCTTATCTTGGCTCCAGTGCTGGCACTACGATTTGTGGTCCTTCCATTAAAACCACCAATGACATGCCTGTTGTTGAGGTGGCTTCATTCAATGCGCTAAACCTCACCGGTTTTCAAATTACCGCATTGCCGCCCTATCCCCCCCACCTGAGTGAAACAAGGGACGAGCGCATAAACGAGTTTCATGCGGTGAACGACACCGAAGTCATCGGGCTACGTGAAGGGTCTGCCTTACATGTTCACAATGAAGTAATGACCGTGCTAGGCCCTCATTGTGCCAGGCAATTTCGAAAAGGGCAGCCAACAAGGGAGTTGTCACCAGGCTCCTACCTTTATGCGCCTTTTGAAATGCACAACAAAAACACGGAAAAATTAAAAGCGCCAGGGCAATTTTCCATGATGGAAGAAAGGAGGCGTCACGATTCCCCAGACATTGAACCCAATCACTTACATTTAACGCCTGGGTGAAATTGAGTTTACCAACGTATCACAGGGAGTTTTGCGTTGCGAAATTAGAGTCTGTTGGTAATTGCTTTAATATATTGAAAAAAAGTAGTCTGGTTGCTTGCAACCAGGATTTTGTATATTGAAAACCTGCCCCAGTTTTGAGGTTAATGGCAAACCCTGGTTGCGCGCAACCAGGCTACTCACTACTCACCGGAACAATTTGATGTTGTTTGCTCAACGCAGGTGGCTTTTGAATTAAAAAAGACGCTACTATCAACCGGTTGCGACAGGTTATCTTTACACCCGATGCCTCCTGTTGATACCATGGCGCCCTGTTTTGTACCCCAGGGGGTTATTGATGGGTCCTTACCTGCACGCTTTATTGTCACGAAACAGTCAATTTGCGGAAAACGAGTTACGGTTTAATCAGGAAGCCATCGCGCTTTTACTAAAGTATCAGCTTAAAACAAAAAAAAAGCAGGTGTTTGTTCTTGCCGGTTCTGAGGATTTATATGCTCTTTTACCGAACCTTCGTTTAGAGAAAGAGGGGGAGGAAGCCTTCCTTTTGATTCGTCCTTACATTCATTCCATGGGGCTTTATCTTTATCGCTCAAAAGAGAGTTTGGTCTGTTTTTTATTTGATGCACAAAACTGGGGACTTCGTTATTATCCCACTCGCCTAATCCTTGCCGCTATCCAATCGCATTTCCCCAGCGCACAGATTCATTTAACGAATACACTGTTTCAACCGCAGACCCACCAAAAGGGGTGTGTCCAGTACAGCATCGCATTTTTAGCGTATTGCAGTGAATATCCTTTTCATCTGGAATGGCAAGGATTTGAAAGGCAACTGAGCAATGGCTCGGAATATTATCAATTAATGGATTTGCCTCCTTTATTAAAAAATCAATTAAATGAACGACCCAGGATAACTGAAGACAAGGATAGGTACTTTTTAGAGGAGATCCTTGAAAGCATGTATTCCCTGAATGGAGCGTTGGATTGGACTAAAATTGACAGCCTCGTAGAAGAAATGCAGGGATTACCTCTCCTGGATACCTCCACAGCAAGCTATAAAACGCTCGTGAATAAACAGCAAAAAAGTATTTGCTTTCAATTTGATAACAAAGCATTTATTTTCGGGAATTTTTTTACTTTCTCCTCCGAGTTATTCCCCCTTGAGGCAAAAGACAATTTCGAAATTCTTTTGCAAGACAATGAGTCGCTCACGATTGAAATAGACCGAGAAAATTATCGCATTCGCTATAGCGCTGAGGATTTACAAACCTTAAAAAATGCGTTTTGTCGAATTGATAAGTCCTATTACTGGAAAAAAAACCTGCGCCAACAAACCGCGCTCAAAGCACTTGGCCAACAGGTACAGTTTGCAATGGAATTGGATGCGGTTTGCCAAAATACCAACGGGGGATTTGATCAACACCAGGTGCAATCCGCGTTGCAATATTATTTTGCTGAAAAATCGGGCATTTTAGTTCCGTCTATTGCATCGTATGAAACGCTTAATGACAGCAATTTTTCGCTTTTAAAGCAACAGGGAATGAAAGTGATTGTATTTTCTCATCAAGTGAATTTCGAACATCAAGTTGCAGTTTGGCTTGATCTGGAGCAAACCCCTTACCATGCCAAGGTGTTTGATTCCTTAGATACAAAAGGTTTTAAGGAAGAACTCACTTATTTTTTAGGGTTGACGGATAAAACCTTAGTGGTTAACAAAGCCAAATCGCCTTTTCCGCCGCAGCGCAACAACTGGTCTTGTGGCGTGTACGTTATCGCGCATTTGCTCTTTGAAGGAAACCTGCTGCCCGATATGCCATTTAATCTTGAAGCAATGGCGCAGAGGTATTTATCGATCGCCTTTTTACAAGAAAACAGAGCAAAACATGCTACGGTACTCGGCCAAACAATGCAAATTTTGCTTGATAAAGTGAAGAAGAAACCATCGCCTCTTTTTGATGTATTACGTAATTTTCTCACCGAAAAATGCTTGATAATGCAAAGGGTAAATGCTAGTCAAGAGAGCATCTTACAGGCATACAAATCCTTAAAAGACAAGCAAGGGATGCTGCTTCTTGAAACGGCGTTTTTATTACAAAACGCATTGTCTGCTAATTCCCTTGCATGCCTGATACAGGTGATTATTCACAATGCAAACCTTTTAAAAAAAATCCCTTCACAAACCAATACCAGGCGCTATTCGAACGCTGAAACCTGTGTTTTTATCACGGCTCTGGAGAGCGAGGTGGGATTAATTTCTGACTACTCTACCTTGCTAAACGTATTGAAGGCCTTGTTAACCACGCCGTTTTCTATTCAGAAGTGCCTTGCGCTGATAGAGGTCGAATATCCTATTCCCAGTGGTTGCAATCTTTCTGAGTTGCAACTTGCCCTGATTGAAGAAACGGTTAATGCGTTGACAAAGCTTGACCAATCTCTGCTGGCAGAAGTACAACGAAAAAACCAAAAGTATTCGCAATTGCGACAATCCATTCTTGATTCCGCTTCTATCCGGATTAAGCCTTATTTAACCTCCGAAGAATACACTGTTTTTATCCATAACCTTTTTGAGGATAAATGCCAGTTTGAGGCGTTTCATCAGGTTGTCTGCGCGTTGCCTGACGAGCAATTGGCAAAGGTGTTGCCGTTTAATTCAAACACACACGAGGAATACGCCTTGTGGTATCGTCTGGTTGAAAACCCTGATGCCTTCATTCAATCGTTAACGGTTCTACCAAAAACTATTTTACTGAAAGTGGCTCGTTCTACCAATGGACGCAACCTGCCTTTCTTACATAAAGCATCCGAAATGCCTGCTTCTTTCGCGGCTATTTTACAACGCTTGTCGGAAAAAGAGCGGCGATTACTTTTTCAGAAAAAAGACGCCCTGGGGAATACTGTTTTTCACCACATCAGTGCAGAATCGTTACAGATTGCGTTGGCTTACTTAACAAAACAGCAATTAAAGGGACTGATTTCAATAGAAAATTACTCTGAACAAACGCTCTTTCACACCAATAAGTCTGCTCAGGTAAAAAACAGGATATGGCACTATTTGGCACAACACACGCAGTGGAATACAACTGATTCCAAATTATATAAGACGGGTGCAGACTTAGGCTTAGCACAGCCTAAAAATTGCGCCAGAATTTACATTGAACAATTATATAATGCAAATAAGGCATTATCCCAGGCTATTGATGCGTTTATAGAAAGCCATTCGGGCGTTGCCTATACAAAAATAGAGGAGATGTGGGCGCTTCAAAAAGAACAAATTCATACCCTGAATAGTCACCTTGCTATCCATTATTACTTCCCTCTGCAAGAAAATGAACTCAAGCTTTTGATTTTGCAACGCACTTTGCAAAGGGACAATGCCTGTGATGTGATAGATGCAGCAGGTAGCTTGTCAACGAATCTTGACGAAAAAAATACCCTGCTCGTTGCGATTTTTTTTGCTCTGGAAGAGACACGTGAGCCGATTTTAAATGCATGCCCTCTATTGATTGGCAGTTTGTTAAAGTATGCAATCGCTGAAAAACACAGTCTGTTTGCCCAGTTACTGCAACGAGCAGCAGACTATAAACCGCTTGTATTCTCTCTTTTGCATGAGGCGATTGCACTCAATACGTTAACTGTGCACGAGTTACTTTATTCGCTTCAGTTATTTCCCAAGGAGAATTCCTGGTTATTATCTGTCTTTAAATATAAAATTTTTGTCGCAGATCCTCTCCTGCTTACTCTTGAGGAGAAAATTCCTTTTGTGCTACTTAATACCAATAGCCCGTATTTGCAATTAACTAATTTATTCAGTGGAAATATGGCGATTACTAAAGGCACACTGGATACCATTCGCAATGTAATCAAACAAAAGTTAGAGACTAACCACCTTGAAAAAAATGAGGTTCTGGATGCTTTGCTTCAAATAAATTATGCTGATTTAAAGCGAAAGGATATCGTTTCGAGTGTGTTACATGAAGCCATTTCGGATGAAAAAAAATTAGCGAAGCTGATGGTTTATTTTAATTGCTTAAGAACGAATGGCTCTGTTCCCTATGAACAAATGATAAAAGCAGCCCTTCAATTGCTTGATGTAATTGACGAGGATGCGGTTAAACAGTTTAAAACCTTTAAGTTACGGGCAGAAGTGCAGCCCTTTGTAACGCAAATCCACTCCCGGTTTGTGCGTCATGCTATCCGCGCTTGCTCTTGCGAGGCTATCTATTTAGGCACAAGAAAAGCGTTACAAGAATATACAAGGCAATTACTCTTTTTGTATCAAGTAAGTAATTCAAATGAAGCGTTTAACTTGTGGATCAAACTATCCAGTGCCGTAATTAATCTTTCCCTCTTAAATGACAAGGATTTTGATCTCGGCATCTATCTTATTGAAAGTACCGCTATCCTCAAAGGAAAAGATAATGAAACGGTAAAAACGAACATTCTTCTCCGGGCGCTTCATTTTGCTAAAGAAGAATTATTCGAAGTTTTTTTTGACTGCCTGGCAGGACTTAAAAAAAATAGCGTATTTTATGAAAATTTACTGATTCCCAGTCTACGATCGGGCAATTACCCACTTGCCAATTTCCTGATTAATCCTCCTGGAAAATACAGTTGGACTATGGATGAAAACACGGTATTTACACTGCTTGATGTAGTCTTGGCTCAAAGGGTATTAAAGATCGATGCGTTTTGTGCATTCTTAATTAAAAACCTGAGGAATAATGAGCCTTTTTTGAAGCACTATATTCGTTGTTTTTCAAAAGAAGACCTTATCCATTTAAGAAAAAATAATCAAATCACAGATGCAGTTCTGCTCGCCGCACTTTCTCATAGCAGTTTTACAATGTCTGATTCGTTTATCCGCAGCCTGGCTACACTCCCTGTTTTGGATGAAGCAATCCATATTGCATTATCCACGCTTTTTTTTGATGCAATAAAAGGGGGGGAATTTAGTTTTTGTACTTTATTGTATTCAAACTATATTGTTTATCATAAAAATCGTTTTTTTGATAAAGACAATCAATTACTTGCGCACCACCTGAGTGCTTTAAAAAAACAAGAGCCAGACTACTTTTGTCACCAAAGGCTATGGTGGTGGAGTGCTTCTGTCTATCCTGTTCTTTCTTCCACGCCTTCGTTCAATGCAGAAACTTATAAAAATTTAGTTAATGATCTGGAAAAACACACTGTACTTTTTCAAATTTCTGCAGCCCTTGGAAGTCCAGAAGTTCTGATGGACAAATCGTATTTACAAATGGCCATTGCTGAGTATTATTGCAGGAAACTGGGGGACGCATTTAACCTTGAAAAACTGCTGGATACGATGATAAACCCCAATGCCAGTTTTAGTGATTTAGTAAAAGAAAAAAAACAAATTCTTCAAGCAATGAGCAAAACAAAGGTGGCGAATCTTAAAAAACACTGCGCGCACGTGTTGGAAGGTAAAATGTACTCGCAGAATAATAATGAATTAATAAGCCAATTTTTCATGCCACATTCTCAACAGTACAAGGCAGATCCTGACAATGCCTCATTTACTCCGTGAAAATTAAGATAAAACCCATCTATACGGGGATGACTTATCGTGTTCCTGTTAAGTTGGATAGCTTGTCTCTGTTTTTTGAAGGGAACGCTTTGTTTCTTGTTCATTTTGCTCGTTTGCATACATTCCTGATTCAGAAACAAAAGGCACATTTTGAAACGTTAAACGAATGAGGTACTCTTCATCCAATCGATTGATGTTTTGTGAAAGGGCATGGAGCAGGCTTATGCACTCTTCTTGCGAAAGGGATATTTTGTTTGATGTAATTTCAGGGTTTAAACAGGTAAAGCCATTTGCAAAGGAGACGGGCTGTCCTTGCAATAAGCCCAAATAATTGATCTGTCCTTGCTTGATGATTCGTTTGAGTTCGTTTTGGCTAAAAGCCAATAAACAAGTACAGTCAAATAAAGCGAAGGGCATCTTTTCTTCGTGAAGCAACCGGTTTAACAACAAGTAGAATAGCGAAGGACGGGTATCCTTAAAAGGGTGTAGTTGATAAATTAACTGAGTGTACTCTGCAATGAGCCCTATTTTTTCATCGGATGTTTTCGCTTCTTTCATTTTGAAATTATAGTGAGCGCATAAGGTATCGATTTCTTGTTGAATAAACCGCGCTATTTTTCCTGTCGAGCTAACAGGGTGTGTGGGTTCTACAAAGTGCAAGTTCGTTTGAAACGATAAACTGGCAAGGGTTTTTTGGAGGAGCAGATCATGTGCCTCTGGCTCATAAGGCGCTTCAAGGGTGGCAAAACCATCGCAATGCGCCAGGGTTATCCCTTTTTTGTCTTTATTGGGAAAAAGAGAATACGCTCTTGTAAACTGTGCACCCACTCCTTTTAAATGGATAAAATGGGTTGGATTTTCAGCATTAATCAATTGACAATCAAGCAGTGCCTTAAACCCTGGCCAGGTTGTGTTCGAATCGAGCGTATAAAGGATGGCGTCTTTGTCTTCCTCTGCATGTCTTTTCGGGAGTAAAAGAGTAAGAGCGGTCTTTTTGTTTCGAAACGCAAGTGTATTTTTTTGCGTACAAGCTTGTTGAATGCACTTTAGAATGCCCGCATGCAATCCTTGCTCCATAGGAAGGGAACAGAGGAAGGAGTATAGCGTGACATTAAAATCGGTATAAGGGTTGTGCTCCAGGGGATTGATTGTCGGAACGGTTCCAAAAATATAACCAAACTGTGAGCAAAAGGTTGGGGCTATTTCAATTCCCTGAAAGGTTCTTTTAAGAAACGAAGCATTCTTTTTTGATTTGATGCGCTCCTTAGTCCTTTCAATATAGGATTGGGTTCTGCTGAGGGATGTGCCTGTTAAAAACGTAGTAATATGTGCTGTTATCTCGGGGGGTAAAGGCCATGGCTCCTGCAATGGAAACGGGGATTTATTATAGTGTCTGCATACTTTGGTTTGCCCTAATAAAAGCCAATATTCCGCACCGGTTATGCCTCGACCATCCTGTTTGGCATTCTCTCTTACCCGGCGATTTGTTTTCAAGTAGCGCATTGCTTCTTCAAAACCAACCCCTTGCGCTTTAAAGGACTCCATTTGAAGCAAGGTATTGCTTAATTTTTCAGGATCAATCTCAGGATAGATTGCAGCGGATTCCTCAATTAGCCAAGCTTGCAATGCCTTGTTTTCGGTCAAATAGAGTAGCCGTTGCAGGTGATTCGGGTGGCAATAACCGCCTTCCAAATATTTTCTACAAATAGCAGCCAGGGAAATTTGCGTGGTATACAGGCGATTGACTTGTTTGAAATGGCCAGAGAACGCATGGCATTGCGTTACAATGCAGGAGGTATTGAAGTTATCTGTTACGACTTCACTAAAATGTCCTCCCAGCGCAAACCCTTTAGTGGCAGCAAGGGTTAATTTGGTATTATCAGGATAAAGGGCTAATAAATTCTTTACTTCCTGCTTATGCCCCCCCTTGGCGTAATACTCCACCGCCAATTGAGGCGAGGCGCCTTGTTCCAGTAATGGATTAACCCGCACCACATGGCCCAGTTGAGCATACACTTTTAGTTTGGTATTGGCTAAAGCAAGCGGTGTCAATTCACTCCAATCCAGGGTATCTATGGCTTCATCATGTCCTTCGGCAAGAAGTCCTGCCAGGGCGATAGAGAGCAGGGCGGTTTTATGGTATTGCAAAGACGGTAGCGCCAGGAGCCGTTTTATCGTATCGATTTGCCCTCCCCGTGCGGCACCCTCAAGAAGGTAACGTATTTTTGTACCGGCACCAGAGGCAAGCTTTTCCAGCGCCTCTTCATTTCCCGATTGCGCAAACCCTCTTGCTGCAAAATTGGGATTAGCAAAAGGGAGCAAGCGGTTGACCTGCAATACCCATCCCTTGCGCGCATACCCTTCAATAGCCTGTAAAATATCTCCTTCAAATTGTTCAATTAAAAAATTAACAGCCCGTTCCTTTCCTTCTTTGGCCAGTTGAAGAATTGGGGTGGTCATGCCTTTCCACAAGGAAACAGAGTGACCGGTTTCTTCCAGCCAGTGGCTTAATCCCGCATAATTTTCAGTTTCAGCCATGGAAAGAATCGTAGAAAATGCGGATTCTACTGTTACATCATATCCAGATTGCATTTAGGTTTAACTCTAATTGAAAACAGCCATTCTACTTTCTTTTTTTATATTTAAAAACAATATGTTATGTGGTGGTGATGAACTTATAGCAGCTAGGATGGGATTGTTTGTTCTGGTGAATAAAACCGTAGTGCGTTAAAAACAGCGTTAACCAGGCAGGTTGATAACTTTGTTACAACGCATGCCCCAAAATAAAAATAAGGGCGCATGCATTCTCATGAATGACTCGCTTGCCTTAACTAGCCAGGCGAGCCAAATTAAGCGGATTGTTCAATCCATTAGGCATTGAGGGCTTCTTTCAGTTTAGAGCCTACTTTAAAACTTACTGTTTTGCTGGCAGCAATGTCAATGGCTTTTCCTGTAGAAGGGTTTCGTCCTGTACGGGCAGCACGCTCTTTTACTGAAATGCTGGCAAATCCTGGCAATATGATAGAATCGCCTTTGGTGAGTAAATCGGTCAGGCAGCTGATGACAGCATTTAATGCAATCTCAGAGTCATTTTTAGTGAGCTTTGATTTAGAGCTTATCGCACTAACCAGTTCCTTTTTGTTCATTTCTTCTCCTTATCTGTCTATTGTTGAGTACTCATTCATAACAATAACCTCCTAATGACTCTTTCCTCAAGTAAAAAATCAATCTAAACGAAAAAAAAACTGGTCTTTGAAAATCTTCCTTTCCCGTAGCCTTGATGCAGCAACGCATAATCAAGGTTTGGGATGCCTCTTCGGAGAAGGAAAACCTTGATTACGCGTTGCTGCATCAAGGCTACGGTGTAATCTTAATCAAAAGAAAGGGCTGAATGTGCATGAAATACCAAACTGTGAATTATCCGACCGTTATCGTGCTTTTCAATGGGATTTTATTTTATACTATAGCGTGCCCGTCACTAACTAACCAAAAGAAAGACTATGACTAAGAAAATTACCTGCCCCACCTGCGACAAACAAGATACCTGGCACGCTGAGAACAGCTTCAGACCATTTTGCAGTGCGCGTTGCAAACTCATTGACTTGGGAGAATGGGCTAAGGAATCCAGAAAAATTCCGGGGGAATCATTGCCTTTGCCTTTGTCAGCTGTTGAGGGCGAAAAGGATTCCGAAGATTTCTTTTTTTAATGGAACTTTGCTGTCAAAATTCATAAGAGTAGGTCATTATATTCTCATTACTGTGTCATCCAGGTTACTCATGTTAAAAACCAAACCTTCTCCACGGTTAATCTCCCTGATTGTTGCGTTGTCTTTTTTTATGGAAGCCGTGGATACAACAGTAATTAATACCGCCATTCCGGTCATGGCTAAAAGCTTGCAGGTCGATCCTGTGGATTTGAAAGTCGCATTAATCAGCTACTTACTAAGTTTGGCCATTTTTATTCCTATTAGTGGTTGGCTTTCGGATAAATTTGGTGCCAAGCGAGTATTTCTTTCCGCATTATGTATTTTTACTTTAAGTTCGCTTGCCTGCGGATTTGCCAATAATTTAACGCAGTTAATCCTGGCGCGCTTTCTTCAAGGACTTGGTGGTGCGCTCGGTTTACCGGTTGGGCGCTTAATCCTTGTCCGCACGTTTGGCCGTGAGCACATGATTAGCACCATGAATACAGTGGTGATGGTTGGCGCAATCGGCATGATGCTTGGGCCTGTTATAGGCGGTGTGATAACGCACTATTTTTCCTGGCAGTGGATTTTTTGGGTGAATATCCCTGTGGGGCTATTAGCCATTGTCCTTGCGTTTTTTTATTTGCATTCTGAAAAACTTGAGCCGGTGCACCCTTTGGATAGCCTTGGGTTTATCTTGTTTGGTGTGTCACTGGCGGGTTTCACGTTCGGCTTATCAGCACTCAGCGAAACAAGCATTACCCACCGCACTGCAATCAGTGTGTTACTCGGCGCATTACTCCTTTTGATTGCTTACAGTCACCACTCAAAAAAACAGGCACATCCTATTGTCAAAATGGATTTATTGCAGCTAAGAACATTTCGTGTCTCGGTTATGGGGAATTTATTTTCCCGGTTAGGTTTTGGCGGCATGCCGTTTTTAATTCCTTTGTTTTTACAAATTATTTTAGGCAAATCCCCTCAGTTTTCTGGCCTGTTGTTAGCCCCGATGGCGCTTGGAATTGTGTTAGGTAAACCCTGTACTTTATTTTTTTTGCGTCTTTTAGGTTATAAAAAATTTTTAATGATTAACACCATCACGGCCGGTTTGGTGATAGTCGTCTTTGCAAGCATTAACTCCTCTACTTCATCCTATGCGATAGGGTTCTTAACGTTTTTGTATGGGTTCATATTAACATTGCAATACGGCGCGATGAATTCATTGGCTTATGCGGATTTGTCAGCGCACGACCTGAGCAGTGCGACCAGTATTATCAGCACCCTGCAACAAATAGCCCAAAGCTTTGGTGTGGCGGTCAGTGCATCTATGATTCATTTATTTTCTTATCTTTTTACAACAGAACTTAGCGCCCGTGTTTTCCATTACACCTTTGTTGCTATGGGTTGTCTCACGCTCCTTTCAATCGTTATTTTTATACCCTTAAAAAGCGAGGATGGGGCGCAGATGATAACCGAGCGCACCTGAATGCCATTGCCTTCCTTGATTCAATAAATTACAATAAGCCTCTTTTTTACTTAACGAGATTAAAGTATGAAAAACCAATTAACGGTAGAACAATTTAATGAAGCGGCTAAGCATCTGGTATTAATGAATTTTTCACATGAATTCAAATTTAATAAAAAAAACATTAATGAACTACCCAAAGAAGAGCAATTTGTTTTTATCAAAAGCACTTTTTGTAAAACCTATCAATCCGTTTTTAAAGCATCTACCATTCAAGACGCCTATGCCTTGTTTGTAAACTCAAAATCATCTAACGGTGAGTTTTGCCTTGATCGGTTGGAAGCGCAAATCAATCAACTGCTTGGAGAAAACGCTGATTCAGCGCTTCAAAATAACGCTATCAGGCTATCCGAATTGACCCACCTTTTATTTAACTCGAATTCCATCAACGGGGATAAAGAGGAAGAAGCCCATCCAGAAAGACGTTGTGTTATTTCATAAAGACCCTCTCGCTCCCCAAGCCTTCATGGAAGAGGCTTCCTTGTTTTCTTTAAGGAGGTGCCATAAATTCAGGCCCTACGTCTTTTTGAATAAATTGATGCAATATCTTATCGATTTCCTTCATTGCCCCCGCGTCAAGGCTCCACCCCATGGCCTCATTCACTTGCGCCAGTTGTTCCGGGTGCCTTGCTCCCCAAAGTGCAATGGTATGTCCCTTATCCAGGACCCAGCGAATAGCTAAAGCCAGCACTGTTTTTTGGTAATTTTCCTTTGCAAAGGCATCAAGGGCTGCAACCGTTTTCAGGTATTGGCTGAATTGAGGTTCTTGAAATTTTGGATCATTTTTTCTTAAATCATCGCCGGTGAACTGCCTGTCGGCGGTCATTTTACCCGATAATAAGCCGCGGCACAGGGAGCCGTAAGCCAGCGTTATCATGCCTTCTTTTTCTGCAAAGGGTAGAATGTCTTTTTCAATGGAACGCTCAAAAAGATTATAA
Organism: Tatlockia sp.; assembly: GCA_041659885.1. Lineage (GTDB taxonomy): Bacteria > Pseudomonadota > Gammaproteobacteria > Legionellales > Legionellaceae > Tatlockia. The sequence goes on from JBAZXN010000016.1 coordinate 29,597, forward strand.
GGCGGCTGAATCGTGTGAACCGGTGCAAACTGAAGAAAGGTTTCTATTTGACTGATGGAGAAATTACTAAGGCCAATCGCTCTAATTTTCCCCGATTCGAGTAAGGAAACCAGTGCGTGAGCGGTTTCTTCAAAAGGCGTATGTTCATCGGGCCAATGGATTTGATACAAATCGATGTAATCGGTTTGCAATCGTTTTAAGGAGTCTTCTACTTCTTGTTGAATGCGTTTTGGCGAAGCATTTCGAATCACTTTGCCATTTCCCCATTCCAGACCCACTTTGGTAGCGAGAATGACTTTTTCGCGGTCAGCATGGTGTTTTAGGGCTTTGCCAATGATTTTTTCCGAAGCACCAAAACCATACACCGGTGCAGTATCAATCATATTGATACCCATTTCGAGCGCTTTATGAATGGTTTTCACTGCCTCATCTTCATCGGAGCCGCCCCACATCCAACCGCCCATGGCCCAGGTTCCCAAACAGATACGTGATGCCTGTTGTGTCAAACCGGGGATTTGAATGGTATTCATAACTATCCTTATCTTTTTTATCCTGTAGTATAAACTATACCATAAAATCCCAAATGCTCCATTTTTATACTGATGAAAGCCACTCTGGTGGTTGGCGTATTGCAAAAGGACAGGATACAAAGGTAGAATAGGCGACTAGGGACGGTATACAGGCGGGGAAATGTTTTCAACTCTTGAAAAATGCAATATTCATGATTTGAGACGCGCTTTTTATCTAAGCAGGGAAAATGCCTGGTTTCAGCAAGGGGAAGGTCTTTATAGACTTAAATTCTCCAATTGTTTTAAAACCATCCATTACCATTCTGGACCTTATCTACATTTCCAAAAAACCCAATACCCAGTTTCAAAAAAAGAAGATTTTGACCTCAAATTGCGCTTTAGCCGTGCGCTAACCGGGCTTGAGGTGTTCGAAAAAAACTCAAAATTACACCCGGTACATCTCCCTTTTTTAGAGCAGATTGAATTATATCCCAAGGAATATGATTTTCCCTTGCTGTGCTTTACAAGCGGTAGCAGTAAATCCACATTGCAAATGAAAGTAGAAACCTTTGATTTGCACTTCTTGCAAAGCGTTAACGCAAGCACTGGAATATCGGTTCACGAAAACCCACAACAAAACAAAGACCAATGGACGCGTCTTTATCATCAGCACAAATTTAACGCCTTAAAGGAATCCATTAAAACGCAACTCTGGCTGGCTGCTGCATCGGGCGATGCGATGGGGCTTTCTTTTAATTTGACACCTTGTCGTCAGTTTTTCCAGAAAGTTTCGCATGAGTTACTGGGTAAAGTCTGTTCCTTTGAAGAGCTTTTACATGAAAACCACCAGGGCCAACACATTATTCAGGCGATGTTTAGAGCTAATCCAGGAAATGATCTACCCTTTAGCGATAATCCTGCCAATTACAGCAACACCTTAAAGGTTTTGTTAGAGAGAGGGCGCCTGGACCTCTCGCGGAAAATAGCACCGCAGCACGATATGACCATACTGGGGTTTTGCCAACAATATCAACAAAAAAACATGAAGTTTTTTCATCGCCGTAATAAAATTCACTCTGAAATTTTTGAGGCTCTGGAGCAATACATTAAGCTGCACCCAAAGCCCAACCTCATTACGCCTTGTTAAAGTAGGCATTAAGCAGTGTTAAGGTAATGGGTTTTACCAATTCACTACCATAGTGTTTATCATTGGGTGTCCGGCTTTGCGAATCGGTTATATTGCTCACAAAAATATATTGTTGTTTATCTTGCTCAATAAAACCCACATACCAACCCTGAACAATCTTACTCAACTTACCCTGTGCATCCTGTTGATAGGTGGCACCAGATCCTGTTTTTCCGTAAATTGTTGCACCCTTGTCAAGATGCTCCTGATAGAGGTTTACTTTGGTATAATATACGGCGTCTTTAGAAAGCGATAAGGTATGGGATAACATCGCTTTCAAAAAATTTAACTGCTCAAAAGCAGATATTTTTAAACTGCTGTCGAGCCAGGCATTGCTGAGTCCATTGTTTTTATCAAGATCCCCTGAAAAATCCTGATTACCGTAATGAAAATCCGCTAAATAGGTTTGAATACGTTTCATTTTAAGTTGCTGCGTTAGCTTTTGGGAAACCCACACAACCGAATAAACAAGCCAGGTATGCGGACTTTGGCATTGATTCCAATTGGGAAAATCCGGATAGATAATAGTGGGTATAAATACCGTATTCTGATCAATAAGTTTTTCATTAAAAGCCATTAAAGACAAAGGGATTTTAAAGGTGGAGTTGGGCGAAATCCGATGGTTACAGCGGTTATCCGGATTAGTTTCGCTGACCACTTGTTGTTTGTTTACATCATAAAGAATAAAGCAACTCTCGTAATGGGCTGACAGTTGACTTGCCTTTGATTCACTCAAAGCATGCGCATTGGTTTGTAAAAATGCAGTGACCAGTGTTGCCGTTAAAAAAAAGGCTTTCATTTATTGATCCGAACTAAAAAAGATAGCTATTTATATAATTAAATCCAATACTTGTCTACCGTATTACGCGTTGTCTTGCGGTTGAGGCTAGCAAACTCTTTAATGGTAATTGGAAGAAGAAATAGGGCTTACTCTATGCCCGTTGGCATCTTCAACCCAGGCATTTAAACGGCTGCCATCGACATTGGATTTAATTTTATAGTGTTGGGACGCTTTGAAATTGGCAGACACATCAATTACGGCAAAATAAACAGGAGAAAAGGGGCCACGTTTGAATTGTGAATTTAAAGTGAGCATGTGATTGCCAGGATAAATGCGCAGCGTTCCTGCAGGAGTCATTTTAAAACCTACTGAATGGTTATCAATCTCCGTTACCGCAATGACCGACCAATTAAACAGTCCATTGTCTTTCATGCCCTGAACCGTTGCTGTGGGTTCCCCGTATTTTGGCGGTTCATAAATTGTCACACATCCTGCGAGAAAAAGGGTAAGTATAAACGAAGTAGAGCGCAGGGTGTTTTTTGTGAATAAGGGAAAGCGCATGGTTTAATTCCTGTTTGATTGCATATGAAATAAAAATGAGCGATTTATTCGCTAGGGGCGTATTTTGGGGGCAAATCTATCAAAAACTAGCCTTTAAATCAATAGAAATTTAAGATAAGCGTCCCAACAAGCTGCTGGCACCAAGCCTAAACCAGGATTTATCGAGCGGTTTGTCAAGAAGATGTTGCGCCAACTGCATGTATAAAAAGGCTTGCTCTGGCGTTCTCACACCACCTGATATTTTTATTCCACAGCTACTTTGGCTGTCCTTGATGGCTTTTAGCATAGCAAATGCACTGGCAGGAGTTGCACCTTGTGCAATTTTTCCCGTAGAGGTTTTAATAAAGTCACAGCCCATGTCCACCAGTTTTCTGCTTAATTCATAAATGAAAGAAAGGGAGGGGAGAGCCCCTGTTTCTAAAATCACTTTAAAACAGCGTCCCGCTTGATGGCAAAGGGCGAGAACCGACTGGCATTGCAACAAGGCAGATTCTGTCTCGCCCTCCAAATAGGCGCGGTAAGGGAATACATAGTCTATTTCGGATACCTTATCCTGTTCCAAAATCGCCTCAAGGGCCGCAAGCACCTCAAAGGGTGTTTCGCTACCCGTTGGAAAATTAACTACTGTCGCTAAATGCACATCGCCTGTGAGAACAAGTTTGGGTGTGTGTTGCGGCAATACACAAACCGCTGCAACCTGATGCTGGTTAGCCTGGGTTGCAAGGGCCAGGAGCGCTTCTTCACTGGCATGTTCATCCAGTAAAGTTAGATCAATCAAAGCAATGGCCTGACTGTTTGAAAAAGGCCATTCGTTTGACGTTTCTTTAAGTGCGTGGAAGGCGTATAAGTAGCTCTCCTCCAGATTCATTGCGCTAAACCCATGATAAAGCGTTTTACTAACCGATTTAATTTTTCGGCCGCAAAAGAGGCCATTTCGACGACCGCTTCATGGTTATGACTTGTTTTGGCAAGGCCTGTGGCGTAATTGGTAATCGTTGCAATCACGGCTACCTTTAGCCCGCAATGGTTTGCAACCAGTACCTCAGGAACCGTGGACATGCCCACGGCGTCAGCACCTAAGGTGCGAAACGCTCTGATTTCAGCCGCAGTTTCGTAGTTTGGCCCAATCACTGCCATATAAACCCCTTCGTGAAGGCGAATGCTTTCTGCTTTGGCAAGCGTTAACAATTGTTCCCGCATGGAGGCGTCATAGGCATTGTCTAATGGGAAAAAACGGGGGCCGAAATCCTCGTCGTTTGCCCCTACCAAAGGATTGCCCGGTTGAAGATTGATGTGATCCGTAATTAACATGAGTTCGCCAGGACCTGCCTCTTCCTGCAAAGAGCCTGAGGCATTGGTTGCCAGGAAGTACTCGCAGCCTAATAAACGCAATGTGCGGACATAGGTTTTGACAACCTCGTGATTAATTCCTTCATAGCTGTGCGCACGCCCCTGCAAACACACAACGCCCACTCCATTTAAATGGCCAAGCACAAGATTTCCACCATGGCCGTGCACGGTAATAGCGGGGAACCCTGGTAAATCCGCGTAGGAGAGGGTAACCGAATCTTCCAGTTGTTCGGCAAAACTGCCAAGACCTGAGCCTAACACAATGCCTATAACAGGCTTAAAAGCAGGCATTACTGTTTTGATTTTTTCAGCAGCCTTATGGGCATTACTCGGTGTATTTGTCATTTTATTTCCAATCGAAAAGCTAAAGGTAATAAGTCGTCAATCTTCAAGGTTTTTAATACGTTGTTCTGATCACAAAGATGAACCAGCGTTTCCCCCGTTGAAAATTCAAACAATTTTTGTCGGCAGGCGCCACAAGGAGAACAAAACGTATTTTCCCCGTTTAACACCACAATCGACTTGATTTTTTGCAGGCCGGCACTCACCATTTGGCAAATTGCAGACGCTTCAGCACAGGTTGTTAATCCATAGGACGCATTTTCTACGTTAACACCGGTAAAGAGCTTGTCTCCTTCAGCGCAAATACAGCAAGCGACCTGGTAATTGGAGTAGGGGGCATAGGCAAAAGGAAGCGCTTTTTTTGCTTTGCTTATCATTAATCCAACTAATTCCTGCATGGCTAACTCCTTAATTTGCTCGCAACTATACTGATAATCAGGCAGGGTTACAAGCTGGCTTACGATTCAATTCCTCATCGGAATTGCTCTTTTTTTCTTTACACCCTTCAAGGCTCGGCAGAAAGAACCCTATTTTATCCGCTTCCTGGATTTCCTGATTATCCTGGCGATTTTTTCTGCTGTGATGCTGCTCGATAAATGTTTTATACCGGGCGCGCAAGGCTATATTTTGTTTGGCAATGCGCAATTGATGTGCAATAAATTGCCCCCCTGGTTCTGGCGTTTTGATTTCTTTGATTAAAGCGGCTGGCGATTGATAATGCGTTTCTTCCTCGCACAAGACAACTACTTGAGACCTTTTATAAATGCCATAATTCCATAGCCTTAAAAGGGTTTTGTAGGGGCTGTAGTACCAGCTGGTTTTGTGTTGATTTAACTGGTTTTCAACAATCGCTTCCGTGCGAACCTTCTGAAACCATTTTTTTTCGGCTGGGGTATATACCCCCTTTAACAAGAGGTCACAGCTATGTTTAACCAGCATGTAGGCTTTTTGTTGGCCAAGATGCCGTAAAAAGGCCATTTCACTGGCTGGAGATAACGGTGCCTGGTTCAAAAAATGTTGGGAAAAAAACTGAGCCATGTGTTTAAGGATAGGTTTATCCAGTTTATCCGGATGCGCATGCAGTTGCTCTTCGAGCGCAAGAAAGATGCCTGCGCTAAAATCACGCGTGGGAAAACAGTGCATGACTTTGGAAATAGCCTGTAAATTCGCTTTATCCGATTGGTTAATATAATCTTTTATTAATTGCACGAGCGGCTCTTTTGGCCCGCAATAATTAATAAGGTAGGCACTCATCAGGGAAAGATTTTCCGAGCCATTCATCTCCCATGTTTGCTGCATTAAGGCTTTCCAATCCATCATGGGTTGGTTATCCTCCAATACCTCCCGCACGGCGGTTTCTTCCTTTGACACGTCTTCTTTTGTCTCAAACCAGTTAAGCAGCGAATGAATAAGTGATTCGGCTTTCGCTGGCAGAAACCCCCAAAGATACTGACCAATTGCTGCTTTATGAAGTGCTTTGCGAGAAAGAATCTGGCTTACGACTAGCCTGTCCAGTATCTTGTTTTCATAAAAAAGGTGGGTTTGGCCAAAGTTTGCAGCGCGAAAAACAAGCACTTCCAGCAATTGTTGTCCTATCAAAAACCCTTTGTCGGGGTTATCTGGCTGGTGGAAATGGTTGCGGGTAAAATGGCTTATTTGTGCTATTTCTTCTCCTGACCAGCTGGATTCAGCAAACCGGTCTTCCACCTCTTTAAAAATCTGGGATGGTTGTTTGAGCAAAATGAGCAAAACCAATCGATAGCTGTGCTTTGGCCAAAGTGGATGAAGCAGCAATTGGGAAATGGCCGCCAAGCAGTGCTGTTTGTAAAAAAAGCCAGTCCATTCCTCGGCCAAATCTTCGTCAACTTGATGGAGATCGGTTACTTTTCTTGCCTTAAGAAAGTAATTCCACACCACTTTTGCGCACGCTTCGGAGGTAATCAGAGTAGATAAAATTCCATCATACAGCGATTCCTTCATGGTTTTTTGCGTAAACGTTTTCTGATTTAGGATGAGAAGTGCATGAATAAGCAGTTCAGGCTGGTTTTTTGTTTTGGCATAGAGGGCAAAAAGAAGTAGTCCTTCGTTAAACCAGGGTTTAGCGAAACTTTCCTCCAGGAAGGAGGCAAAAATAGCCGGTACTTCCTGGTGGGATAAAAAGTGAAATACCGAAGCAAGCCCTTTTTCACTTAACAAGACTGCGCGTTTTTCTTTATCCTCCAGGAGGAGAAATAACAACTGCTTGCCGTTTTCCTGCAACACCATCTGCGCCAGGAGGGGGAGGAGTGACTCTGTTGGGTGTTGATTAATCACCGTAGCCAAATTATTCTCATCAAGGACTCTGGTGCACTGTGCCAGGTGGTTATCGAGTTTTTCGGTAATCCAGGCGTGTTTTGCCGGATCACTGGCTTTATATAGTTTGTTAATGCTATTTTCTGTCAGAACATCATTAAATAATAAATCCAGTGCGTCCCCGGATTCTTTAAATTGCTCCACCGGGACTTTAGCAATAAGCAGTGCTGAGGTGTTTTTTTGAAAGACATTCTCATGTTGAAATGTGCCAGCAGACGTCAGTATGCCGCTTATGCAACGGTCCTTATCATAAAAACACATACTAGGCTCTATCCCTGGTATTTCTAAAAGTAAACGCGGTTCATAATCCACAAAAGCCATAACCTGATTTAATTCATTGATAAAGGCAATTTCTTTTCCTTCCTTATTGTATAAAAAGACCTCTTTTTTACGTGAAAGCTCTTTTTGCCAAAAATTTTGAAAAGGTAAGGTGTCTGTCATCCACTGCAAAAGCGCACTTTGAGCCTGTTGTATGTCGCCTTTGCCTGCCATTGCTTTAGCAATAGCGAAATCCGTTACTTTAAACAATAAATCCGAGCGCATGCTCCTTATGTTTTCATTGTAATAGCCATAAAGTACCGTTAACGCCTGTTCAGCCAATTCGGGGCGGCTTTTTTTAAGCGCTGTGCAATTGTCTTCAAGTTGATTAAAAAGAGCGGTCACTGCACTGTCAGCGCGAAATGCCAAAAGGCGTTTTCGTTTGTCGAGCAATTGCGCTTTTTTGTGCGGATTTTTCATCATGTCCTGATGAATGTTTCGCATACTGTGTTCAACATGGCCTTTAAGCCATTGGGTTAGACCCTGCAGCTCATCCTGCTTTAAAGTGAGGGAGATCCTTCGGTAAAGGGCTATGAGCGGTCCAATTGCTTTAGCACCTTGCGCGATAAATTCAGGCGAGCACAAAAGCCTTTGAATCCAGATTCCATTGACAGTCCAATCCATTAAACTGCCTTCTTTCTGGTTTAAAATGCGAGTTGCCATTGCAATAAGCGTTGCATCCTGTAAAAAAGACAAATCCTGCTGGCCAAGGCGATTTTTTATGATGTCTAAACTGCGTGGATTGGTTTCAAAAGGAATATGGCATAAGCTATCCAGCAGTAAAAGACAGGCTTTTTCGTAAACAACATCCTCCGTATGCAAACCCATCAAGGCATAGCTTAACAAAGCATGTAACCACGCCTCGGACATCCCTTCAATCAAGGTATAACATACCGTTAACTTGAGCGTTTGAAATAAATTGCTCAATAACACAATAAAATCACGGCCCTCGGGAGACGGTTTAGTGAGCAGCGGCTCATGCATTGCCATTAAACAATGAATAGCCTTTGCATCCAATGCGTCAGCATGTTTTTCCATGAAACGGTTTACGTGGGTAAAGGCGCTTGCGCTACTTCCTGCTTCACAATACACGCTTTCCTTTAGTATTTTTAACGAGAGGGCAACACTGCAATAGCGTTCAATCGCATAAAGTCCTTCCCGTAGCCAGGCATTGATGGGCACAGAATCCAGGGAATCGCATTGCAAACGGATTACATCCGGCTCCATCCCTTGATTTTTTGCCAAAATTACATAGTGAAATACAGACTGCAACTCAGTAAGTCTGGCTTTAGCGCAAAGGTTTACAAAAAGGGTGAGTTTGTCGTCATCTATCTCCATCAGGGTGATTAACAGCGCCTCCATAGTCAGAGGCAACTCAAGTGCAAACTGCAATTCAAAAAGAAGGGAGGAAATGCCTTCTTTTTGGGAAATCAACTCTAAAAGGGTGGCGTCTGCTGCAAGCCAATCGTTTGCCTGGGTTGAGCGCAGCAATGCGGGCATTTTTGTATACAACGATTCACCGTCTACCGAATGCCCACAAAAAAAAGTCCAGTGAATCAACTCATCAAGCAAGGCATGCGATTGGGGGTTGGTTGAAATGCCTTCAATGACTGCGCGATGCACTGCCTTTATAAACAGGGGATCGTGTCTAATGAATTCTTTCGGGAACGTATCCTCATCAATCGCCTTGCAATGGGTAGCAATGGTTTCTGCAAGCCCGCTAACTGAGAAACCCCTCCCGCTCTCTGTTATAAAATGCGCTGCCAACGTATTTTCTAAAGACACCAGTTGCTTGAGCAGCGAATCCATCTTGTCATCCCATGCCTTCGTTTTTTGAGCAAGATGGATAGTAAACAGGCGGTTGTAGATCTGTTTACTTAACTGCGCTCCCTGTTTCAGAGCGGAATCATTCGGATCTTTTTCAAGTAATTGATCGCGTAAATAGCCCAGCTCTTTCAGCAAGGGGGCTAATTCAAGACACAAAAACCACTTGGACAAGGGGGTTTTGCGATAAGATTGGCCGATAAGATGAGGCTCCACATTTTTTTTAAGTGTGTTAAGAATGTGTTTTACCGAAGCAGGTTTTACGCAGCTTAGCAGTTGCTCAAGGTTTTTTTGCTTGCCCGGTTGGGTCAACCCTTCGAGGGTACAGGTTTTTTCCGTGAGCAGCTCACACAGCAAGCTGTTGTCTTGTAATTCAAACTGGCCTGGAAATTTCAAAGCGAGCGTCATTAAGGGTTCGTTGTTTTCTAATTGCGAACGCATCAAGACCTTCAGGAGGGGATCGGTTATCAGATTAAGTAACACAGGGAGTTTTTCCACTTTCTCAGGCAATTGCATTTCCTGATGTAAGGTGTGCAGTAGCTCCATGGATACTGTTTTTTCCGTTGTTTCGGTTAATGCTTTTTCAAGCGCTAACAGATTAAGTACTGGATGACTGCGTTTTTGTGCGGATTGCAACAGGGTTTTAAAGGGTAACGTGCTGGCTAACTCTTTGAGTAGCAGCGGGGGAAGTTCTGCTAAATGCGCCTGTTGGAAATAATACAGAGCTATGTTTTGCTTCATGACTGGATCAAGCGATGTCAACGCCTTGATTTGCTGGTAGTTTTGATAATGTTCCTTTTCGCTAAAATGACTTAAAAAAAGAGCCTTCACAGAACCTTTCAAGAGGGTCAATGCCAGTTGCATTCGTGCAGGCTCTGAAAAAGTGCATTGTGCAATGAGCAGATTACGCCGTTCGGTAGAGAGGCTAAAAAGAAAGCCTATGAGTTGCAGTTGAATGGCATCGTATTCGATGGCGTTTGATTTTTTTTGCAAGACACCAAGTTGCTCGACCAGAAACTGCTTGCATGCCATAACCAGCTCTTCATTGTCCAGAAAGGTTAAATACCTCGCAACCTCTGTCAGAAATAAAAGCAAGCTGTCTTTGTTGTCCTGGCAATAGGTAAGAAGACTTCCTCCTTTCTGGCTAAGTACTTCTTCCAGTTTATCATTACGCTGTAAGGGGAAGCTTATTTTACCGAGGGTCCTGGCGAGCAGGTGCCCCATTGCTTCGTTAGGCAATGGGTAAAAGGAGGTGATAGCATACACTGTTTCAAAATAATTATTAGCTATTGCACTCTCCAGAGCAGTTTGCCCCCTCGCGTCCTCGGCCGTGAAGGAGGCGCCATACTCTAATAAATGGCGTACTTTTGAGGGGCTGTTTTCTAACACTGCAAAGTGGAGTAATGTTTTCTTTTGTGACCAATTTACATCCGTTACCTCTGTATTTTCTTTAGGCCATGCAAACGATAAGTGGCCGCATTGTTCCTCTTTAATTTGATGCAGTACGGGGGCTGCGTAAAGTAAGGCCGCGATGGTTTTATGCCCTTTCTCCAGCGCGAGCTGAAGCATAGTGGTGGTCTTATTAAAATCGGAATGATCGTACCCCAGGCCCTGTTGCTCAAGAAACAGGGCAACCACGCCCGTATTATTGGACAGAACCGCTTGATGCATCACCGACAGCGGGCGGTAAAGCGATACCTCGCAGAGCAATCGGGTAAGGTGGCTCATTCGTACCAAATGGGAAAACAGGAGTTCACCGATGCCGTTTTTTCGTGCAAAGGCACAGTCGACAGGACTTTGATCAGTCAGGTCTTTCTTGGTAAATAATTGAATCTGCTCATTCTCGGGGAGGGTTTCTACAACGTCTAAAAGCGCTCGAATCACAAGGCTTGATTGCTTGCTAAAAACAAGATGCAGGAGATTTTGTCCTAAATTAATCTTGCTGCCTTCAATTACGCTATGAAGTGTTTTTTTCTCCGAGCGGTTCAACAGACACAGGGCATTTAATGCCTCTTTTTCAGAGGGCATTTCAAGAAAAAAATCAATAAACCAGGACGTTACCCAAAAGCGTGAAAAAGAAGGCGTTATCTCTTCAGTGACTAAAAAATCAAGCAATGCGCCTTCAGGCGATGGGGTATTCACTACCCAGTTTTTAACGAGAGTATGTGTTTTCACTTGGGTGAGTAAGGTTGCTATCGCTGATTTTTTCATGGATTTCCTTATGGTTATTGGACATTTTGTTGACTATAGGAACCGGACGTTTTTTGGGGGCAGGTTTTGATTGCATTTGACAGTTATTGCCTAATCGCTGCATGGTTTGGTAACTTTCAACAGGCTTATCCGGGGGATGATAAAACACAAAATACTCAACCCATTTTTGCGCGGCAACGGCACTTAAACAAACGCCGATGACAAAAGCACTGGTCACAACAATGAGGGCAATGGATGGAAACAAAAGGGATAAGGTAGTAGACAGGGCGGTTACCAAAGCAATGGAGGCTATGATGGAAGCATATTGGATATAAATTTGTTGTCGGTTTTTTGAGTACGCCTTATCGTGTGTGAGGGTTTGAATCCGAGCGTCGTTTTTCATGATTTCGTGCTTGTGCAATTCACTAATGAGCCAGATGCAATTACCAAACAAAAAAAGCCAGGAGGCAAGTATCGCAACCGGAGGAAACATAAATGCCGCAAGGCTACACAATACGGCAATCATTCCAATAAAGGCTGCAGCGATATGCTGGGTTTTAAATTCAGCAAAACCATACCACTCGGTAGATAAGCCTGGGTGATCCGGATACAGCGTGGAGGCCAGAAACCATGTGCTGTAAGCACAAAAATAAAAAAACGAGGCAATCAAATAAAAAAATGCAGACACTATTGCAACAGGTATATGACGGAGCTGGTTAAAAACTAGACTTGTAATGAAAAAAATACCACTGGCTTGACTCAATTTTTCAGCATTGTGCACGCATCATTCCTTGCATTTAAAAAAAAACATAACGCCCCGGGTGCGCCATCCTGAGCGTAATGAAGGATCTCAATCGGTTAAATCAAAGCCAGATTCAGGAGAGCCTTCACTTCGTTCAGGATGACGTTAACTTCTCGTGTAATTGTGCCGTTATTGGTATAAAAAACAGCCACATTCATCTCGTGGCACATATATTAATTTTTTTATAGCAGAGAATACAAGTTTTTTTTGCGGTTTATATAGACAAAATGATCATTCAGTTTAGATAGCGTAAAAAAACAAGTTTAATTGATTTCTTTGGCGACTAAGGTGGGTAACGTAATCCGAACCTTAAGTCCTTTCGGGTGACGGTTTGTTGCATGAATCGTTCCATGATGCAATAAAATTGCACGTTGAGCAATCGATAAACCTAAACCGTAGCCCCCCGTTTTCTTTTCGCGAGAAGGATCAACCCGATAGAAGGGGTTGAAAATTTTCTCTAATTGATCCTCAGGAACACCAGGGCCATTGTCTTCAATATCAATATAAACGACCGGTTGCAATGCATCCGAGTGCAAGGTGACCAGAATTTGTGGATTGGGAGAGGCATAGCGAAGTGCATTACGGATGATATTTTCAATCGCACGATAAATTAACCGTTTATCCAAAAATAAGTCACAATCCTCAAGGCAGTGCAAATGGACTGCCGGATTATTTTGACTGTGTTCGTAATTGGCATCCGAACTGATTTCAGTCAATAAAGCAGGTAGATTGATTAAGGTCTTTTCCAGTTGCGAGGTTAATGTATCCAGGCGGGCAAACTCAATCATTTCACCAATCAAATCATTTAACCGCAAGCATTCCATTTCCATTCTATCGAGCTCATTTTGCGCTCTGCCTTCCACTTTTTTGCGTCCCAATTCAATTGCAATTTGTAAACGCGCTAAAGGGGAGCGCAACTCATGGGAAATGTCTTGTAATAAGCGCTGTTTGGAATGGATAATCGACTCAAGCTCTGCTGCCATGCGATCAAATTCGCCAATTAACTCGGCAATTTCATCGCGCCCATGTCCTTTGAATTGTCCGACACGGGTGCTCAATTTGCCCCTTGCTATGGATTTGGCCGCTGATTGCAAAGAGCGCAGCGGCCTTGTCAAATAAATCGAGAGAAGGTAGCAGATAAGTCCGCTAATAAAAATCGCAATGAGTAACCGAAGAGTAAGACCTGCCCAGGGAATTTCGATGTAATGGGCAAGCGGCATATCGCTTACCGCAACGAGGCGATAGGCCATCCCTGAGGTGGAAAGGATTTCGTGGCTGACAATCACATTGCCGAATTTTAATAAACCATCGTCCAACTCTTCTTTTAATAAATTGGCTGAAATTTGTTTAACTGGCTCTGGCGGGACTTCCTCCCCTATAATTGCGCCGGCACTGCTTAACAAATACAAGGTCATGTGCTTGGAGGTACCGATTTGTTTTAGCCATTGCGTCAAGGCACTTTGCTGGCCGGATTCAAAGGTTGCAACCGCTGCATTGGCATAACTGTCCATAAAAAGCCTCTCCCGTGCAGGAATAGAGGACTTTCGGGCAATTTCGCTGGTTACCCAGGCCGTTGTAATGATAATGAGTATCGTTGCAAGCCAAAAAGACAGAAAAATTTTCCAATACAAACTACGCATTAAACAGATACCCAAAGCCACGCACTGTTTTTACCAAGGGTTCGCCGTCCTCGTTATTACCCAGTTTGTTGCGTAAATTGGAAATGTGGACATCAATGCTGCGATCGTAGGCCGTGTATTTTCTGCCCAAAGCGTATTCGGTGAGTTCTTCTTTGGAAAAAGCCTGGCCAGGTGATTTAATCAGCATTTCAAGGATATTAAACTCTGCATTGGTCAGCTCCATCAGCGCATTGTCATGCAATACCGTGCGCTTGGAGCAATCTACAACGATATTATGGGATTCAAGAACAGGGCGATGAATAGGCAGTTTTTGCGTGCGTCTTAAAATCGCCCGGAGTCTTGCTGTCAATTCACGCGGATTACAAGGTTTTGGCAAATAGTCGTCAGCACCTATTTCAAGCCCTACAATGCGATCGACATCATCACCCCGTGCAGTTAACATCAGAATAGGGGTTTCCAAATGTTCGCGTATTGCTTTTAATACTTCAAACCCGTTTAATTTAGGCAGCATTACATCCAGAATGATTGCATCGAAGGGGTAATTAAGCGCCTTTTTAACTGCATTTTCTCCATCATGAACAGTGACTACAGTAAACCCTTCCGGTTCCAGGTATTGCACAAGCAGTTCGGTTAATTCGGTGTCGTCATCTACCACTAAAATGGTACTGTTCATTACTTTTCCTCATAACCCTACTCGGGTCGGGTGCGTTTATCAAAACAGGCTAACAGCTTAATGCGCCGCGCATCGGCATTGATGACTTTAAATTCAAAATTATCAATGGTAATAGACTCGCCGCGCTTGGGCAAATACCCAAAATTTGTCATGACAATGCCGCCAATGGTGTCATAACTTTCATCACTAAAATGGGCATGCAATTGTTCATTGAACTCTTCAATCGGAGTATGGGCCTTTACAATGAAATGGTGATCGCTGTGCGCTTTAATGTAAGCCTCTTCATCGATATCAAACTCGTCTTCAATGTCACCTACGATTTGTTCGATAATGTCTTCGATGGTAACAAAGCCATTCACCGCACCGTATTCATCCACCACAATGGCCATATGGTTTCGGTTGTTTCGAAATTCCCCTAATAACAAATCAAGACGTTTGCTTTCAGGAACAAAGGTTGCAAAGCGAATTAAATCGTGTAAATCAAAATCTTCGCTTTTTTCCAAAGTAAACCGCAGCAAATCTTTGGCGTGCAAAATACCAATTACCTCATCACGTGGCGCACCTATCACCGGAAAACGCGAGTGCCCTGAACGTGCAACGATATCGAGCGCCTCTTCAAAGCGGGCGTCTTCAGGAATACAAGTCATCTGGTTTTTGGGAAGCATGATGTCACGCACGCGCATCTGGGTAAAGTGAAGGACGCCTTCCATCATGCCCAAAGTATCGGAATCAATTAATGCGCGATCGTGTGCGTCACGCAATAGACCAATCAATTCTTCGGTATTTTGCGGTTCTACTTGCAAAAATTGCCTGACACGTGCAAATAAAGAACTACTGTCATCCTCTTTACTCAAGGTTTTCTTCCTCTGTCTGGTAAGGATCGTCAAAATTCAGCGTTGCAAGCAATTCTTTTTCAAGCGCTTGCATGACTAACGCATCACTGTCCTTAATATGATCATAGCCCAACAAATGTAAAATCCCATGAATTACGATGTGCGCCCAATGTGCGATTAAGGGTTTTTCCAGGGACTCGCTTTCCTCCACTAACACTTCAGGGCAAATAATCACATCGCCTATCAAGGGGTAGTCCAGCACAACGGTGTCGGGTAAGGCGCTAGGAAAAGCCAGCACATTGGTTGGTTTGTTCTGTTGTCGGTAGGAGTGATTTAAGCTAATCATTTCGTCCTTATTCACCAAACGCAAGGTCAGCTCGCCCGTTTTTTGCAAATGCCGCAAGGGTAGTCTAGCCCATTCATCAAGCACTTCCTCTGGCACAGGAGGCTCTAAATCGGAGGCTTGTTGAATATCGATATACATGCTCATTGTTTTTTTCCTCTGGATGCTTCTTCGTAACAATCCACAATTTTTGATACCAAGGGGTGTCTTACCACTTCTTTGCTGGTAAATTGGTGGATGCTGATAGCCTCTACTTTCCCCAGCAGTTTAATCGCGTGCGAGAGCCCTGACTCCGTGCCTTTGGGTAAATCAACCTGGGTAATATCGCCGGTAATCACTGCTTTGGAACCAAACCCCATGCGGGTTAAAAACATTTTCATTTGGCCTGTTGTTGTATTTTGGGCTTCATCCAGAATAATAAAGGCTTCATTTAAGGTACGGCCCCGCATGAAGGCTAAGGGAAGCACTTCAATGACATCGCTTTGAATCAATTTTTGGGTCTCTTTAAAACCAATCATTTCATAGAGCGCATCGTAAATAGGGCGTAAATAAGGGAGTACTTTTTCGACCAGATCTCCCGGAAGAAAGCCCAGTTTTTCACCGGCTTCAACCGCCGGGCGCACGAAAACCAGCCGCTGAACATCGCCTTTTTCAAAGTATTCAATCGCTTTTGCAACGGCGAGGTAAGTTTTACCAGTCCCTGCAGGCCCTGAGGCAAAAACAATGTCGTTTTCGTTGATGCTTTTTAAGTAGTCTGCTTGCTTGGAATTGCGTGGCAAAATAACTTTTCGGGTTAATTTAATGGGTGTACTCATAGCAGTTTTTGAATCCTTATTTTGGGCATTCAATAAAGAAAGAATAAAATCAGCCTGGATAGGATTATTGGAAAGGGGAAGCAGTTTATGAAGTATCGGCTTGATTTTAGATGCGGTTTGTACTGAATCACCAAATACAGTCCATTCGTTTTCTGAGATTTTAATGGATACATGGTAAAAAAGCTCTAGCAGTTTGATGTTTTCATGCAAAGCACCGCACAAATTAGCCTGTTGACGCGAGCTTAAAGGGGGTAGTGCTATTTTTAGGGTAGCCAATGTACTGCTCAAGGCGATAGTTAATTCAGTAGCTGTATAGGAAGAATAGACCATAAATAAGGGTGTTGGCAAGTGGATTACCGCATTATAGCCCTGGAGATGGAGGGCTTGCCCCTTCCAGGGCATCCTCTATTTCACGGGTTTTTGAGGATAAAATGGCTTCCACGACCGGTTGTAATACCACTGAAACATTTTCTTTACGGCAGGGCTTCTCAATTTCAGGCAAACGTTTTCCATACACTTCATCAAACGCTTTCAACATACCTGGGTCTTGCGTGAATAACACTACCGGCACTTCAATCCCTTTTTCCTGCATGGCATTAGCAACGTCAGGCCCATTAAATTGCGCAACAAAGTGATTGGGGTTTTTCAATTTCCCGTCTAAAATGACCAAATCGTACTGATTGATAGGCGATAACAAGTAATTAGCGGCCTGGATTCCATTTGCCAGGGTTTCTATTGTACAATCAGGAAATAAATCCTTTAAATGATTGCACATTTTCTTTTGGCTGAACGGATCGTCTTCAACCAAAATAATAACCAGGTTATCGGCCATGAGTAATCGCAAATAAGTTCCTTGTGCTAAAGTATAGCAAAGAATAAACGGTTAATTTGACAAATATGATTATTGACTTGCATTGCCACAGCCATTTTTCCGATGGGGGGCAAAGCCCTGAAGCGTTATTGAAAAAAGCCCTCGATGCAAACATCGCGGTGTTAGCCCTGACTGATCACGACACGGTGAACGGTTTGGCAGCCCTGCATCAAGCAGCGGTAGGCCAAAACATTCGCATTATTAACGGGATTGAGTTAAGCGTTCGCTGGAAAAAAACCGACATCCATATTCTGGGCTTAAATATTGACCCCACCAATCCTGCCATGGCCGCATTAATTGCCATGCAAAACGAAAGCCGCATTACCAGAGCAAAGCAGATTGCTGAAAAAATGCAACTGTTAGGCATTTCGCGGGCTTACGAGCGCGCCTGTGAAATTGCCGGGCATGAACGCGTTGGTCGGCCGCATTTTGCCAAAGTGTTTATGGAAGAAAATGCCGCTTTAACCATGCAAAATGCCTTTAAACGCTATTTAGGGCGAGGCAAATCGGCTTATGCGCCCACTCCGTGGATAAGTATTACTGAGGCGGTAGAAGGTATCCTTGAAGCAAAAGGACAGGCGGTTCTTGCCCATCCCCTTAAATATTCTTTGACACGCACCAAGCTGCATGAATTAATTGTTGCTTTTAAAGAAGCAGGCGGCAGAGGCATTGAAGTGGTGTCTGGAGAGGTGACGGTATCGCAAATTCAGGAAATGGCCGGTTTAAGTATACGGTATGCGTTGCTTGCATCCAGTGGGTCGGATTACCATGATGACGGTATATCGCGTATTTTACTTGGAAGGCAGAGGCAACTCCCGGTAAACTGTACGCCCGTTTGGGAACATTGGGATAGCGAGTGAAAGCTACTTCTTCAATCTAACATCATCACGATGATTTAAAAGGGGACTTTAATGAGTCAGTTTTTCGCAATTCATCCGGACAATCCGCAGGCGCGGTTATTAAGAAAGGCTGCGGCAATTATCGAGGAGGGAGGGCTAATTGTTTATCCTACTGATTCAGGCTATGCCCTGGGCTGCAAATTAGGAAACCGAGCCGCATTAGAGCGGATTAGGCGACTAAGGCATCTTGATAAAAACCATAACATGACAATGGTGTGCCGGGATTTATCCGGATTGGGGCTTTATGCAAAAGTTCCCAATGCCATATTTCGTTTGCTTAAAGCCTTTACTCCGGGCGCTTACACTTTTATCCTCAATGCCACAAGCCTCGTGCCTAAACTGATGATACACCCCAAACGCAAAACCGTGGGCTTGCGTATCCCTGAAAACAATATTACCTTACTACTGCTTGAATGCCTTGAAGCACCACTAATGAGTACCACCCTGATTTTACCCGGCGCCACAGCCCCCTTGAGCGAGCCTGAAGCAATTAAAGATTTGCTGGGAAATCAGATTGATTTAATTATTGATGGCGGTAATTGCAGCCATGAACCCACTACAGTCATTGATATGACGGGCGATTACCCGGTAATCATTCGGGAAGGAAAGGGAGATCCTGAACCCTTTCGCTAAGGCGTGTCATCAATTACGTTTTTTGGCTGCAAATGCGGCTTATTGGCACCATTTTGCGCTTCAAAAAATTAATTGATGACACGCCCCAGGGATTTTATTATTAATTTAGAATGTAAGGATTTTGATGTCTGCTTTATTTAGTGAGAATAAACGTGTTGTCTCCGGTATGCGTGCGAGCGGTCGCTTACACCTTGGTCATTACCACGGGGTGTTAAAAAATTGGCTGAACTTACAACACCAGTACGATTGCTTTTTTTTCGTGGCCGACTGGCATGGATTAACAACGCGTTACGACGAACCGGGTGTCATTGAAAAAATCATCTGGGAAATGGTTGTAGATTGGCTGGCATGCGGTATTAATCCGAGCTTATCGAAAGTATTTATTCAATCCTGGGTTCCAGAACATGCCGAGTTGCACCTTTTATTGTCCATGATAACGCCCCTGGGCTGGCTTGAACGCGTTCCCACATATAAAGATCAACAGGAAAAACTGCAGGATAAAGATTTATCCACCTACGGATTTTTAGGCTATCCTGTGCTGCAAAGCGCCGATGTGTTGTTGTATAAAGCAGACTATGTCCCCGTGGGCGAAGATCAGGTTTCCCATATCGAGTTAACCCGGGAAATTGCCCGCCGTTTTAACTTTATCTACGGGCGAGAGCCAAATTTTGAAGTGCTGGTGCAGGAAGCCTTAAAAAAAATGGGCAAAAAGAATGGGAAACTGTACAGCGGATTGCGCCGCGACTTTCAACAAGACGGAAGTCAGGAGTCTTTGAGTACCGCACGTGCACTGCTTGCAAGCCAAAACAATTTAACCCTCGGCGATAAAGAGCGTTTATTAGGGTATCTTGATGGTTCAGGTAAAATTATTTTACCCGAACCGCAACCCTTATTAACCGATACGGCCAAAATGCCCGGGCTTGATGGACATAAAATGTCCAAGTCGTATCATAATACGATTAGCTTACGGGAAGAGCCTGCGGTGGTTGAGAAGAAAATATTAACCATGCCGACAGATCCTGCAAGAGTAAGACGAACCGATCCCGGCACGCCTGAAAAATGCCCGGTATGGCAGTTCCATAAGATCTATTCGCCCGATGAAGTGAAAGAGTGGGTGCAAACCGGGTGCCGCACAGCGGGAATTGGCTGTGTTGATTGCAAAAGACCTGTCATTGATGCCATTACTCAGGAGTTGCGACCAATTCAGGAGTCTATTCGTGCGATTGAAACCGATATGGGCTCTGTCAAGCGTCTGGTGTCAGAGGGTTCTGAAGCCGCGCGCGATGTGGCGAGTAAAAACATCAATATCGTGCGCGAAGCGATGGGGCTGGATTATTAATGGAGGCAGCCCTTGCAATTCCTTCCATGCGGGTGAATGGCCTGCCTTTTTGTGAGGTGCCAAAGGATTTATTTATTCCTCCCAATGCATTGGAAGTGTTGCTCGACTCGTTTTCAGGCCCGCTTGATTTACTGCTCTACCTTATTCGTCGCGAAAACATCGACATTCTGGATATCCCGATTGCTGAGGTAACAAGGCAGTACATGCAGTATATTGATCTGATGAGTAGCCAGCACATGGAGTTGGCTGCTGATTATTTGGTAATGGCCGCGCTACTTGCCGAAATTAAATCGCGCCTACTTTTGCCTGTGATTTGTTCAGAGGAAGAGCCAGAAAGTGATCCCAGACAGGAACTTGTTCGAAAACTGTTGCTTTATGAGCAAACAAAACAAGCCGCACTGTGTTTGGACGAATTGCCGCGCGCACAGCGTGATTTTTTTCCTGTTGTAGTCAGGATTGAAAGAACAAGTATTCCTCTGGCGCATCCCGAGGTTAGCTTGTCACTTTTAACGCTGGCCATGCAGGATTTAATCAAAAGGGAAGGGCACCTCGTGCACCATCAAATTAGCCGGGAAATGCTCTCAGTCAGGGAGCGTATGGGACTCATTTTGGAGCGACTAGCCTTGGCTAAAAGCCTGTGTTTTACCCAATTGTTAAACCATGCAGAAGGACGTATGGGTTTAGTCGTGAGTTTTCTTGCTATTTTAGAATTAGCAAAGCAATCCATGGTGCGTATTAATCAAGCCAAACCGTTTTGTGTGATTACCCTTCAGGTGGCTTCTCATGGAGGATAATGCGCTCAAACTGGTTTTGGAAGCCTTACTCTTAAGTTCCGATACGCCCCTATCTTTAGAGCAATTGCAATCGGTTTTTATTCAGGACGAAAAACCCTCTCGGGAGCGCTTAAAAACCCTTCTTGCGCACTTGGCTAAAGATTACGAACACCGCGCGATTGAGTTAAAAAGTCTTGCCAGTGGTTATTGTGTGCAAACAAAGGTAAAATACAGCCCCTGGATTCAGTCTTTATTAATTGAGAAACCAGCCAAATATTCGCGCGCCTTGCTGGAGACGTTAGCGATTATTGCTTACCGGCAACCGGTAACCCGCGCTGACATTGAAGAAATTCGCGGGGTCGCTGTAAGCAGTTCCATTATAAAAACCTTGCTTGAACGCGAGTGGATTCGGGTGAGCGCATACCGAGAAGTACCAGGAAAACCGGCCGTGTATGTCACGACCCGGGCTTTTTTGGATTATTTTAATTTAGTAAGTCTTAATGATTTGCCAGAAGTAAACGAGTGTAGTACATCATGAGTGGTGAACGGTTACAAAAAATATTAAGTCAGGCAGGGATTGGCTCACGAAGAGAAATGGAACGTTTCATTGAACAAGGCCTTGTTACAGTTAACGGACAGGTTGCCAAAATAGGCGACAGTGCAGGCCCTAACGACAAAATAAGCGTAAAAGGGCGGGTCATTCCCAATCCCTTGAGTCGGGAAAGCAAGGTTCGCATTTTACTTTACCATAAACCCGTTGGCGAAATTTCAAGCCGAAACGATCCTAACCATTCAAGAACCGTATTTGATAAATTACCCTCCATTCATCAAGGCCGCTGGGTGCAAGTGGGGCGTTTGGATATTAATACTTCCGGTCTTTTGGTGTTTACCAATGACGGGGAGTTAGCCAATCGGCTCATGCATCCCAAATTTGGACTCGAGCGGGAATATGCGGTACGTGTTCACGGCCAGGTAAGTCCTGAAGCCATTAACGCCCTGTTAAAAGGGGTGGAGTTGGACGATGGCAAAGCCCAATTCAAACGCATTGATTTTAAAGGCGGTGAAGGTGCAAACGGCTGGTATCACGTCACCTTAACCGAAGGACGTAACCGCGAAGTCCGGCGTCTTTGGCAATCGCAAGGGGTTGAAGTAAGCCGACTTATTCGAATCCGTTACGGCCGTTTTGTGATGCCTCGCTCATTAGCTCGCGGCAGTTACAAGGAATTAACGGACAAAGAGGTAAGTGCTTTTTTAAA
Organism: Tatlockia sp.; assembly: GCA_041659885.1. Lineage (GTDB taxonomy): Bacteria > Pseudomonadota > Gammaproteobacteria > Legionellales > Legionellaceae > Tatlockia. The sequence goes on from JBAZXN010000016.1 coordinate 51,887, forward strand.
TACATTAGGGTCTTGATATGTGGTATGAAATACTAATCAGCCAACTGCAAAGTAAAATAAGAAAAGAAGATGCACAAAAAAGTTGGCTTTTTTTTTCCCTTTTTTTTCAGCAAGTAAATACTGTTATTTTTCTCGATGTCGATTACGATGAGTCCCAGCTCACTTTTATTCTGCATTTGATTCATCTGATGAACAAAAAATATTCCACTATGCCGGATGGAAGTGTCCACCTTAAAGCGTTTTCACGCGACCTTGTCGGTGCAGTACTCGTTAGTGCAAAAGTTGGTAATGAACTATTAGATGTTCAAAACGTTGAGTTTTTGAATCTCCTTAAAGAAGACTACCTTATTCACTGCATGGAGTTGGAGGAAGAAGAGATTGACGCCGTCAGGAAAGAATTGGATACGCACAAAAGAGCCTATACTATTTCCCTGTTGAAAGTTGCCCCTTCCCTCTTGAGCAAAAAATTTAATACCAGGGCTGAAAAAGAGGCTTATGTTTTTCATCGCTATAAAAAATACCAACCACCTGCGTTGGAAGATCAAATTAAAGTAATCTTGATGAATGCGATGGAGAAAAAGGTATTGGCAACGACAATATTTGATAAAGCATTTAAAACAGGAGTGGATTACGCCTACTTGCTAACGCTCTTTAAAGCAGCGCCTTTGCAAGAAGCCATCGAGGGGTTTTTCTATCATGTTGCGCGTGATTATCCCTTCAGTCCTGAGTTTGATGATTTTGTATATGACGTATATACATACTATCAACCCGATTTGATTCCAGCAATTGAGCTTGGCATACAACAACGCTACTTGATAAATTGTATTGGTGAATTAACCGACACATTGCAATCCATTGAAGATCCGCTGTTACATCGCACCTGTTTTGAAATGAAATTAGCCACCATTACGTATTTGGACTATGAGAGCCAGGAGTCCTACCATGCTTTTAAAAAGAGAATGTATCAAGTCCTGGAAAAAATAGTCTTTAATCCGAATGAATACCCTGATTTAATGGTATGTTATGATAAAATACAGTATGCCACCGCATCAAATGGCGTACTTTACCCCCAGGCATCCGATGAAAGTCGCCCGTTGGATTTAAGTTCTCTTAATTTTGTTAATCAATTGGATGTTTTTTTAAACGCACCCCTTCATGACGTGTTAAGTTTGGCATTTGTTCATTACAAGAAAAACCCAACGGTACTTGAATACAATGACTTTAAAGCGATCTGTTGCAGAACAATTAACCTGGCAAGGCTTCAGTTGGATAAGGCATTTCTCCTTGACATCACCCACCTGGAATGCGCTGTTTTAAGCCTTATGCCGGACATCAAGCTGCCTAAATTATATGCTAAACAGAGGACTTGCTGTCGCTTGTTAAATACCATTAACCAGGTAGTTGGGGAAATTCAGGATGACAAAACCTATGTACAAGCGCAATTACTGTATGCCATGTTAAAATCAACCATGGATGTTTTTTTAAGCATCCCTCAATTTCCCTACCAAACTTTTCGCCTGCTTTGTGAAGACGCACTGGAAAGGTACCAACCCTTTTTAACGCCTGAGGCCGATTTAATCGAACATCTGGAGTGCTTCTCTGGTGCAATAAGAGAACTGAAGCCGGGCAGTCAAAATTATTTAAACCTGGAGGCAGGTGGAAAACATCCCTTGTTTTCAGGTAAGCAAGAAAAAAACAGCGAACCTCTACACAAAGTTGCGCACAGTTTATCGAATTAGGACCGTACATGAGTAAAAATTTAAAATTAAGACAAGAAGGCACTGCCACCATCGAAAAATTCAGCCACGATGGGCGAGGCATTGCCCGCATTGAGGGAAAAACCACGTTTATCGACGGAGCACTCCCCGAGGAATTGGTTTCTTTCCAATACACCCGCATTAAAAAAGATTACGATGAAGGGACGGTGGTCGCCATTCAAAAAGCGTCTGCAATGCGGGTTGAACCGCGCTGCCCCCATTATGTGCTGTGTGGCGGTTGCTCCTTGCAGCATGTGCATGAAGCAATGCAAATCAAGGAAAAAGAGAGCTTGTTACTGGATCTTTTACAGCGTATCGGCCATTGCGAACCGGAAACCATTCTTGCTCCTCTTGCAAGCGACAGTTGGAACTACCGCAACAAAGCGCGCTTAAGCACGCGTTTTGTCGCCAAAAAGCAGGCGGTTTTGATTGGGTTTAGAGAAAAAAATAACCCGCGTTATATTACTGAAATTACCCAGTGTCCGGTACTCAATGCAGCAGTTGATGCCCAAATTCCCGCTTTGCGCAAACTGCTTGGCGCATTTGAAGATCGCAATACCATTGCCCAAATTGAAGTTGCGGCAGGCGATGAAGAAATAGCCCTTATTTTTCGCAACTTAAATCCTTTAAGCGAGAAGGACTGTGAAAAGTTACGTGCCTTTGGTCAGCAAAGCGGGTTCAGGATTTATTTACAACCGGGTAATGCGCAAACGGTAACACTTTTTTACCCAGACCATGCCAATGCCTTTTTAACCTATGCCTTACCGGAGGAATCACTGGTTTTTCAATTCCATCCGACCGACTTTACTCAGGTCAATGCCGGGTTAAATCGTTTAATGGTTGCAAAAGCCCTTGATTTAATGGACTTATCCCCGGATGATGTGGTTTTGGATTTATTTTGTGGGCTGGGCAACTTTACTTTACCGCTTGCCAAACGCTGTGCCAAAGTGGTTGGAATTGAAGGCAGTGAGGCAATGGTTTTGCGTGCCCAAATGAATGCCGAGGCGAACCAGATAAACAATACGGCTTTTTTTAGTGCTAACTTGGAACAAAATGACGCTTTTCCCATGCTAAACGGTCAGCAGTTTACTAAACTGTTAATGGATCCTCCGCGATCCGGGGCGTTGGAAATAGTGAAACAAATCGACACCATTGCACCAAAACGCATTGTTTATGTTTCCTGTAACCCTGCAACCTTGGCGAGAGACAGTGATATTCTTGTCAACCAGAAAGGATATCGGTTAATCGCAGCAGGCGTTATGGACATGTTCCCTCACACAGCCCACGTGGAATCGATTGCCTTATTTGAGAGGTAAGTACGTATGGTGAAAGTTAAAGAGGACACTCCCTGGCTAAAAGACGGTGGGATTGATGTCTCCCAATGGCTGCATCAATTGGGATCAAAAGGGTATTTTCAAGATCTTGATCTGATCCGCAATGCCTGCACCCTCAGTCAGTTGGCAGGCCAGGAGCATGCTACGGAAACAGGCATTTCCTGTTTGCAGCAGGGGCTTGCCATGGCTGATGTACTGGCTGATCTGGAAGTGGATCAGGAAACCTTGACTGCCGCCATTATCTTTGAAAATGTCCATTACGACGATTTATCAATAGAAGATGTTGAAGAGCAACTCGGCCCTAACATTGCTCGCCTTGTACGCGGCATTACCAAAATGAGCGCCATGCACAATTTGCAAGCGCTGAATAAGTACCCTCAAAATAAACACCAAATTGACAATGTACGTAAAATGCTGCTCGCCATGGTGGATGATGTGCGGGTTGTACTCATTAAGTTAGCAGAAAGGCTTTGTGTGCTGCGTACCTCCTCCGATCTTCCTGAGAGCATGCGCAAGCAAATTGCGACCGAGGCGATGGAAATTTATGCGCCTTTAGCCAATCGTTTGGGGATTGGTGCCATCAAATGGGAAATGGAGGATTTGGCCTTTCGCCATTTGCATCCGGAAGACTACAAATCCATTGCCAAAGGGCTAAAATCAAAACGGCTTGAGCGTGACCGGTATGTCGATTTTATTGTAAGCGAGTTAAACAAGCAGATTCAAGCAACCGGTGCGCACCATTTTGCGGTCTACGGACGCTCAAAACACATTCACAGCATCTACCGTAAAATGAAACGTAAAAACGTATCTCTGGATGAGATTTACGATGCCACCGCAGTGCGGATTTTGGTTGAAACGACAGAGCAATGCTACGATGTGCTGGGTATGGTGCACTCGTTATGGAAGCAAATCCCCATTGAATTTGACGATTACATCATAAACCCCAAACTGAACGGCTACCAATCCTTACATACTGCGGTAGAGGGTCCGGAAGGACGGATCTTTGAAGTGCAAATTCGTACCTTTCAAATGCATGATCAAGCGGAAATGGGTGTTGCAGCACATTGGAAATACAAGGAAGGCGGCGGACTCCATAAAGAAAGCCATGAACGGAAAATTGAATGGTTACGGGATGTATTGGCCTGGCATAAGGAAATGGCAACCAGCCGTGGGGTATCGGAAGCTATTGAAGCGGAGTTTCTTGAGGACAGGGTTTACGTATTTACTCCTGACGGCGATGTGCTTGATTTACCGCAAGGGGTAACTCCTTTGGATTTTGCCTACCATGTGCACAGCCAAATCGGTCATCGATGCCGCGGGGCAAAAGTGAATGGCTCGATTGTGCCTTTAACTTATGCCTTAAAAACCGGCGATAAAGTCGAAGTGCTTACCGGTAAAGAGGCTCGTCCCTCCAGGGATTGGATAAATCCCCACCATAATTACTTGAAAACCTCCCGTGCCAAAGCCAAAGTGCTGCATTGGTTTAAAATGCAGGACTACGATAAAAACAAAGCCGAAGGCCATGATCTTCTTGAAAAAGAATTAAAAACACTGGGAATTAAAACCGATCGTTTAAATGAAGTTCTCAGACCATTAAATTTTAAACGACAGGACGATTTACTGGCAGCCCTTGGCCGCGGCGATATTAAATTAAGCCAAATACTTAATCGCCTGGCTCCGACAGAGCCTGAGGTGGTTCCCATTCAAACACTGGTGAAGCCGCAAGCAAAACCGGAAGTGAGTGGCGGCGATCTTAAAATAGAAGGGGTCGGCAATTTACTCACCTTTATGGCGCGTTGTTGTCAACCCGTGCCTGGCGATGCGGTCATTGGTTATATTACGCTCGGACGCGGTGTGTCGGTGCATCGCAAAGATTGCCCCAATATTATTCATGCAAAAGAAAAGCAGCGTCAGCGCTTTTTAGAAGTCAATTGGGGCAGTTCAACCAGGGATCACTATGTGGTAGACGTGCTCATTAAAGCCTTTGACCGAACCGGTCTTTTAAAAGACGTCACTTCCTTGCTTTCCAATGAAAAGGCGCACGTTTATGCGTTACAAACCCAAATCAATAAAGAAGACAACTCCGCTTTTATCACACTCACGGTAGAAATCGACGGATTAAATAGCCTTTCCAGGCTATTAAGCAAGCTTGAACAAATCCCGAATGTGTTGGAAGCAAGAAGACAAATTTAACCGCAATAACCGGTATAGGTGCCTTGATAAAGCGAAAGCGTAATCGAGGGTTTTTGAGGACAAGGGATGACACAACCTTTCATTAAGAATATAGTATTGGGCATTCATACCAATGGGCAAGCGCGTGAACAGCAATAACCGTTATTATTTAGGATTAATGTCTGGAACCAGCATGGATGGAATCGATGCAGCGATTATTGATGCCTCTACCAACACCTTTATTGCAGGCTTAACCTATCCTTACCAAGATGCGGTGAAGGAGGCGCTGTATACCGTAATGGAGCAGCAAAGTGTAAGTTTGAAAAACTACAGCCAATTAAATACGCTTTTGGGAAGAGAGTTTGCACATGCAGCACTTGAACTACTTAACCAAAGCGGGCTTTCCTCTTCAGCCATTGCAGCAATAGGCAGCCACGGTCAAACCCTCTGCCATGACAGCACCGCAGAAATTCCTTATACGCTTCAGTCCGGTTGCGCACACACCATTGCCGAGTTAACACAAATTCCAGTCGTTGCAGACTTTAGAACGCGTGATGTAGTCGTAGGAGGCCAGGGAGCGCCGTTTGCGCCACTTTATCATCAAGCCTTGTTTCAAGGTGCTGCGTTTCCGCTTGCCGTGGTGAATATTGGAGGAATCGCAAATCTCAGCTATTTATCCAATTCAAACGCAGTGCACGGCTATGATCTGGGGCCTGGCAATTGCCTGATGGATGCCTGGGTAAAAAAACATCGTAATACCGCTTACGATGAAAAGGGCGCATTTGCCTCATCAGGGCTGGTGATAGAGCCTTTGCTGGACAGACTACTTCACGATCCCTTTTTTTCTCGAAGTTACCCTAAAAGTTTAGGTAAAGAGTATTTTTCGTTAAACTGGTTGATGCCTCATTTGAAGGGAGAGGAAGCAAGTCAGGATGTGCAGGCGACGTTGCTGATGCTCACAGCCAAAAGCATCGTGCAAGGAATCCAGTGCGAACCGGTAGCGCCTAAAAAAGTGTTTGTCTGCGGCGGCGGTGTGCACAACCTGGCTTTAATGGAAACAATGAATCGGTTAATGCCTGAAATCGAATGCCTGAGTACGCAAGCCATAAATATTAACCCTGACTTTATCGAAGCCATGATGTTTGCCTGGCTTGCTATGAAAACCTTAAACGGAGAGGCGCAGGACCTAAGCCAAATTACCGGTGCCCGGCAATCGGTTATTTTAGGTGCTATCTATCCGGTTAAGTCTTGACAAATGTGAAAGCTTTCAGTGTAATGCGTACTTGTTTTTCGAAAAATAGTAAGAAAATGGATTTAAACACAGCACATACTTATTCCCAACAACCGAGCAAATTAAGTGCTTATGTTGTTTTTCTTTTATCAGCTACCTTTTATTTGTATGAATTCGTGTTGCAAGTCGCACCGAGTGTCATGGCTGAGTCGATGATGAAGACCTTTCACGTAAGTGCCGCGGGCTTTGGTGTGATTTCTGCCTTTTATTTCTATGCCTATGCTCCAATGCAATTGCCGGCCGGCATTTTATTTGATCGATACGGTCCGCGCAAGTTAATGACGTATGCCTTGATTTTATGTGCAATCGGCTCTTTCTTTTTTGCCTCGACCGATAGTTTGTGGACAGCCGCTATGGGTCGTTTTCTGATTGGGATTGCTTCGGCCTTCTCCTTTATTGGCGTGTTGGTTTTGGTTTCGCGCTGGTTTCCTCCGCAGCAATTCGCCTTGCTGGCGGGTATTGCGCAGTTAATGAGCTCAGTTGGCGCCATGTTTGGTGAAATGCCGCTGGCCGCTTTAATAAATCAGGTGGGATGGCGGTATGCCAGTTTCATTCTGTCTTTGGTGGGTTTGTGTTTGGCAGCCCTTATCTGGTGTGTCATTAGGGATTACCCGCATCAGCACATGCAATCTCCTCCCAAACGTCAATTTAAAGAGGAATGGCAGCGCTTATTAAGCGTTTGCCACCGTTCCTACACCTGGATAATAGGCGCTTATGCGTTCACGATATGGACACCAATTGCTGTTTTTGCAGCACTTTGGGGAGTACCTTATTTACAGCAAAAATACCAGGTGAGTGTTCTGGTGGCTTCTGGCTTGTGCTCCATGATTTGGCTTGGTGTTGGCACGGGAAGTCCTTTTCTGGGCTGGGTGAGCGACCGATTTTACAGCAGGCGGCTTGCGTTAACGATTAGCTCTTTGTTTGGGCTTGGTGCAACCCTTGTTTTATTATACTTGCCCAATGTGTCTTTAAGCTGGATGTATATAGTTCTCTTCTTTTTCGGTTTTGGGGCAGGGGGGCAAACCGTGACTTTTGCGGTGGTAAAAGACAATAATCCGCCGGAGTTAGTCGGTACAGCTTCAGGATTTAATAATTTGTCCGTGTTATTGGGTGGGGCGATATTCCAACCATTGGTGGGGGTAATTCTTCATAATATGGATGGGTGGTCAGTATCTGGCGGAGTGCCCGTTTACAGTGTGCAAAGCTACAATGTGGCATTGGTGGTTTTGCCTTGCTGTTATTTCTTGAGTTTAATTGTATCGTTATTATTCTTAAAAGAATCCCATCCTGGAAATGCCAAAAACCTCAATCACGCGCTTCACACTACGCCATTACAAGCGTAAACAGGATGGTAGCCTTGATGGAGCGAAAGCGCAATCAAGGTTTACGATCCCATGCAACCCACTGATTGCGTTAGAGAAAACCTTGATTGCGCTGCGCTCCATCCATACCGTTCCCCATAAGTGTGGTTAAAAATTAGCAGGAGTAAAAAAGAAGATTATTTGTAACTACTCAAGTTCCCTTCTCCCGCCGGCGGGAGAAGGTGCCCGAAGGGCGGATGAGGGTGATTTAAAAAAGGTTTATTTCCTGACCACAGTCCGGGCAATGAGTAATAGAATGTGTGATAACAGCGTCCGGGAAAGCAACTTGCTTTAGTGTTTCCCTTT
>JBAZXN010000017.1:0-53899 GCA_041659885.1 Tatlockia sp.
AAAAAATTATTCAAGGATGGACTCAAATTAAACAAAAAATTATTCGATTAATGGGAAAAACGGTCATGCAGATTTATGATCTTGGAGATAATGTAAATTTGCAATTGGAGGGTAGCTCAATGTGAGTTATGCAGCACCGCAATCGCATTCACAAAAGCCATGGGATTAGTCGCTTTAACCAATGCTTCAAAATTAGCTTGGGTTAGCCAGCCTCTACTCTTCGAGTTGTTTAGGATTTGCAGTGCTTTCAGAACAGAAACCTGGTTAGGTGCATTGACCAAGAGATCACGATTAGTTTGGGCTAAACTACCTTCCAATAACTTAAATTCATTCATGATGCCCAACGCTTCCCACATAGCCTTCGGATCAACCGCTTTTGCTAGCTCCTCGTAGTTAGATTGGCTTTGTTCACCTTCCCATAACTCACTATCATTATAATATAGTCTAAATATTCCACCACCACGTTGTTTTAACATTGAAATTACATGAGCAAAACCCGATGGGTTAGTAGCGTTTACTACTGCCATACGAATAGACTGCGCTTTTTCACTTTCTTCCCTTTGAGAGTATCCATTGTATTCATACCATAGTATCGCGAATGCTTCTTTCACAGCGTTTATAACGTTTGAATCAACCGCTTTGATTGCAACCTCACGGTCAGTATAGGCTGGCTCATTATTCAGTGATTTTTTCCAATGCAGTATAACAAGTGCATAGGCAGCTTGCTCTGGATTAAGCGCTTTTATCACCGCATCAAAATTAGCTTGAGCATAACTATCTGAGAGTAATCCATCGCAGTTCATTATCCAAAGTGCACTATTAACATCCCTTGAATTTGCTTTGCTTGTAAAAGCTAGACGATTGGCTTTCGCCTTCTCACCTGTTAGCAAACCTGTGCGATTCAGCATCAAAACTGTTTTTGCAACCACTATAGGAAAATCGGTATTTACCACGGCTTCGCGGTTGGCTTGCGCCTCGTTTCCTTCTAACAGTTTATTCTGGTGGAATAGGTTAAATGCGTCGACAACGTACCAAGAATTTTTTGCTTTTACTACGTGCTCAAAATTGGCTACGAGTTCTTTGCCATTAAGTAATCCATAATCATGCATTTTTCGAATAGTTTGAGTGAATTCATGTTTTAAAAAAGAGGATAAATAGGTCGACAAGGATGAAATAATCCATTTTCCGTAAAAATAACGCTCTAGTCGAAAAAAAGCATTATAAAAATTGAGTGCATTCTGATTATTTCTGTATACGATAAATTCTCTTAACGCATCTATCAGTGGTGATGGAAAAAACAGTCTTTTCCACCAGGACAGCTTTTTATATGCATTTTCAAGGTTAATAAGCGCGTTGGAATAAATCTCATCATCAAAATTAAGCATAGCCAATCTTAGGTTAACTGGAAATAGATTGTCTAAATTTTACACTAAGCATCCATTTTATACAAACAATACCTCTGAAAAAAAAACGATTAAAGATAACGCTTCAAAAAGACATACTCTTCTAAGCAAAAGAGGAGGTTTAGCGGCTACTTCGTTTGCTCAAGGAAACAAGCAGTTTTTCAAGGCTATGCGCATGCGGTGCTGTTTGCTCAATAATGGCATTTGTGCGCTGTTCGCAGTAATTTTTCACTTCTTTATCCGGAAGAATGTAAAACCGGTTTTGCTTTATTTCCTGCACAATATGCAAGGCAACATCCATTGCCGGTCGGCTGCGTTCAATTAAATGGCTCATAACCTGTTGGAGGGGTGTTGTATTGGCAGACGCTGAATTATCCAGTAATCCGGTACTCACAAACGAAGGACAAGCAACCGATACATCGACTGGTTTTTCCAAACGTTGCAAATCAAAGTACAAGGATTCACTCAAGGCAATCAAGGCATGTTTTGACATGGCGTAAGCCGCCATTTGGGAGCCGCTGCATAAACCGTACACGCTTGCCATGTTAATAACATGCGAACGGTGGGTTTGTTGAATCATTAAGGGCAAGAACGCTTGCAAACCATGAATAACTCCATAAAGATTAACTTCCATCACATCACGGATATCTTGAGCGCTCAATTCCCAGACAGGAGCCATGCGTCCGCTAATACCGGCATTGTTAAAGAGCCAATCAACACGATGAAAGTGCGCATACGTTTGTAATGCAAGTTGTTGAACACTGAGAGAGTCGGTCACATCGCAAACAATACTTAAAACGGTATTGTCCGTTTGAGCAGACAAAGAGGCTGCTTTTTCATGCAATAACGCTTCTGACTTATCTGCCATAACCAGATGCATGTCCTGCTGCAAACATACTTCCGACAAAGCAAAACCAATACCGCTGGCAGCGCCCGTGATTACCGCAACCTGCTTGGCCAAGAAAACCTCCAGATAAAAAAGCATGGCGCAAAAAGCCCGTGCATGACGTTATTTCTTCAAGTGTGAAGAGTAAGCAGTAACGTCCTTTTATCTGCTTTGATTCAATTCCCGGAATGGACTGAATTCCAGGCAATTTGTTTTTGTATAGGTAAAAAAACAAAAGCGCAAAATCAGTCTGAATTCCTGAAGAGCAGGATTTTTTAAGCCAGAGCCACTCGAATCACTCGCTGATTACTTGAACGTCCTGCGCCTTAAATCCTTTATCCCCTTTATTCAGCAAAAAGGATACTTTATCGTTTTCATGTAATGTTTTAAAACCAACGCCTTCAATGTCTTTGTAATGAACAAAGATATCATCTCCGTGTTGATTAATAATAAATCCAAATCCCTTTTTTTCATTAAACCATTTAACATGGCCCATTTCTCTTGATTGCGACATTCATATCCCCTTTCGAACTATCCTGCCTGACAATATAACCAGGCTTAACTTTGCCACTCTATCACATCCCTTCCTGCTTAAAAGTGGCTCAATCAAAAACATACAACCCTAGAATAGCTAGGCGCACATTTTTTTTCAATCCTAATTCAAGGGCAATTACCAAAAAAACAAATAAAGTACTGCTTTGCCTGGTTTCTGCCTTTCAACAACACTGGTATTTTTTCAGTATTTTGCTTAGCATAGCAGTTTTTCATTGATTGTTAACGATTTTTTTAAAGGAACCTGGATGAAGCCCCTTCAAAAAGCATTTATTCAGCTGGCATTAGAATGCCAGGTGCTCAAGTTTGATGAATTTATTTTGAAATCAGGACGGATAAGTCCTTATTTTTTTAACGCAGGCCTCTTTTATCAGGGGGAGGCATTAAGAAAGCTTGGTCATTTTTACGCGAAAACCCTCTTGCAACACAACATTGCATTCGATCATTTATTTGGTCCGGCCTACAAAGGCTTACCCCTTGCAACAGCCACTGCTGTGGCCTTGGCAGAACTGGGCGTCAATACCACCGTGACGTTTAATCGCAAAGAAAGCAAAGATCATGGCGAAGGCGGAACCCTCATAGGAGCCCCGCTAACAGGAAAAACCATCATGATTGATGACGTTATCACCGCCGGCACCGCATTTCGTGAGGCACAGTCAATTATCAATCAGCACGGCGGGCAATTAACCGGCGTCTTGATAGCCTTAGATCGCTGCGAAAGAGGCTTAGGCTCGCAATCAACCGTTGCCGAAATACAAGATCAAGGCATTGAAGTGTTTTCTATCATCACCCTTTTTGACTTGATTGAATACTTGCAGGAAGAAGGAAAGACTAAAGCTGTGAACCAATTATTGGCTTATCAAAAAGAGTACGGGTATTAGGGTGTTATACAGACTCGACCGTATAAGACCCTAAGCGAGCCTGCGCATTGGGCGCAGGGCACAGAAAGAGACAGCTTATACTTGTTAATAGGCTGCAATATCAATTGTTTTCATCTTAAAATGAATCGTTTTATCTTGACGAAGCACCGTGATATGGATGTCTTCCCCAATATTGATATTGGATAACAAGTTATAAAGTACGTCATAATCCTTCACAGGGTGACCATTAAGCGCAATGACAATATCCCCCAAGTGCAGACGGCCCAGGCCATCGCGGTAAGTACCTTGCAAACCGGCAAGGGCTGCTGGCGTGTGCGGTAACACATCGGCCACCAAAATACCCTTGTTAATGCCCAAACGCGCGGAAACACTCGCCCCGACCCAACGAATGCCAATACCCGACAAAACAGCACGACCGTTTTTAATTATTTGAGGAACAATGCGGGCAATGTCATCCGCAGGGACTGCAAAACCCACTCCGGCAGACGTGCCTGAGCCTGAAAAAATAGCGGTATTTAAACCAATAAGCCGCCCCTTACTGTCTAATAAAGGCCCGCCGGAATTACCCGGATTAATGGAGGTATCCGTCTGAATCATTTCATGAATCGTTACCCCGCCAACTCCTGGAACCTGACGACCCAAGGCCGAAATAACCCCAACTGACAAGCTGTGATCCAGTCCAAAGGGATTTCCAATTGCGATGGTTTTTTGACCGACTAACAAGTCATTGGTGCGCGCCAGTTCAAATGGCGTAAACTCTTTTAACAACTCCAGCGTTTTGGGTGATTTCACTTGCAACACGGCAATATCTTTTCGAGGCTCTGAACCAACCACTTTGGCAGGAATAGTTAAATTACCGATGGTAATGGTTAAATTGTCAGCCCCTTTAATCACATGAAAATTAGTCACAATATGCCCTTGTGCATCCCACACAATTCCAGAGCCTGCTCCTGCCGGTACCTGCGTTCGCTCGAAAGAATGCTTAACCACTGTGGTTAAACGATGCACATACACAACCTTCGGTGAAAATTTTTGGAAAATTTCCACCGTATTGCGTTCATTGGGCAACAGCTCATCAAGGCTTGTTGCAAAAGAATTCATATTAAACAAACTAACCACACAAAACAAAAAAACAAACCGACTTCTTAATCTCATTATTTCTCTCCATACTACAGTGTCAGAAAAAAGCATTAAGCGTATTTATTACAGCAAATGCGCTAATTATGCCTCAATTGGATTGAAATAGACACCAAAAATTGTTTTTTTTAACCCACAACTAACTTACTCGTTTTTATTTGTCTTCTTTTTTTAAGCTAAATGAACCAGGTTCGTGTGCGTTTGAACGCTAAAATAACGGCAAAAATCCTGATAGGAATTAACAAGCGGCCAATCTTTTTTCTGCTCACACACGCGAAACATTTCGGTTTCAAAGAGATCCTGATACTGCTCCCGTAAAAAGGCTTTAATTTCTTCAGCACAAGTAAAATGCCTCACAATAGCAGTGCAATTATCACCCAGATTAGAGACAGTAACCTTGTCTAACACATCCCGGAAAGCGGTTTGCTCTGCGGTTGCGGATTTAAGCCAGGTGAGCAAAACGGAACGCGGCTTAATACGCAGCACGTGTTGCCCTGTCTTGTATTCAGGTTCCATTAAAATAATACGGGAATGTAATTCAAATTTAAAGCAGCATAAGAAATCAAGGAAACTGCCTTCAATCTTGTCGCGAAGACCCTCTGCTACCCAGCGCTGAATTTCACGTCGAAACATGGTTGCAAAATGATATTCAATTTCATTAAATGTTTCTTCATCGCTGTCGCATTTTCGAATAACATAAGCGCCTGGATCAAGTTGTAATGTACGAAAGTCGGGTAAAGCAATACCAGGTAATTGGGAGGCTAAAAAAGACAAAAAGACTCGGGTTGGTTTGAGAATTATAATTTCCCACTGACACGGTTGCATGACGCTCTCCTTTAGATTTTAGTGACTCATTCCGAGTGCAACTGAAAAGCAAAAATCAACGTCTAACTCTTTTGTTGTGCCTTCAAATGCCTGTTAATAGCACAAGAACGCTACAAAACAATTCCTCTTTTTTAAAGCGAAGACTATCAGATTAACTCCCCAAAAAAAGAATAGCAAGAGGGGCATAATTTTTTTATTTTGACAGATGCCTGTGATTGTCTATATGCTTGCCTCTTTTATTCTGTTGTTTTTCATTATGCATGCTACAAAGAAGTGGTTACTCGCAGCCCTCCTCCTGGTTGCAACGATAGTCTTGATTTTTTTTGTGTGGGTAAGCTCGATTAATCCTTTAAACGCGAGGCAGGAATTAAGTGCTCGCCTTTCTGAAATTAGCCAGCAAAAAAGCACAATTTCCGGCACCCTTTCCTGGCAGGCTTTTCCAAGCCCTGGAATTTTGGTAACCGACATTCAAATTGGTGAAGACAACCCTAAATCGCCTTATTCCCTGCATATTAATAAGTTATTCCTGCAGTTAAAGCTTGTGCCGCTTTTGCGCGGTAAACTGGTTTTTAACGAACTAACGGTTGATGGTTTTCAACTTCAGGCGAATGCCCCATCGTTTGCAGACAACCATTCGCCTCCCCTAAATCCCTTAGGCGAACAATTTGCGATTGAGCGCTTTTTACTAAGTCACGGTAAAGTGACTTTTTCGTCTAATCAAAAAACCCTGACACTCTCTGGTCTACAGATTGGAGGCGGGCAATTTAATCTAAGCCAACGCCCTTTTCCAATCCAGTTGAAAACGCAAGTCGAGATCAAAGAGGCCGAAAAAAGAGTAATTAAAACGCAATTAAACTTTAAAGGAAGCAGTAAATTTTCCAATAGGCTGATTAATAATCCGTTAATGGCCTTGCAAAATGCCTCTATCGAAGGCGAGTTAGTCCTGCAAAAGAGTACTTTTTATCCTCTTAAAATCAATAAAATAAATGCCCACCTCAAAACAGGGCGCGGCTTGCTTTCGTTAAACCCTCTCACTTTAACCTTATATAAGGGCGAGTCCATTGGAAAACTCGATTACGCCTTTGCCAGCAAGAAATTGTCTATTAATCAAATGGCTACCAATTTGGATAGCAGCGCGCTCCTTTATGACCTGTTTAAGAAGCATTTGACCAAAGGAAGCATGGATTTTTCCATTCATTCTGAAATAAATACGGACGATTTGCACGGGCTAGAACATTTCTCAGGCCAGGGCAGCGTGACCATTAAAGAAGGGAGCCTTGAAGCGATTGATCTGAATAAAGTGATTGAAGACACCAATCAAAAAATCAATCACTTAAGTACGCAAACCAAAACCGAAAACCCTCTGGAGCTGGCATCTTTTGAAAACCAGGCGTTTGCCAAAGGTTCTACCCCATTTAACTTGCTCACTTTTCACTACCTGTTACAAAATGGAACCCTGGAAAGCCAGTCCCTGGTGTTGCAAACCGACACGCTGCAACTTAAGGGCAGCGGCCGTTTGTATTTGAATAATACTGCGCTGGAAAGCCATCTGTTTGCCAAACTAACTATCCAAAACAGCGCAATGGATAAACTTCAGCAATTACTGGGCGGTAGTTTCCCCTTGATTATTACAGGGACTTTAAGCGAGCCGAAAGTGGTTCCTGACTTGCATAAAATCAATCCGCTTTTAGCGACCCTTTGGGTAAAGGATACCCTGACCAAACCGGTTAAACTGCTTGAAAAAACGGTTACAAGCATTCTTACTCCTAAATCGCCATGAGCGATACCTCCTTTAGCGCACAACTTTTAGCCTGGTTTGATTGCTTTGGCCGTAAAAACCTGCCCTGGCAACACCCCCGCAGCGCCTATCGGGTATGGATTTCTGAAATTATGTTGCAACAAACGCAGGTGAAAACCGTTATCCCCTATTTCACGCGCTTTATCGAAACCTTTCCTGATGTCATGCATTTAGCCAATGCCTCGGAAGATGCCGTATTAGCGCTTTGGTCAGGGCTTGGTTATTATAGCCGCGCCCGCAATCTGATTAAAACTGCCGCCATCCTTTGTGACAAATACCAGGGGCAATTTCCTGTTATGCTTTCTCAATTAGTCGAGTTACCAGGAATTGGCCCGTCCACTGCTGCAGCCATTGCTTCTCAGGCCTTTAATCAGCCTACCCCCATTTTAGATGCCAATGTAAAGCGGGTATTATGCCGGCATTTCGCAATTGGCGGTTATCCAGAGCGTGCCGAAGTAAAACAGCGCTTGTGGCAACTTGCAAAGGAATGCATGCCTGAAAACCGCTGTGCCGATTATACGCAAGCGATTATGGATTTAGGGGCTACCTGCTGCACCCCACGCGCGCCGGCCTGTTCGCGCTGCCCTTTGGAAAAATCCTGTCTTGCAAGGCAAACAAACAGCGTATTCGCTTATCCAGAAAAAAAAGAGAAAAAAATACTGCCATTGAGAGCGCAGCATTTTTTATTAATACATAACAGCGCCAACCAAATCTACCTGGAAAAAAGACCTCCCCAGGGGATTTGGGCCAGCCTTTGGTGTACCCCAACCGTGGAATTAGAACATAATCCAATCAAGCACCTTCAGGCAAACTATCCTTTTACCCTGGTTCAAGCCGATGAATTAATGCAGATAAAACATACTTTTAGCCATTTTCATCTAAAAATCCATGTGCTTCTGATTCAGGTGCAGGTAAAGAACAATTGCATTACCGAGCCTTGCGGCAAATGGTTTCATGTTGACGAAATCGCCCGGTTAGGGATTGCCAGGCCCATTAGTGATATGATTCAGCGCTTTACCTCCCAAAGGGATTAAGACCTTTGAAAAGAGGTCTTGGCTGACGCGATTGACCTTTTATTGATCTTGGTGGTATAATTTTACCCTGTCCATTCTTCAAGACTTCGCTTTTATGCCATACACTAACGACCTACTTATTGACACTGATGGCCCACTCATTAACCAAATGCAAAGCTTAGGCTACCCCTCCGACCCAGAGGGGATCTGTTGGGGAATTACCCATATGGGGGCTGCTGCCATTCTTTCCAGGGGACTTAAATCCTTTGATGCGCGTCTAAAGTACCTGTTATCCTTGCCCCCAAAGGTGGACTTACACGCAGATAAAAGCAATCTGGAGCACTATGAAGTTCTCCCTTTTTTTGATGGAGTTGAACTAATCCAAAATGCAAGGATGTACCATTCCCTTGATCAATACAGTCTTAATCTTTCGGTTGCGCAGCGTTATCGGGCTATGGTACTGCTTGCCCAATCAAAAACATTGGATGAAAAAGGAATCGTGTCCGCTGCCAACTTCACAGGGGCTTATGCCGTTAAAGAGCTGACCTTATTTTTACAAACACTTTCTGAAGCCTGCCTCAATGCATCGCCTCAGTTTACAAATCCGGTGGTCTTTATATTGCGAAGCAGCAATCATGGGCAAACCTTAGGTTTTGATCCGAAATTGCAGAAATGGTACTACATTGAGTCCAGCCAATTACCAACACAGTATTTTTCACTCGATGCAACGCCAAGAATTGCCCAAAAAATTATTGAATCGTTCTCCACCCCCTGCTTTCTATCGAAAGTAGATGTCTCTTCTACTTTCGAAATCACCGATAAAATTGATTCGCATTATTTTTTGACTCAAGACAGCTTATTTTACTTCAATAAAATGGATGACAACTGTTACCGCATTCCTTGTAAACCTGCGGTAATGAACGCATTGCACGCTTATTTCTCAGGGGATTACACCCATCACCTGTTAACTGCCCGAAATTTTGATTTCATTACAGAACAAACAGGGCATTCTCTTGCCTTGCATGAGGCAGCCGTTTTTCAATTTAGCGCAGAGGCCATTAAGGCTGATCGCCAAAGTTTGGGACAAGCAATTTCTCATTGGGTAAAACAAATAAACGCATTGCATCTGCACGATATTACAAGCAAAAAAGCAAATTTGCTGGATGGTTATGACACCCCTTGGCTTCATATAGCAAGCCTCTTTGGTGAAACAAAGGTAATGGAAAGTTTACTTGCTGTGGGCGCAGATATGCATCACCGCAACCAATTTGCATCGTGTAACACGCCCCTTATGCTGGCTTCAACAGAAGGGCATTTGGGAGGGGTCAATCTGCTGCTCGAAAAAGGAGCTTTAATCAATCAAGAGGATGATGAGCAGCTAAATGCACTTTATTACGCCATAGTGGACAGACAGACTGCTATTGCGCATCGTTTAATTGAACATGGGGCTGAAGTCAATCTATGGGATAAGGACGGCGACACGCCGTTGCTTCTGGCCATTGGTCTTGATGATTTTGACCTTGTCAGCGCATTACTTCAACACAATGCGGACCCCTACCAGGCCTCCAGAGATGGCACCCCCCCCCTTTTGTTAGCCAGCGCCAGAGGTAATCCTGCAATAATCAATACCTTATTAAACAAAGTCGATGTAAATACCCTGATGACAGGGCAAACCGCCCTTTGTCAAGCCGTATACGAGCAGCAAGTGCAAGCAGTTAAAATACTCTTACTGAAAGGAGCAAAGGTTAATCTGACGAATGCAGAAGGTGAATCCCCACTGCATATCGCAGCAGATAGGGGCAATACGGTAATCGTCAAAAAACTTGTAAAAAAATCGCCTGATTTGGAATTGCTGATGTCTTATCCTGTGCATGACTTGCTAAATTGGGCTAAAAAAACAAAACCCGATGCAAAACTGGATGATTTGCTATCAATTTATAAAGACGAGGCAGTCCTGCTAACTCCTCTTTTTATTGCTGTTTTGAAGGGGTATCAGGAAATAGTGCAATTACTTTTAGATTGCGGCAGTCAGATTCACCATGAAACCCAGCCGATCTCCGCTTTAGACATAGCCTCTGCCATGAAAGAGGAGAAGATATATGCACTGCTTTATCAAAAACTGTCTCCGGCGGATAAAAAAACGATTTCAAATACTCCAGGTGATACCTTTTTAGCGAATACCCGTTTTTTCCTCCCGGCTAACCGCCCTTATGAAAAAGTAGAGAGCCGTTTTTTGCCCTCAGCACCTTAAGCACTGAGGGATTCGTCCGGGTTAACCATGCGGGGTGTAAATCAGAGGATCGAGAGGATCTTTTTTGGTGGGCACCCTGGGTTGATCTTTGATTATTTTCAAAGCGATACGCGCATCGGGCTGACCGGCTTTGGCCGCGCGAGTAATCCAGATGCAAGCCTGCTTTCTGTTTTCAACCACGCCTTTTCCGTAATAATACATATAGCCTATTGCGTATTGGGCATCAGGCTGGCCTTTTTCTGCTTCGGGCTTTAAATAAATAAAGGCTGCACGGTAATTTTCCGTGTGAAAACAGGTTATACCCTCATTCAGGTTTGAATGCCTCACACAGGCTGTAATGCACAGAATGAGTAACATCCCGATTAGTTTAAAAACAGAACGCATATTATTCACCAACCAAAGGCTTTGACGGAGGATCAAAGGTTAATTCATTTTTAGGTAAACTTAAACTCTCAAGCACCCCCTGATGCAAAACAACCACCCCTTTTTCGGTTATACGCTTAATCTCTACACCACCTGGCAGAACAGAGCCCACGGAATAATAGTGATCCTCTCCTCTGCCTGTTCTAATAATTACCAATGACTCTTTTTCTCTGATTGAAAACAAAATGCCAACCACTTGCAAATCAAGCATTGATTGTTTAATTTCAGCATCGCTTAAATTGTTCGGAACATACGTCCCAAACAATGCCGTGTTAAAAAGCGGTGAATTGGCACGAAGGGGGGCATTGCCTTCCTGCATTTTTTGCGAAGACAACAACAATTTGGGCGATCTTCCCTGAAAAAGGCTACTCATTTCCCCTAAAAAGGCAAAAAAACAAAGCGCAATCACGAGTAAGCTCAAGGCTTTTTTATAGTCTTCTCTGGTGTTAAAAAAAACAATGCGCCTCATTGGTCACACGCTTTGCTGTGTAAACGGGAGCCAAAAATGCAGTGAGGATCGTATTCCTTTTTTAACTTTTGCCAAAGGGGATAGGCTTTGCCGTAATGGGCTTGCCACCAGGAGGCCGGTAAATCCGCGCCAAGATACCCTGAGAGGTAGCGTTTTCCACCATGGGGTAAAAAGCGGGCGTCCAGTGTGCGAATCGTTTCAAGGCAGTCTTTGACAAAAACAGGCAAAACACCGGGGTTTAACACCATCAATTCAAATACTGCATCCTCATCAGGCAACATAAAAAACCCCGTTTGTCGGTTATTTGCAACAGGAACCACTTGCAATAGCGTAGCATAATGCAGCGGTAATACCTCCAATAATTCACTTAAGGCGTCATCCAGGTTTTTTTGAGTCATAAAACATTCATACCATGGATGAAACAATTCCCATTGGCCAGTCAATCGCATCAGGTCAAAACGGCCGTCATGGCGATGCAGATACGAGCGAATGGGTTCATCTTGTTGGTGAACTACTTTCCAGGGCGTAATATTCCCTCCCATATCTTGCAATTGGGGTGGATTGTTCGTGTACTCAAAGGAAACCTGAATAGAAAAAAGCCACTGGGCAAACGCTTGTCTTTTCTCTCCCGCCAGGCGCAACCCCTGAATGGCCGGAGAACAAAAGGCTTCAATAAAATCGGCGTGAGGACGCAAAGCGCAAAGCGCCTCCAACCACTGCTTCTGATCCAGAAAAACAAGAAAAAAAGTCCTTACTTTTTTCTGGCAAGGCCGCAACCGGAGGCAGGCTTTACTGATAACCCCAAATTGACCCTGGCCTGCAAGGCAGGCATGAAACAGAGGCGATTGGGCATCAACGACCTGTACCTTACCATCAGCAAGAATGACTTCGAGCGCCTTAACCTGCGAACACAAGGGGCCGTATTTAAAAGAAGAAGCCCCCATGCCGCCTGCAGAAAGCACGCCTCCTGCAGACAAATTGCAATTGTAAGGCAACACCGAGGGTATTTGCAGCGTTTGCAAAGTCACCTCCAGCAAATCGGAAAAAGAAGTGTTTGCCTCAACCCAGATGCAATCGGATTCTTTCGCTAAAACCTGATTAAAGTGCTCCAAATGCAGGGTTAATCCTCCGCTGACCGGCAAGGATTGCCCGCCTTGACTCAAGCCTTTCCCACGGAGGGTAACAGGCAATTTGTTTTGATTGGCAAAGGAAAGGAGTGCTTGAATGGTTTCGATGGTTTCAGGAGTGGACACCGCTTTAGGGGTTGAAACGAAGAGTTTTCCGAAATCCTGGCCGTAAAAAGCAAGCACCTGCTCATTGCTTTGCAGGGCTTGCCCGGTTTCTTTATTACACTGCTGTATTTTCTGCGTAGACCACTGCGTTGGCTGCATCGTGTTCATCCCTTTCTTTCGCTTGTTCCAATCGTTTGTTGCAGACAATCACCAAGCCGTCAAACATCTTGTTGAATGCATCGTAACAACGATCAATCATTTTTAATGCCTCTCGTCTTACACTGACAGGCACTGCCATTTCGAACAGTTTACGCTCCATTTCACCTTCAAACAAAGCATGGGCTAATTCAACATCCAGGTGATTACTTGAAAAATATTTGAGGTTTTCATTTTCACCGGCTTCTTTAACCTGTTTGGCTACTTTTTCAAAAAACACATGGCCTGAAGATTCTAAAGTCAGCAACAAGGCAATATTCACGCGCTCATCGGTGGTTTTATAGATTTCAGACATGATGGCATAGGCCGCATCGCGGGTAAGCTCTGAGTCTTTGCTGTAAAGCCAGGCTACGTCATCGCGTGCACAATAGTTATCTACGGTATGTCCGCCCATGTATTTTTTGTCGTATAAAAACCATTTTTCATGACCCGCATCTTCCAGTCGGTGATGGCGTGCCACTTTTTTCAAGTAGGAACCGGTTACTCTTCCTTCATTTATACGTAAAATATCCTGAAAAGTCATCGCCCAAAAGGTGAGTTCAGGCACAAAGTAGCTAATTTCCTCCAAACTTTTTAATTGGGAAAGTACATCAAAGAAAGGATGGTTCATAAACTCTTGTTGTTTAGAGTCGATATAGGATTGAATAGTTTTCATGATAGTTGCCTCCAAGGCTTAACAAATTGGACATTTATCACAATGCACTTGGCATGCCAATATTTTAATCAACTTATTCAATTTATCACCCGTTTTAGGGCGTTAATTTGCCTTTTACAGCCGAAATCCTCGGGAAGCGCCAAAAAAATGTCTCCGATCGAAGGCTAAATGACAAAAAATTGACCAAATTATGCGTGTATTTTTAATGTGCTTTGCCTTTCTTATCTAAATTCGCCAATTTTTTGTCGTATGAATCCATTAATTTATCCACATAGGGCCAATTAACCGATTCAATGGATTGCGTGTTTTTACCAATTTCGTCTACTAATTCGTTCTGCAACTCCCCTATCGCATAGGCTGTGGCATAGGGTGTGTTGCTAAACATGACCAAGACATGTTTGGAAACATAACGAGCAGGATAACGGTGCATGAGTTGCTGTTCAATCTGCTTTTTCAAATTAAATTGTTCGTGACTGATACCGGTCTGGATTTCATAAAAATTATCCATGGACATTTTGGCCACCGCATCGGTGTTGGCTTTTCTTGCCTGGTAGAAAGCGGGCATAGCCTCCTCCCAATTATCCTTATATTCCTCCAAAAGCGCGTTTAATATGCGGCAATCTTCAAAGGCGCTATTCATTCCCTGACCAAAAAAAGGAACGAGGCCGTGCGCTGCATCACCAATCAGCAAACAATCTTTATAATACCAGGGCGAACAATGAATAGTACTCATATGACCAACCGGGTTTTCCCGAAATTCTTGCATTAAATCTGGCATCGCCAAGTACGCATCGCTAAATTTTTCTTTAAAAAACAGGCGAATAGACTCTTCATTATCCAATTCAGCGAAGCTGTTTTTACCTTCTTTCGGCAAAAAAAGCGTTCCTGTGATGGATTGATCCCGGTTTGGATTGCCAAGCAACATAAAGGCATTACGCGGCCAAATGTGTAAGTGCTCTGCAACAAACTGTTTGCCCTGCTGTCTGCTTATGGAAAGCTCTTTGTAACCGTGATTAAGAAAATGCCGGGAGGCTTTAATGTATTTTCCCTTTACCAGGGTTTCACGAACGATAGAGGCAGCGCCGTCTGCCCCAATGAGAATACCGTAGGGTGTAGTGTACTTTTTGCCATCCTTGCAGATAAAATGTAACCTCTTATGCGGCACGTCAACCCCTTCCAGTTTCCTATCAAAATGCAGGCGAATGCCTGGCTCCTGCTCTGCTCTGTTCAAGAGAATCGCATTCAATTCATTGCGTAAAATCGCGTTAATGTGCTCTTCTGGCGTTCGGCCAAAAGACTGGTATTTTATTTCTCCATCCTGCAAATGAATCGCACGCGCCCGCATGGGAACCATGATTTGACTCACTTCAGGCATTAAACCCACACCGGCTAACCCGGTTATTCCACGACAAGATAAGGCCAGGTTAATTGAGCGTCCCGTATCGATTTCACTCCGACGCATATCGGGTCTTGATTCGAAAAGACTTACCTCATAACCCCGCCTGGCCATGTACAGCGCTAGCAAGGTCCCAGCCAAACCAGAGCCTATAATGGTCACCGTTTTCATTGTTTTCTCCATTGCCTTTTGCATTTTGTCAGGCAAAATGCACCGTCCCTGGAACTATTTGTCACTATCGCGTTTTTGGCTTTCAGGCTATTGATCTCCAAACACCAACGTCCCGCGACGTCGAGAACTGAAAGGTCAACAGCCCCTAACATACCGAAAACACCTTGGCGACAAGTCTAATTAAGGCAGTTCTTTCTATTTGCCAGCAAAAATCATACCCACTTAATGTTGGGTTAATTTTATTTTGCTACACTGCCTACCTTAACTATTGATGTGAGTAATTATGCCTGTAGCTATTTTTTCTGTGAAAGACCAAGACAATTTTTTCCGTCAATCGAATCAAAAACCCAAGATCCCTATGCTTATGCGCAATAAAGAAACGGGATGGCCACTCATTCACTTAAGTTGTGACGAGAATCGTTTTGAACTGGGAATAGTAAACCTGATGGCGCTTTTAGAGGCACACTCCAGCATTGCTTTTGATGGAGAAAATAAAGACAGCTATTTCTTTTTCAAGCCAGATTTTAACCTGGATACTGAGCGAGGCAATTATTTAAACTTTAGATTCACTCATTGGAGTTCCTTGATTGCTATCACAAACAAGAATAATACTCTGGATATTCGCATTCCATACATGGATACCAGCAAACTGAAACAAGCTTTCATGCAGCCTACTCCTTATGCAATTGCTGATTTAGGAAAGCCAAACTTAGAGCCAGACTGGCTTAATTACACCATCCAGAATGGGAAGGAAATTTATACTGATTTTGGTGTGTTTTTAGATAGTCAGGTACCCGAAGCAACAGACCTTTTTGAAAAAATCTTCATGGTACCTGAATTTCGCGAAGCGCTTGAACAAGGGGAAAACGCGCTTTTACAAAAAAAATCACTTGTGTCTCGAAACTCGCCCGAACAAAAGCAATTCTACCCTCATTCAAAAACAATTTTTGGAGAGGTCTTTAATAGCCTGCAAGCGAATGAGAAGTACCCCAATAAGCAACCTTTTCTCACAACACTTGAATCCCTTTCTGAGGAATTACAAAAAAATGAGCAAGCGTGTACTAACCAGGCGATTATCCTCTGCGTTAAACAATTACTTGTTAAATTGAATGATCCAAAGAAACCCTTAACGCATAAAGAAATTGAAAACGCCTTTCATCGGCTGGATAAAAAACTAACCAGCCCGGTAAAACCTTACCTCACAGGGCTGCTATGCGGTGCTATTTTAGGCTTGGTGGGTTTAGTCAGTGGTGGAATCCTTGGGGCGGTGGCCACATCCTGGGGCGGTGGGTTTGGCGCATTTGCTGCTGCTGCCGCCGGAGCTACTCTGGGTGTCAAAGCGGGGATGGTTCTCGGTGGAGGCCTTGGCGCTTTGGCAGGAATTGGCATTGGTTTTTTTGGTCATCGGAAACAATTAATAGCAAAAACGCATGAGGGACAGTGCGATGCGCTAATACAAACCCAACAAGCGATGCATGGTTTGATAAAGAGTTCGTAGAGAGGAGGAAGGCTTGCCAGTTAGTGATTTCCTGGCAACCTGATTTGCTTTGCTAAACGGCCCAATGCGTTATGGAAGTGAGTATATTATGACAGTCATTTTTTTTTCTGAAGACGAGCAGGCAAATTTTGTCAACCTGGATAACACGAGTATCCCAAAGGTACCTCGTAACCGTCTCACTGGATGGCCACTTCTTGAAGCAAGTAAGCTTGAAAAGTCTAAACGGGATTATCAATGTAGCGCATTCAACCTGGCGGCACTGTTAGCCAAACTCCCTGGAGAGGTGACTATTACTGGAAACGGTCTTAAGGGATGTAGCCCCCCTAATACCGCATTGACCGTAGCGAATGAGTTGAATTATTTTTCCAATGTATTTTCTTTCCACAATGAAAGATTACAAATTACCATAAAACTTGAACCACATCCTAACAAGCGATTGGAGAATTTTAAGCAACTCAGCATTTCACTTCCAGAATGTGAAACTGCAAGGCTAAGGATTGCTTTGTATCAGCCAATGTCTTTTTTTATTCCAGAGTCTAAAGTATTAATTCCAACCTGGCATAATGAGGTTACTTGTTTTAATGGCAAGGTTTATATTGATCTGGGAGCCTATTTGGAAAGCGAGGTAACCTGCCCCCGGTTAACAAAATATTTTGAAGAGCTCTTTCAAGTCAATACATTTTCCCAATTGCATAAGACAAAAGAGGATGAATTAAACCTCCTTGAATACTCGCGCCTGGTTTTTGGAACGAAGGAAAAAGAGGACGAAATTGATCGCTTAATTAAGAATTTTAACTACCCGCATACAAAAAAATATCGTTTTCTCAATGCGCTTGAAGCCCTTTCTCATCAATTGCTAGAAGAGGATACCCCTACGAAAGAAATAGTGACCTGCTTTCAGAAATTGCTAACCCAATTGAATGATCCCAATAAACCGCTAACAAAAGAAAAAATGGCGAAATCCTTTTATCAATTGGATAAAAAGCTAACCCAATTGAGTGATCCGAAAAAACCGCTAACAAAAGAAACAGTGGCGAAATCCTTTTATCAATTGAATAAAAAGCCAAGCCACTTTTTAAGTCCTTGCCTCATCGGCGCAATATGCGGTGCAATTCTGGGCCTGGTGGGTTTAATTAGCGGTGGAATCATTGGCGCGTTGGCAACCTCCTGGGGTGGGGGTTTTGGCGCATTTGCTGCAGCCGCAGCAGGTGGCGTTGTTGGAGTTAAAGCGGGAATGGCTATTGGTTCTGTGGCGGGCGGTTTAACTGGATTCAGCATTGGCTTTTTCAATCGCCGGGAACAATTGATAGCAAAAACACAGGATGCGCTGTGCGATGAGCTAACACAAACTAAATTCGCGATGCTTGATTTGATAAAAAGGTAATGTTTTTATTTAGGGCAGTTAGGGCGTGTCATTAATTAATTTTTTGAAGCGAAAAAACTTAATTAATGACACGTAATGTTTACTTAATTTTTTTTTGTTAAACTGCTCGCTTAATTATCAATGTGAGAGCGCATTATGGCGGTCCTTTTTTTATCTGAACACGAGCAAGCGAGCCTTATCAAAGGCACAGGAATCCCTTTAGTACCCCGTAACCGCAACACGGGTTGGCCCCTTCTACAGGCAAGCTCAGGTCACTATGGAAATCCGTCCTTTCAATGCAATGCATTCAGCCTGGCAGCGCTTTTAGCCAGACTCCCCGGATTTGATAACGCTGGCAGTTATGGATACCAACGCACAGGCCATACCCTCGATAGCTCCTTCAGCCCAGCTCAAGCGTTGGACTATTCTTCAAATGGATTTTGCTTTCGAAATAATACACACCATATTCTAATAACGGTTCAGCCTCCGGCAAAAAAGCTGACTATAAACATTCCAGGACTCAATACCAAGCCACTCGAAGACGCTTTAAATAAACCAAAGATAGAGATGATTGCTACTTTAAAAAAAACCGGCATCATACGGAATCCAGCATGGCTCAATGAGACTACGCTTATTCACAAAGAGGTTTTCGTTGATCTGGGTGCGTTTTTGGATTCTCTACAGTCTCCTGAGATAAAAGCCTACTTTGAAAAACGCTTTAAAGTGAACGCATTCAATCTAATACTCACAGGCAAGGCCGCAAAACTTAACAATTTAACCGGCGCTGAGCAGGTTTTTGGAGCGTCTGATATTGGATTGTTAAAAGAGAGCACTAAATATAACTATTCTCATATAGTTGAATTTCTAACAGCCCTTGAAGAGCTGGCAAAGCAAAAACCCACCAAAGAAATAGTAGCCTGCTTTCAGAAATTACTAACCCAATTGAATGATCCAAAAAAACCGCTCACAAAAGAAAAAGTGGCTAACGCTTTTTATCAATTGGATAAAAAGCTAACCCAATCTTTAAGCCCTTACCTCATTGGCGCAATTTGCGGTGCAATCTTAGGCATAATGGGTTTAATTAGCGGAGGAATCCTTGGCGCCGTGGCAACGTCCTGGGGGGGTGGTTTTGGCGCATTTGCTGCCGCTGTTGCAGGTAGCGTCGCTGGAGTTAAAGCGGGGATGGCTATTGGTTCAGCCGTGGGCGGGTTAACTGGGTTCAGCATTGGCTTTTTCAATCGCCAGAAACAATTGATTGCAAAAACACAGGATACTCAGTGCGATGCGCTAAAACACGCCAAAGAAACGATGCTTGATTTGGTAACGAGCGACAGGCCCCGGATGTAGGGCGTGTCAACAGACCTTAATCGGAAGGGAAATTTTTTAAAAATTCGGCTAACTCTTTTGGCAGATTTGGCGGTTTGTAGTAATACCCCTGCGCATAATCACAGTGGTTTTTTATAATAAAGTCTTTCTGCAATTCAGTTTCAACCCCTTCGGCCAGTACTTCAAGATTCAGGCTATGGCCTAAGTTGATAATGGCTCTGGCGATTGCCGCATCGTTTTCCTGATTGACCAATTCTGAGATAAAGGAGCGGTCTATTTTAAGTTTATCCACTGGAAATTGCTTTAAATACGATAAACTGGAATAGCCTGTCCCAAAGTCATCGATAACCAATTTTGCGCCCATGTCTTTGAATTTATACATTTTCTCAACGGCATGCTCAAGGTCGTCTACCAACAAACTTTCCGTTAATTCCAATTCTAAAAATTTGGGCGCAAGTCCCGTTTTATTCAATATCCCCTCGACTAATTCGGGAAGATTGCTTTGACGAAATTGCCGTCCTGAAATATTCACTGCCACACTTAAATCATCATATCCTTCATTATGCCAGCACTTCAATTGTTTACAGGCTTCTTCCAAAACCCAGGATCCAATGTCAATAATTAACCCGTTTTCTTCCGCCATTCCTATGAATTCGACAGGCGATACCTGCCCTAGCAAATGACTCTGCCAGCGAATAAGTGCCTCAAATCCTACCACACGGTTTATTCGTAAATCGATAAGCGGCTGGTAAACCAGATAAAATTCCTGTTTTTTCAAGGCATCCCGCAAAGCATTATCCAATTGCATGTGGTTAATTACCCGCCGGTTCATTTCCTGATCGTAAACTCTGAAATTGTTCCGTCCAGTGTCTTTGGCGTGATACATTGATAAATCCGCACTTTTCATTAACGATTCGTAATCAAGTCCGTCTTTTGGATAGTAACTTATCCCAATACTTCCGGTAATTTTTAAACTGTGTTGATCCACCTGAAACGGTTTTTCCAGCAAACGCAAAATTTCTTCCGCAGTTTCCTGGGCTTGCACTTCATTGGATAAGTCAGGCAGCAAAATAACAAACTCATCGCCGCCAAGCCTTGAAACCGTATCAAAATCATTGGTGGCAACCAGCAGCCGATTAGAAACCGCTTGCAGCAGTTTATCGCCCAAACTATGCCCGAGCGTGTCATTGGTTAATTTAAACCGATCCAGATCCAGGAAAAGAAAAGCCAAAATGGATTTTTTCTTTTTCGCTTGCAAAATCGCCTGTTCAACTCTATCCATCAGCAATACGCGGTTGGGAAGCTCCGTTAGCGAATCATGGGTTGCTTGTTGCACCAATTGCTTTTCCATTTCTCGCCGTTGGGTTATGTCGTTTAAAATACAGACATAATGTTTGGCATCAGACAGGGGGTCGTTTACTGGCGCAACGCTTAACTCACACCAAAACATTTCACCGTTGCGGCGATAACTTTCCAGTTCAACCGTTTCTTCCCGTAGCTCGCGAATGGCTAATTCAATGCGTTTTTGATTGACCTGATCGGTTTTAGAGCCTTGCAGATGCGACAAACTTTGCCCAATAGCCTCTTTATCGCTGTAGCCCGTTATCCGCTCAAAGGCTTTGTTAATGTAGATAATCGGTTTTTCTGATTTGGTAATATCAATAATGGCAACGCCATGCGTACTTGCTTCAATCGCACGTTCGCGTATGCGAAGCTCTTCCTCAGACATCCAGCGCTCCGTCACATCGCGAAAACTATAGACCCGCCCTACAATTTCTACACCCACTCGCTGAGGTTGAGTGAAGCGTTCAAAAATGCGCCCGTCTTTAAAATGCAATACCGGCAAGCTACCCTGCCATTCGGGATGTTCATAAAGGTATTGTACGGCTTGAATCATCGCCTGGGGGTCGATAAGTTGGCCTAAAATATAATCAAAGCTGATGCTTTCTGTGCCTATTTCAAGCATATGCGAGGGAATGCGCCACATTTCCACAAATTTTTGATTCCAGTCAACGACCTGCCCTTTCCCGTTTACCATCATAATGCCGTCAGCGGTTGACTCAAGCGTCGCCCGCAATAAGGACAGTGATTTTTCAAGCTCCATGTTTTTTTCAACTATTTTTTTTGCTTTAATTTTAATATTATTGGAAAGTGGGGAAAGGTTTTTTCGCTGGAATTCGGGCTGGTTGTGGTACCATTTTTCAAGTAAGGCATTAAGCTCAGGCGTATAGGAGAAAATATCGAGTTCTTCGCAAATATTGGTTAGCGAGGGTTCCAGCCCCCGTTTTTTTACTTTTTCTGCTGCTAAGGCAACTTTTTTGTAATCAATTTCTTGCCTACTCATCGACCCCTCACTAAAATTATCCTTTTTACCGTGAAGCTCTACCAAACTAAGTATATACCGCTTCGGCAATTTTTGCCGGACTCTACCTTAAGGAACCAGGATGGCAACAACGCATTTCGATACCCGAGCAATCCACGCAGGCCAAAAGCCCTGTGAAAGCACCGGTGCGGTCATGACACCGATTTATACCACGTCCACTTACCGCCAATCGGCACCTGGGGTGCATCAGGGGTATGAGTACTCCCGCACCAAAAATCCTACGAGAGATGCCTTTGAGGGGTGCATAGCAAGCCTTGAATCGGGGAAAGCAGGATTTGCCTTTGCCTCTGGAATGGCCGCTATTAATACAGTAATCGATCTGCTCGACGCAGGCGCTCACGTGGTGGCAACAGACGATCTCTACGGCGGTACGTTCCGCTTGTTTGATAAAGTCAAAACCCGCACCGCCAATCAGCAGTTTTCTTTTGTGGACATGACCAACCTGAAGGCCGTGGAAGCAGCCATACGCCCGGAAACGCGCATGCTGTGGGTGGAAACCCCTTCAAACCCCCTCTTAAAACTGGCTGATTTGGCAGAGCTCGCCTTAATTGCCAAACGCCATCAGTTAATTGCAGTGGCCGACAATACCTTCGCCACCCCCTGGATTCATCGCCCGCTGGAGTTAGGCTTTGATATTGTCCTGCATTCTGCAACAAAATATTTAAACGGCCACTCGGATGTAATAAGCGGTGTGGTTGTCGTGGGCGATAACCCGGAACTTATTGAAAAAATGGGCTTTTTGCAAAATTCCTGTGGCGCAATTGCAGGCCCCTTTGACAGTTTTTTAGTCCTGCGCAGCTTAAAAACCCTTCCTTTGCGCATGGCTCGCCACTGCGAAAACGCAATGGAAATTGCCCAATGGCTTGAACAACATCCCCAGGTGGAAAAAGTGATTTATCCAGGATTAGCAAGCCATCCACAACATGCTCTGGCAAAAAAACAAATGCCGCATTTTGGCGGGATGATTTCCATGGTGATTAAAGGGGAACTCCATCAGGCTAAACGCTTTCTTTCCCGTTGCGAATTATTTACACTAGCCGAAAGTTTAGGTGGGGTAGAAAGCTTAATTGAGCACCCAGCTATCATGACCCATGCCTCTATTCCAAAAGAAACCCGCCAAAAACTGGGTATTGAAGACGGTTTTATCCGGCTTTCTGTCGGTATCGAACACATTCATGATTTAATTCATGATTTGGATTATGCGCTTAAAACGGAGAATTAAATGCCAAAACAATGCAAAAAAGGCGGACGTATCGCCGGTGCCGTGGCGCTCCTGCTGTTGTTTTTTTCCACCTTGTTAATTTTTATACCGGTGCTTTTTATCGGCTTGCTTAAATTGTTTCCCAACAAACGCTGGCAAGCACGGTGCACTGCAGCGGTGGATACCATTGCCATGGTTTGGAGCCACTTCAATAACCGCTATATCCAACTTGCAAGACTTACCCAGTGGAAAATGAGCGGCGTTACCGATTTTAATCCAAAGGATTGGCATCTTGTGGTTGCCAATCACCAAAGCTGGCTTGATATCGTTATCCTGCAACGCGTGTTTAACCGTAAAATTCCTGTATTAAAGTTTTTCATTAAAGATCAACTAAAATGGGTGCCTTTACTCGGTTTTTCCTGGTGGGCGATGGGTTGTCCTTTTATGAAACGGTACTCCAAGGAATACCTCGCTAAAAATCCCCATAAAAAAGGCAAGGATCTGGAAGCAACCGCTAAAGCAATGGAATTGTTTAAATTTACCCCAGTCAGCATCATGAGCTTTGTTGAGGGAACGCGCTACAGTGCAAAGAAAAATCAATTACAAAACGCACCCTATCAGCATTTGCTAAAGCCTAAGGCCGGCGGCTTGCAATTTGTCATTCATACCATGGGTCAACAATTTTCGCATGTGCTGGATGTAACCATTGTTTACTCGGAAAAAAGCCACTCGCTTTGGGATTTTCTTTGTGGCCGTATCCGGGTAGTGCGCGTGCACGTTCGAAACATTCCTATCCCGAAGGAGTTTAGTCTGCCAGGGCTTGATGAAAGCAAGCAAGCCCAATTTAGAAATTGGCTCAACCAGCGTTGGCTTGAAAAAGATGAGTTGATTACTGAGCTGAAACTTAATCACCAAGGAAGCCATTAAAAGTTTGGAAACGGGAGGCTTTGCCGGGTGGTCCAAAAGGAAGACCAGGGATCGCGTTGTAATCCTTGAAGCCTTAAGGGCACTGTCTTTATGGTAAAAACGGTGTCTTCTTGCCGGTTTGTTAACTCCTCCCATTCGAGCGGTACAGAAACCGGTGCATGTATTCTCGAGCGGGTGGAATAGGCACTGATGGCAGTAGCCCCCCGTTGATTGCGCAAGTAATCAACAAAGATTTTGCCGCCCCGGCGGGCTTTGGTCATTTTACTGATGTATTGCCCAGGCTTTCGCTTTTCTAAATAGGTCACAAAAGCCTGCGTAAACTGTTTAACAACCTCCCAATCGTGTTCGGCTTCGATGGGGAGTACCACATGAAGTCCCTTGCCCCCCGTCGTTTTCACAAAGGAAGCGAGCTTTAATTGCGCCAATTCATCCCTTATCTCAAAAGCAGCAGCCACAATAGTTTTCCAGTCGACATCCGGTGCGGGATCCAAATCAAAAGTCACCCTGTCTGGTTTTTCCACGTCCGGAATGAGGCTACCCCAGGGATGAATTTCAAGCACACTCATTTGCACTAAACTGAGTAATCCGCTTTTATCTGTTAGATAAAGGTATGGCTTTACCTCTCCCTTGCTTTCAATGTCCATGGATTTCAGCGTTTTTGGAGTGGTTTGATTGGTATGGCGTTGAAAAAAACAGGTTTGGTAAGTGTCAGGACAGCGTAAAAGGGATAACAGTCGGTTTTTAATAAAAGGCAAGAGGTAGTCACTGACCAATTCATAGTATTCCAATAAATCCTGTTTGCTGTAATTATCCTCAGGGTAAAGTATTTTGTCAGGGTGTGAGAGGATTAAAGCAGGCTGGTCATTATCGCTTATTTCTTCCATGGATTGCAGGCTCAAGACACTTAAGGGCTCGGCTTCAGTGATATCGTATTCTTGAAGGGGTTTTGCGTAATTATCGTTGTATTTTACCAAAAACCAGTTTTTTTGATTTTTAAAGCGGAACAAATCCCAGCGTCCCTGCAATTTATGCCCTCTCAATTCAAAACGCAAATGCCCTTTTTGATAAGCCTGGGTCGGATTTTCATCCAGCGGTTCCCAGGTGCCCTTATCCCACAGCATGACCGTCCCACCCCCGTATTGCCCTTTGGGGATCATGCCTTCAAAAGAGGCGTACTCCAGTGGATGATCTTCCACTTGCACGGCCAGGCGTTTGATGTGGGGATCCAGACAAGGCCCCTTGGGAACTGCCCAACTCAGCAGCACGCCATGCAGCGCAATGCGAAAATCATAATGCAGGTGGCTTGCCGCATGTTTTTGAATGGCAAACAGGTTGGATTTATTCGCTCGCTTTGTGCCTTTTGGCTCTGCGGTTTTATTAAAATCCCGTTTTCCCTGGTAGTTTTTCAAACCCATTTTGAGTTCCATTCACCGAGTCTGTTACTCTAATAATAGCCTGTTTAAAAATTGGGACAAACTATGGTCTATACTTTAAAAATTGAAGGATAAACCAAATAATACATTTTTTAGGCAGGTAATGATTATGCGCCGTAATAAATTGATTAAGCCCACTTTTCAATTTGCCTTGATTAAATCCATCATTGAATCGTCTCCTGAGGGTATTTTGGTTGTTGATGAACAGGGTATTATTCAATTCTATAACACGCGCTTTCTTGAACTATGGCATATTCCCCTTGCCGGGAAAAGTCAATTTCATATCGGAGCGAATGATGCTCCCTTGCTTTCTACCGTGAGAACAAGGGTCAAAGATCCGCAAGCCTTTCTCAATCGCGTGCATTTGTTGTATGAAAACCCTGAGTTAAATGATTTTTGTGAAATTGAATTAAAAGATGGTCGAACGCTGGAGCGCCATTCCACCGCCCTGTGGGATGACAACAAGCATTATCTGGGGCGAGTCTGGTTTTTCCGGGATATCTCCTCCCACAAACAAATAGCGCTCGATTTAGGCGAATTAACACGCCGCGACCCCTTAACCAACGTAGCCAATCGCCGGTATTTCTTTGAACGGGGGTTAGACGAATTCGAACGCGCAAAACGCTACGCACACCCTTTGTGTATAGCCTCTCTCGACATTGATTATTTTAAAAAAATAAATGACCGATACGGCCATGCGGCCGGCGATGAAGTGCTGGTATCGCTCTGTGCTCTCTGCCAAAAAATGCTTCGTAAAACAGAGCTTTTTGCCCGCATTGGCGGCGAGGAGTTTGCCATCCTGATGCCAAGCACCGAGCTTAAAGGAGCATTTCAATTGGCAGAACGCATACGAGCGAATGTGGCAGAGCATACCGTCTCTTACGAGGAAAAACCGATTCGTTGCACGATTAGTATTGGTGTGGCGCAATTAAGAGAAGCCGATTCAAGTATTGATGATTGCCTGAAAAGAGCGGATCTGGCCATGTACCTTGCCAAGGGGAAAGGACGCAATCGCGTAGAATGTGAACAAGCCCCCTTAATGCTCGTATGATTGCTTATCCCTGGGCGTGTCATCAATTAAGTTAAGGCGTTTTAGCCCCAAATTTATCCCAATCCGTTCGGGCTAAGGAGGCGTTTACGCCGTCTCGAAGCCTATGCACCAAGGCTTCGAGACGAGGCTATCGCCTCTCCTCTGCCTGAACGGATCGAGGTAAGGTCCTCAACTTAATGGCAGTGGCTCCAGGACTCGAGTCTTAAATTAAAGAATATGGCAATTTCCCGCTATAGGGAGTGTTTGCGTTATTGAAATGCCGTCCGGATTTACTTGCGGGCTGTAATTTTTATGCCAACTGTTTTTTGCAACTTCAGTCATTGCAGGAATACGATTGAGGAGTTCATGATGCCCGTACTCTTTTATAACATCATGATTAATGGTAAAAATTAAGATACCAGGAAACAAAGCGGGAAATCCCTTCTTCATAAGCAATTTTTGGTAAATAACCAAAGGCTTCTTGTAACCGCTTTGTCTCGGCATGGGTCATTACTACATCGCCTGCCTGCATCGGTAAAAATTCCTTGCTTGCCGTTTTTCCAGTTGCTTTTTCAATGGCTTCAATATAATCCAGCAAATTAACAGGCTTCCCGCAACCAATATTATAGATGCGATAAGGCGCATAGCTGCTGGCCGCATCGGGTGCTTTACCTGTCCAGGCAGCATTTGGAGTTGCTGGTTGGTCTATTGCCAGGGACACGCCTTCCACAATGTCATCGACATAAGTAAAGTCGCGCTGCATCTGCCCGTGATTGTAAATTTTAATTGTTTTGCCAGCCAGAATATCGCGGGTAAAAGAGAAAAAAGCCATATCCGGTCGTCCCCAGGGGCCGTAAACCGTAAAAAAACGCAAGCCTGTGGTGGGAAGCTGGTAAAGATTGGAATAACTGTGCGCAATAAGCTCATTGGCTTTTTTCGTTGCGGCATACACCGTTAAGGGGTGATTGACCGCATCGCTTTCATTATAGGGTTGCGCCTCGTTTGCTCCGTACACTGAACTGGTTGAGGCATAAACCAAATGCTCGACCTGATGCAGGCGGCAGGCTTCAATAATATTGGTGAAACCCACTACATTGGATTGCACATAGGCATGGGGGTTAATCAAGGAGTAACGTACACCGGCTTGTCCTGCAAGATTCACTACCCGCTGTGGGCAATGGGTGGTAAAAATGGCATTGATTGCGTTAAGGTTCGCAATATCTTCTTGATAAAATTGAAAATTGGGGTATTGCTGTAACAGCTCCAGACGAGCCATTTTTAATTTGACATCGTAATAATCATTTAAATTATCAATACCGACCACAAAATCGCCACGTTCCAATCGCAGTTTCGCAAGGTGAAACCCGATAAAACCTGCAGCGCCTGTGATAAGTAGCCTCATAATCCAGATCCAGTATAAAAAGAATGGGCGTTGAGTATACTCGCTATCTTATTTCCTGCAAACATAACGAGTCGTATAATCTTTCTAGAGGAGCCTGTTCTAACCTCTTAAGAATGCGTATACTAAAATGCAATTTAACCCATCATTGATAGATTATGTCCTCTCTGCAACCCCTTATTGAAGAAGCATTTAACCGCCGCGAAAGCCTGACCGCTGAAAATGCCGGGGATACGGTGATAGCTGCCGTGTTGGAAGTGATTAAACGCCTTGATGAAGGCAGTCTGCGTGTTGCTGAAAAAATTGCAGAGGAATGGGTAGTGCACCAATGGCTAAAAAAAGCGGTGTTACTTTCTTTTCGCTTGTTTCCCAACCAAATTATCGATGCGAACTATTACCAGTTTTACGATAAAGTCCCTTTGAAATTTTCAGGCTACAGTGAAGCGGATTTTAAACAATGCGGTGTGCGCGTGGTTCCGCAAGCCATTGTACGGCGCGGTGCGTTCATTGGCAAAAACACCGTACTGATGCCCTCTTATGTCAATATCGGCGCCTACATTGATGAAGGGGTAATGGTTGACACCTGGGCGACGGTTGGGTCTTGCGCGCAAATCGGCAAAAATGTCCACCTCTCGGGTGGTGCTGGCATTGGCGGCGTATTAGAGCCCTTGCAGGCTAACCCTACTATTATTGAAGACAATTGCTTTATTGGTGCCCGTTCCGAAGTGGTAGAAGGGGTCATTGTCGAGCGCGGCTCGGTGATATCGATGGGTGTCTACCTAGGCCAAAGCACAAAAATTTATAATCGCCTAACCGGCACGGTTACTTATGGCCGCATTCCGGCTGGCTCTGTAGTTGTTGCAGGTAATTTACCAAGTGAGGACGGCAGCCACAGTTTGTATTGCGCCGTCATTGTCAAACAAGTCGATGAGAAAACACGAGCAAAAGTCAGTATCAATGAATTGTTACGAGACATTCGATAATGTCTGCGATTCGCTCCCTGCTCGAAAAACTGGTGCACTTTGAATCAATAACGCCCACGGATGCCGGCTGTCAGGAATTTATGATTGCTTTCTTTGAGCAGTTGGGATTTACCTGCCAGCGCTTGAATAACCCACCTGTTGCCAATTTTTTTGCACGCCTTGGCGAGAAAGCCCCCCTGCTTCTTTTTGCAGGACACACAGACGTTGTACCGGTGGGGGATCTAGGCAAGTGGCACACTTCGCCTTTTCAACTGGAACAAAAAGGCGACCTTCTCTACGGCAGAGGGTCGGCTGACATGAAAGGCAGCCTCGCTGCCATGATGGCAATGGCCGCTGATTTTGTGCGTAAACAGGCTGATTTTTCAGGAAGCCTTGGCTTTCTTATCACCAGCGGTGAGGAAGGCGATGCGTTTGCTTTAGGTACACCCTATGTGATGGAAGCGCTCGTTCAACAACACATTCATCCTGCTTTTTGCATTGTAGGCGAGCCATCAAGCAGTGAACAGGTTGGCGATGTGCTTAAAATTGGCCGACGTGGTTCCTTAACCGGCAAAGTGACTTTCATAGGAAAACAGGGGCATGTGGCCTACCCTCACCTGGCTGAAAACCCCATTCATACCCTGGCGCCTGTTTTGGCTGAACTTACAGCAGCCCAATGGGATGAAGGCAATGCGCATTTCCCGCCTACTTCTTTTCAAGTAACCCACATTCAGGCAGGCGGCGAGGCCAATAATATAATCCCGGGGGAACTCACCCTGCATTTTAATTTTCGCTACTCCACCGAGCAGTCTGCTTCTGGTTTGCAAGAAGCCGTTTGTGCGGCTTTTAGAGCGCAGCAATTAACCCCCTCCATTGCCTGGCAATTGAATGGAGAACCTTTTTTAACGCAAAAAGGCCTCTTACTGGAAAGCTGTATCCAGGCTATTAATGAAGTCATGCAGCAAAGCCCTGCACTCTCAACAAGCGGTGGAACCTCCGATGGACGTTTTATTGCTCCTTACGGAGTTGAAGTTGTGGAGTTGGGGCCTGTGAACGCGACGATTCATCAAGTTAATGAGTGCGTGTCGCTGAGTGATTTGGAAAAATTAAGCCAGATCTATTTGTTGATTTGCGAAAAGCTTTTGACTACCCCGTGAAGCATTGACGGCAAGCGCGAATGCGCCTGCCAAAACTTACATCTCTGCGGCCTGCATGGCGCCTGAAGTATTCGCTAAACCCACTTCCTCGCCCTGTTTTATTTTCTCATCGACTACTTTTGCGACACAGGAATCAGACCAAACATTTAAGGCGGTTTCAAGCATGTCAATCAGGCTGTAGAAGGGTAAAATAATTCCCATCAAGGTAATTGGCACATTCATACTGGCAAGCAAACTGGCACTTAAGAAAAAACAACCCATGGGAACACCGGCATTCCCAATTGCTGCCACCGTGGCAATAATGACCCATAACCCCATCATAGCCAACGAGGTTTCTACCCCATTGTTTTGCATTAAGAAAATAACCGTTGTAAAGATAAACGCGGCACAGCCGTTCATATTCAAACTGGTGCATAAAGGCAGTACAAAACGACTGACCTCAGGCTTAATGTGCAGGTTTTTTTCCGCCGTTTCCATCGTAACCGGTAAAGTGCCTACAGACGATTTGGAGAAAAAGGCAACGGATAACGCAGGCAGCATGCCCTTTAACGCGGCAAAAGGCTTAATCCCCTGG
The DNA here is from genome assembly GCA_041659885.1 of Tatlockia sp. Classification (GTDB taxonomy): domain Bacteria; phylum Pseudomonadota; class Gammaproteobacteria; order Legionellales; family Legionellaceae; genus Tatlockia. Next base: position 30,562 of record JBAZXN010000017.1, read on the forward strand.
TATTTTAACCACAAGGGTAAAATCACAAGCCCTTGAATCAGATTGGCTAAAACAATAATCAGCAAATACTCGCCAATTCCCTTAATAGCCATTCCATCGCGAAGTTCTACCACCGTGCTGGTAATAAAGCCATAAAGACCAATCGGGATAAGGCGAATAACCCAATGCGTAATCACCATAAAAAGCCCGTGTGCACCACGAAAAAATTGGGTGATTGTTTTTCTTGCTTCAGGCTCCGGGATATAGCGAATGGCAATACCGGTCACGATACCAATGAGCAACACACCCATGACCTGGTGTTCAAGAAAAGGCTCAAAAAGCGTAGAGGGGATAAGGTTTGCAATATGCTGCAAATAACCCAATTGGGCAGGTGGTGCCTTGACAGCGCCCATTTTGACGGCTTCAACCATTCCTGGATGAATAAGCAGATAAAGTAAAAAGCTGATTGCAGCAGCAACCAGTGTCGTGCCCAGAGTGTAGCACATGGCACGCCGCCAGACAGAGCGCATCCCGCCCTCGGCACTGTAACCGGAAAGCGTTACAATAATCGACAAAGCAATGATAGGCAGACTGATGCATTTAAAAATTTTGATAAACACATCGGAAATAAACAGTCCAAAGGTTTTTAGGAAAGCAATATCGGAATACCCGCTCACAATGCCAAGAAAAATCATCAGGCTATAAAGAAAGGGGGGGCTTAACCAAAAGTTTTTACGCTGAATTTGTTGTGCACACATGAAAAAAACCCTCTATTATTCGTTAAGATACCAAACAGGAAACAACATAGGAATTAACAACAACAAAACAGGAGTGAGGGAGTAAAAAACACCTGAGTAGATTGCATCGTATCTTGTAACCGTTGAGAGTCTTTCATAATCACCATGTGGATTAATTTTGAGCATTAAGGACATATTTTAACATAGCGCATCAGGAAGTCAAGCAGATTAAATTACAAGCGGCTTAAGCGCGTTGCAGCGCAGTCGGGGTTGTTTTCCCGCGCCTTGCCTTTTTTGCGGAAATCTCTGCGTAAAAAAACCGGTTCAGGCAAGCATCACATGCTGTTGTTTTAAACGCAAAATGCGCTGATACGCTTGCTCAATACGGCTTTGATCAATGCGTCCTGTGTGCACCAGAGTTTCAATGGTATCCACAATTTCTTTGCAATCGATGCTATCCAATTGATTGGCAAAAATGACCATGTCAGCCCCGGCGTTGATGGTAAGGCATAATGCCTCTTCCAGAGAGTAATGAAGAGAAATCGCTTGCATCTGCAAGTCGTCACTGACTATCACCCCGTCATAGCCTATTTCTTGCCGAAGCAATCCGGTTAGAATGAGTTTTGACAAGGTGGCAGGCACACCGCTTGCATCGAGATTGCGGTTTACTACGTGAGCAGTCATTACCATCACGGGCAATTTTGGCTCTGAGCGCAACTCTACGTATGGCACAAGTTCCTTGCTAATAAACGTATCCGTTACATCCACAAAACCTGAATGGGTGTCCCCTGTGGCACTTCCATGCCCTGGAAAATGTTTATAACAGCAGGTTATTCCCTGTGCTGCTAAGATTTCAACAAAGCGTTTGGCAATGCGCTTTACTTCCTGCGGATCAGCGGAGAAACTGCGTCCAAGGCTTCCAATAATGCCTTGCTGTGTATTGAGGTTCAAATCCACAAGGGGGGCAAAATTGAGATTAAAACCCAAGCGTTTTAGGGTATTAGCCATTTGGGTCACTTCCGCCTGAAAAGCGTCTTCTGAAAGTGCTGCGAGATCAATCGGTTTTTGCGTTGCAGGGCAGCCTTCTATGTGTTTTAAGCGGTCTACTGCGCCGCCTTCGTAATCAATCGCAATAAAGGGTGCGTTTGTTCCAGAACAGGATTTAATTTGGGTAATTAACTGTTTTATTTGATCTTCGTTGCATAAATTTTTACCCTGTACTTGATTAACCAGATCGTAATCAAATAACAAGACACCGCCAAGGCCATGGTTTAACCATTCGCGTAGGGGGGAGTCTGCGTCAAGATGCGTTCCACTAAATCCCATAATAAGCATTTGTGCAATTTGAGTTCTTAACAGTGCCAAAGCATGTATCCTTATCAACCGGCTTTTATACTTGCCACTAACCTGTTAGCGGCAAGTAAGATATCAAATGGCACATGATACACAAACTCTGGTTTGTTTCAATTGCTTATTGCATTTTAATCGGGGGAATGCTTTTAAAATCGCATTGGCATCTATTATTAGCATCCGGCGGGAGAGGTACTGTGGCAAAGGCTTTGGGGTAGCATACAGGAATCTCCCAGGCACTCTGCCCCTTTTTTACTTTTGCAGGAAGACTTAAATACCGCACCCCGGTATAGACTTTCCCAATTTCACTGCGCCAAAAAATAGGCTTGTAGGTTGCATGGTAAATAAATTGCTGGCTAGGTTGGCAAGTGAAGGCCGTTCGCACCCAGGATTTTCCAATGGGCACTACTGTGGTCAAAATGGATTTATTGGTTGTGGTATCAATTACTTCTACCGTGACATCATAGTCAGTCCAGCAACTGTCTTTTACCAAAGTAAAGTAACAATTAAATGCAGAGGACGGGAAGGCGGTCGCGATAAGGCAAAGCGTGACAAAATGCTTCAAAATCATACCATTCCTTTTACTATTTATTCAGAGATAACTTAATTATATGCCTGGATTTGATTTTTGCACGGACTTTGGGATTGCATTCTTGTGCGTATCGTTATATCCTCTCGCGCTGAAACCTTGGGAGAGATGGCCGAGCGGCTGAAGGCGCACGCCTGGAAAGTGTGTATACGGCAACGTATCGAGGGTTCGAATCCCTCTCTCTCCGCCACTATGCATGCCTTGCAAAGCGGTTTTTATTCCATTCCGGGCAACCCGCGCTCCTTTGCGGCCATACATCACACAATAAATCCTTATTCTGAAAAATAAATCTTGCGTTCTTCGCTTTTTTCTTATAAAAATCTCTTTTTTGTAAAACCCCACCAGAATAAGGTTATGGGCAATTTACAAAACATTTAACGAGTTTATTTTTATGAGAATATACAGTTAGTGGATAACCATACGAAAGATAGCAATTCGCCTGTAAACGATGGCGACTATAGACGTGGCTTGAAAGATCGCCATGTACAACTTATTGCATTAGGCGGAATTATAGGTTCGGGTTATTTTCTTGGCACAGGCGCTGTGGTGCATGACGTTGGCCCCTCTGTTTTTATTGCGTATATGTTAGGTGGTTTAATCATCTATCTCACCATGCTCTGCATGGGAGAATTGGCAGTTGCAATCCCTATTTCAGGTTCGTTTATCACTTACACCGCTGATTTTATCTCTCCTGTTATTGCTTGCGGGGTGGGCTGGTCGTATTGGATTAGTTGGGTTGCTTATATTCCTGCAGAATGCATTGCCGGTGGCATTATCATGCAACATTTTACCGGGGTGAATGGCTATGTCTGGGCGGTGTGTTTTGGTTTATTAATAACCTACATTAATATCGCAAAAGTGGGCACCTTTGGTGAAATTGAATTTTGGCTGGCTATTATTAAAATTCTAGCCTTGATGGGCTTTGTTTGCCTTTCCTTGTTGATTTTTTTCGGCATAATCCATGGTCCGCAACCGGCGGGTGTGATTGGGGGTCGTTTTATTTTTGATCAAGGAGGGCTGTTCCCTAATGGCACGCTGGCTTTATTGACAGCCATGGTGTTATTGCTTGTGAATTACCAGGGTTCAGAAATTATTGGTCTTGCAGCAGGCGAGTCTATAAATCCTGCCCGCATGATTCCACGCGCCATTCGCAATGTAACCTACCGTATCCTCTTTATCTATATTATCCCTGTTTTCTGTCTGGTGCTGATTTTCCCCTGGCAAAAAGCGGGGTTAGCCAATTCTGTTTTTGCCGATGCGCTGAATTTCTATGGATTAAACTGGGCAGGCGCTGCCACAAGCTTTGTTACCCTCACAGCAACCCTGTCTTGTTCCAATTCAGGCGTGTATGGCATTGTGCGCTCTTTAAATGCACTGGCGCGTAACGGCATGGCACCGCACAAATTAAGCAAATTAAACCGCAATGCGGTTCCGCAAAATGCAGGGATTGTAACGCTCCTTTCCATTTGGGCACTTTTGGCAGCCGGCTATTTCTTCGGACAATCCATGTTATACATTGCCTTATTACTTGTTTCAGGGTTTACCGGCGCAATCGCCTGGATTTCGCTGTGTTGGGCGCAGATAAACTTTCGCAAACGCTTATACAAAGCCGGCTACACCACAAACGATCTGGGCTATAAAACACCGGGTTCACCCTATACTGGAATACTCGCTATTGTCCTTATGACGATTTGTTTAATCTTTTTGATATTAAATAAAGACCCTACCTATAAAGTAGCGTTTTTAATGGGTCTAATCAGCTTTACAATACCCATTCTCATATACAAATTTGGCGGGTTTTCCAAGCAGTGGGAAACCATCATGAAAAACAATAATCATTTACAGTTTAAGGACTTGTTTCCAAAACGCCAAAGATAAAGGTAAATCAATGCGGTATATACAGTGTGAAGGCTCGCTTAAACGGCGTTTAGATAACTTAGCTCATGAAGGCATTAAACCCGAACTATTCAATGCAATGCAGGAAGGCGGCATTGAGGCTATTAAGGAATTCTTTTCTATACCATACGACACCTACTCCTCCAGAAGATACTATATCAGGAATATTACTTTCATAGCTGCAATGCACAATCAATTCGAGTTAGTAAACTACCTGATTACCACCTATAAGGGTCAGATCGATCCGTCCCTGTTTCATCTTGCCATGCGATTTGGTGCAGTGGATGTGGTTAATAGTTTAATCCTGCAAGGTGCAGACATTAATCAACGCGATCCACGTCATAATGATGAAATGGCAATTATAACGGCTATTAAAGCAGGACAACTTGCCACGGTAAGCCTTCTGATTGAAAAGGGGTTAGACCTAAAGGAACTAGAGAAAAGAGCAGATTGCCTTCCTTGGTATGAACTTTATTCTGAGTCCCCTTTGCATGCAGCTGCACAACAGGGGCATGGTATTATTGTAGAGTATTTAGTCCAACAAGGAATGGATATTTCTGTTAACGAAAACAGTAGTACAAAAACAACCTTACTGCATGCAGTCGCAAAGCCTGTTTGTAGGGAGACAAAAGACAGTATAGAATTAGTTAAAAGGAAAATTCAATTAATAAAATACTTAGTTCAGCAAGGGGTTAACGTTCATGCAGAAGACACTCATGGAGAGACAGTCTTACATCTTGCTGCTAAATATCGGCAATTTGAACTCCTAAAATTTTTACTAAATAATACGAACAGTGAAATCAATCATCCTTGTGAAAGAGGCACAGTCCTTCATCTGGCTCTACTTAATTCTCCAGAAGACAGTAACCAAATACTGCAGTTCTTTATTAATAAGTCAATCGATATTAACGCTGTGGATAAATATGGTAATACCGCTCTGCATCAAGTATTGGACAAGTTCTTTTTTGGTTATTTTATTAGCAGTTCGGATACGATAAAACGTCTTTTGCTTGCAGGAGCAAATCCTACTATAAAGAACCACTCAGGGGTTTCTGCTTACGATGTTTTCATGGAAAAATATACGAAATACCAGAAACACGTAGCGAAAAATCCCCTTAAAAACGAATTTATGCGTGAATTTCAGATCTTGAACGTATTTTTTTCGGACTATTCAAACAAATCACTACCAAAGACCAAAAAAGAATGGAAATCCGCATTTTTTAACGTTATTACTAGCTCAGAACAAAAAAACCAGTTAGTTTCTTTCGAAGGATCCAAACTGTCAAATTAGCCAGGTAGCCTTGGTTACGCTAAGCTGCACCCATATCCTTCCCCACAAAAGTATGGTTAAACATTAGCAGGAGTATAAAAAGAAGATGAGTTGTAACTACTCAGGTTCCCTTCTCCCGCCAGCGGGAGAAGGTGCCCGAAGGGCGGATGAGGGGGTGGCTTAAAAAAGGTTTATTTCCTCACCACAGTCCGGGCAATGAGTAATAGAATGTGTGATAACAGCGTCCGGGAAAGCAACTTGCTTTAGGGTTTCCCCTTTGTGACCTAATTGCCCGCCGTTTTTATTCCGACTTTTTTCGAGATCAGCTATCTTTGCTTGTAGCTGTTTTATCGTTTCAGCTTGAGCTTCAATGATTGCCAATAAAGATTCAAGTGTGGGAGTCGTTGATTTCATTCGACTATTTGATCCTATCCATCTGTTTTTGCAAGTGTTTTTTCTTATATTTTAAACTACCCTCATCCGCCCTTCGGGCACCTTCTCCCGCTGGCGGGAGAAGGGAACCTGAGTAGTTACAACTCATCTTCTTTTTATTACTCAGGCTAATTTTTAACCATACTTATGGGGAAGGATATGGCTGCACCAAGGCTACCTAACTGCTTTTTAATGAAAATTTCTCTGTGCATGTAAAGACAATATTTCCGAAAACCACTAAAACGCACGCTTGGTAGCTTTCCGAAGGGGTTGATGGATCATAACGGGTGTTCGGTTACTTCCGAAATTAATCTGTGTTGTGAGTTAAACTCAGGCACTAATTGCTTCAATACGCTATAAAGAGTCCCTATGTCATGCAACTTACAAGATTTATTTAGTTTTCGGATAAATGCGGTTAACTCCTGCCAATCCAGTTGACGAAATTGTGCTTTAAATAATTTTTCATGATCCGTCGGTGCTAATTGTTCCGAGGCATGAAATAATTCCTCAAACAACTTCTCTCCCGGCCTTAACCCAATGTATTCAATGGCAATATCTTTTCCAGGCTCTTTTCCCGCAAGGCGAATCATTTGATTTGCGAGGTAATTAATGTTGATGGGCTCACCCATATCCAACACGAAAATTTCCCCGCCCAGGCCATTCACCATCGCTTGCAAAATAAGCTGGCACGCTTCAGGAATTGTCATAAAATAGCGTTGAATATCAGGATGGGTCACTGTGAGCGGACCGCCTGCCTGCAATTGTTTTTGGAACAAGGGCACAACGGATCCCGCTGAACCCAGTACATTCCCGAAACGCACTGTAATAAATTGGGTTTCCACACGACTATTTAAGTTTTGACAATAAATTTCAGCAATCCGCTTGGTTGTTCCCATCACATTGGTAGGGTTTACGGCCTTATCACTGGATATTAAAATAAACTTTTCAACACAAGCCATAACACTTGCTTCCGCAATTATTTTTGTTCCCAGTACATTATTTATTATCGCTACCCGCACTTGTTCTTCCAACATAGGCACGTGTTTAAAAGCCGCCGCATGAAACACAATTTGCGGCTTAAACGCATGGAAGAGAAAATCAACAGCGACTTGATCAGTAACGGAAATTAACGCAAGCTCAAGTTCAACGTGGGGGAATTTTGCACGTAATTCATTTTCTATTTTATATAAATTAAACTCGGAATTATCGATTATTAGTAATTTTTGCGGTGCTTGCACCATAATCTGGCGGCACAACTCTGAACCAATCGAACCGCCCCCCCCGGTGACGACAACCCGTTTTTCTTTAATGTTTGCGGCGATTTTATCCCATTGCAACAGCACTTGATCCCGCCCAAGAAGATCTTCAATATTCACCTCTCGTAATGCCGTCAGATCAACCTGCCCTGCTGCTAATGCCGCTATCGTTGGCAAGGTTCGAAAAGGAATATTACAGGCCTCACAATGCGTGACAATGCGGCGCATGAGTGCCGAACGCGCCGAAGGAATAGCGATGAAAATAAGATCAATGCGATGTTGCAATACCAACTCGGTGAGATCCCTTGTTGTGCCAAGCACACTTATGCCATGCACATCCAACCCCCGTTTACTGAGGTTATCGTCCACAAGCCCTACCGGTATATAGGTTTTTTGCCGTTTTAAATCCCGTACAAGGCTTTCACCGGCGCGCCCTGCTCCTATAATTAACACCCGTTTTGTCTCCGTTAAGCCGGTCTGCTTTTCGTGCCTTTCGGCGATAGAGCGCATAAGTAAGCGGCCACTGCATAAAATGAGAATATAAATCATGGCATACAAGGGCAAAACCGAGCGGGGAATATGATGTAACAAGGTCGATAAATACAGCGCAGGTATGGCTAAAAGCGTAGCCGATAAAGCCGCTTTGATAATGCGCACCACATCATTAAGTGAGGAAAAGCGCCATAATCCACGATAGACATTAAAATAATAATAACAGGCTAGCTGCACTAGCGATAACAAAGCTAATGCCGATAAAGGGTAATTTGTTGCATCGAGAGTATGGAAAGGCTGTAGATTGTACCGTAGCCAATACGCACCATACCAGGCGATAGGGATGGCGACCACATCGAATGAAACAACCGCTATTTTCTTATACAGCTTTAGAAAAAAAGCGTTAATTTTCCGCATAATGTTTTAAAATCCTATAGAAAAATGGGTTCCGGGCAGCATACTGAGGCAGCTTTTAGCCAGCCCCTATCTTACTACAGCTTTAATCAACTAAGGTATAAATTTCATAGCGGTAAGCGGAATGTTTTGATCCTTTACTGTAGATCTTGCGTTTTTTATAAAGAGCACTCTGTTTTAGCTTCTCATGCAGGCAGGCATCGGTGGGAGTATATTCAACCCGCTGTTCTTGTCGCAAGGAAGTCAAAATAAGCACTTCTGGTTTTTCCACCAGGATTCTTTCACAAAGCCGCTGGTACATTTTTCCTGAATAGGGCACAGTCATGGACTTATTATTTAAACAATAGGAATCAATGTAATGCAAAGCACTAAAATAAGGGATTTGCCCGCAATCGGCCAGAACAATTTTACTGTCAGGTTTAACATGCTCATTAATCCAGGAAAGCACTGACTCCCGAAGATTTATTCCCGCTTGCGGATTGATTGAAAAATAGCGAAATGCCCCCAAACTAAACATCGGCACGCAGAAAAATAGCACTAAAAAAGCACAAACCAACACACTAAATCCCTGCACTTCCTCATCGCTGTTTTTTAGACACCCCTGGCATAACAAAGATAAGCCCCAACACGCTGTTGGCAAAAGCAACACAAAAACAGGCAAAAACAAACGGTTTTCAAAAGCAGAAACAAAATCCGCATCCAGCAGCAAGACAAGATAAAGCAGACTCGGTAACCAAAAAAAATAAGGTAACCGCGTTTTTTCCTTCAATATAGCAGGAATACTTAACAGAAAAAAAGGAAGGGCAAGCTTTAAATAATGGCGATCAAGGACTGCAAAAAAACCAAAACTCTTGCAATACACCGGGTTGGGAAACAATCGTCCAAAATAATGCAATCGCCATAAAAAATAAGGCAGATAAGGAACTACAAAGCCAAGGACTGTAAAAACCAGGAATTGGGCATATAAAGGACTCATCCTATACCAGGTTTTGTGGCTATTTTTAGGCTTATCCCACAAGGCGAGTGACATAAAAAGCAGCATCAAGGCAGGCGCTTCAGGCCTTGTAACACCCGCCAATGCCATGAAAAAACCTGCCAAAGCGCCAAAACCTGAATGCGCCTCCTTCCTTTCTTGCAAAGAACAATACCCCATGCCCCGCAAAAGAAAATACAGGGCAAAACCAATGAGAGCCTGGTAAGTTATCGTTTCAAGTCCGCTCACTGACCAAAGAATTTCACCGCGGTACAACAGCATCCAGAGACAAGGAATAACAGCGAGTACCTTGCTAACAAAGAATCGGGAAAGCAAATAAATGGCAAGGGTACTGAACAGAAGGCTCACAACACCCGTCGCTTTAAGAAAAAACAAGGGTTGAAGCGTTAACTGCATCGCCAGTGCAGCCAGGGTTACAAAGCTAAAGTTGGAATACCCTTCAACAGGCTCCTCTCCAATATTCCAGACTAAACCATGCCCCAGGACCCAATGTTTGGCATAGCGCATACTGATGTACATGTCATCAATAGTAAAATACCAACTGGCTATTACTTGTAACAGGAGAAGATAGGTAAACAAACCTGTCAAACCGATTATGAACCATTTTTTTCTATTCATTTAAATAGCGCATCCAGAGTTAAATACAAAAAACAAATCACATTCAAACGGGACAAATTATCCTGTATAAACAAATAAATCGGATCGTCATTTTCAAAACAGCGCGTGGTTAACCAGGCGAAGCGGGCAAGACCAATGGCAGCAAAAGGCAGCGTAAGTAAAAAATAAAATGATTCCTCTCGCGCAAAAAGCGTGTATAGAAAATAGGTAATAAAGCTTGAAAACGCCGTAACGAGAATTAATGTATCTAATAAAGAAGTGGAGTATTTTTGCAAAACCGCTCGCGTCCTGTTGCTTGTGAACATATTTTTTTCAAGCCGTCTCTTGCATAAGGCAATGAACAAGCTAAGCAAGGTAGCGGTTAACGTGAGCCACCAGGATATTGGTAAACCAATTCCAATAGTTCCTGCCAATACCCTGATCATAAAACCGCTGGCAATACAAAGCACATCACAAATGGGTACCGTTTTCAAAAAGTGATTATAAGCCAGATTAATTAAAAGATAGATACCCGCTAAAGCCATAAGCTTTGTCGAAATAAGCCAAGCAATCAAAAGCCCGGCGCACAGAAGACAACCAAACGTCACCAGTGCAAAGGTCACCGAGAAATACCCCGAGGCCAGGGGTCTTTTGTATTTGTGCGGATGCAAGCGGTCTTTTGCCCTGTCTTGCAAATCATTATAGATATAAACCGCACTGGAAATAAGGCAAAAGGAAAGTGCCGCCCACAAAGCCGATGGCAAAAATTGCAAGGCAGCGGAATAAAAAACACCCAGCAGAACAAAGGCCGCTTTGGTCCAATGCGAAATTCTGAGTAACGACAAAAATTGCTTGATTGGTTTCATTTAGACAGCATAAACCATAAAATAGTATCCCCTCAGGTTTGGACTTTAGCCATTTTTGATTTTCGATTCAGGGAGTGGATTCCCGTTAGGTATAACCTGTTGTAATAAGCCAAGATTTATCCCTTTCTTCTCTTGCAAGCAGTATAACATTACTCAAACGGGGTTCGCACTATCTATAAAAAGATGATCCAATGCAAATTGGTCAGCCAGATGATGGCCTAAAGCCTGTATTCCGAAACGTTCCGTTGCATGATGGCCTGCTGCAAAATAATGGAGTTGCAGTTCCTGTGCCTGGTAATAGGTTCTTTCAGAAATTTCACCGCTTAGGTAAGCATCCACGCCGAGATGACTTGCTTCCTCAATAAAATCTTGCGCGCCACCACTGCACCAGGCAATCCGCTCAATGGGTTTTACTGATCCTGAAACAAGCAGTGGCTTTCGGCCCAGTTTTGTTTCAATTTCCCGGGCAAAGGCATTAGCGGCAATCGGCTTCGCGAAAGAGCCTGACCAAAGAAGGTTAGCGGTTTTATTGACCGAATGGGTTTGTATGGTTTCAATAGACAATAAACGGCCAAGACAGGCATTATTCCCCAATGCAAGATGGCAATCCAGCGGTAAATGGTAAGCAAACAAGGACATGTCCTGCGCCATTAATTTGCCAATGCGCTCTCGCTTCATTCCTGTGATAACCGTTGCCTCGCCACGCCAAAAATAGCCGTGATGCACCAAAAGCGCGTCGGCCTGAAAAGCAATGGCTTCAGAAATCGCTTCTTTGGAGGCTGTCACAGCCGTTGCAATACGCCTAATGGCGTGACGCCCTTCAATTTGCAGACCGTTGGGTGCATAATCTTCAAAGGTTGCACAAGCCAATAGCTCGTGCACATAGGTTGCCAGTTGATCCCGCTCTATCACCTTGTCGAAGCCCTTTTAATATCAGCGCCTAGCAGGGATAGTTTTTCTTCGATACGTTCATATCCTCTGTCAACATGGTAAACACGCTCAACAACCGTTTCCCCATCTGCCGCAAGGCCTGCCAAAATCAAACTGGCAGAAGCCCGCAAATCCGTTGCCATCACCGGTGCACCGGTTAATTTTTCAACCCCGTTGATCATGGCGGTATTACCGTTTAAATGGATTTGCGCCCCCATCCGCTGCAACTCCTGCACATGCATAAACCGGTTTTCAAAAATGTTTTCAATAACGGAGGAGGTTCCTTCGGCAATGGTGTTTAAAGCCATAAACTGCGCCTGCATATCGGTAGGAAAGGCAGGGTAAGGAGCTGTGGAAATATTCACAGCCTGTGGACGCATCCCGTGCATATTTAAAGTAACCCAATCTTCGCCGAGCGATAACTCCGCTCCGGCTTCTTCGAATTTACAAAGCATGGACAATAAATTATCCGGCTTGACCCGGCGGACAGTAACTTTGCCGCGTGTCAAGGCGCCCGCTGCAAGATAGGTTCCAGCTTCTATTCGGTCGGGCATGACGCTATACTCGCCGCCACTTAACGCTTCCACACCCGTTACTTCAATGGTAGGCGTTCCTGCACCGGAGATTTTAGCCCCCATTTGAATGAGAAAATGGGCTAAATCAACAATTTCTGGCTCTCTGGCCGCATTTTTGATAATGGTTTTGCCCTCGGCAAGCACTGCAGCCATCAGAATATTTTCGGTACCGGTGACAGTTACCGTATCAAAAACCAGGGGTTTGCCTTGCAAACGCCCTCTTTTACAGCGGGCTTTGATAAAACCGTTTTTAACTGAAATGTCAGCGCCCATGCTTTTAAGTGCTTTCAGATGAAGGTCAACAGGGCGTGTGCCGATTGCACATCCACCAGGTAGCGACACATCCGCCTGACCAAAGCGGGCAAGCAATGGGCCTAGCACGAGAATGGAGGCACGCATGGTTTTTACCAATTCATAGGGAGCTACGTACTCATTAATCTGTGAGGCATTCACCTGCACATTCATTTTTTCATCAACGGTGAGCTGCGCGCCCAGTTGGCCTAACAATTCCATCATGGTAGTCACATCTTTAAGATGCGGAACATTCGCCACGGTGACATTATCCGTAGCAAGGATAGTAGCGGCCATAATAGGTAATGCTGCATTTTTGGCACCGGAAATAATCACATCTCCATTTAATACTTTCCCGCCATTTATTATTAACTTATCCATGGTTTTTCTCCCATTCTGCTTTCGTCAGGGTTTTCATTGTGAGTGCGTGTAAACTACCGTCTTTTATGTAATTGCTTAACTTCGCATACACCCATTGCTGCCTTGCTACCTTTGATTTATCTAAAAAAACATCGGAAACGACAGTTAACTGGTAGTGGTATCCATCCCCGTCTACTTTCACAAAATCGATTTCATCAGACGCTAATAACTGGCGCTCCAATTCTTCATTACTAATCATCTCTACACCTTATTTTCTAACATCGCACCCACTCCGCAAAACTCAGCCAAAGCGTGTATCGCCTTGGGCATGCCTGCAATGCTTAGCGTTTTATTTAATTCAATACATAATCTTTTTGCTTCAATTAATAAAGCGAGACCTGCGCTGTCGCAGTGCGTTACCTCGCTCAAATCCAGATGCAATGTTTCCTGGTCGTTTTCGCGGCAAAATTGTAACAGACGCTGCCTGTCCGAATGTGCCGCGCTAAACGTCATGTCTACAGAAGGTTTAAACACGTTTGCATTCACGTTAAGCTGCCTTTTTACCGTGCTGACTCATTTGTTTAATTAAGTCCTGAATACTTGCGTTGTGTAAGGCTTCTGCAAATTGGGAGTGGAAACTTTGCAGCAAACTCACCCCTTCCACACTCAAATCGTAAATTTTCCACTGGCCATTTTGGTTAACCAGGCTGTAGCTTAAAGGAATATTCTTGCCATTAGAACGCACAATGAGACTGTTTACCCGAATAAACCGGCTATCCAATGAGCCCCTGATTGGCATAAACTTAATTGTTTCGTCCGTATATTCCGTTAAAGGCGTGGCATAGGTGCGAATAACCAACTGCGTAAAGGCATGTGAAAACTGCTGTTTCTCACTTGCACTCGCTTGCCCCCATGCGGTACGTCCGAGTACTGAACGGGACATGCCATTCACATCCACATTGGGCAGTAAATGTTTTTCTACCGCTTGATAGATGAGTTGCGGGTTATTTTTTAAATGGGCTTTATTTTGCTGCAAAGTAGCAATAATCTGATTTGCCGTACTCTCCAGCATGGGTATTGGAGTGGGTTGTGCCCACAGCACTTTAACTAAGGCCAGTGCTGCCACAAAAACAACTGTTTTCATTCCTTTCATAATTCACCTATTTTTTAATATTAAATAAGAGCTGACCGATTAAATTTTCGAGAATAACGGCTTCCTGCGTTTTGGGAATGATATCCCCATCCCGTAAATAGGGATGTTCCCGATTGCCGACCTCTTCATCAAAACCCGGTACAATACTGATGTAATTTGATCCAATCAAGCCCTCTGTTAAAATGCGCGCGGAGGAATCTTCATAGGGGATGGGTTTATCCTTCTGCAATAACATGGTTACTTTGGCATTCAATTCGCCCGGTTGCAGCTCGATGCGCGTGACTTCGCCAATCCTTACACCGGCCACCGTGACAGGCGCCCTTACCCTAAGCCCTCCAATATCAGTAAACTGCGCGCTGACCTGGTAACCTTTGGGCGGAACCAAGCTACTAATTCCACTGACCTTCATCACAAGAACCAGTAAAGCCAGTAAGCCCAGTAACATAAAAAGTCCTACGCTTATGTCAATATTTCGTTGCCTGTTCTTCATTTACCAACCTCCAATCATCACTGCAGTCAAAATAAAATCAAGCCCAAGCACCGCCAGGGAGGAAAAGACTACAGTCCGCGTTGTCGCCTGACTTATCCCTTCTGCCGTAGCAACACACCCAAAGCCTTGATACACAGCGATCCAGACTACTACAAAAGCAAAAACCATACTTTTAACGATACCACTTGCAATATCCAGGCGAAAATTAACCGCAGCTTGCATGTTTGACCAAAAACTGCCGCCGTCAACACCTAACCATTCCACCCCGACAAAGTAGCCGCCGTAAATGGCAACCGTTGAAAAAATCAAGGCCAAAATCGGCAAGGAAATAAGCCCTGCTATAAACCGTGGGTAGATAACCCGGCCTAGCGGGTCGACTCCCATCATATCCATACTGGCTAATTGCTCTGTCGCTTTCATTAACCCGATTTCAGCCGTTAATGCCGAGCCTGCACGGCCTGCAAAGAGCAAGGCACTGATAACAGGCCCAAGTTCTCTTGCGATACTTAATGCAAGAAGCTGTCCAAGCTGACTGCTCGCCCCAAATTTTTGCAGGGTATTATAACCTTGTAATCCAATAACCATGCCAACAAACAAGGCTGAGACAATAATTATCAAACAAGAAAGCACTCCGACGAAATAAAGCTGTGCTCTTAATGCCGGCCAAAGCCTTATAATATCGGGTTTGCGGAAAAAAAGATGGCATAAAAAAACACCGGAATCGCCTATGTTTTGCAAGGAATTAACCCCGCGCTTTCCCAATTGTGCAATGGCGTTAATCATGTAACAGCTCCTCGGTATAGGGTGTTGCAGGATAATGAAAAGGCACCGCACCGTCTGCTTCCCCGTGCATGAATTGTTTGATTTTAGGATCAGTTGAATGCTTTAATGCGGCCGGGCTGCCTTCACCAATCAAGCGCCCTTCTGAAATAAGGTACACGTAATCGGCAATGGAGCAGGTTTCCTCTACATCATGGGAAACGATAATAGTGGTCGTTTGAAGCAATTGATTTAATCGCTTGATAAGTCGCACTAACACCCCCATCGAGATGGGGTCCTGACCGGTAAAGGGTTCATCATACATCATGAGTTCGGGATCCAGTGCCATTGTTCTTGCCATGGCAACCCGTCTTGCCATACCGCCGGAAAGCGCATCCGGCATAAGTTGGGAAGCGCCTCGTAATCCAACCGCTTCCAATTTCATGAGTACGACATCGCGAAGCATCGATTCATTCAAATCCGTGTGCTCGCGCAAGGGAAACGCCACGTTGTCAAAAACAGACAAATGGGTAAACAAAGCCGAGCTTTGAAACAGCAACCCCATTTTACGCCGGGCAAGGTACAAGGCTTTGCGCGACAACTGATGGATATCGGCGCCATTAACCAGCACTTTCCCCTCAGAGGGGGTAAGCTGGGCGCCGATAATGCGCAAAAGGGTTGTTTTGCCGCTGCCGCTTGGCCCCATAATTGCCGTTATTTTTCCTCTTTGTACCGCGATATTCACCCCATCAAAAATACGGCGCTCACTTCGTTTAAATGTGAGATTGGTAATTTGCACCAGATTTTCCTGCATGAAATTTTTCCGGATTAAGGGATTCGAACTTATGATTATACCTAAATATATGCATTCGCCTATATTAAATGAAAAGGAATTCCTAAAGTGTTTACGGGCATGCCTGCCGCTTGAGCCTACAAAGTAAAAAAATACTGTGTTAGAATTGCAGCATTTACCGCGAAAGACCGCAGCCAATCGTAGGAACCTATGAATTTTTGCAAATTGGGGCTTGATGTTATTGAAACAGAAGCACAGGCTGTATTTGATTTGACAAAACGCATTGACGCACGTTTTGAACGTGCCTGCGAGATTTTGCTTGCCTGCAAGGGACGGGTGATTGTAACGGGAATGGGCAAATCAGGCCATATTGGCAGCAAAATTGCCGCCACGCTATCCAGTACCGGCACGCCCGCTTTTTTCATGCATCCTGGCGAAGCAGGGCATGGCGATCTCGGGATGATTACCCGACAGGATGTTGTACTGGCCATTTCCTATTCAGGCTTCACGCAGGAAATCGTCCTCTTTCTCCCCCTTTTGAAACGGCTTGCAATCCCCTTGGTAGCGCTCACCGGCAATCCCGAATCAACCCTTGCAAAAACGGCCGATGTCAATTTGGATATCAGCATTCAGCAAGAAGCCTGCCCTTTGGGCCTGGCACCTACTACAAGCACCACCGTCTCACTGGTTATGGGGGATGCATTGGCCATTGCCTTGCTGCAGGTTAAAGGCTTTAGTGCACAAGATTTTGCCTTGTCGCATCCGAGCGGGTTATTGGGAAGACGGCTTTTGCTTCGCATCGATGAACTCTGTCATGAAGGCGATAGGCTGCCGGTCATTAACGAGCAAGCAACGATTAGCGAGGCGCTCATTGAAGTTACCGCAAAAAAATTAGGCATGACCTGCATCACGGATGCAGCGGGATGTCTTTCAGGGGTGTATACCGACGGCGACATCCGAAGAACACTCACCCAACAATATGATATCAACACCACCCCAATCCATAAGGTAATGAGCCTTCAGTGCAAAACAATCCGGAAAGGGCTTTTGGCGGTAGAAGCACTGGCTTTAATGCAGCAGCACGAAATTACTTCGCTGGTGGTTATTGATGAAAACAACAAGCCGATAGCCGTGGTTCATTTACATGATCTGCTGCGTGCAGGCGTAGTTTAACCGATGAGGAAACCATGAACGAATTATACAATAAAGCAAAAAAAATCAAATGCCTAATCTGCGATGTGGATGGTGTGTTAACGGGTGGAGAGCTTTATATTGATAACCAGGGCAATGAATTAAAAGCCTTTCATGTGCAAGACGGCATGGGGTTAAAATTATTAATGGCCGCAGGCATTGAAATTGCCGTGATTACTACCTCACAAAATGCAGTCATTGAACACCGCATGAAGCAATTGGGAATTACCCACTATTACAAGGGACAAGTGAATAAAAACGAAGCCTTTAATCACCTGAAAGCAACCTTGAGCCTGGAAAACGAGTGCCTGGCCTACATTGGCGATGATTTGCCCGATTTGGCACTCATTCAACAAGTGGGTTTGGGCGTTGCCGTAGCCAATGCAGTCCCTCAGGTAAAAGAATTTGCAACCTGGCATACGACCCGCGAAGGTGGACGGGGCGCTGTGCGTGAAGTCTGCGATCTCATCCTGAATGCACAGCAAAAATTGGACGAGGCACTCGCAAGGTATTTATCCTGATGAATGCATCCAGACAGGCAGCCTGGTCATTTTGCGCCCTTTTGGCACTGGCCTGCTCTGGTTTTTATTTTGCAAGTACAGGAACCGTGGCGCGGCAAGATCTGAAAACGCTGTCGCAAACAGCCGATTTTCACATCACCAACTTAACGCTTAAACAATTTGATGCCTCAGGAAAAATGGGGCATTTTTTACAGTCCCCTCTGGTTTGGCATCTGCCCGAGAGCGATACCCATTTTTTTAAAACGCCCCGCCTCTCGCTCACGGAATCAAACCAATCCACCTGGCATATTCGCGCCAAACTTGCTGCGGCAAAACAAAAAGGCCAGGAGATTACCTTTACGCACCAGGTAGTTATCCATCAAAATAAAAACGATGGCAGCAAAGGCAGCACCCTGCAAACCGAAGAACTGACCTACCTTCCTAAAGAAAGACTGGCTAAATCCGATGCAGCTATTCGATTTGAGCAACCGGGCAGTGTGGTACACTCACAAGGAATGAAAGCTTACCTGAATGAAAAACGCATTCAGTTACTCAATAAAACAAGAGCAACCTTTGAGCCTAAACATGCCTAATCCTGTAAAAATGCTTTTTTTCCTCCTGCTTTTGCTCACAGGCAATGCGGCCAATGCGTTACCCGAAGATCGCGAAAAACCGATTGAATTGTCCGCAGATTCGGCCGATATTAGCCAGCTTGCCCACCATGGGGAATACGTGGGCAATGTTTCCCTTGACCAGGGTTCCATGCATTTGCGCGCTGCAAAAGCAATTACGGAAGGCAATAAAGACAATAAATTAATTTTGGCGATAGCCCAGGGAAGTGAGAAACAACAGGCCCATTGCTGGACGCTCACCGCAGTCGATAAACCGCCGCTCCATGCCTACGCCGATACTATCCGCTACCTTCCCGAGCAGCATCTGGTTGAGCTCATTGGCAAGGCACGTGTGGTGCAAGGGAATAATTCGTTTTCTGCCCCCAAAATAAGTTATGATACGCTAAAGCAGCATGTCCTATCCAAGAGTGATGGCAAAGCACGCACAACCATAATCATCCACCCTGAGAAAAAGTTATGAGTGATACCGCGTTATCAGCAAGGCATCTAAAAAAATCATTTAAAACGCGAACGGTCGTGAATGATATCAGCATAACCATTCAACGCGGCGAGTGCGTTGGGCTTTTAGGGCCTAATGGCGCGGGTAAAACAACCTGTTTTTATATGATTGTGGGGTTACAATCCTGTGATGAAGGCCAGATTATTCTCAATAACCAGGATGTCACGAAAGCCCCCATGCACAAAAGAGCCAGAATGGGCATTGGCTATTTGCCTCAGGAAGCCTCGGTATTTCGTAAATTGACTGTCGCGGAAAATTTAATGGCTATTTTGCAACTGCGCAAAGAGCTGGACGATACACAAAGAAAAGAAAAACTAGAGCAGCTCATGCAGGAATTTCATATTGCCCACTTGCACAAAAGTTTGGGCATGAGTTTATCCGGCGGGGAGCGGCGGCGTGTCGAAATTGCGCGTGCCTTGGCCATAGAACCTACCTTTATTTTGCTGGATGAGCCGTTTG
This sequence comes from Tatlockia sp., assembly GCA_041659885.1. Lineage (GTDB taxonomy): Bacteria > Pseudomonadota > Gammaproteobacteria > Legionellales > Legionellaceae > Tatlockia. Next base: position 50,066 of record JBAZXN010000017.1, read on the forward strand.
CCGGAGTAGATCCTATCTCTGTTCTCGATATTAAACGGATCATTTCCCATTTATGCGATAAAAACATTGGCGTTTTAATTACCGATCACAATGTACGGGAAACGCTTGATATTTGCGAGCGCGCCTATATTGTGAACCAGGGGAAGATTCTTTGCGAAGGCTCACCCGAAATGATCCTTGCTAACCAGCAGGTGCGCACCGTGTATCTCGGTGAAGAGTTTTCATTATAATCACGAGATAATCTCACAGGGATCTATGCTAGCGCTTATCGATAATTACGATTCATTTACCTACAATATTGTACAATACTTTCAACAATTGGGTCAGGAAGTCGTTGTGTTCAAAAACGACCAGGTTTCTATTGAAGCCATTAACCAATTAAAACCGGACTATCTGGTGATTTCCCCAGGCCCCAATGGTCCGACCGAGGCCGGGATGTCATTAGCCCTCATTCAGCATTTTTTTACCCGGTTGCCCATTCTTGGTATTTGCCTTGGGCATCAATGTTTGGCGCATGCCTTTGGCGCCTCGATTAGTCAGGCACCAAAGAGTGTGCATGGCAAAACATCGGCGATTTACCATCATAAACAAGGCCTGTTTCGCGATCTTCCAAGCCCTTTTTTAGCCACGCGTTACCACTCCCTGGCCATTGAGGTGCAGACTCTGCCGGACTGTTTTGCAATTGATGCCTGGGCCGATGAGGTAATAATGGCAATTTCCCATCGTCAATACCCGCTTTATGGTCTACAATTTCATCCAGAATCCATTTTAAGTGAGCACGGTTTAACCCTTTTAAACCATTTTCTACATGATGCAAACCAATAAACTAATTGAACAACTGATTGCAAAAACCGATCTCTCCCGAGAGCAAATGCAGCAATTCATGCAAGCCTGCATGCGAGGGGAATTAAGTGATGCAGAAATTGCCGCCTTTCTTGTGCTTTTACGTGCAAAAGGTGAAACCGTTGAAGAATTAACCACAGCCGCCACGGTCATGATGCAATCGGCGCATTGCATTGCCTTGCCCCCTGATCTTGTCGATATCGTGGGCACGGGCGGCGACGGCAGAAATACCTTCAATATTTCCACTGTCAGCAGCTTTGTGGCCGCTGCAGCCGGAGCAAAGGTTGCAAAACACGGGGCACGTTCTGCTTCCAGTCAAAGCGGAAGTGCGGATTTGTTGCTCGCCGCAGGATTTGAACTCCTGTTAAGCGATGCGGATTTTTTGCAATGCCTTACTGAATGCGGGATCTGTTTTTTATTCGCGCCCCATTTTCATCATGCCCTGCAACAAGTCAAAAACGCACGGCAACAGCTTAAGATTCGCACTTTTTTCAACCTGCTCGGGCCATTGCTTAATCCTGCTCAGGTCAAACGCCTGGTTGTGGGTGTTTCTGACGCCAAATGGCTTAGACCCCTTGCCGAAGTGCTTGTCCATTTAGGTAAAGAGCGGGTTTTTCTGATTAATTCCCGGGACGGTCTTGATGAAGTGAGTGTGGCAGCCCCAACCGATGTAGTCGAATTTAATCACGGACAATGGAAAAACTGGCATATTGATCCCAAAACCTATGGTCTTTCTCATCCAAACCTCGAAGGAATTGTGATAGAGTCGCCGGAACAAAGCTTAAATCTGTCGTTAAAGGTTTTAAACGGTGAGCCTGGCCCTGCCCGAGACATTGTACTTTTGAATGCAGCAGCAGCCCTTTTTTGTGCAGGCACAGCGCAAAGTTACGAGGACGCACTCCAAAAAGCCGCTTTCGCAATCGATAGCGGAGAGGCAAAAAAACGCTTTGACAGGCTAAAAAATCTAACCCAACAGTTGAAGGCCAAGGCATGAACAGTATTTTACAACGCATTTTTGAATACAAAAAAGAGGAAGTTGCCCGCGCCAAAAAAGAGCACCCCGAGGCACTCCTTCAACCCCAAAAACTGCAACCGCGGCGTGATTTTATCAAGGGACTCGTAAAAAAAAGCCCTGCAATTATTGCCGAAATAAAAAAAGCCTCCCCCAGCAAGGGGTTAATACGTGAAGATTTTGACGTAGCCTTTATTGCCTCCACTTACGAAAAAAGCGGCGCCAGTTGCCTTTCTGTATTGACTGACATCCATTTTTTTCAAGGTGCACCGGGCTATTTAGCGCTTGCCAAAGCAAACTGTACCCTTCCGGTTTTACGGAAAGATTTTATCATCGATCCCTACCAAATTCAGGAAAGCCTGGCTTTGGATGCGGACTGTATTTTGCTCATTGTGGCCTTGCTTGACGACAAACAACTCCTTGATTTTTGCCAAATGGCGCAAGCCTTGAATATGGCAGTCCTTGTGGAAAGCCATACGCTTGAAGAATTAGAGCGTGCACTGGTACTCCCTACGCCGTTAATGGGGGTTAATAACCGCAGTTTACATACGTTTAAAACGGATCTTCAAACCAGCATTGATTTATCCCATCATTTGCCACCTGACAAATTATTAATCACAGAAAGTGGAATTAATAGCCGCGAGGACATCCAGTTCATGCAACACAATGGTATAAATTGTTTTCTCATTGGTGAAAGTTTAATGCGCTCACCAGACTTTGGCGCCACACTTGAAGAGTTTATGCGCTAATTTATTTGCTTTTCGTCTGCAAATTGCGCATAATGTTTCTTTTTTATTTGAGAAATTATGACGCAGAAAACCCTTTCGATTGAGTTGTTAAACTGTTTGATTCAAAAGGCGCAAGCAAGTGAGGACGGCGATACGGCCAATTATATCCCGGAGCTTGCCAATGTAAACAAAGAATTGACCGCGGTGGCGATTGCCCCGCTGAATGGCCCCATACTGTCTCAAAGCAACCTGCCACTTGCCCCGGTTACCTTGCAAAGTACTGGTAAATTAATCCCTTTGATTGGCCTTTTGGAGGAATTCGGTTCACAACAATTGTTTGAATGGGTTAAGGTAGAACCTTCAGGCGATGATTTTGCCTCTATTACGCGTCTTGAGCGATTTGGCCCCAAACCCTCCAACCCGATGCTCAATGCCGGCGCAATTACGCTGTGCTCTCACATTCCAGGAGTCGGTGAGGCACAGTTTGCCTGGCTGGAAAGCTGGGTGCAAAAATTATTTAACCAACGCCTAAGCATTAATCCTTTGGTGTTTGCATCGGAAAAACGCACCGGGGATCGCAACCGCTCGCTGGCCTATTTATTAAAAAATCGCAACAATTTACGGACTAATGTAGACGATACTCTGGACTTGTATTTTACCCTCTGCTCTTATGAAGCCATGTTAGAGCAAATGCTCTATTTGCCAACCATTTTGGCCAATGCGGGGAAAGATCCTCAAACCAATGCGCGAATTATTTCAGAGGAAACCTGCAAAATCACGCTTGCCATTATGGCAACCTGCGGATTATATGATGAAACAGGAACCCATATGGTGAGAACCGGAATGCCTGCCAAAAGCGGCGTTTCAGGATACACCATCGCCGTTATGCCGGCAAAGGCAGGAATTGTCGTATTAAGCCCCCGAGTGAATGCCAAGGGGAATAGTATTCGGGGTGAAATTATGTTAGAAGAATTATCCAAAGCGATGAATTGGCATTTTGCTATCCCTTAGGATGTATCTGCCTGACACCCATATCCTTCCCCATAAGTATGGTTAAAAATTAGCAGGAGTATAAAAAGAAGATTAGTTGTAACTATACAGGTTCCCTTCTCCCGCTAGCGGGAGAAGGTGCCCGAAGGGCGGATGAGGGTGGTTTAAAAAAGGTTTATTTCCTGACCACAGTCCGGGCAATGAGTAATAGAATGTGTGATAACAGCGTCCGGGAAAGCAACTTGCTTTAGTGTTTCCCTT
>JBAZXN010000018.1:0-52330 GCA_041659885.1 Tatlockia sp.
CGAAAACTAAAACGCAAAAATTGAACAAAAAAGTTGTTGCTTATGAATTGCTAAAAAAATAGGCGCTTATTGGAAGCGCCATTAGGCCTTGGCCCAACATAGGTTTTGCTCTTGCTCTTCCCTGTTGGGCCAAGGCCCAACCTACTTTATAATTAACACAAACAGCATCAAATTGTTCCATATTATTTAACATGGAACATTTGTATTGTTTTAAATCATTCGGCGCTCCAAGAGGGCTCACTTCCCTTACTCTTTGGTACAACTACCTCGCACCCACTCGTGAAAAAGAAGCTATAGTTAAACTATGGTGAGTCACACGTTGCATCCAAATGCCTCTCAAACTACTATCGAAAGAAAACATGACCTTGAAAGAAAGGTTAGTTCGGCAACTAGAGCAGTTAAAATTTCTGAAACAAGATTTGGGTCTTGATTCGGAAGGGATAAAAGTGATTTTGCATCATCATAATCAAAAGAACCCGCAATTCAACCCGATAAAAATCGTCGCACGAGACCAACTTCCGGCTGTTATTGAAGAAATTAGAAAAAACCACAATGAGAGCAACGCAGCGCGCTACCAGTTTGTGGTAAATGATGGCAATCACTATTCCGTACTTGATTATGACATCAATAGCGGCAATGCACTTGTGTTGGATGCTGCCAATGATTTTAGGTTAATCCGGTTGTTAGACACACTATCTAAAAGCCCCGGGATGAACCAGATTGCCTATGCCGTAGGAAAAACTGCAAACGATTATATTCAAAAAGACAAGCAAAGTTGCCCTGTGTTTGCCGTATCCCATGCGCTAACAATCCAGGGTATCGATATTTTTAATCACCTTGAGCAAGAACAAGTAATAAAAGATATAAATAGGAGTAATAAAACAGCGGGTATAGATTGGAAATACATGCCTCTTGAACTCGTGATTAACTGCCAATCAGAAACCCTGTGGACTCGATATAAGCAAGAACACTGCATAGCATTTAATTTATCGGAGGAGCACTTTAGCCCTTACGATGCCTATCGTCAGCAGATGAATAAACAATCTGAACAAATAGATCCTAGCATTGCGAGGCTAAAACAAACTAATATTATTCCCGCTGTTTTTCAAAACATCACAGCGCCCGTTAAAGCGTTTGTGAATAAAACGACCGATTCAAACTTGAATGGAATCCTGATAGAGGGTACTCCCCTCGAAGCACAAATCAACCAGGTGTTGCTTTCTATAGATACTTTAATTAAAAATACACCATGGTCCAAAATTACACGCGTTGGAGACTGTCCCAGAAATGTGCTTAAAATCCAGGAAGAACTTAAGAATAACAAACTAAGTCCCTATGAAAAACTTGAAAAAATACAAAAAATTGCCGACTCAGCGCATGCCTCCAATATTAAATTTCCCTTTGTTACTACGTTAACCGGCCGGGATGCGTTTACGAATCATTTTTATAAGCTATTGAAAGAAATAAAACCAACCGAAGAGAGTATTAAGGCGATGGATAGCCGCTTGAATAATCTCAATGCATTAGGCCCAGAAATATCGAGGAAACCATGAAACTGTTCAGTAGCACACCCTATTCTTATAGTAATTTGACCTATGTCAGAGGCTTTGGTTCTGCTCCACGCCAGGTTTCTGAAAGTAAATTTAATCAATTGCAAACCCATTGCCTAGCTGCATTAGCGAAGGAGGATGCTGGTTCAGCCCTCAAATTCGCAGGAAAATCGGCGATTGAATACGGTGTTGCGGGGCTTATCCTGTATATTGATGCCTATACCGAAATTTTAACAAAGGCTCTACGTGCCAATGAAATCATCGAGCAAGAGCTTATCCACGTATTAGGTTACCTCCAATTTGCCAGGAAACTGGTTCTTAATAAAAAAGAACAAAGGGCTTTGCTGTCAATGGACACGGTTTATGATGGCGAGGATTACCAATTAGCGCCTTATTGGGACGCACGGGAAGAGAAGCTTTACCGTCTCAGTGATAATTTAGAGGAGATAAAAAGCGAGGCCGATGTGCTCTCAAACGCCTTGCTTGAAGAATGCATCCAGGAAGCGAAAGACCAAGCCCCCTCAGCAAGCGTTTAAATGAGAGGCTCATCACCCCTCCTGTCCTCTTAAAGCAGTGAAGGAAGCGGTGTATCCACGTCATTTACGGTCACAGCTATTTTTCCGACCTGTTGGCTTGACTCCATGTAACGGTGGGCTTCGACAATTTGACCGAATTTAAAAATTCGGTCAATTTTTGGCTTAAACTGGCCATTTTCCAGACGCTCGTAGAGGTAGCGTTCTGCCTCAGCCCGCAGAGCAGGATTTAACGTAATTTCATGCATTGCAAAGCCTCGCATCGTGAGGCCTTTGGTGATGGAAAGCACCACTGGAAAAGGCGTTGCTGCCATGGTTAACAGGCCGTAGATAAAAATAATACCGCCAAAGGTAGCCGCTTCGGCAAGCTCTCGCACGCCATCGCCCCCTACCGCATCAAAAATGACCCGTGCACCCATATTGCCTGTGATTTCTCGAATCCTTAATGCCACATCTTCCTGGCTTGTGACGATGACGTGATCAGCGCCCATTGCTAATAATTTATCCTTTTTGCCAGGATTTCTTGTGGTCGCAATGGATATTGCCCCTTCTGCACGGACAATATCGAGTGCTGCAAGTCCTACACTGCTGCTGGCAGCAGTAATTACTACGTAATCGCCCGAGCGTATAGCGGCTAAATGAACCAGCGGGCCGTAGGCTGTGAGGTAGGCCATCCAGACGGAGGCACCCTCAACAAAGGACAGGTTTTCAGGATAAGCGGCTAAAGATTCGGCAGGAAGAATGGCTACTTCGCCATAGACTCCGTATTTCCCCATGTCAAAGCCTGGTACGCTCGAATAAGCCCGGCCTATCATGGAGTTGTCAACGCCCTTTCCGACTGCCTCCACAATGCCTGAGGCTTCGTAACCGAGTTTTGAAGGCAGGACGGCTGCTCGCAAATAATTCCCGCTGCGAAACAAGATTTCCGAGTGGTTTAAACCAAAGGCGTGGACCCGTAACCGTACCTCACCAGGGCCTGGCTCTGGAAGAGGTACCTCGTCTATCCTTAACACTTCCGGGCCACCTAAGGTATGAAAACGTATTATTTTGGCCTTTTCGTTTGGCATAATCTATCCTTGTTGCATTTCAATCCCTGTTTAACTGCGCTTATTTTCTTACAATTAATTCATTTTGAACCGATCTCACCCCTGAGATATGGCTTGCGATTTCTCCTGCCATGTCGCTTTGACGAATCGTTTTAACATATCCGCTTAAGACCACCGTGCCGTTTTGCGTAATGACGTGGATATTTGCAGTGGCTAAATCACTATTGACCAATGCAGAATACACAGCGGTCGTGATTCCCTTGTCAGGATGCCAGGGTGCGAAAGCAACGTAATTATTACATCCGACAAGCACTATCAGGCAAAGTCCTGTCAGAGCGTTTCGGTAAATTCGGTTCATTGCGTTCTCCTTAGAGAGTTTATTCGTTATTTTTAAGTAAAAACCGTAAACGATCGATTTCCTTAAGTAATTCCATTGCAAGTCCTGCGCCAGCTAAATTAACACCCAGATCACGGTGCAACCTTAACACTGTTTTTATGCGTCCGATTGCCTCGCTGTCAAAAAGAAGCTCATTGTGTTCGTCTTTTTGTGCAAACACAATCCCTTCATTTAAAATTTCAATAACCGTGTCTTGAGAAACACCAAAGGAGGTCGTCACCTCAGACAATGACAGGAGAAACCAGTCTTCGCCAATCGCCCTGGCAGGTTCTTTTTTATGCTCAGCCATTGCTCACTCCTAATTTTTCCCGGGGGTTAAAATGAAGCGTTTGAGCCAGTTGTTTATATAATTTATCGGCTTCGGGATTCTCTTTTTGGGGAATTACAATTTGTAAAGTAAGGAACTGATCACCTGGCTCTTTACCGGGTAATCCACGCCCTTTAAGACGCATTTTTTTTCCGGTTTGCGACAGTTTGGGGAGTGTTACTTTCACAGGCCCTGCCAGCGTTGGCACTTCAATAGTGGCACCCAATGCGGCTTCCCAGGGGGCAACAGGGACTTGTAAATAAATGTCTTTGTCTTGCACTTGAAACCAGGCGTGAGGATGCAAATTAATTTCAATATAAAGATCACCGGCTGGTCTATTGGCCGTTTGCCCCCCTTGCCCTTTGAGTCGAATTTGCTGTTTATCGGCAATTCCTTTGGGGATTTTTACTTTTACACTGCGGGTTTGATACTGCATGTGGCCCTGTCTATCGACTGAGGGGATTTGCAGTTGCAAAGTCTTTTCTGCCCCGTGAAAGCTGTCTTCCAAACTAATCACTAAGGAGGCATGAATATCTCGGCCCTGGTCATAAAAACCGCCCTGGGCTGCACGTTCACGAAAAATACTGTTGATGAAATCTTCAAAGCCTGCCGCCTGGCTGTCATCGTAAGCGTCGCGGTAGTGGGTATTTGCTCCGGGATTATAGCCTTGCCCCTGCTCTTTCCAATACTGACCGTATTGGTCGTATTTGGTTCTTTTTTCCGGATCATGCAACACTTCATACGCCTCGCCTAATTCTTTAAACTTGGCTTCAGCATTCTCTTCCTTACTGACATCCGGATGGTATTTTCTGGCCAGTTTGCGGTAAGCCTGCTTAATCTCATCCGCAGTCGCTCCCTTGGAAAGCCCCATGATTTGGTAATAATCTTTATAGTCCATACACTTTTTTTATTAATTGCCTTCATTGAGTTTGGGCGAGGAGTGTGAAGTTTGTCAAACGATCCTGGTAAATTATCGTCAGACGAATATTCCTCGCAAGAAAAGAGACTGCTTTTAAGCAATGAGTTCCGAGAACTAGAGTATTGCGCTATAATCCTTCGCATTTGTTAACGGGAATTGCCTTGTTTAAAAAATATTGTTCGTTGTTGCTCGTTTTTCTCAGTGTTTTCTCACCGGCTCACGCCGCACAGAAGAAACATATAGCACTCACTATCGATGATTTGCCCTTTGTGGGAGAAAGTCAGAACTTTCATTTGAATCAGATCATTGAAACGATTAAAACGCAAGAAATCCCGGTAACGGGCTTTGTGATTGCCGGAGAAGTCAATCCCCGAAACTGGCCCATGCTTGAAAAATTTCGCGATGCAGGGTTTGGGTTAGGCAATCATACGTTAACGCACAAAAACTTGAATCAGGTCAATGCCGAAACCTATCTTCAGGAAATTGAAACGGCGGATAAAATTTTATCACCCATTTTGACAGAGCCCAAATTTTTCCGCTACCCTTATCTTGCCATGAGCGGCGGCGATAAAAAAAACAGGGTCATGGATTTTTTAACCGAAAAAAATTACCAGATTGCCCCTATTACGATTGATAGCCGTGACTTTTTATTTAATCAATTGTTGCTTGCTGTGCCGGAAAATGAGCGCCGCGATTTTCTGAAAGTGTTAGCGCCCTGCTACATTAATTTTATCTGGAAACAAACGTTAAAAGCACAGGAAATGCACCGCGAAAACCCAAAACGCGCACAAATTTTATTAATTCATGCCAATTTGCTGAATGCCTATGTGCTGCCCGATATTATTAATCTATATAAACAAAACGACTATGCCTTTGTGAGTTTGAGCAAAGCCTTGCAATCCTTTGCCAAAGCCCCCAAACAAATAGAGCAAAAAATAGCCGCGCATCACTCTTTTTTCGCCTGGGATTAATGGTAAGGTTCGTAGGCTTTTTTAACTTGCCCATCTTGCGATAACAAAATGGCAATCGGCCTTGTCGCTTCAAAGTGGGCAAACACTATCATCATCATCACTGTGATGGGAACAGACAAAAACATGCCTAAAATCCCCCAAATCGCGCCCCATAAAGCCAAAGCAAACAGAATCACAAAGGCACTTAAGTTCAGGGACTTGCCTAAAAAACGTGGCTCAATTAAATTCCCTACAACAAATTGCACCAACACAATCCCTGAGGTGACCACTAAAAAAGGCACCCAACTTTGAAATTGCACCAAAGCCAACAACGCGGGAAATAACGTCGCAATAATTGCCCCAATATTGGGAATAAAACTTAAGAAAAAAATCAGCAAGCCCCAGAACTCGGCAAAATCCAGCCCTACCGATTTCATAATGACAAAACTGGTTGTGGCAGTGCCAAGACTCATTAAGGTTTTTAACCCCAAATAGGTTTGGGTGTCGTTGACAATGTGGTTAAGAATATTATTAATGAGCTTACGATGGTCTTTGTTTGGAAAAAGTGCATTGAGTTTTTGTCTGAAAAAATGCTGCTCTACAAACAAAAAAACCACATAAAGAGCAATCAAAACCGCAGAGCTTGTAATGGTGCTGAACACGCCATAAATATTGACCAAAACCCCCTGTAAATTCAAATTCTTAAAGACATCATCAAGATGGATTAAGGTTTTGATATGAAACCGTCCATCCAGGCGGTTAAAAATATTAGTAAAATTTTCCTGGTAACGCGGCGAGGCAGCAAGCACCTCGGTGACGTTATTGGAAATAATATTGATTAAAACCAACATCAGGATGGCTACAATCAACAAAGCAATGAGCATATTCATCCACCCTGGCAGCCGGGCTTTTAAGAAGGGCGCATGTGCCACGCCTTTTTTGATGGTATTGAGTAAATGCCAGATAAAAATCGCTATCACCAGAGGAATAAGTAAACTGCGCCCAATAATAAGCAGATAGCCTATAATCCACATCAGCACCAGCGCTGCGGTGAAGACAAGCGTTCGGTTCGTTGGGGCTGCTTCCTTTTTTCTTTTAAACACAGTCACCTCAGAAGGCTTTTTTTGTTATTATCTGTTTTTTTATCCAGGGATAGCAACTCTTGTTTTTAAGCGACTTGATTTTTTTCAGGTTTTTTAAAAGCGAGTCCTTCGACGCTATAAAGAGGTTCCATTGTGCTGAATCAATCGTGCGAAACCTTAGCCGGTATAGGCCCTGCCTTAAATGCCAAACTCAAAAAATGCGGCATTCATACCGTGCTGGATTTATTATTCCATCTGCCCTACCGCTATCAGGACCGAACCCATATTACGCCCATTGCCGATGTCCGCGCTAATGACTATTGCGTTATCGCAGGCCGTGTTTGTAAAACCGAAATAAAATACGGCAAACGCATGATGCTTTACTGCTATGTGGAAGACAAAACAGCCGTCTTGACCCTCCGTTTTTTTCATTTTAACAAGCACCAGATTAAAGCGCTCAATGCCAGCGGCATGATTCGCGCCTTTGGTGAAATCCATGCATTCGGCAATACGCTTGAAATGATTCACCCCGAATACCAACTGCTTACTGAAGAAGAACCTTGTGTGGTGGAGGAAAATTTAACGCCCATTTACCCCGGTACGGAAGGCTTAAGTCAAACGCGTTTGCGAAGCCTCATTAAACTAGCGCTTTCAAGTGCTGGACAGGCCCTTTCCGAGTTGGAGTGGATGCCTGAAGCCCTGTTACAGAAATACCGCTTCCACCCCCTTCCCGAAGCCTTGTCCTTGCTACACACTCCGCCGCCTGACACCCAATTAAAAACCCTTGAAGAAGGGACTCATCCTGCCCTGCAACGGATTGCTTTTGACGAATTATTAGGTCAGCGCGTTAGCCTGCAATTTGCACGTTTGCGCCGCAGTCATCTCACCGCACCGGCTCTTCCAAAAGCGGCGGAGGTAAACGCACAGTTTCTCGCGCAATTGCCCTTTCAATTAACAGCCGCCCAGCAAAGGGTCAGTGAAGAGATAGCGAATGATTTGGCACAAACCAAGCCCATGCTTCGTCTGGTACAAGGGGACGTTGGTTGTGGAAAAACGGTTGTGGCAGCCCTTGCTGCAATTTCGGCAATAAAAAACGGATATCAAGTGGCCTTTATGGCCCCTACTGAGTTATTAAGTGAACAACATGCCCAAAATATGGAGCGATGGCTTGGCCCACTTGGCATACATACGGCCAAATTAAGCGGCAACCTGAAAGCCCGTGAGAAAAAAGAAGTCTTAAGGCGTCTTGCCAATCAGGAATGCCATTTATTAATTGGCACCCACGCGCTTTTTCAGGAAAGCGTCGCCTTTGCTAAACTAGGTCTGGTCATTATCGATGAGCAGCACCGCTTTGGCGTCTCGCAACGCCTGCTTTTGCAGCAAAAAGGCCAACAGGACGATCTAATCCCCCATCAATTGCTCATGACGGCAACCCCTATTCCACGCACCCTTGCCATGACGCAATTTGCCCATCTGGATGTCTCCATTATTGATGAATTACCCAAAGGGCGCACGCCGGTTATCACCGCAGTGTTAAGTCAGGAGAAAAGAGAGCCTATTGTTACGCGCTTGCAAGCGGCCATTCAAAGCGGCCGACAGGCTTATTGGGTGTGCACCTTGATTGAGGAGTCGGAAAAATTACAATGTATGGCCGCGACCGAAACAGCCCTTTCCTTGCAAAAGCAGTTGCCTGCCGTGCGAATTGGCCTGGTACACGGCCGCATGAAGGGAAGCGAAAAAGAAGCGACTATGGTTGCTTTTAAGCAAGGCGAAATTGATTTACTCGTTGCCACCACGGTGATTGAGGTAGGGGTAGACGTTCCCAAAGCAAGCCTTATGGTCATTGAAAATGCAGAGCGCCTTGGTTTGTCGCAATTGCATCAACTGCGCGGACGAGTAGGTCGCGGAAGTGAACAGGCGCATTGTATTTTATTGTACCAATCCCCTTTGTCTTATGTGGGCACAGAGCGTTTAAAAGTAATGCGATCGACCACGGATGGCTTTGTGATTGCAGAAAAAGATTTACAATTGCGCGGTTTTGGTGAAATTCTGGGCACTAAACAAACCGGTTATCGGCAATATAAAATAGCGCTCTTGCCCCGCGATGAAGCCCTTTTGTCCTGGGTTTCGTCACAGGCCAAAGAACTGGTTTTAAACGATCCCCTGTGCGCAAAAAAAATTGCGACCCGTTGGTTGGGTGATTTTGAGCAATTTTTACAGGGCTAAAAATATTTTTAAAAAAACTGGCTGTCAAGACTGTTTTTTCATTTTTTCTTTGGTTAAGATATCAAAGTTTTTGTTCGCTTCACCATCCCAACCATTGTGAATAACTTTTTTCCTCATCGGCTTTAAAAACCAATTAATACGCTTGCTTTTCTCAAAAAATCATGCTGGCTCTGGCTTTTTGCGTTTTTGCGCCCAACGATCCAAAGGATTTTTATCCACAGAATCTGTGGATAATTCTGTGCATAGCCTGTAAAACACCCGGAAAAGAATGCCTTAAACGCACCTTCTTCAGTTATTTCAACATGCCTGTTTTTTTGTCATTTCCGGGGGCTGCTCAAGAGCGCCAAGTGATTTAAAATCAATACAAATATTCCATATTAAATAATATGGATCAATTGAAATTCCTCGCCAAACATCCTGCGTTGCGGGACGTCGAAAGCTGACCTGATGCAGATGGAAAAATCAACGAGCGAAAAATCCAGCATTTTGAACGAGCACGGGTATAGATTCAAAAGAGGACATGGGTTAAAATACTGGCCATTTTGTTATCAGGTTTTTTTATGTCCTCACAACGTAAAGCAGTTGCGCTGATTTCGGGCGGTCTGGACTCCATGCTTGCTGTAAAAGCAATTCAACAACAAGGTATTCGGGTTGAAGGGATTAATTTTTACACAGGGTTCTGCCATTCCGGCCACACCTCTGCCATTCGCAACCGCAAAGGCGAAAAGCCCCTACGCAACGACGCGCTGTGGGTAGCAGAACAACTGGGCATCAAACTGCATATCGTGGATATTGTCGAGCCGTATAAGGAGGTTTTGCTTAATCCCAAACACGGTTACGGTAAAAACGTCAATCCTTGCCTTGATTGCAAAATTTTTATGGTACAGGAAGCCTACCAATGGATGCTTGAACACGGTTTTGACTTTATTATTACCGGAGAAGTCATTGGCCAGCGGCCTAAATCACAACGCAAAGTCACCATGCCCCTGATTGCCGAGGAATCGGGTGCCACCGATCGCTTACTGCGTCCTTTATGTGCCAAACTGCTCCCCCCCACCTTGCCTGAGCGCGAAGGATGGGTCAACCGTGAGCTCCTGTACGATTTTCATGGAAGAAGTCGCAAACCGCAATTGGGATTGGCTTCTTCTTTCCATATTCAGGAGTTTGCCCAACCGGCCGGTGGTTGTTGTGTTTTAACGGATGAAAATTATACGCGCCGCTTGCGGGACATGTGGGCGCATCGCGACAATCGCGATTACGATATGGAAGACATCATCTTGTTAAAAGCAGGGCGGCATATTCGGCTTAAACCACATTATAAGCTCATTATTGCCCGCGATGAGGCTGAAAGTAATTTTCTCACCGGTTACCGAAAACAATTTATTCACATGCAAGTACTTGAGCACCGCGGGCCTATTGTCTTGATTGAGGGAACGCCCGATGAAAACGACCTTATCACCTGTGCGCAAATTGCCGGGCGTTTTTGTTCAGGCAGGGACGCGCCCGAAGTAAGCATTAACCTGTATCATCCCGATGGGCAATCCCATTGCTTAACGGTTAAACCGATGCCTGCAGATGATATACTGCCCGAGTGGTATTTATAATCATGGCGCTTTATGAATTGGACGCACGCCGTCTGTTATGCCCCATGCCTGTGATTAAAACGCAAAACATGGCAAAAAAGTTACACCATGGGGACCAACTCACGGTCATTGCTACCGATCCCGGAGCCAAGGAAGATGTGCCTTGCTGGATTCGAATCAATGGCCACCGTTTGCTTGGTTTTGAGGAAATAGACGGAGCATTCTATTTCCGCTTTCAATTGGTTAAGGATGACACATGAAAAAAGAAGAGAGGTATTGGCAGGCGAAAAAAATCACCCTGATTGGCGCACTCATGAATGCATTTTTAGGTTGCATTAAACTCCTTGGCGGGATTTTTTTCCATTCGCACGCTCTGGTTGCGGACGGGGTTCACTCCTTTTCCGATCTGATTACCGATTTTATGGTCGTTTTTGCGGCCAAATACGGTAGCCAGGATGCTGATGATTCACACCCTTACGGCCATCAACGCATTGAAACGGCAGCCACGCTACTGTTAGCCTTATTACTGAGTTTAGCCGGCGCAGGAATTGCCTGGGATTCCATATATGAGCTGATGTATGGCACAGTGACCCGTCCTCAATGGGCAGCCTTACCGATTATTTTATTATCCATCGCAGTCAATGAAGGGTTATTTCACTATACCCATACGGTTGGAAAACGCATCCAGTCTTCACTTGTTGTAGCCAATGCCTGGCATCACCGCTCCGATGCCGCTTCCTCAATCGTTGTGGCCCTTGGTTTATTGGGCAGTCTGTTTGGTTTTCCTTATTTTGATGTGCTGGCGGCGGCCATTGTGGGCTGTCTCATAATAAAAATGGGAGCAGATTACGGCTGGAACAGTGTGAAAGAATTGGTGGATACCGCAGTTGAGCCGGCTCTGTTGCAAAAAATAGAAGCCATTATTGTCTCTATTGAAGGGGTAAAGAAAATGCACCAGTTACGTACCCGTTCGATGGGAGGCGATATTTTCATCGACGTACATGTGCTTGTTATGCCAAATATGTCGGTTTCCGAGGGACATTATATTGCCCAGAATGTCGACAATGCGCTGGTGAAACAATTGGCGGCAGTCAAGGATGTAACGGTTCACATTGATCCAGAAGACGATGAAACCGGTTGTCCTTCCTTGCATTTACCCAGCCGTTCGCGTTTGGAGCGGGAATTACTGTTTCCCTGGCAAAAAGACTATCCTGATTTGACAGGCTGGACGCTTCATTATTTGGACGGTCAATTGACACTGGATTTGATTTTTTCCTCCTCCTTTGCCCAAGGGGAACCACTGCGCGAACGGATAAGACAGGATTTGCAAAATCACCCTGACATTAAGTCCGTCTGTTTTTTACAGAAGGGAGCCTTATTATGCTAATTTTCCTTGAGGATAATGCGTTATGAGCATAACCACCTTAAAAATCATTTTTGCTGTTGTGACATTTTTAGTTATTTTACTTGCGGGTTGGTATCCTTTTAAAATACGTGCGTTGAATGATGAGCATATCGATTTCCCTATTGGAGAGACATTAGCCACCGGTGTTTTTCTGGGCGCCGCCTTTTTGCATATGTTGCCTGACTCCAATGCCTTGTTCCTTGAACAAGGTTACCACTACCCGCTCGCGTTTATTATTGCCGGCGCAGTGTTTTTATTTTTCCTGTGGTTTGAACATTTAGGCAAAGAATTGTACCACCATCAAAATACCTCCCACCCTGCCTTTGCTATTTTAGCGTGGGCTATGCTATCAATACACTCGATAATGCTTGGCGCAGCACTCGGTTTAAACCACAGCAATTCCATGGTCATCATGCTGTTTTTAGCTATCATCACCCATAAATGGGCAGAAAGTTTTGCAATTGCCGTCCAACTGAATAAAAGCTCTCTTTCCCAATCCAAAGCCCTTATGTTTTTTATAAGTTTTAGCTTAATGACGCCCCTTGGCATTTACCTTGGATGGTATTTTGGCCACGGCGTGGAAACCCATTCCATTTTTGATCCTGTATTAATCGCCGCTTCGGCAGGGACTTTCCTCTATTTAGGCACGTTACATGGGTTAGAACGGTGCGTGATGGTGAAGCGTTGTTGCAACTTAAGCGATTTTAGCTTTGTCATTATCGGCTTTGCCCTCATGGCAGCGGTAGCGGCTTACGTTTAAGGCGTGTATATCCTGAACGCTTCAAAATACTCTTTTTGAAGTTTATTGGGTATACTCATTGTATGCTATCTGAACGGTGAGCGGCAATGAGGGATCTCAAGAAGAAAAAATGCGAGAAAAAAGCACTTGGTTTGATCAATCAACCCGAAAAGCCCACCAATGCAAAGCAAACCTATGACCGCATTGCCTGTGTTTTTCAAGGCGGAGGGGCTTTGGGTTCTTATCAGGTCGGTGCGTATCAGGCCATTTATGAACGCGGCTATCGACCTAATTTTTTTGCTGGCGTGTCAATTGGTGCAATCAATTGTGCAATTATTGCAGGCAACCCGCCCAACGAACAATTGAGTAAATTACACCAGTTCTGGGATACCATTGCACCTACTTTGTGGGGAGATGGCTTTATCCGTGAATTAGCGCCTGAAGCGTGGCTCCATTTGCATAATCACCTGGGCGCTTTGCAATGCATGCTTTTTGGTTTGGACGGCTTTTTTAAACCAAGACCGATTCCGCCCACGCTGCTTTCAAACGACACGCCGGATCAACTCAGTTTCTACGACACCTCCGAATTAAAAGGGACTCTTGAACGCTTAATCGATTTTGACCGCATTAATGCGAAGGAAATCACCATTTGCCTTGGTGCGGTTGAAATTGCTTCAGGACAAATGTGTTTTTTTAATAATCAGCAGATTGAAATTACCGCGGAACATGTCATGGCAAGCGGGGCGTTGCCTCCTGCCTTGCCAGCCATTAAAATTGGAGACTCCTATTATTGGGATGGTGGAATTTATGCCAATACGCCTTTATTAACAGTGCTTGATGCATTGCCGGAAGAGGATACGCTCTGTTTCGTGGTCGATTGTTTTAGCTTAAAGGGACGTTTACCGCATACCATGGATGAAATGGAGGAGCGCCAAAAGGATATCCGTTATGCCAGTCATTCACGCCGCTTGACCAACGTGTACGCCAGTCGGCAAAACCTGAAAGCAGCGATTAATCTATTGGGTGAGTATTTAAAGCCTGAAGCCAAAAACGATCCGGAAATTCAAGCGATTTTAGCGTTAAGTCACCAAAAACGGTTTAGTGTAGTTCACATTATCTTTAACGGCACCCCCTACTCCCATTCGTTTAAGGATTACAATTTTGTCCGCTCATCCATTAATTACCGGATGAAAACAGGCTATATAGACGCAAATGCGGTACTTGATAAACCGGAATGGTTAAAAAAATCCACGAAGAAACTCAATTGCTCGATTTACGGCGTGCCGCCTTCTTATTTTGATCAACACTAGGGTGCATGCAACCGTTAAACAATATGGAGCAATTTCATTCTTTTTGTTTTTATTATAACGTAGGTTGGGCCTTGGCCCAACAGAGGCTGCGCAAAGGTAAAATCTGTGTTGAGCCGAGGCTCATAGCCGTCTGGCAAAGAAAAAAAATCCCCTCTCCCCCGCGCCTGGCGCGGGGGAGAGGGGATAAAATTTTTTCTTTGCCAGACGGCTATGGACCGAGGCCGAACCTTATTTTAATCAACACCAGAGCTGCCTTAAACCCTTTCAAGGACTTCCTGCAAATGTTTTGCCGCAAAAACCTCCATTTCACCGCTTTGTTTTGGTGCATTGGCAAAGGGAATAATGGCCCGTTTAAATCCGTGTTTTGCTGCTTCGCGCAAGCGCTCTTGCCCGCTTTGCACAGGCCGTATTTCCCCTGCTAATCCAATTTCGCCAAAAATGATGGTTTCTCGGTCAAAAACCCGGTTTCGCAAGCTGGACACAACCGCTGCCAACAAGGCCAAGTCGCTGCCGGTCTCGGTCACTTTGACACCACCTACCACATTGATAAAAACATCCTGATCAAAGGTGGCAATGCCGCCGTGACGGTGTAAAACGGCAAGCAAAATCGCCAAACGGTTGTGTTCAAGCCCGGCGGTTACACGCTTTGCCTGTTGTCCATGTGCCTCATCGACTAAAGCCTGCACTTCGACGAGCATGGGTCTTGAGCCTTCCCAGGTCACCATTACGGCAGAACCGGGGGTTGCTTCCGGTTGCCTTGATAGAAAAATAGCAGAAGGATTGGCGACTTCTTTTAAACCGCGATCGGTCATGGCGAAAACGCCCAGCTCATTGACCGCACCAAAACGGTTTTTTATTGCGCGGATAACGCGAAACCGATTGTCGGTTTGTCCCTCAAAATACAACACACTGTCCACCATATGCTCAAGTACCCGAGGCCCTGCTAAAGCCCCTTCCTTTGTCACATGCCCCACCAGAAAAACAGCAGTTTGCGTCATCTTGGCGAAACGCACCAATTGCGCTGCGGATTCACGCACCTGGCTAACACCCCCGGGCGCGGAACTGATGCTCTCTGTGAAAATGGTCTGCACCGAATCGATAACCATGATGCGCGGGATTTCTTTTTGTGCATGGGCAATAATGGCTTCTACCTGGGTTTCAGCTAAAAGACGCAGATTGCTAACAGGCAGTTGCAACCGCTTGGCACGCATTGCAACCTGCTGAAGGGATTCCTCTCCGGTGACATACAATACTTTTTCGTGCATAGACAAATTTGCCAGGGTTTGCAGGAGTAACGTCGACTTGCCAATGCCAGGATCCCCGCCAATCAGCACAACTGAGCCATCAACAAGCCCTCCACCCAGTACGCGGTTAAGCTCTGATAATCCGCAATCCATCCGCACTTCCCGGTCAATGACAACATCCTCCACCGCGGTCACCTGAGAACGCTGGTTGGCATAATGCCCCATGCGCGGACTGCGTAGAGCAGGCACGATGCCTTCTTCAGTGACTGCGTTCCAGGCAAGACATTGGGTGCATTGACCAGCCCATTGGGAATACACTGCTGCACATTGGTTGCAAACAAATCGCGTTTTGGTTTTCATGGTGTTAAACCTTCAAATGAATTTCAAGACAAGCTTTCGTTTAGCCAGTATACTTTGTTCATTCCCTATAATGAGGATAATGAATGACTAAACCAATCCATTTTGAAAAATCAATGACTGATCTTGAGCAGATTGTCATGCAATTAGAAAAAGGGGACTTGTCGTTGGAAGAGTCCTTAAAACAATTTGAAAAAGGTATAACACTTGCGCGAAAATGCCAAGAAGTTTTAAATCAGGCAGAGCAAAAAATTGAAATGCTTGCCGCTGTAACTACTAAAACGGCTGAAGGGAACAGCGATGACTAAGCAAATAAAGGATTATATTGCCCGCCATGAGGTAGTGCTCAAAAAGGTATTAAACGATTTTCCCATTCCAGCCACAAGGCTTCATGAAGCGATGACCTATGCCCTTTTTCCCGGCGGAAAAAGACTTAGGCCAATCCTTGTGTATTTAACCGGCGCACTGCTGGGGACTGAATTAGCCTGTTGTGATAGCATTGCCGCAGCCATTGAGCTAACCCATTGTTATTCCCTGACTCACGATGATTTACCCGCGATGGACGATGATGCGCTACGCCGTGGAAAACCAAGCTGCCACAAGGCCTTTGATGAAGCAACGGCAATCCTCGTGGGTGATGGTTTGCAAGCACTGGCAGTGGAATTACTGCTGACTGAATTACCAAAGCATTTACCGGCCGAAAAAGTGGTGGCTGTGGCAAAGGAACTCCTGAAAGCCAGTGGGCCTTCCGGTATGATTAGCGGACAAAGTCTTGATTTATCCGAACTGAGCAAAAAAGACATTAGCGATTCCGAGCTGCGACACATCCATTCGCTCAAAACAGGCAAAATGATTCTCGCCTGTATTACGATGGTTATTGCCGCAAGTAATCCTTCCAGGCAAGAAATCGACGCACTTCTGGAATTTGCGACGCATTTGGGGTTGGTTTTTCAAATGCAGGATGATTACCTTGATACCTATACCGATAGCCTCGGTAAAGGACGCGCTTCAGACCTTGCCAATGAAAAGAAAACTTTCGCAGAGCTCTACACGAAAGACGCCTTATATCATCTTATCAATGCGTACTATCAACGCGCAAAAGACGCCTTGAAACCGCTTGGAGCAAGGGCTGACGCGTTGATTTCCCTAACCGATACGCTCTATCAGCGCAGCAAGAATTAAAGGAACCGCATGGACTTACATTTTTTGTTACATCCTGGCAAATCTCTGAATATATTTTACGCGATTTGTTTAATCATACTGGGGTATTTGCTTGCCAAGCGGGCAAGCCTTTTGATTGAGCGCTCCATGGGAAAACGTTTTTCCCCGCACCAAACCATGCTGATTGGCCGATTTATTTTTTATGGTGTGTTTACGCTTTTTATCATGACCGGGTTGCAACACCTGGGCTTTGAACTGAGTGTTCTTCTGGGAGCTGCGGGCGTTTTCACGGTAGCTATCGGGTTTGCCTCGCAAACGGCCGCATCCAATCTAATGAGCGGTATTTTTCTTTTATTCGAGCGTCCATTTAAGGTCGGTGATCACGTGGAAGTCAAAGGGATTACGGGGCGAATTAACTCGATTGATTTGTTATCGACTAAATTAACCACCTCGGATAACAAATTAATACGAATCCCCAACGAAGCGATGATTAAATCAGAGATAACCAACTTAAGTTTTTTCCCGACAAGGCGTCTGGATTTGACGGTATTGATTGCAGAAGGAGCGGACATCGTAAAGGCAAAATCCTGTTTGATGGCGCTGGCAGAAGAATCACCCCTCGTACTCAAAGAACCCAAACCCACGGTTTTTATTAGTACCTTTACCCCGTCTTCCATTGAACTCAAATTAAAGATGTGGGTTAAAACCGAAGCCTTATCGCTCACCCAAAGTGTCTTGCAGGATGCTATCAAACAACAGTTGGATAAAAACCATATTGAAACGGCTTACCCGACAGTGCATACGGATTTGATTAAAAAATAGGTTGGCGCATTGCCATTAAGTTAAGCCCGTCATCCAGAGCGCAGCGAAGGATCTTCCGCATCAGCCACGGTGCCAACATCAGGAGATCCTTCGCTGCGCTCTGGATGACGGAAGTTCAAAATCCTTAACTTAATGGCAGTGCTCCCTACCCTCTCCCCCACGCCGGGCGTGGTGGAGAGGGTATAAAATTTTTTCTTAGCCTGACGGCTAATGGCACGCAATACCCCAACCAATGTATCCTTAGTGGTTCTCTTCCTTCATTTCATCAATAAGCTGCATCAGCGCATAACAGAGTTCTTTGGTGCCTTCGCCACTGATTGCGGAAATGGTAAAGACTTTCCCTTTCCAATCTAACCCGTCAATAATGGCTTGCTGCGCTTCCTGCCTTGCCTTGCTGTCTGGCAGCAAATCCATTTTATTTAATACCAGCCAACGGGGTTTGCCAAGCAGCTCTGGGTCGTAGAGCTCCAATTCATTGATAATTGCTTTTGCAGAAAGGATGGGATCACTTTCATCAAGAGGAACCATATCTACCACATGCAAAAGCACGCAAGTTCGGGATAAGTGCTTCAGGAAGCGATGACCTAATCCGGCACCGCTTGCAGCCCCTTCAATGAGTCCTGGAATATCGGCCATGACAAAACTTTTGTGTGCTGCAACACTCACAACACCCAACCCCGGATGCAACGTAGTAAAGGGGTAATCCGCTACTTTGGGCTTGGCACTGGATACCGCGCGAATCAAGGTGGATTTACCGGCATTCGGCAAGCCTAAAAGCCCCACATCGGCCAGCACGCGCAATTCAAGGCGTAAATGGCGCGATTCACCTTCTGAGCCTTGGCTGGTTTGGCGGGGTGCGCGGTTCACACTGCTTTTATAGCGGGTGTTGCCCAACCCATGAAAACCGCCCTGGGCAATTAACAAGCGCTCTGAAGCGTGCCGAATATCGCCTAGTAATTCATGCGAATCCACATCATAGACCATGGTGCCCACCGGAACCTGAATGATTAAATCATCCCCTTTTTTGCCGGTACAATTTCCACCCATGCCGGATTGGCCATTTTTGGCTTTGTAATGGCGCTGGTAACGAAAATCGACCAGGGTATTTAAATCGGCATTGCCTTCCAGAAACACACTGCCGCCATCCCCGCCATCGCCACCGTCAGGGCCGCCAAAGGGAATAAATTTTTCCCGTCTGAAACTGAGGCAGCCATGTCCACCATTGCCCGCGTCTACTTTTATAATTGCTTCATCAACGAATTTCATCTGCACTCTTAACGCTTAAAAAAAAGCCCCGTTTAACGGGGCAATCCGGTCTATTCTAATTAAAAATTAGTTTTCAACCGCAGTAATTGTCACGAATTTACGGTTTTTTTCACCTTTAACAGTGAAGGCAACAATACCGGTAACCAGTGCATACAATGTATGATCACGGCCACAACCCACACCTGCTCCTGGATGAAAACGTGTGCCGCGCTGGCGAACAAGGATTTCACCCGCGTTGACCAATTGGCCACCGTAGCGTTTTACACCCAGGTACTTAGGATTCGAATCGCGGCCATTACGCGTACTACCACCTGCTTTCTTATGAGCCATTTCTTTCCCCTCTTACTTACCAATCGCAGTAATTTTAACCTGCGTAAAATATTGTCGATGCCCCATTTGTTTCATATGGTGCTTACGACGGCGAAACTTGATGATTTTAATCTTTTTGTGCCGGCCATGAGCAATAATTTCCGCTTTAACTGCGGCGTTTGCTACAAAGGGTTTGCCCCAGGTGACCTTATCGCCATCAGAAAGCATGAGTACTTCTGCAAAACTCACTTCACTTCCGACGTCATCAGGCATCAATTCCAGCTTAATAATATCACCTTCTTTTACGCGGTACTGTTTACCACCCGCTTTTATCACAGCGTACATATACTATTCTCCAACGTGCCTAATGGCTTATACAAATTCAACAAAGTGGCATATTCTATGAAATTACGTCAACGACTTCAAGTTGAATTTAAAATATTGTATACTATGCCACCCCTTTTCTCAATTTTGAGTGCTTTGTCCTGGTCGCGGGCAAGGAAGGGTTTTATTAATTAGGAGAGAACTATGTCAACAATCGTTTTAGATGCTGAGTCAAGAAATGACTTGGGGAAAGGTGCGAGCCGCCGCCTGCGTCGTCTTGAAAATAAAATTCCTGCTGTCTTATACGGCGGCGATAAAAAACCCAAATCCATTCACTTGCTTCAAAATAAAGTGATTAAAGCCCTGGAAAATGAAAGCATCTACTCCAGTGTGTTTAATTTAAACATCGATGGTAAGGTTGAGCACGTTATTTTAAAAGATTTGCAACGCCACCCCTACAAACCCATTATTATGCACATGGATTTACAACGGGTTACTGCAAAAGAAGTGTTAACCAAATTCATTCCCCTGCATTTTACCAATGAAGATGTTTCCAAAGGAGTTAAAGCAGGTGGTATCGTAAGCCACACCATGAACCAGGTTGAAGTGCGCTGCCAGGTGAAAGATTTGCCTGAATTTATCGAAGTTGACATGAGTGACGTGCAATTAAACGATGTAGTCCACCTTTCCAGCCTAAAGCTGCCTAAAGGCGTGCACCTGGTTATCGATGCACAAGACCAAAGCCATGACTTGCCTGTAGTGAGCATCCACTCACCCAAAGTGAGCACTGCTGACGAAGAAACGGCTACACCTGTCACTGAAGTGATTGGTAAAGAAGAAGCACAAGACGACGCGTCTGCCGAATAATTGCCAGACACCATTCCCCCTTTGTTCAAAGGGGGAATTACCCATTAAAAACGGTTTTTCTATGGCAATCAAATTGATTATTGGGCTACGCAATCCAGGAGCGGGTTATGAAAACACGCGGCATAATGCCGGCGGCTGGTTTGTCGAAGCGTTAACCAGGCACTGTAACGCCTCCTTTAAAATAGAAAAAAAATTGCACAGTGAACTAGCCCTTATTGAAATAAACCAATTAGCCTGTAAAACCCTTTTACCCCTGACCTATATGAATCATAGTGGTATGGCGGTAAAAGCCGTAAGCCAATTTTATCGTATACAGCCCGATGAAATCCTGGTGGCACACGATGATCTTGACTTACCACCCGGCCGCCTAAAGCTTAAAACAGATGGCGGGCACGGCGGGCACAATGGCCTTAGAGACATTACCGCGCATCTGGGAAGCAGTGCGTTCCACCGCTTACGCATTGGAATTGGCCATCCAGGCCATAAAGATTTAGTGCTTAATTTTGTGCTGGGAAAACCAGGCATACAAGAGAAACAATTAATAGTTGAAGCAATTGAACGGGCAATCGCTGTGGTACCCACCCTTTTAACGGGTAACATGGCCTCTGCTATGAATTTATTAAATGGTTAGTTAATAACCAAAAACCGAGGTGTGTCATGGGATTTAAATGCGGAATTGTAGGGTTACCCAATGTAGGTAAATCCACTTTATTCAATGCCTTAACCAAAGCAGGCATTGAGGCGGCCAATTACCCTTTTTGTACCATCGAGCCGAATGTGGGATTTGTTACGGTTCCTGACCCACGCCTCGATGCCTTAAGCGACATTGTCAAACCCCAGCAAGCCGTACCGGCCAGCATGCAATTTGTCGACATCGCAGGCCTTGTGAAGGGAGCAGCCAAAGGCGAAGGCTTAGGTAATCAATTTTTAGCCAATATTCGCGAAACCGATGCCATTGCCCATGTGGTACGTTGTTTTGACAATTCCGATGTCATCCATGTCGAGGGACGGGTTGATCCCTTAGACGACATTGAAGTGATTAATACGGAATTGGCTTTAGCAGATATGGAAACAGTCGACAAAGCACTCACCAAACTAACCAAAACCCTTAAAAGCGGCAATAAAGAAGCCCTGTTTGAAAAACAGATGTTAGAAAAAATAAAAGCGCATCTGGACGAAGGGCTTCCGGTACGCACGCTGGAATTAAGCGCTGAAGAACGCCTCATTGCACGGCGTTTGTTTTTGCTGACGGCAAAACCGGTTCTCTACATTGCCAACGTAGATGACAATGGCCATGAAAATAATCCTTATCTTGACCAGGCAAAAGCCCTTGCCCTTGCTGAAAAAGCCCCCCTTGTTGCCTTGTGTGCGGCAACTGAATCGGAACTGGTGGAATTGGAAGAGGCTGACAGGCAAGAATTTATGCAAGACTTGGGCCTTGAAGAACCCGGCCTAAACCGCGTGATTCGCGCAGGCTACGATCTTTTGGGCTTGCAAACCTATTTTACCGCCGGGGTTAAAGAAGTAAGAGCCTGGACCATCACCAAAGGGGCTACGGCACCGCAGGCGGCAAGTGTTATTCACACAGATTTCGAAAAAGGATTTATTCGCGCGGAAGTGATTGCATACGAGGCATTTATTACTTATCGTGGAGAACAAGGCGCCAAAGAAGCGGGCAAATTACGACTTGAAGGAAAAGAGTACATTGTCTGTGACGGCGACGTCATGCATTTTCGTTTTAATGTGTAACATATCTGAGGATTAAGATGACGGTTAACCGTTTAAAAGCACTGGTCAATGACGATTTTGATGCGGTCAATGCGCTAATCATTGAAAAAATACAATCACAGATTGGCTTAATTGACGATTTGGCCCATCACATCGTGCAAAGTGGTGGCAAACGGTTACGCCCGCTTTTAGTGCTCCTGGCGAGTCATGCCTGCGGGTATCAAGGAAAAGATCACATCACGCTTGCTGCAATGGTTGAATTTTTTCACACAGCAACGCTACTGCATGACGACGTAGTGGATGAATCCACGCTTCGGCGCGGGCGTGAAACGGCAAATGAAATTTGGGGCTCCAAAGCGAGCATTTTAGTCGGCGATTACCTTTTCACGCAATCCGTACAGCTTATGGTGAATGTTAATCATTCCAAAATATTGCATTTGTTAGCCGATACCTCGCACAAAATAAGCTGCGGGGAAGTAAAACAGCTTGTAAACCGCCATAATTTTTCCCTGTCGGTTGAAGATTATTTTGATGTTATTCAAGCCAAAACCGCCCTGCTCTTTGCCGCATCTGCAGCCATTGGAGCCATGCTAAGTGAGGCAGGCGAGGCCATTGAACAAAGTGTCTACGCTTACGGTTTGCATGTGGGCAATGCCTTTCAACTGATTGACGATGCGCTCGATTATTGCTCTGATGCCCAAACTATTGGCAAAAACATCGGCGATGACTTGGCCGATGGCAAAGCAACCCTTCCCTTGCTGCATGCCTTACAAAATGGAACTCCCTTGCAGCAGCAACTGATAAGAGATAGCCTGAGAGAAGGCAATTTGCTGCATTTAACCGCTATTTTAGACGCCATTGAAGAAACAAAAGCCATCGAATATACGCGTAATTATGCCGCTTATGAAGTAGATAGAGCAGTAACAGCCTTGCATATTCTCCCCGATTCAGTGTATAAACAAGCGCTTGTGGATCTTGCGCAATTTTCACTGGAACGTACCCACTAACACATTCGGAGTGTAGCTCAGCCTGGTAGAGCACTGCCTTCGGGAGGCAGGGGTCGCAGGTTCAATTCCTGTCACTCCGACCATTCACATTATCCCCTCATTTCGCTATCAATGCATGCATCAAAAAAACGGGTGAAGAAAGCCCGTCTCTTAATATTTTGTTAATAAAGCAATAGTACAATAATAAAACAATTAAGGGGAGCTTAGCCGATGTTTGCAAAACAAAATATGAGTAGTAGTGAGAGCAGTATTGATTTAAAAGAGTATAAGAAGATAGAACAACTCAAGGGTGGTAAAACCAATGAAGTATGGGTGTGGAAACATAAACAAACTAACCACCAAATTGTTGTGAAAAAACCAATACGGTTGGAGCATGCAGATAATTTACAGCTTATTGAACACAATATCCGCTCCATTAATTCCTATTTTCCTGGTGAAGCTAAGGCATGGCCTGTTAAAGATAACCCCGACGTTTTTGCCATGGCCTATTTTGATGGGAAGCCAATTACAGAAGAGGAACTAAAGAGCATTGAGGTTTTGCATAGCAACGGTACATTCTTTACCATGCTGGATCCGAATGAAGGTAATTATCTTAAATTGGATGATATGATTATTCCCATCGATCATGATTACCTGATTAATCATAATGATGCTGAACTATTATCCTATCAGAAGGGGTATTTAAATGATAGAAAATTGTCTGCTATTCGGCAAGGTGCTTCAGAAGAGGAGGCAATCGAGCATGTGCTAGACTCTTATCCCATAAGTCGGATGAGATTAAATGAACTTTGGCTCAATCCCCTTAGCCTAAAAAAGAATGCGATTCCACAACAAAGTCTACCCATAACGTCTGGAAAAAATAATAACAATATCATCTCTATTGAAGAAGAGATTATTTTGCAGGAGGAAGTCCCAAATAACCAAAGGATCTGTTCACCTACATTTAAAAAAGCCCTTGAACGGCTAAAACCGAACAACAAGGGAGTACTTTCTGCACTCAACACACTCAATCAAAACTTAAATCCTGAAAATAAAGCCGACCAACAAATTGCAACCTGTTTTACACAACTGATTGACAAAATAAATAAGGTCAATGCCAATACAAGTCTGAGTTCTGCGAAACGAAGCAAACTTCTAAAGGATACTATTGTAAACGCATTTTATAATCTGGATAAAAAATTAACCAGCTCAGTAAAACCTGCTATTACCGCTTTGGTATGCGGCCTCATTGTGGGCTTGATAGGGCTTGTAAGTGGCGCTGTGATTGGTGCAGCTGCAACGGCCTGGGGTGGCGGTTTTGGTGGAGTTGCCGCAGCCGCGGCTGGCGCTGCGGTCGGTTTCAAAGCCGGCATGGCGATAGGTGGCATTGCGGGTACTTTAACTGGAGCAGGCATTGGCTTTTTCAATCACAAGGAAGCATTGATTGAAAAAACAATCAAAACTACGCAAAAGAATGATTTCGTTAGAGCGGCTCAACGAGAGCTCATACGTAACTACCAGCCATAAGGTATGCCAGGCTGGTTTATATAGTCGATTACATTTTAAATGACCGTCATCCCGAACAAAGTGAGGGATCTCCGGGAGTGGCGTTGAGCGTACTTAAGGAGATCCCTCTTGATCAAGATGACTTGTATAGTGCCATACAAGCCCTAACGTCCTGCGGTAATCAACTCGGTTTAAAACAGCTACGCACTTGCGCGTTCATTCACGTGAACGTGTACGTCATAGCTGTCAAGTTAAAGAAAAATTTTATCCCCTCTCCCCTGCGTGCAGCGCAGGGGAGAGGGTAGGGTGAGGGGGTAAAAAAAATTTATCACGTTAGTGATTCCTTTTTGTTTTGAAAAATGAAACTGTTTCTACAAAAAATTATTAATGAATCGCTACGTGGCCTTATTTTTAGCCCCCTCACCCTACCCTCTCCCCCCACGCTACGCGCGGTGGAGAGGGGATTCTTTTTCTTTAGCTTAACAGCTATGACGCACACGTTCACGTGAATGAACGCTAGCGCGTAGAGCGTTGTTGAAATGTATTGCCAACTCGTCTCATTCAATCGTTCACAAAATCGGCTCTCACCAGGGAATCACACCGCCATCAAAACGGTAGAGTGCCTCGGCCAAGCCTTTAGGAAACACCTCTTCTGCCTGCTTAAGCATTCCCGCTACGCTGGTTTTTACATCCACTAAAGCGCCATTACCCCCCATATCTGTTTTTACCCAGCCAGGATGCATCAAAACGACATGAATGCCTTTATCGGCCACATCGATTGCAAAGCTTCTCATCACGCAATTGAGTGCTGCTTTGCTGCTGCGGTAGGCATAGGACTTTCCACTGTCATTATCCGAAATACTGCCCATGCGCGAGCTTAACACGAGGATATTTTTTTCCTGGCTGGCTTGCAGGTTGGGGAGCAGTGCTTCACTTACCTTCACAACGCTTAAACAATTGACATTCAATACCGCAAGGAAATTGTCTCTGTCAATATTGCCGATGGTTACTCCCGAAGCACCACTGGTGCCGGCATTATTTACCAGCAAATCAATGGCTCTCCCCTTTAAAGCATGTACTAAAGAAGCAATGTCCTTATCTTGTGTGACATCCAGGGGAATCACTTCATCGGCCAAAGCCTGCAAGGCACTGGCTTTTTCTGGCATACGACAGCAGCCGATGGTGTAATAGCCTTTTTCTTTGAGTTGACGTACCATTTCGAGACCAATGCCTCTATTGGCTCCGGTAATCAGTGCTGTTTTCATTTCCTATCCTTCTTGCTGACCTGCCCTCTTTAATAAGACAGCCATGGGGTCATGGTTAAATAATATTGCCTAATAAACCATTACATTGTAATCTGAAAAGAACCCCTTTACCTCCAGTCATGAAGGATTATGAATTTACACAGGATGTTTTTTCTCTTCATGCCGCTTCTGTTGTCAGGGACTTTAACTTGCTCTTTACAAAGCCAGGCAAGCCCTCTGTCGCCTGACATAACAGCACAACCACTCCTTACTGGCAATACCCTGAGTAAAACCTACACCTTTAAACAGTTGGGGTGGAATAATGCCCTTACATTGAACAGTTATAAACCCAATTATACCGTTTACCTGCCTATTCCTGCCTATTTGCACGCCCAAAAAGCGACTGTGCATTTAAAAATGGCGTTTTCTCCTTCATTAGCAGAAGGCAGTCTTGTAGAAGTCACCTTTAATCAGGCCAGTTTACAAAAATTAACGATACCCTCTAATCCCTCGCGCGAGCTGACAGGCGATATTGACTTACCGCTTACAAGTACAGGCGTGGATTGGCAACCCTTGACTTTTTCCGCTTATTTTAACAGCACAAAAAATGCCTGCGACCCTAATACCTGGGTGTATGTTTCACCCGAAAGCACCTTAACCCTTACCTATCCTCAACTGCCTTTTAATGGGTTATTAAATGAACTTCCCTTTCCTTTCATTAATCCCTTCCTGCTCAAACCGACATCCACCTTGTTGGCCTTGCCCAATAAACCGGCTTTGCACGAAGTAATCGCCTTACTCCAGGTAGCCTTTCGGCTAGGTCAACTATCCGATGGCAACAGCATGACGGTAACAGCTGGTATGATTAGTGAGTTAACCGAACAATTTAAAGAAAACAATGCCCTCGTTATCGGGACAACCGAGCAATTGCTTAATACAGACCAAAGCACACTCAAATTGCCGGCCAATCCCGAAATCGATACGGCATTAAAAAATCAGTTTGGTATTCTTTTTCTTGATAAATCCCCCTATAACGCAGAGCAGGCGGTGCTTACTATTACAGGAAGCACCGAGACAGCCCTGGAAAAAGCAGTCAGTGCCTTTCTAACGCCTGAATTTCCCTCACTTGCCGCAGGTAATCTGGCTATTATTGATAAAATTCAGACGGATTTGGCGCAAAAACCTGCCAAACAATGGGATATCATCCCTCTAAAATCACTAGGCTATGCCGACCAAAGCGTTTCTGGCCTTGGAAGCCATACGGTTTCTTATGATATTCCTCTGCCAAACGACAAAGCACCCAATCATGCAACGATTACTACGTTAATCACCGCGCCTATTTTTAAAGGCGATTATTCTGAGGTGACGGTACTTGTGAATGGCTTAAAGCAATCCTCTTTTGAGCTCAAAGAAGAGCATTCCTCCTGGAGCGCTTTGATTGAAGGCAGTGCACTAAAGCCTGGACTTAATAAATTACAATACCTTTTTTCGCTGCACCGAGGGGATAAGGGTACGGAAGAATGTTCTCGAAAAAATTTCGACGAAGTTTGGGCAACCATTCACGCAGAAACCCGGCTTGAAACCACTTTTTCTTCTGCTTTTCCACTTGCCACCTTAAACGAGCTACCCGTTCCATTTGCAAATGAAGTGACGTTGATTTTACCGGCACAGTGGGGTAAAGGCGACCTAGCCAATCTGTCCAAACTCTTTTTCAAATTGGGGCAATTGTTTCTTCCCGATACGGTGCATTTTACGTTCCAAAGCAGTGCGGAGGTGGACGAAGGCTTTTTGCGTACTCACAATATTGTTCTGTACGGATTACCCGAAACCAACCCCTGGATTCAATGGGCTATGGATTACCTGCCCGTGCAGTTGAAAGGCAAGGCACGCGTTTTAAAATTACCGCAAAAACAATTGGAGCTAACCAGTGAAACACCAACCGGGCTCGTGGAACTGCTTCCCTCTCCCTGGAGTGAAAAGCATGCGGTATTACTGATTACCGCAAGCAGCCAGGAGGCATTGCAACTCGCGATTCATCCATTGATTACTGATAAAACAAGGCAACGTTTAAATGGCAATATTGTCGTAGTTAATTCGCCCGAGTCGCTTGAAATTTTAAATAGTTTTGATGCCCGTTTTATTAGTTTGCCCCACCGGATTTCCCTCTTCTTATCCAATACGGGCAGCAACCTGTTCTATTATTTAAAAACGCATCTTCAGATTTTCATTTACCTCATCGCATTGATTGTGCCTATTGTCATTTTCATGCGCCAAAGAAAAAAATAAAGGCCCTCTATGTACAAGGATGTTAATAAAAAATGGATTTTTCGGGCTTTCCTTCTGGGCGCATTATTTTGTGGCTTACAAACCAGTCAAGCGGCTTTTTTTAACCCTACTGAGGCTTTCCCCTCCACAAGCAATGCCCTATTGCCTTCAGACTCCTGGCTAACCAATACGAAACCCTATCCCACCAATGCCTGGTTTATTAATTTTACGTTAAATAAATCCCCTGATAGCCCAACCTACCCTGTCAATCTCTTGCCTTATTTAATGCAACTCAGTAAAGAAGGCATGATGGTGAGTTATTCCAATCCCATTTACTATGCAGAGCCGAATTACCCGGCCATTACCTCGGCATTTTATTACCAGTTTGAAAACCAGTTTACTTTAGGCGCGGTGGAGCCCATGACAGGGTTTGGAGTGGACTCCTACCATGGATTAATGGTGACGCTTGCCTGGACCAACGCCCAACAGCAAAAAATCATTGCGCCGGTTTTACAAGGCTCCCCCTATTTATCCGCTTTTTTTTATACGGCAACGCCAAAGTTTAGCTCGCGTTTTTCCATGAAATCAGTCAATCAACAAAGCCTGCGCGGCGTGCTTCCCCAAGCGACCCGCTTTGAATTGGTATTGGCCTTAAGCCCGAGCGACACGCAAACCTGGATCCTCTACAGTGAAAAACCCCTTCAGCTTAAGTGGGAAACCACACCGAGTGGAGAGGTGCTGGCAGCCACTGCGCCCTATTCCGGCTGGCTTCGCATTATTTTACAACGTGACAGCAGAACCCAATTAGAAAACAATAAAGCCCTGATAGACCGCTACAGCCAAACTATCCCGCTGGATTACGAGCAACAATACGACAACACCCACTACTCCTTCACCTGGAAAACCCAAAACCAACAACCGCCCCTCATGCTGTCCTTGCCTCACCAGCGAAAACAAACGGTGCCTGGTGCAGATAGCCTTCGCTATTTTGGCGTTAAAGGGCTGATGCTTGGGGAAACTACTGCCCGGTGGGATATCGACCTCCCGGAAATTCCCCTTGTTTTTCTTGAGCAAAAAAACCCGACCCAGGCGCAAAAAGACCTTCTATTACAGGCTTTAAAAGCCGATGCAGACACTTTATTAACCTTTCCCTTTCCTGACGATGGCCCCTATCAGGTAGGAAAACGGTATGGACGTGCCGCACGCCTTATTTTAATTGCCGATGCGCTGAAGGCATTTGACTTAAAAAAGCGTATGCTGAGCTTATTGAAAATGCAGCTCAGCAAAAAAATGCGAGGCGTTTCGAGTTGGAGTTTTCAATACGACACGACCTGGGGGGGAATTATTCCAAGCCTTGATGTGTATGGGGCGCGCCATTATACAGATCACCACTTTCATTACGGGTATTGGGTGTATACCTTTGCTGTGATTGCGCATTTTGACGCCGATTGGCTAACCCAACGCGTGAAAAACCGCGCTTTTACCCCCAAACAATGGATAAATGGCTTAATCAGGGATTATGCCAATGAAGAAAAAAACGATCCCTATTTTCCCTTGCAACGCTATCAGGATGACTACGCCGGCCATTCCTGGGCTTCGGGGTTAACGGCGTTTATCGATGGGCAAAATCAGCAATCCAGCAGCGAGGCGGTGAATGCCTATTATGCGTTGGCTTTGTTTGCAGAAGCATCACAGGATAATGCACTGTTGCGGTGGGCAAAATTTCTGATGACGCGCGAACTCGTTTCAGCGCAAACCTATTGGCAAATCCCTAAAAACAATACCGTATACAGTGAAAAATTTAAGGAAAATAATTGGGTCGTGGCGAATTTATGGGGCAGTAAAATTGATAGCAATGCGTTTTTTATTAATTGCCAAACAGAATACCGTTGTGGACTCGCCTATTCTTTTGGCATTGAAATGGTTCCCTTTACGGCTATTTCATCGTATTTATTCAATAAAAACTGGCTGTTGGACGCAGCCCCCACCATCAAAAAACTCATTAACAAGGAGTACGGTACGCTTCCAACCGCCTGGCAATGGATCCTGGTAAAAGGGATTGCGCCAGTCTTAACCAAAACCGACCAGGCGCTTTTTTTAAAGCAAGCTATAGAATCAAAACCCGAGGAGTATGATAATGGAGATTCCAAAACCAATACATTGTACTTTTTAATCAATGAGTAGCTACTTCAAAAGGGATTTCTGCATTTGCATTTTTTTACTCTTGCTTTTGCAAAGTTGGCCTTTCATCGCACAAGCCAATCCACAGGCATCAGGGTTTCTGCCCGGAATTCAATTGGTGCAATCCAATGATCCTTTTGTCTTGCCTAAAGAAGCGCGCATAAACCTTGAAAAAAATGAAGCGCCAACGCAAAAAAAACCGGTTACTGCCCTTCAAACCGGGGCTTTTACCCTGCTTTATTACCTTCTAGTGGCAATGGCATTGTCTGGGGTGATTCCTATTATTGCTTTTTTTATCGAACACAATCTGGCAGGACTGCATGCCTTATCCAATCATTTTAAAAAATGCAAAGACTACTGCCCACGCATGGCGATTGTGATTCCGGCCTGGAATGAAGGGTTAGTGCTGGAACATACCATCGATATCTTGCTTAAAATTGATTACCCCCTGGAAAAATTGCGCCTGTACATTGTAGATGACGGAAGTACCGACAATACCCAGGAAATTTTGGCCGACATGCAAGGTAAATACCCAGACAATGTCTTTCATGTGCGCAAAGAAAGTGGCGGCAAAGGCAAGGCGCATGCGGTAAATTATGGTTTAGGGGTTATCCTTTCAACCGATTGGGCCGAAGCAATCCTTTTAATTGATGCCGATATTTCCTTTAAAAAAGATGCATTAAGGCGCATGGCGCGCCATTTGGTTGATCCACAAGTAGGGGCTGTTACCGGTTACATTAAAGTAGGGAATCGCAGTACCAATTACATTACCCGCTCGATTGGTTATGAGTATATTGTATCGCAATACATTGCACGCCGGGCGCAGAATGTATTAGGCGTGGTCGCCTGCCTTGCAGGCGGCGCGCAGTTGCATACCCGAGCCAATATTGAGCGGCTGGGAGGTTTCATTGATACCTCCACCCTAGCAGAGGACACCTACACCACCTTTACCACCCAAAAACTCGGCAAAAAAGTGATTTATGAAGGCAATGCCTTTGTCTATGCCGAAGAGCCCACAACGATTCTTGATGTCTGGAAACAGCGTTTTCGCTGGGCACGCGGCAACTTACAAATCACTAAAACCTTTCGCAAAGTCTGGTTTCGCGGCCGTCACTCGCGGTTAGGCAGTTTTTTTTTCGGCCTTATCTGGTTTAGCGTGGTATTGACCCCCATTACGATGATTCTCTCCGCACTGGGATTTCTTGGCCTTTTTTTTGTGGCCGAAGACCATACGGCCCAACTCTTTTTTTACCTGGCGTCTATCAGTCTTTTTTTATATCTTTATACAACCATTTATGCAATTGTTGTAGACAGGCGCACTTCACGCTTGTCCTGGCTTGAGGGGATAATGTATCCCGGGATTATTTCCCTTTTGATTCTTGCTATTTCCATGAAGCCTGACTTATTTTTCAGGATGTTAAGTTATGTATTTTACATTCAGGATTCAAGGCGTCTGCACGAGGGAGCGCTGCTTTTTATGGTGACCTGGAGTGCAACCTGCATGTTTTTTGCCTGGGTGGTTTTTAGGCTCGAAAGGGCTGGTGTTCCCGAACGCATTACCAATTTTTTATTAATCATTGTAGGGTATGGTCCGCTTTTATGTACTATCAATCTGGCAGCCTATATTGCCGAAATCAAACGGCCGAATATGAAGTGGGATAAAACAGAAAAAGCAACCTCAAAACGGGTTTTGCGCGCACACGCAGCGCCTGTTGTAGCCTTTGATTTTGATAATGCACTTAAAAAAGATATTAAGCGCGAATACCGTTTTCTTTGTCGACAGCTTATGAGCATCGCGATTGTTTGCGCCATATTTTACCTTATTTTATAAGTACGGGTTATGAGACGAATACACCTCTTGCTATTATGTATCTGCCTTAACACAGGTTATGCGCTCCCTGTCATTCTTTGTGATGTTTCAAAAGGGTTGGAGCTTATAAATCAGAGCAGTTACTCTGCATCGCAAATAGACATGATCTTAGCAGGCTGCGATAAAGTTTCCCCGCGAGACCCCCGTGTATTTTTGCTTCATGGGTTATATGCAAGAAAAAAAACCGTGCCTAATGCCTATCAGGAGGCCATTGGCTGGTTTGAAAAAGGCGTAAAAATTGCGCCTTTGGATACTTCGCTCGCCCTGGAATTGGCTTTTACCTATGAGCTCACTAAAAATTTAACTAAAGCCGAACAGACCTATCAGCAGGTTTTGGCCAACAATCCGCAAAATAGAGGCGCCTTGTTAGGGCTTGCCAGGGTCTATCGGTTGCAATCGCAATTTAACAAAGCCATAGCACTTTACGACAGCATTCTCACCACAAGCCCGCACGATGTCGATGCCTTAAACGGTTTGGGCTGGGTTAATGCCGCAGAAAACAAAAGTAACGAATCACGCGGCTATTTTGAAAAAACCTTAACAATACAGCCCGAAAATCAGGAGGCATTGCTTGCATTAAATCGCATAAAGCAAAGCGGATTTCAGCAAGCAGGCGTTGCTGCCTTGTGCAATAGTACCCGCGGCTTAATCTTGCTTAATCAGGACAACCCGCCTTTTGCAGAACTCAAAGCCATCCTCAGGCAGTGTGAGACAAACCACATCGACACCACGGAAACCGCCTTGTTGCACGGATTAATGGCTCGTAAAGAAAAACAAAGCAATGAGGCGATTTTTTGGCTTAAAAAGGCAATGGCTACTGCGGCGAAGGATAACCACACACCCGCTCTGGAGTTGGCCACAACCTATGAATGGGCTGAAAAACCCAAAGAGGCCAAGGCAATTTATCAGTCTATATTAACCTTGGAACCTGCCAATCGTGCAGCCCTTTTGGGTAAAGCACGCAGTTTAAAGAATCAAGCAAATTATACCGATGCCTTTCTGATTTATCAGCAATTTTTAGCCAAAAATCCCAATGATTTGGACGCATTGAATGGCTTGGGGTGGTTACTGCTTGCGGAAAAAAATTTTAGCGCAGCAAGCCAATACTTTGGCAAAACCTTAAAAATTCAACCCGCCAATAAAGAAGCCCTTATTGCCATTCACCAAATCAAAGCAGCACGGTTAAACCCTGTGGCCTTAAGCTCGCCTTGCAAGGCGCAAGCAGGTCTGAAATTGCTTGCAGGAAACACCCCTACGCCCAAAGCACAAATTGAAGCCATATTACAGCATTGTGACAAGGAAAAGATTGAAACCCCCGAAGTGGACTTGCTACGCGGGCTTCTGGCACGCAAGGAAGCGCTACAAAACAAGCAGTTTGATCGAGCCCTTTTCTGGCTTAAAAAAGCACTGGCTCTCGCGCCAAAAACCAATCCCACGCCTGCCCTTGAATTGGCCACCACCTATCTCTGGGCAGGACAACCTAAAAACGCACAACCCCTTTACGCGCAACTTTTGGCAGAAGATAAAACCAACCGCGCCGCCCTACTGGGACAGGCCACTATGTGGCGTATGCTTTCTGATTTTCAAAAAGCGGAACGTATTTATCAGGATTTATTGCGTAAAAACACCAGGGATGTCGAGGCCATGAATGGATTAGGCACTGTTGAATGGGCTAAAAACAACCTGCCACAGGCACTGGCCTTTTTCAGAAAAACCCTGGGCGTAGACCCCGTAAATAAAGAAGCGCTCCTTGCTATCGAGCGCATTGCGTTCATCAAAGCCCATCCCGCAGCGCCCTTGAAACCCTCGCTCTGCGATGCAGACAAAGGGCTTATTTTGCTCAATCAGAATCCGCAAGCGATTGGACAAATTCAATCCATTTTATTGCGTTGCGATAAAAACACGCCCAATGATCCTTCTAATTTAATGCTGCACGGTTTATTGGCGCGCCAGGCCAAACAATACCCAGAGGCTATAGCCTGGCTTTTACATGCCATGCAAGAGGATAAAACCGGGCTTCACTTGCCCGCACTGGAATTGGCAGTGACCTATGAATGGGCCGCACTTCCCGAGCAAGCCTTGCGTATCTACGCGCACGTGCTTTCACAAAAACCGGGCTATCGCCCCGCTCTTTTAGGAAAAGCCAGGGTTTTGGTGACCTTAAACCAAATTCCTTTGGCCTTAAGTATTTATCATCAGATGTTGCAGAATGCACCGCAAGATCTTGAAGCCTTAAATGGCTTGGGGAGTGCCTTTCTGACTGATTTTAAATTAAAAGAAGCACGTGCGGTATTTAACACGGCCCTAGCTATCAACAGCCACAATAAAAATACCCTTGCCAATATAAGGGTGCTTAATCACACCACAAAGCATATGTTAAGCGTCACCAAGGGGACTTATACCGTTCCGCCCAAAAAATCAGAAGGCGTGAACCTGCTGTATTTTGAAAATATAAACGCCACCGATGGGTTTACGGTGTTTGCAACGCACAATACCGCCCAAATCGAAAGTGGTTTTGCCGCAGGTCCAAGCTTGCTGCCCAACAACAGCCTTTTGCTGGGCTACCAGCATATCGTGCCCCTTCGTTACGGCTGGCAAGTGTTTTACGATGGACGTCAGCACAATAAACTGCCCTTTGAAAACCGAACCTTTGCGGCGGTCAATCTCTATTTAAACAAGCGCATCGAATGGTTTGGCAGTATGCGTTTAGCGTTTCCAAGACCCTGGAACACACAGCTTTTTATCTCAGGTCTAACGGCCCATACTCCAGTGCCTGTTAATGTGACCCTTACCGGGTTTTGGTCATTCCAACAAATTGGCGGTTACACTTCGTCTTATGCACTTGATTTTAACAAAGAGTTTCCTAATAGGCTGTTCTATGATTTTGGCACTTCGTTTTTACCGCAACAAAAAAGCTGGGAAATTCATGGGCGATGCATTTTACCCACGTTTAGAAATCAGGCATTGGTGGTTGAGTATTCCCATTATTTATTTAATAAGAGTACGTTTGTTAATGCGGGATGGCGTGTTTACTGGGCATAACAAGGAGAACGGATGCGAATTTTACTAACCGGTGCGGGAGGCGCTGCGGCAATCAGCGTGTATAAAAGCCTGCATCCGGATCATGAAATGTATATGGCCGATATTGATCCCTGTGCCGCGGGATTATATCTTGTTCCTGCAGAAAGAAGGATGATTATCCTTCCTGGACAGAGCGCAAATTACTTACAGGATTTAATCCGTCAATGTGTACGAGCCGGTATTGAAGTGTTAATTCCTACCGTTGATGCGGAATTGTTACCCATTGTCGAAGCGGCAGAACAGTTTCAGCAATTGCACATTCAGGTTCCAATCAGTTCTGCCGAAACCCTTACAATGTGCCGCGACAAATACCAATTATTGTCCTTTTGTGAGGGCTTGGGCGTTACACCAGTCTTCTCTATTTTAACCAAAGAAAGCGATAAGTCAGACTTCCCCTTCCCCTGTTTTGCCAAACCGCGCAAAGGCGCCGGTTCCACAGGAGCCATGATCATTGAAGACGCGCTTGCATGGGATGCGCTGCCTAAAGACGGCAGCTATTTAATACAAGAGCTCCTGCCCGGCGAAGAATACTCTGTGGATGTCTATATTCACAGCAATGGGGTAGCGCTTGCGGCAGTTCCGCGGTTACGCATGAAAATTGATTCAGGCATTGCAGTGGCCGCTCAAACCAAAATAATGCCGGAATTAAGCCGTATGGCTCTGGACGTTGCCAAAAAAACCGGCATCCGCTTTGTCGCCAACATTCAATTTAAAGCCGACAAAAACGGCCAGTTTAAATTACTGGAAATCAATCCCCGTTTTCCCGGAACCTTGCCTTTAACGGCCGCAGCAGGCATTGATATTCCCAAATTATTAATCAAAGACTTACAGGGTGAGCCAATCAGCGACCACTTACTGCCGTTTAAAGAACTCATGGTAGTACGCTATTGGACTGAACAGTTTTTTGCAATTGAGGAGTGGCAACGCTTATGTCAGGTTTGAGATTATGGTTAATAAGGCATGGGGAAACCGAGGCAAATACCGGAGTCTGGTCTGCGAATCCTGCCGAAACGCCATTAACCCCCTTAGGCAAAGAGCAAGCGCTTACTCTTGCCATGGGGATAACGGAACAACCGGATTTGCTGGTAGTTTCCCCTTTACGGCGTGCGCAAGAAACTGCTCAACCCCTGTGCAGTAAATGGCCTA
This sequence comes from Tatlockia sp., assembly GCA_041659885.1. Taxonomy (GTDB): domain Bacteria; phylum Pseudomonadota; class Gammaproteobacteria; order Legionellales; family Legionellaceae; genus Tatlockia. The sequence goes on from JBAZXN010000018.1 coordinate 36,405, forward strand.
ATATCAAGCCTTGCACCTGGCCCATTGAAGAGTTTTTATACCTTACGCCCTCACGCCTTAAGGATTTAACTCCGGAGGAAAAAAAAGAGCAGATTAGCCATTATTGGCAAAGAAACGATCCCTGGTTTCGCGATGGGGCACAAGTCGAATCCTTTGCGCAATTTTTAGAACGAGTAGCGCATTTTCATCATTTACTCTGCGAGCAAAAAGGGTTTGTGATTGCGGTGGGGCACGGTCATTTTTTTAAAGCCTTTCAGCATGGCTTGATTCATGGATTTACTGCAAGCCCTGAATGGATGCGTCTATTCCGGCAAGAAGAAGTGGCACAACCGATAAAAAATGGTGAAATAGTTCAGCTATACTTAAGGGGTTGACCTATTTTTTTACGATTTTACCTGTTGAACGAGGTTAGGTTTGAAAAAATCCTATAATGTTTTACTGATTGAACCCAACAATGAACTTGCAGAAACCATTAGGCTTTGGCTGAAAGGTAAAGCGCACATTGTTCATGCAGTAGACAGTAAAGCCATCAAAGAGCAAGCAGCGCATAACGATTGGGATCTGGTTATTACCAACAACCATTCCGCTGAAATGAGCGATCTTGATATCACTCGCATTGTAAAAGAAATAAATCCCGATACCGCAATCATTATTATTGCAGAAAACATCAAAGTGGATTTTATTCTTTCTGCGATGCAGCATCATGCAGACGGGTTATTTTTTAAACCGCTTGATAAAACCGAGTTTGTCAATCGCGCGTTGCAATTGGCCGAAGAAACACACCATAAAAAAGAAAAGGGTAAAAAAATCATTCTTGCCATTGGCGCGCACCCGGATGATGTCGAAATTGGCTGTGCCGGCACCTTGGCCAAATTGCGTTCTGAAGGCTGTCGTATCCATATCCTGACTATGAGTCTTGGGGAAATCGGCGGCAACCCCGACATTCGAAAAAAAGAAGCAGAACTTGCTGCCAAAATGCAGGGAGCCACCTTGTTTTTAGGTGATTTCATAGATACCAAGATAAGCAACAGTGCAGATACCATCCAATTTATGGAGCAAGTAATTAGCCTGGTACAACCTACGCATGTTTACACCCACTCTTTCTACGACAGCCACCAGGATCACCGCAATATTTATCAGGCAACCATCACCGCTTGTCGCACTGTTCCTAATTTATACAGCTACTTATCGCCTTCGGCTACCGTTGATTTCAAGCCCAATATATTCATTAATATTAATGCGTTTATGGACCAAAAAATAAAAATAATCGATGCGTACCGAAGCCAAATGGATATTCGCCCCTATTTGCAACCCGAAATGATAAAGGCAACCGCAAGGTACTGGGGACGCTTTTGCAACTATCAACTGGTTGAACCCATGGAAGTGATTAAAGAACACTCGTAAAAAGGAAAAAACTCTTTTACAATCCATCGTGTTTTTCACCAACCTCAAGGAAATAGTCATGGCTGCCAAAACGCTTGCGTTTATTTTTTTTTCATTATTCCTCCACGCATCCTTTGCTGCAACTTTTGAAAGAGAAAAAGCAGTTACCGTTTGTGAGCAAATCGCTCAGGAAATGCAGGAGTTAGCATCCAATCCTCCGGAAACCGATCTGTTTTGTACTGACAATGTGATTAGAGCCTCCACCGCACTGCAGTTCGCAAGCCAGGCAATCAGCCAAGAAAACCTTCTTCATGCGCTTATTCATCTTCTTTCTGCTGAGAAAGCCTTGCGGGTAATTCAACTGCGCAGGGAAAATTGTTCTTATTTTGCGAATGCAATCAAGCCCCACCTGCCGCTGGTCATCGCGTTGCGTCAGGAATTATCCGATGAAACCGACACCTATCATTTGACTTAAATTATTACTTAGTGTTTATTATTTAATTCAATTATTGTATAATGGGCTAGTTTTAGTTAAAAAGAGTAATACAATGACAAAAAAGCGAGCCGAGCCATTGTTTACGCCATCCTTTGGCTGGGATTTGTATGTCTTGAAAAAAAATGAAGAAGTATCAAGTGCTAATTTTCCTCGCTCCAATCGCATATACATCAAACAAAACATGATAAATATCGATGTTGCTGTTAAAAATTTGGATTCTGATTCTGGTATTCGAAGAAAAATCATTAGCAATAAAACGTTGGGCATTAATAACGGTACAAAACTGAATGAACAAGAGCTGGTTGTGTTATTGCCCGAATTAAAAAAAGAATTCAATCGCTCCCGCGTTTTTGACACAAGAGCCTATCTTGAAGCAAGATGTGTTTATGCTAGAAAAAATAGCGTATTTGTTGGCTCCTCACAAGATATGGATAAGCTCTCCTCTGCAACAGAAATGGTTTACCTACTCCTTAACGACCCAGCGAAACTTCAAGATACTCTTGAGACACTTCTTGAAAAAACCATCTCATCCAGGGAAATGACCTCACCTTGCCACTACGCATTGCATTTGGTCTATCAGGATCAGCATTTTTCAATTGTTTGCAACAAGAACGGCAATCAGTGCTTCATTATTACCCCCAAGACTTACACGCCAGCTATCTTAAACAAACTAACCAATGCAATCAAAACAGCCTATGCTAATCACCATGTTGCAGTAAAAAAGGTAGAGGTACGTCCGTGCTCGACAGATAAGAATCAGGCGCTGAATATCGAGTTTCTTGCATGCATAGCAGAAAAACGAGCTAGTTACGGAATTCTAAAAGCAGATCCCAAGACTATAACATCTCAACACAGGCAATTCCTGGAATCCATAGGTGAATACGATTCTAAAATGGCCAATCAAACAGGATTTAAACGATTAATTCCTGAAGATCTTTCCAAAAAACAAAGCAATCAAAAAACAGGGAGACTTGAGCAGAACCTATATAATGCCCGTTATGCAAAAATACGGATTCTGTTAAACCCTTCAAACGATCTGCATACCGCCAAAGAAGCATTAGCGACTCAAATTCAAACCCTTTGCAAAAGCAATTGGTCTAATTACATACACTATCAATGCCTCACAAAAGTAAAAAAACCCGAAGGGGTGGCACATTTTAAGGGAGTGCTTGACGCTGCCACAGACGTTTCAAAGGTTCTGGAACACATTATCTCTTTATCAGCTGAAAAACACAGTTCATGGCAATTAGCTCATCGCCTTTTTCGAGGCCGTGATACCATTACCAATCAATTTTATGGCATTTTACGTAAAATTAAACTTGACGATTTGGAATCCGTAAACAGAGGATTGAAGCATTTGATTACCTTTCAGAAAATCCATTTTGACGATCAAGATGAGAAGCTGGTTCCACGTTCTCATTGCCCTTAAAATTCCACAGTGCAATTATTGAGTCAAGACTCATAGCCGCTCAGCGAGTAATTGCTCTATTAGTGATGAGGATATAGGGTGGGGGATTAAAGAAAATCGAATCCTGGTTGCGAGCAACCAGACTACCTTACTGAATTATCTCTGTGCGAATTGTTGAGCCAAGACCCAACCTACGATGACCCTCTTCAAAGTAGGTTGGCGCCTTGGCCCAACTACTGCGCGAAGCGCCACATTAAAAAAACCATTTTTCGCGTGCTTAAAGCCCTGTATCCAGATTTTCCATGCATTGACGCAATTTTTTCATAGCATTCTTTTCTAATTGACGTACCCGTTCGGCAGAAACTCCGTATTTTTCGGCTAAATCTTGCAGGGTTGCTTTGTCTTCGGCTAACCAGCGTTGCTGGAGAATATCCTGACTGCGTGCATCCAGATGCTCCAATGCGAGAAACAATTGCTCCCGTCCCCTGTCACCGCTTGATTCCTGCTCGATTAAAAAGGCCGGATCGCTGTTGGGTGCATGAAGGTAATTGGCTGGTGCTTTGAATGATTCGTCTTCATCGTCTGAAACCGGGGCATCGTAGGAGGCATCTGAAGCGCTTAGGCGTTGTTCCATTACCAGAACCTCTTCAGGACTCACCCCTAAATCTCTGGCAACTTCATGCACTTCTTCGTTGGTCATCCAATGACCTAAACGGTTTTTCATTTGACGAAGATTAAAAAAGAGCTTCCGTTGGGCTTTGGTAGTAGCTACCTTGACAATACGCCAGTTGCGCAATACAAATTCATGAATTTCTGCTTTAATCCAATGGATAGCAAAGGAAACAAGACGCACCCCCATTTTGGGATCAAAGCGCTTGACCGCCTTCATCAACCCCACGTTGCCTTCCTGAATTAAATCATTGAGCGGCAGACCATACCCCAAATACCCTCTTGCGACACGTACCACATAGCGTAAATGCGCAAGCACCAAACGGCGCGCGCCTTCCAGATCACCTTCCGTATGAAAGCGTTGTGCGCAATCCTGTTCTTCTTCAACAGTTAACAGGGGAACCTGGTTGACTCGATGAATATAGGCATCGAGGCTGCCAATAGGTAGATTTAATGAAGCGAATTGCAACTGCTGACTCATGCTATTTCTCCAAATAATCAAAACGTCTGGATAGGGTTATGGTGCACGCTTAAATCCTTTTATTATACCTCAACCATACGGTTCAATAGAAGCAATTTGTTTTTTTATTGACAATTTTGCACCTAAAAAACCTAAGAATGTCGAAATAAAAACCAGCGAATACGCTTGCTTAACCGACAAACCCAGCATAGGGTAATGCATTTGATACACAAAGGCCAGTTTCTGAAATGCAACGGCCAGACTTAACATAAAAATATTAACAAAAAGCACTGCGAAAACTGCACCGGCTAAACTATACCAAATGCCGGAGTACAAAAAAGGCCTGGCAATATAGGAGTCTTTAGCGCCTAATAATTTTAACACCTGGATTTCCTCTTGCCGATTATGGATGGCCAGGCGCAGGGTATTTCCAATAATTAACACCACCGCTAAAGCAAGCAATGCCATGAGCGCATGCACTGTTTTCCCGACAAAGCCTAATACCGCATGCAAGCGGTTTATCCATTGCATATCAATTTTGGCTTGCTCAATTTCAGGAAAGGACTGCAAGCGCGAAAAGAGTTGTTCTATTTCTGCAGGCGTACTGATAGAAAGTGCGGGAATCACTTCAATGACCGCCGGAAGCGGGTTTTCAGGCAAGTAGCGCATAATATCGTGCATCCCTTCCTGCTGTTTTAATTCCGCCAACCCCTCATTAGCCGACTTGAAAAGTGCATGCCCCACACCCTGTGTCGCTTGAATTCGACGAAGCAGTGCGGCCTCCTCTGCGGTTTTAAGCGACGGTTTTAAGTAAAGCGAAATATGGCCATTGCGCTGCCAATCCCGTGTTATCTGGTTTAAATTATCAATGAAAACCCAAAATAAAGTCGGCAAGGCCAAGGCAATGGCAATCACAATCACCGTCATCATGGTGGAAACGGGTTTACGGCACAGTAAATTCAAACTGTGACCGGCTGCATGCAAATGATAAGAAATCAACGCATTGATTCGGGTTAACATAAGCGCCCCCCTTTTAACATTAAAATACGGTTTTTCATGCGTGCAATGAGAGCAAGATCATGGGTTGCAATCAGAATACTTACTCCTGCCTGATTAAATTGATCAAATAGCTTCATGATTTCAGTGGCAAGTAAAGGATCAAGATTTCCAGTGGGTTCATCGGCTAACAGCAGCGCAGGCCGGTGCACAACCGCGCGTGCCAACCCGATGCGTTGCTGTTCTCCTGCTGAAAGATGCAAGGGGGACATTTTTTCCTTCGATAACAAACCCACCATATCCAGTGCGGCATGCACGCGCTTGCCAAGCATTGGCGGGGGCATGCCCTGAAGTTGCAAAGGTAAGGCAACATTGTCAAATACCGTGCGATCACTTAGTAAATGAGGGGATTGAAACGTAATGCCCAGGCGGCTTCGAAAAGGAGCCACTTCCCGTGTTTTTAACTGATTTAGCCGTACCCCATTGATAATGATTTGCCCCGAAGTAGGACGTTCAAGCAAGGCTATCAGTTTTAAGAGTGTACTTTTGCCCGCACCCGAATGGCCAGTGAGAAACGCCATCTCCCCTTTTGCGAGCGAGAAATTCACTTGCCTTAATGCTTCAAGGCCCCCGGGAAATCGTTTGCTGACTTGGTCAAATTGAATCATCATCGAAAATTGCTCTGACAAATTGCTGGGCGCTGAATGGACGTAAATCGTCAATGCTTTCGCCTACCCCTAAATACCGAAATGGTATCCTTAATTCATTAGCAATGGCAAACAATATTCCGCCTTTCGCACTTCCATCCAGTTTCGTCATGGTAATGCCTGTAAGCCCTATCGCCTGATTAAACTGTTTGGCTTGGTTGAGTGCATTTTGACCAATACTTGCATCCAACACCAGCATGGTTTCCTGCGGTGTATCGGGATCTAATTTTTGCAGTACCCGTTTTATTTTTTTCAACTCTTCCATTAAATTACCCTGGGTATGTAAACGGCCCGCCGTATCGGCTATTAACACATCGACCCCCCGCGCCTTTGCAGCTTGAAGCGCATCAAAAATTACCGAGGCGCTGTCTGCGCCGGTATGCTGGGCAATAACTGGAATCGCATTGCGCTCACCCCATACTTTCAATTGTTCAACGGCTGCCGCCCGAAATGTATCGCCGGCCGCCAACATGACTTTTTTACCTTGCTGCTGAAATTGTTTGGCCAGCTTGCCAATGGAAGTGGTTTTTCCTGCACCATTGACTCCAACCATTAAAATAACAAAAGGCGTATTGTCTTTTGTTTCCAGCGTAAGCGGTTTTTCGCCCACGGAGAGAATCGCTTCCAGGCGTTTTTTTAATTCCTCATACACCGCATTTCCGTCAGTAAGTTGCTTTCTTGCCATGCCATCACTCAGCTGCTGCAAAATGGTCTGGGTTGTTTCAACACCGAGATCCGCACGCAATAAGAGAAGCTCTAATTCCTCCATTAATGCGCCGTCAATCTCTTTTTTACCAAGCAGCAGGCGCCCTATTCCTTTACCAAACTGCTGTCGGGTTTTGGTTAAACCCTGCTTTATGCGGGAAAAAACACTTTGTTTAGGGAACGCATCGGGAGCAGTTACAGGCTCTGGCACGTCCGGCTCTACCACAGGTGACTCGGTAAGCAAAACCGGCTCGTCTTTAGGGTTTTGTTCAACCTGATTGCGTTTAAACCATTTAATCATAAACTAACTACTCCTCGGAATGGAAGATACTGGACTTAACGGCCCAAATGTTTTTAAAAACTCCAATAGAATCGGCTCACTCGCTTTTTAAAACCCGCCGCGTCAATTCCAGGGAGTATACAAACTGGAGGAAATGTGAAATTCTATCACTTTTTTTGCCTCAGAGTTAATCCATGCGCAACTTATTGTTAATACTCCTGTCCTCCTTGTCCCTGTCGGCTTTTAGCCAGGTTCAGGAATTTACCCTGGACAATGGATTAAAAATCCTGGTGAAAGAAGATCACCGCGCACCCGTTGCTGTCTCCATGCTCTGGTATCATGTCGGCTCCGCAGACGAACCAGGCGGAATAACCGGTGTCTCGCATGCCCTCGAACACATTATGTTTAAAGGAACGCCTCGTTTTCCTCTGGGCGTCTTTTCAAAAACAATCGCGCAAGGCGGAGGGCAGGAAAATGCATTCACCACCTCCGATTATACGGCCTATTATGAAAAAATTGCGGCCAATCAATTGGCAGTTAGCTTTGAATTGGAAGCTGACCGGATGGAAAACCTCTTACTGGACGCGCAAGAATTCGCCAAAGAAATTAAGGTCATTCAGGAAGAACGCCGTTTACGCACAGAAGACAATCCCCAAGCCTTAGCCTTTGAACGCTATTTGGCGGCAGCCCATTTAAGCGCGCCCTACCATCACCCCACCATCGGCTGGATGAGTGATATACAGCAAATGACCGTCTATGACTTAAAAGCCTGGTATGAACGCTTTTATGCGCCCAATAATGCAACGCTCGTCGTAGTGGGTGATATCAAACCACAGGATGTATTGGCTCTGGCAAAACAGTATTTCGGCAAAATCGGCAAAAAATCCAATATCCTTCGCAAACCACAGGCCGAGCCGCCAAGCCTTGGACCTAAAACAGTGAGCATAAAAGCCCCGGCACAACTGCCTTTATTGATAATGGGTTTTCCAGTACCGGGAGTTACTCATGCAAAAACAACCTGGGAACCCTATGCCCTTGAAGTGCTTGCAGGCATTCTTGATGCAGGAGAAAGTGCACGTTTTGCAAAAAATCTGGTACGCGCAAGCCATGTCGCAAGTGGAGCAAATGTCTACTACAACTTGTATACCCGTTATACCTCGCAATTTAGTCTGCTCGGCGTGCCCTCGCAAACCCATACTCTGGATGAGGTCAAAGCGGGTATGTTGAAAGAAATAAAGCAATTACAAAATGAGCTTATCAACCCTTTGGAGTTAAAACGGGTTAAAACCCAAATTATTGCCCAAAAAACCTATGAAAAAGATTCACTCTTTGGGCAAGCCATGGAGTTAGGCTTACTCGAAACCATCGGCCTTGGCTGGCGCACTGCGGATAGTTACGTGGAAAATATCAACAAGGTTACCGCAGAGCAAATAAAAGAAGTGGCAAGCCGTTATTTTCAACAAAATGCACTGACTGAAGCCCGACTAACGCCTGAATTATAGAGGATGAAAAATGAATGTTTTAAGTAAATGGTTGCTCGCGCCGCTCGTTTTCATGCTGTCGCAAAGCCTTTTTGCCAATTCCTTCAAAACGGAAAAATGGCAAACGGCAAATGGCGCACGCGTGGTGTTTTATCAAGCGATGGAAGTGCCAATCCTCTACACAGGCTTAGCTTTTGCAGCAGGCTCTGCCTATGAAGGCAGTCAGTATGGCTTAAGCACCTTAACGGCAAGCCTGTTCAATCAGGGCAGCCGAGGCAAAGACGCCAACCAGACAGCAGAAGACCTGGCAAATACAGGCGCACAATATACCAATGAAGTCAGTCGGGATATGGTGATGCTAAGCCTTAAAACATTGACGCAGCCCGAAGAACTGCAAAAATCCATTGACACGTTTGCAACAATCATCAACCAACCGGATTTTCCAGAAGATGCCTTTAACCGGGAAAAAAGCCAACAACTTTTAGCGATAGAACAAACCAAAGAAATACCGGAGGACTTGGCTAATCAACTGTTTTTTCAAAAACTGTACCAAAACCATCCCTATGGTCATCCCATCAATGGCACAAAAGAATCGGTAACCGCGCTAAAACGTGCCGATCTGATTCGTTTTTACCAGCGCTATTTTGTCGCATCCAATCTGGTTATAGTCCTCGTGGGGGCAATAGACAGCAAGGAAGCACACCATATAGCAGATAAATTAGCGGCCAACTTGCCAAAAGGCAATAAGGCGCCACCAATCCCTGAAGCCAACCTGGCAGGACCTTTTGAACGAATAAGTGTATCCTTTCCTTCTTCACAAACCATTCTTCGCATAGGTCAAATAGGTATTACCCACCGTGATCCTGACTTTTTCCCGCTTTTTGTGGGGAATTATATTCTGGGCGGTGGTGCGCTTGTGTCCAAATTATCCCTGGAAGTGCGGGAAAAGCGCGGTTTAACTTATGGGGTTACCAGTCAATTTATGCCCATGCCTGGAAAGGGTCCCTTTGTCATTAGTTTATCCACTCGAAATAAAGAAGCACCTACCGCGCTTCGTGTAACAATGGATACCCTGGCAAGCTACCTTAATGAAGGCCCAAGTGAGGCCGAACTGGTTGCTGCCAAACACTATTTAACCGGAAATTTCCCCCTGTCCTTATCCAGCAATGCGAGCATTGCCAACCTCTTGATTAAAGTTACTTTTTATCAATTGCCGGAGGATTACCTCGATTCTTATCTTGCACGGATTAATGCAGTCACATCCACTGAAATCAAACACGCTTTTCAGAAAAAATTGCATATAAACGACATGCTTATTCTTTCGGTGGGCAAACCATGAAACAAACCGTAAGGATAATTGGCGGCCAATACCGCGGAAAAAAAATCCATTTCCCAGAGAGCGAAGGACTAAGACCCACACCTGACCGCGTCAGGGAAACCCTGTTTAACTGGCTTATGCATTCGATTCGCAATGCCCGTTGCCTGGATGCGTTTGCAGGAAGTGGGGCTTTGGGGTTTGAAGCGTTTTCGCGGGGTGCAAAGCGGGTTGTCCTGGTGGAATCAGCGCCTAAAGTGCACGCCAATTTGCAACAGATAGCACGCTCTTTTCAGTCTGATACCCTGAGTGTACTGCGTGCCGATGCCCTCAAGTATTTGCAGGAAACCAGGGAACAATTTGATTTGGTCTTTCTTGACCCCCCTTTTGCTGACAACAACCTTCCCACATTGATTGATTTGCTCACAACAAGCGATTTACTGGTTAAAGGCGGGTTATTATATATTGAATCCGGGCATGCGCCTGTTCTTTCAGAAACCGGTTGGCAACAGCTCAAATTCAAACAGGCAGGACAGGTCTATTATGGGCTTTATCAAAAAAGTTGAGTCCCTTCCTTCCCGATAACATGCTATTGTGCTTGACAATAAACGGTGCGCCTGTTTCAATCAATACAGTACTTACTGACTTTAAAGTTAAAAAAATAATGATCAACAAGTTTGTGATACTTGTCCTTGTGACAGTGCTAAGTATGGGTTGCACAAAAATATTCCGAAAACCACCGGTGAATGAACCGAGTGACGATGCAACCATAAAATTGGCCGAAGCGGCCACCAGCGTCAGCGACTCTGTTCTGGAAATGGCTCGTGTGGAAAAAGTAATAACCCCACCTTCCAAAGACAATGTGTTGACCATTCCCAACGCCTATAATTTGCAGACGCGCGCCTCAGTAGACTGGTCAGGGCCTGTTGAAGAGCTCACTTTTCGTATTGCCAAAGCCGCCCATTACCGTTTGAGAGTACTCGGCAAGACGCCCTCGATACCCGTTCTTATTAGCCTTACCATTCGCGATGAAAGCTTAGCCGAAATCCTGCGTAACATCGATTATCAAGCAGGGAAAAAAGCTTTTATTCATGTGTACCCTAACAGTCAAGTTGTAGAATTACGCTATGCCAAAATTTACTCTTAAGCTCGCCCTTCTCTGCCTGGCATTATTGGCTGGCTGCGCGAAGCCTGTAACCAACGTCTTGCCCGGCGACACCGGCTCACTGGCCGGGTTAAAGGCAATGAACAACACCACCAGCAAAAAAGCGCAAAAAAAGAAGAAAAACAGTCGAATCCGGGAAATGGCCTTAAGCGAAACGGCATTAAGTTTGGGCGCCCAGTCAGGATTAGCCTGGCATGCTCGCGTGATTGACGACCAATTGATTAAACTGCAACGCCGACTCGATGCGGTTTACGATTTTAATTCACTGATTCTTGAGCACAATATTTTGCCGCCGGTGCTGCTTGAGGGGCGCAATACTTTAAATCTGGCCGATGCCCAAACCATTCGCATTTCCGATAGAACGTATAAAGTAGCCAAACAAGCCCGCTTTATTACTACCCCACCAAACTGGCGCCAATATTTATGGATGGATTATCAAAAGCCAGAATACCCTAATGCCAGCCTGCTACCCAAAACACGAAGGGAGCGACAGGTATGGAATTATAACGTGGAAAAAGGCTGGAAAAACGGAGTGGAACAAGCAAGCACCATTCTTGAAGAGAGCATTGCCCGTATCAAAGAAGATTATATGGGGATGATTTTATACCGTAAGCTGCTCGCCATGAATATGATTTCCCCACCGTTTGTATCGCACACTGATTTAGGCGTAACAGGGGATGCTTCTGAAATTCATATTGACGATCGAGTGCTTCGTATTACTGCTTTACCAGGCTTGAATGTTAATGCCAATGAATGGATTGCTGCGGTGAATAAAGACGAAAACGCACTGGAGCAATTTAGAAACATGGAAAAATTGGCACAAAATACTAAAATTGAAATTACAAGCAGAGCATGGCAACCTGTCATTGCCCCAGTTAATTGATATGATTAAGCCGACAAACATTCATTTAATGCCCGATGAGCCAACGCGTTTTACGCCACTTTTTATGGATAAAATGCTTCAGCACGCTGAAAATTTAAACGCGTCGGATATCACTATCCAAACCGGCGGGCCTATTTTTGCAGAGGTGTACGGCAAGTTATTACGCATTACGAATCGCTCACTTTCCAATACTGAACTCGGTGATCTGATTAATTCCATCTATGGACCGAATGCCACCACCCAATTGCTTTCTGGAAAAGACATTGACACCCATTATGAGTTTCGACCCAATCGCGGCGTGCGTTACCGTTATCGGGTAAATGCAACAGCGTGTCTTGTCGAGGGGCATGATGCCATTCAAATTACCTTACGAACCATCCCAACCACGCCTCCCAAATTGGAAACCATGGGATTGCCGCAAAATATTCTCGAAGCCATAGCGCCTCAGGAAGGAATTGTATTCATTACAGGGGCAACAGGCTCGGGTAAGTCGACTCTTTTGGCCTCTATTATTCGAGAGTTGATTGAAACCGGCGATTCCAACCGCAAAGTACTCACTTACGAATCCCCCATTGAATTTGTTTACGATGAAATTGAAACGACCTCCTCCATCGTGAGCCAATCGGAAATTCCCCGTCATTTACCCGACTTTGCAGACGGCGTTCGCAATGCACTGCGGCGTAAACCCCGTTTGATCATGGTAGGAGAGTGCCGTGATGCCGAAACCATTTCGGCAGCGCTTGAAGCAGCGCTTACCGGACACCCCGTTTATACCACCTTGCATACTTCTGGCGTGGCGGAAACCATGCGCCGGTTAGTTACCTCGTTTGCCGGTGAGGAGCGGTTAGGCCGCACCATTGATATTCTGGAAACCATCCGGCTGTGCATCTGGCAAAAATTAGTTCCAACGGTAGATGGCAAACGCGTAGCGCTGCGAGAGTATCTGGTTTTTGATGAAGCAGTCCGTGACGTTTTATTGGAAGGCAATCCCAATGAAGTCACCACGACCACCAGAAAACTGGTTCGGCAAAGCGGGCAATTAATGACGGTCGATGCAAAAAACAAATTTGAACAAGGGATTATTTCGGAACGGGTGTATAAGTTGATTATTGCGGGTACGAAAGAATACCAAAGGTAGTTCAATCTTCCTGAAGTTCTCTAAATAGCAGGGTAGCCTGGTTGCTTGCAACCAGGATTGGGTTTCTTAATCCCCTCGCCTTGTGGGCCTGCCAATGAAATCCCGCTTCAGTCTCCGCATAAAATACCGCCTCGAATAAACAATGAACACTGGAAATAGACCAATCAACCGCTTTTTATTTACTATTTTGGGTAAAAGGTAAACCTGGTTGCGCGCAACCAGGCTACTTGCTGGTTCACCCCAACAATTCCTCAATAGAAGCCATATAACGCGCTATAGCCCCTTTATTTTCATGAAGCACACGGCTTGCGTTAGTGATTTGCTGGTGCTTTTTACTCGGGTTTTGGTGAAGGGAAATGACTTCCTCAATCAGTTCATCCGCAGTATTCACCAGCACTATTGCTTTAGCTTCCAGCAAATCCCGGCAAATGGTTTTGAAATTGTGCACATGGGAGCCGCTAAAGACAGGGATGCCAAGCGCAATTGGCTCCAGCACATTGTGTCCGCCCACAGGCACTAAACTCCCTCCCACAAAGGCGTAATCGGCTATTGAATAAAACCCGGGTAACTCGCCCAGAGAATCCAGAATAACCACTTCGTTATCAGGCGTTAAACTGGCCGATTTACTGCGAAGTCCTGTTTTAAAGCCTAGGTTTATACTCGATTGATACACTTCTTGAAAACGCTCAGGATGGCGCGGTGCAATGAGTAACAAGAGCGAAGGGAGTCGCTCTTGCAACGCGTTTAAACGGGATAACACTTGCTGCTCCTCATCCCCATGGGTGCTGGCAAGAAGCAGAATAAGTCGGTCTTCCCCCAGTAACTTCTTAATAGCTCGAAAAGAAGCATTATCAAGCTCTTGAATACGCAAATCAAACTTCATATTACCAAGCATTTGTACCTTTTTCGGATCTGCGCCTAACGCTCGAAAACGCGTTGCATCCTCTTCACTTTGGGTAAAAATACATTGGAAATGCGAAATCAAGGGTTTAAAGAAAAAATCAAACCGTTTATATCCCTTAAAAGAGTGCTCAGACAAACGCGCATTCAATAAAAAAATCGGGATTTGTGCTTTTTTGGCATGAACTAACAGATTAGGCCACAGCTCTGTTTCCATTATCAAGGCGAGTTTGGGTTTCACTTTGCTGAAAAACCGATGCAAAACCCAAGGTAAATCATAGGGTAAATAGCGCACTATAACACGCTCACCAAATTGAGCCTTGGCGCGTTCCCGTCCAGTCGGCGTCATGCAAGTAATGAGTACTCGCTGTTTTTGCTGTAAAAGGGCTTCAATTAAGGGCGTTGCGGCAATCACCTCACCCAAAGACACGGCATGCAGCCAAACCTCTACGGTTATTGGCGGGAATTTATCAAGGCAAAATCGCTCCGCAATATTTTGCCGATAGGCAGACAAACGCCGCCCTTTCCACCAAAGACGTACTAAAAGGTAAGGCGTTAGCAGGTACAACAAAAGCGAGTACAGAAAACGCATAGTTAATCTTGCCATTGAAAACCGCTATTATCCTGGAAAAGAGCAATACAAGCTACTCTGCATTTTCAGTTTTTAAAACGGTAAACAGCCCGTTTTTATCCGGGCTGACTTTTGTTAGGTCGGCATGCAGTAAACGAATGTTATTTTTTGTTTGCTTTTAATCCAAAAGAATTGTTTTCCAAAAGCTCTCCTTTTGAATCGAGGACTTTCATTTCTTTTAATATAGAACAGGTTCTGTTGTCAAAAAATCCAAAAAACCTGCCTTTTTTGGCATGGTCTACAATGGCTTGAGGATTTTTGAGATCCTTTTCTTTGAGATTGCTCGTTTTAAATAGCCCGCAAAAGCAACCGCTTGTAAGGGATTTGGAGCGTTTGGAATAAAACTTGTTTAACGATTTTTCCAAATTTTCATTCGATTGCAGTTTAGAAACAGAATTTTGGAGGTTTGCATTATTCGGTTGGAGACTCGCTAATTGCTTATCCATATCGTCCCCAAAATTCTTGAACGCTTCGCCTAGATTTGCAGGTTTTTTTTGTTGGCTTTCATTTACGATTAACCGCTTGGCGGGAAGCGTGCTCTTTGTTTTTTTTGCGGTTTGTTTGCTGGTTGGAGCATTATAAGTCGCTGCATTTTTCACAGATAGTTTTTGAAGTTCTGCGTTTTGTTTATATATAGCTTGACTTGTTTCCATTGCTTTTGCATACAACGCTTCGTTTTCTTTATTTAACCGAGCATATTCACCGGCATTTTTTTTATTTTTTTTAAAGTTGGCAATTTCGACTTCTGCTATCTTGTTTTTCAAGTTGTCATCGAGTGTGGTGCCTCTTTTTTCAAGTAACTGGAGAAAGTTTTCTTTAAACAACGCTTCATCAAACGTTTCATTTTTAAGATGCTCTTGCACAAGGCTCTTTTTCTCGGCATCGAAATTGAATTCTTTTTTTCTGTCCAGGTCTGACTCGCCTGCTTCAAGTTTATTGCTATTCTCTGCTTGCGAATTTGTCTCCGTTTTATCTGGATTATTGTTTTGCATGGTTGTATTAACTGTTTTAATTTGCTCAAGCGCGGTATCTATCATAAAGTCAACAGTATCTTCATCAATCTCAGGTATTTCTATTTTCAATAGAATTGCATAATTAATTTTAAACTCTGCAAGCGTTATCTTTTCATCCTGGTATTGTTTAAGAAGGATGTCGCTCTCCGTTTTTAAATCAAATTCTTCTTTTTTCCCCTCCTCCGTGTTCAAAAGCGCTTTTAAACGTTCTATTTCAGGTAACGAAGGGTTGTAAGTTGTTGTAATAGTGAAATTTTGCTTTATCCATTCAATTAATGAAACCATCGCGGTATGAT
>JBAZXN010000019.1:0-47598 GCA_041659885.1 Tatlockia sp.
GATAGAATTCTTCGTCACTGTCCCTGACCTGAGGTACGGCTAACATCAACCTACCTAGCCTAGAATTGACTGTCTTAGGCTTATATCCATTGGAGTAGCCTTGTCGCTCTTCACTCCTTTCATACGGCTTTGCTTGTAGGTGCCTGGTTCTATCAAGCTTCATCGCTTCGTTTAGTAAAGTAATCACAGCACCCGTAAGTCCATCAAATCCTTCATCACAAAGTTGTTCAATAATCTCACTAACTTTGCTATTATTCACATCGCAAGCCATCTTTTATTCCCCTTTTTTGTTTGCGCAAAAAGGATAAATCTTGGCTTGCTCTATTTACAAGGCCTATTTGAATTTACAGAAAGAACGATACACTACCCGACAATTGGTTAAGTCAATGTCGCATAACTGTATATTAATTAATTCGCTGACTCTTATCCCTGTATAAAGCAAAACTTTAACAATCAGCATCGGTATAATGTCATGAGATTACCATATCAACCACAAAATTGAATTCGGAACTAATGTATAATGTCAAATAAGAAAAAATTTACAGGAATTAATGTTGAAACCCTTGTCTTAGTTGCTGTTTGGGAAACCCCGTTTACTTTTCAAGGATGCTTTAAAATCACTGAACTACAATATGGCGATACTGTTTTGTTTTTCTTTAGATGCCAGGCTAATCATGTGCAACAATCTGATATTCTTCACAATGATTTTTCATCTGAACAATATGAGTTTACCCACCTGTATAATGAAGAAGGTCTGATTAAGTTAAGTAACCTAGATCAGACGCAAGAAGATGCTCTATATTTATTAAAATATGCTCTACATGTAACCTTGAGAGAGATGCTATCTAGTAGAAAAATGCATTTTACATCGATAGATGATATTGCAATGCAAGCACTGATTGATAAAGTAAGGCCAATTTTGAATAGAGAATTAACGTTACCTGAAGAGGATCATATTGGATTTGCTGTTGCAATGGATTTTCGTCCAGAAGAAGAAATGGCGTTATTAGCTGCATTGAGTTTATTTGGGAAATTAAAAAATACAGGCTCTAAAATAATACAAACTCATTAGAAATTATGATCAGGCCTGATCAGTGCTTTAATAATTCAATAATTTTGCATCAGGGCGCAAGTTCCGGAGCGCTAGGCCTTATTAAACTTATTTATTGTGCTTGCCAAAAAATACTAGAGAAATGGAATCAACCCATGCACAATTGGGCACTTATCATTTCCCAGTTACATATTTATTTCGAAGACAGATTAAATCTGGGACTTAGATAATCAACGAGGTGACACAGTTAGATGAACACTCTCGCAAATGGCGGCTTAACTACACCCCGCTTTTTTATGCTCTCCTAAGCCTGGTTGCATTGCAATCAGACTTAGATGTCTCATTTTGTTATCTGCTATCCCTACGAATTAAAAGGTTTACATAGAGCATGCATGGTCGGTATTTTCAATTTCTTCAGCAGGGAGACGATCCTTTTTATAGTCATGCATACTTTTCCCTGTAACCTCATTAAATTTCTTTTCAAAACCACTAACATTATCATTTTTTTGCATAGCTATTTCATTCAAATAAATGAGATTTTGCTTTAAGAGATCAGCTACTTCTACCTCGGATTTTGCTACCCGTTGCTCAATAGCACTAAATACTTCTTGTTTTGCTTCATTAATAATTTGTGGATCGTTAAGGATAATCCTTTCCACTAAATCAGGGTATTTATTCTTAAAGTCTTCACCATAGTGTTGAGTAAATAATTTGTTTTTTGTTTGATAATTGATTGATCCAACAAAAATAGTATGATCAATTAATAATAAAGTTATTTCCTCTGCTTTTGCAAAAAAAGGGAATAAATGCGTTCCAATTTGTTGTGGCGTAAGCCCTAACTTTTGGTCAAGAGTATCTAATATTGCATCCATACTTTCCTGCGAAGATTCAATTAATAACTCTTTAGGAGATTCCTTCCATTTTTGTATATTATTCAAGGTATAGATACTGGCTGCATTGATCAAATTAGTTACTACTTCCGTTAGCAACAATTGTTCGAGCGATTGCTCATTGAGCTTTAAAGACGCGTCTGATAATAACGATTGTTGTAGTTCTTTTCGGATGTTTTCCCATTTTCCCCAAGACGTTAATTGATACCCCTTTTCTTTGCTCGCTACATCCAATTTAAATTGTTCAATAGTTTTTCCAGTTTCTTTTTCAAAATCAACAAGAAAATCAGGGTTCGCCATTAATTGACTGGCACTTTCGGCCATATATTCCATATGGGCAGCCCAACGCTCCGCTTTAACAGGATCGTTAGCTTTAAGATCTCTACTAATTTTTACACTTAATCTACTTGCTACAAGTTGTATTAAACTGGGGTCATTGTGATATAGCTTTGGAGCCAATTTTGGGTATTTTTCACTAAAGTCTTTGCCATATGCTCTCATAACCACATTGGTTATTGTTTTAGTCCTAAAGGGCATATAATTTTTATAAAAGTCAGGAAGTTCTTCATCTATTATCCTTTTATATTGGACTACAAAACTGTCTACAGATGCTTTTAATAATTCTTCCTCTATATCTAATGCTTTGGATAACGAAGGCAAAATTGTTTCTAAGGCGCGGTCATAAGCTATTTTAGATTTCTTTTCAGGAGCTAGCTCTTGTTCGTGCATCTCTGCATGAGCACGCATATTTTCAGCTACAAACTCAGTAATTATTGGCTCCAGAAGCGCTTCATCGATTTGCTCTTTAGTTACACGGGAGTAAATATTAGAATCTATGAGTAAAGCCCAGACAAGTTCTTTACGTATTTTTTCCCAGAGACCATAATGAGACAATTTCATTGTATTAATCCTTTAATTAAAAAACAAGCACAGTATATCCATTTAAAATTCCTATGCAAATCCGATTTAATTTTTTGTAATAAAAGAAAATATCACGCTGCTGGCGGTTCTGAAAGATGGTGCCAGTAAATCAGGAATTTCTGGAAAATAAAGTTGGGGTACACCATCTGTTCATAAGCCTCGTAAGACTAAAATTTGAACACGACCATTTTTTACCAAGACTCAAGCCGAAGGTCATTATAGTCAATAGTGTCCCTGCGATTATTATTGTTTTGGAATAAAGGGCTTCCAGAACGTTGCAATGCTTGTGCATGAAGAGAATATTGAGGTGTAACAATCTCCGTAGTAAGCTGGTCTAATGCTATCTCATCACCAGCAACATTGGTATGAATGTAAGTTTGTTTACTCAGCAATTGCTCGAGCCGTTTTTCATCGTTATTAGGACGTTCTAAATAGCTTAAGTTGATTTCTTGCAACAAAATATGTAAGGGCGTAAAGCCTTTTTTATTAGTAAGTGATGGATCGGCACCATTGGCCAGTAAAAAATCTACTATCATTAGCACATTTTGAAGCCTATTATTGGTTGATTCTACTGTTTGTTTTCGTTCCTCTTCATGTTTTTGGAAAATGAAAAAATTGATATTACTTAATTCCTTATGAGATGGGAGGAAACGAATGGTTTTGTGGAGGATGGTATCGCCGTCGTAGTGATGAGGCAGATTAAAATCGGCACCGTATTGTTTAAGCATCTTTAATACCGTGAAGCCTTGATTCCTTTCTTCATGATCCCAAGCATGATATATCAATTCTAAAGAATCAAATATCAAATTGCTATACCAGGGATCAGTCGTGACAATACGCTTGCTATGATCTTCATAATATGAGTGGACAATATTAGGTTTTATATCCATGGTTGAAAGCAACAACCCCATAATGCCCAATGCTTGCCTCTTAAAAGCTAGCTGAAGTGTGTAGCTGTAATTTTTAATATCAGGCGAATGTTTGAGCAACAAAGCAACAATTTGTTGATGATTCTCGGAATGCTGAATGGCAAGTTCAAGAGGGGTTTCTCCCGATTTATTGGTTATTGAAACATTAGCGCCATTGTTTAGCAGTTTTTTGACCAGAGCGACATCTCCTTTTAAAGAGGCATGATGCATTCGTGTATTTCCTTCCTTATCTTGTGCATTAATGCTTTGTTTATCTTCCAAGTAGCTTACAATTTCTGGAAATCGATGAGCTACAGTAATGGCCTTAACGAAGATCGTTGTATCAATATCAGGATGTTCAGCGCACAACTGGACAATTGAAAAATACCCATTTTTTGCTGCAGCAATCAAGGGGTGAGCGGGGGCTTTGTGGTAATCATCACTGCACATTTCATTCGGGTTGACACGGGCGGAAAGACGTACACATACGGTATTTTCATCACCGTTGGCAGCAGCACGCCATAATGGCACAAGGTTTAACGTGCCATCTAAAACAATAAGTCCACGTTCAGCAATTTTATCTTGAATTCTTTTAGTCAATGCTTTTTGTCGACTGGGATCCGCATTGAGTTTTGCTAGATCACTCCTATAGAATAAGGCGTCATCAATACCTATCACATTTAAGGTACTGAGCAGTTTAGCAGTAATGGGTTCGCCATTTAAGGATAGGCCAATGAAATTAAAGCCACTAACATCTTGTCCTTCAAGAAACCTCAGGCTTTTAAAATCATGGCCAACAGCATGATCCAACAATGTTCTCAGGGTTTGCAAATAGCACGCGCGCGCTTGTTGATAGCTGTTTGCTAATGCAAGTGATTTTTTCTCGGAACTTTCCAATTCCTTCGAATATTGCGTTTTTTCCCAGCTCTCGGCTTTAGCTATTTTTTTAACATAATAAGCGTTTAGTTTTGGTTGATTACTTAAATTTTCATGGTATGCATATTCGAATTCTGCATATTTTCGATAAGCGGTATTGATTGCGGAATGAAGAGAAGCACCACGCTGTAGTAGGGCATTGACTAAAGTATGATTGCCGTTAGCGGCAGCAATAGGCAATAGAGGCCTGAGCGTGTCAAATTGGTTGATAAGTTTTATGTCATCAAAGTTATCGTCACTCCAACACTTAGCACCATGTTCGAATAAATAAAGGCTTATCTCAGTATTATTTTGTTCAATGGCTTCGCGTATTGCGAATTTATTTTCTTTAGCAAAATTTGCCCCCGCTTCAACAAATAATTGCACGATGCTTAGGTTGCCTGAGAGAACGGCAAAATGAAGATAGGACAACCAGCGAGGATTACCAGTTTGTTTTTGTTCATATGCAAAGCCGTGCCAGTCAAGCCCCTCGTTCAATAAATAGCGCAGACTGTCTATTTGTTCTAACAAAATCGCATCACGTACCGCATTATAGATGAGAGGATTATCATGCTGCCGCTTTTTGGTCGATTTTAATTGCATCACAACCTGTTGAATGGAGTGTAAAACTTTATCGTTAACGTCTTGTTTTTTCATGGTGGTTTCTTAACAAAAAATTTAAAGTTCGTGACACACTTAGACTTCCAGAACACAACAAGCAATACTTATTCGTGGAAGATTATGACGGCAATGAAATCTGTTTAGATTTTTCTATTGGTTGCCCCCCTGGAACTCAACGCAAGGTTTCTTTGTCTAAATAGTTCGGTACCGTGCAGTTCCAATGCAATAGTTGTTCTATTTTTAATTTAAGTGCCTGTGCCGATTCTTTTTCTCCATGGGTAATAAATACTTTTCGTGGTGCTTTTTTTAAATGGGCTAACCATGCCAGCATTTCTTCATAATCTGCATGAGCCGATGTATTTTCCAACTGAATGACCTCCGCTTGAATAGGTACCATTTGACCAAACATTTTTACTACTTTTTCTCCACGAACCATTCTATCGCCACGCGTACCACCCGCTTGAAAACCGCTAAATAGAATTGTGTTTTTATAATTTGGTGCGAAATTTCTTATATGATGTAGGATGCGACCACCTGTCGCCATGCCACTTGCAGAGATAATAATCATGGGCATTTTTTTCTGATCAAGTGCTATCGACTCTTCAACTGAACGAATATACTGAGCGACATTACAGACATCCCTGCGTTGTTGAATAGTTAATCTATTGTCGCCTGGGTGGTGTAAGAAAATATGGGTTGCGTTAGTTGCCATAGGGCTATCGACAAAAACAGGGATGTCTGGAATTTCTTTTTTTGTTTTTAATTGATAAATATAATACAACAGCGCCTGCGTGCGGCCAACTGCAAATGCGGGAACTAGAAGAACACCGCCTCGCTTGACTGTACGATTTATTATTTCCCGTAATTGTTTTTCTGGAGCTACTTTATCATGCAAACGATCGCCATACGTTGACTCAATGACCAAGTAATCCGACTCTGGAGGATTTTGAGGTGGATTCATAATGGGATCATTTATGCGCCCTAAATCACCTGAAAAAAGCAACGAAGTGCCCTCATGCTCCACTCTAATTAAAGATGCCCCCAAAATATGTCCAGCATAGTGGAAACTTGAATAGAAGCCGTCATGCATTTTAAATGGTTTGTCAAAAGGTATGGTTTGAAAATAACTAAGAGAAGCTTCTGCTTCAGCTTGAGTATAGAGAGGTAAGGCAGGATGATGTTTCGAGTAGCCTTTACGATTGGCATACCGAGCATCTTCTTCGTGAAGATGCCCACTATCTGGCAATAGTATTTGACACAATTCCCTAGTAGCTTCAGTACAGATAATTTTTCCACAAAATCCATTTTTTACTAGCAAAGGAATGTAGCCACTATGATCAATATGAGCATGCGTTAACAATACGTAATCAATAGTTGTTGGATCGATGGGTAATCTGGCCCAATTTCGTAGTCGAAGTTCTTTGTATCCTTGAAAAAGACCACAATCTACAAGCACGTTCACTTGTTCTGTCTGAATCAAATATTTTGCTCCGGTAACCGTTTGCGTTGCCCCTATAAATTGAATTTTCATGTATTCTACATTCCAATTGTTTAAAACCATCCATTGTAGGTAATAGCTTATGCTGAAAGCACTTATTTCTCAACGAAGTACAATATCCACTATCAATTTCAGCAACAAACCCACTTTGCGTTGAAGATCCAAGGCTAATATTTAATCGCATAGTTGCAGTAGGATTTATATAATCTAAAATTCCAGCTATATTTATTCTTATAGCTGATTCATTTATCTGGAATTTTTTTACTCACTGAAAGGGATTATGACATGGCAAAAATTATATGTGTACTCTACGATGACCCAATTGATGGTTACCCAAAATCATACGCACGTGATCATATCCCAACACTTGATAGCTATCCTGATGGTCAACAGTTGCCAACACCTCAGGCGATTGATTTTAAACCTGGACAATTATTGGGATCGGTTTCAGGCGAACTTGGTTTGCGTAAATTTCTTGAGGGGAAAGGTCATACATTGGTAGTCACATCCGATAAAGACGGCCCTGATTCTTGTTTTGAAAAAGAATTACTGGATGCAGAGGTTATTATCTCGCAGCCATTTTGGCCAGCTTATCTGACAGCAGAACGAATTGCCAAGGCAAAGCATTTAAAGTTAGCAATTACAGCGGGTATTGGTTCTGATCATGTTGATCTGCAAACTGCTATTGAAAAAAATATCACCGTGGCTGAGGTCACTTATTGTAATAGCAACAGCGTAGCGGAACATAACGTGATGGTCATTTTGGCGTTAGCACATAATTATATCCCATCCTATCAATGGGTGATTAATAAAGGTTGGAATATTGCAGATTGTGTTGCAAGAGCCTATGACATTGAAGGAATGACCGTTGGTATAGTTGGTTCAGGGCGTATTGGCTTGGGCACTCTAAGACGACTGGCACCGTTTGATGTGAAACTTCATTATACTGATCGTCATCGGCTACCAGAAAAAATGGAGAAAGAACTAGGCTTGACTTATCACACCAACGTTGAGTCGATGGTTCCTGTTTGCGATGTTGTCTCTTTAAGCTGCCCTCTTCATCCTGAAACAGAGCATTTGTTTAATGATAAGTTGATAAGCAAGATGAAACGCGGCGCTTATCTTGTGAATACGGCGCGCGGAAAAATCTGCGATCGTGATGCTGTAGTAAGGGCGCTCGAAAGTGGACAACTTGCTGGTTATGCAGGAGATGTATGGTTTCCTCAGCCACCATCCAAAGATCACCCATGGCGAACCATGCCCCATCATGGAATGACGCCTCATGTAGCTGGTACAACGCTTTCTGCCCAAGCCAGATATGCAGCGGGTGTACGTGAAATTCTTGAATGTTACTTTGAAGGCCACCCCATTCGTGAGGAATATTTAATTGTTAATCAAGGCAGGCTTGCCGGCAGTGGCGTGCACTCCTATAGCGCAGGACATATGGCAAAAGGCTCAGAAGGGGCATTCAACTTCAAAACAGAAAAAAAACGATAAATCACTGTCCGCTAGCTGCCAGGTAAATACAAGTAACCTGACGTAAAAGAGTAGCACCTCCAAAAAGGGAGATTTATGACATGGAAAATGTAATAACAACAGTCAATAAAAGTACAAAATCAGGATTGACCACACTCCTTTTGGGCCTATTTTTGGGCCTATTTGGAGCGCATCGATTTTACGTTGGAAAAATCGGAACGGGTACATTAATGATATTAACATTAGGAGGGCTGGGGATTTGGCTCTTTGCTGATTTAATCTTTATTATTTCTAATAAATTTGAAGATAAACAAGGAAATACGATCGTATTAATGCGAAATCCCTCTCCATTTAGGAAAGGACTCATTGGTTTTTGCGCAGTACTTTGTGAAATATTGGTTTATGCAGGTTTGTTCTTTGCCATTGTATTTTATTTTACTAGCGGATTAATTAAACCTATTCAAAATCAATTGAATGCTATTAGGCAGGGCGATGTGCAGATGGCCTATGCATACACCTCTATGGAGTTTCAACGAACGGTCTCGGTTGAGGACTTTAAAAAAATTATCAATCAGTATTCTTCGTTAAAAAATAATGCAAATTTCTCCTGGAGTAAACGGGAATTTCAAAATGATAAAGGTTTCGTTAGGGGTATTTTAAAATCAAAGGATGGTATCGTTTTGCCGATTGAATATCTTTTAATAAAAGAGGACGGCGAATGGAAAATTTTAGGGTTTGTTTTAAATCCAAAAAATACCGAGAAACAATCTGAGGTGGAGTCAGAACCTTTAATCCATGCAGCAACTGAAAAAACGATTGATGCAGATAGTTCTCAATCACACCTTGATACTCCATCACAAGGATATCAGGTATACGAGGACAAAAGAGCAAAATTTTCAATTAACTACCCCATTGCATGGGATGTGAGCTCAAAAAAATCGGGTCAGTTATATGTCACTGGGAAAAAGGGAACGGCTTCCTATTATTCTTTTATCATTATTCATACGATCCCTACAAAAAAAACAGGAGGAAAATTTTCCACTGCCAACGCCTATCTTACGGATTTTAAAAAACAAATTGTCAAGAAATTTTCTAATGTTAACTTTTTGAAGGAAGGCGAAGCTGAATTACCACAAAATCCAAAACAGTTTCGCGGAGAATATATCATGTTTACCTTTACCCATAGAAATATTCCTCTAAAACGAATGGATTTTGTCATTGAAAGAAACGATGGGTTAGCATTTTATGATTGGTCATATACTGCGCCAGAAAAACAATTTGACCAGGATTTGCCTATCGCTAAAACAATGTATGAATCATGGGTTATTCAATAAGACTTATGAAAAAAGTACTCACTATTTTATCTACAGCAAGTCGACTGGCTATTCCGTTGCTTCCTAAAGACCCTATCCAGTGGAAATGGAAGTCACCCGATAGCTTGACGCGATGCTCGAAAACTCACCTCGTGTTGATAATGACTTTTCTTTTGATAACTCAGAATAAAGGTTATCCTCTGGAGGCAAGTGTTAAACAGCAATGCCTTGTTAAGGCGTATCCTTCTTCTATCACCCAAAAGGGTGAATTTATTAAAACCATGTCAGGGAAAAATCTGGTTTGGAATGACGGGAAATTGAAATCATTTGATGAAATGTTGAATTCACCCGATTTGAAAGATACGCTATCCCTTGCTTATCCTGCTTTTCGTGCCCTCACAATCCATCCTCTGTATAATGAGGATCCTGGACGATTTCGCCATGAACCACTTATGAAATTGGTCTATGGCAATACAGAAGAGGAAGTGCGTAATAACCTGATCTCAATCGACTGGCTTTCCTATTCCAATGGTAAGCAGGTTCAATTTAACAAGCAAAACGGTGCTGCTCAAGCCTTAAAACAGGTCATTCAGGCGTTAGAAAAGTTGCCGGTTGCCTATCACAAGTATTTTACTCACATCGGAGGAACCTTCCTTTATCGTAGTGTCGCCGGAACCCATCGTTTAAGCGCTCATGCCTTCGGCATTGCAATAGATTTGAATGTACAATACGGAGACTACTGGCGATTTACAAAAAACAATCTTTTATCCACAGGGATTCCTTACAAAAATCGAATGCCTCAAGCGATCATCGATATTTTTGAACGCCATTGTTTTATATGGGGCGGCCGTTGGTATCACTATGACACCATGCATTTTGAATATCGACCAGAACTTTTTTGTGGTCGTTGCGTTTTGTAATACCCCTCCTCTTTTGCTCAAAAGTTAATCACATCTGCTATAATATACTCTGTAACTTTGTTTCTAATAGGACATTATTCATTTCAAGGAGAGTTCAAATGGATACATTGAAAGAATTAGGTCTAATTGGTGGACTGGCATTTTTGTTAATTTGTCTCCCCGCTCGAGCGGCAACCAACGTAAACGCTACATTACAACCCCCCATGCCCAATGTGTCTGGCGTGCAACAATGTTTACAGGGTGTCCAGCTAGCTCACGACACTGGCTATGGACATTACCATGGCAATCAGGGTGAAAATTATACTGGTGGAGGAAGAATACGTAGTTACGGGTATTGCAACCGAAATGTATTCGAACCTTGTAGACAAAATGGCGGATCTTTTTGTTATTGCAACACGCAACATCATTTATGCACTTATGGGCACACCAGGAATTGCAGTACTTGTTGTTAATCTGGAAGTAAATGCCTAATGCAGGTCTGATTAACAAGGCGCGTGGGCGGAATAACGTTCCCCTGTTTTGCGCAAAAGATGAGCGCCAAACTTTAAACGCCCCGCTTCCGGCACTGCTGTCTGGTAAAAGCACTCACCTCCTGGGATACTAACCCCGGGAGGTCTACTCTGTTTATATCGATTTAAAACTCCCTTAAAAACGAAGCAAGCCTGTAGAGGACGTTGAATGAAGCTGTCATCCGAATAATAGCCTGTTGCACCAATCCTGATTCAACAATAAAGGCACATTGGATTTTTTATATCAAAACGATCTATGTCAGTATAAGATACCTTTTTACTATCAGGATTATTCTCGTATGTTACCCAGTAACCGGTCACCATCTCATCCCGGAGAAATTTTATTAAACGATTTTTTAGAACCGCTGAACCTGTCTCAAAAACAGTTTGCTGAACACTTGGGTTGGACTTATGCTCGACTTAATGAAATTGTTAATACACGCCGCGGCGTAACTGCTGATTCTGCTCTATCCTTTGCTGAATCTTTTGGCATGGACCCTGAATTTTGGTTAAACCTTCAACGTGATTGGGATTTGTGGAAAGCAAAACAAACGCATTCTGTTGTTAATCCACTGCCGCATCTAACAAAATAGAGGGTTAAATAATACCATTCAGTAAATACCCTTTTATGAGTTAACCTTATGTAAAATAGATGAAAAGTACTTGCTAAATCTATAGATATAGCTCGTGTATCGGTATATGATGTATAAAATAATATTTGTGGATTTAAGGCATGTTATTTTATGTATTCCCCGCTGATTTTAGCACTTGGTATTACTTTGTACTGGATTTTGCTTGGAATCGTTGGAGGTCTTTTATTACGCTATAAAAGCAATAACACGCGTATTTTTTTTCTTTTAGGTTTGTTAGGAAGCATCCTTTTATTATTCAGTAGTGTTTTTTTTCTAAATAACCCTCCCTATACACTGGCATTACCGGTAGGCATACCAGGATTTCCATTGCATTTTTGTTGGGATGCACTTTCCGCATTTTTTGTACTATTACTTAGCATGGCGACAATAGGAATCGGACTTTTTTCCAGTCATTATTTTCGCCATGTGGATTCACGTACCCAAAGTTTACTTTTTTTTAACTACCACTGGTTTCTTGCAAGCATGGTATGGGTGTTTTTGGCTGCAGATGCCTTTGGTTTTTTAATGGCTTGGGAGTTTATGGCTTTATCTTCCTATTTTTTGATTGTGGCTTTTAAATCCTCACCTGAAACAAGCTTTGCTGGATTTTTGTATCTTTTAATTGCTCATCTTGGGGCTGTTGCTATTTTGTTTGATTTTACCATCATGTCCCCAGCCTACCTTGATTTTACCTTTGATGCCATGCGGCATGGACTACTAACATCAACGCAAGCTAATTTGGCTTTTATATTCGCTTTGATAGGCTTTGGCGCTAAAGCGGGTTTATTGCCTATGCATGTCTGGTTACCCGAAGCGCATCCTGCAGCGCCATCACCTATTTCTGCATTAATGAGCGGCGTGATGTTGAAAACAGCAATCTATGGAATGCTTCGCGTCTTTTTTGATTTATTGAGCAACCAAACCCTGGCTGTTAATTGTGGATTAATCGTTTTGCTCGCAGGATTACTAACCGCGTTACTTGGGGTAATTCTATCCGCGATGCAAACTGATATGAAGCGACTTTTAGCTTACTCATCTATTGAAAATATGGGCATCATTGTTTTTGCAATTGGTTTGGCTTTGTTATTTAACAAGGCAAACCTTCCTGTATTTGCAGCACTTGCTCTTGTTGCCGCGTTATTCCACTGTTTTAATCACTCTCTGTTTAAAAGCTTACTATTTTTATGCACTGGCAATGTGTTGCATGCCACTGGTGAGCGCAATTTAGGAAAATTAGGCGGATTGATAGCTTCTATGCCCAGAGTTGCAGTTTTTGCACTGATTGGGACATTAGCAATGGCTGGGATCCCCCCTTTAAATGGTTTTTTTTCAGAATGGTTATTAGTGCAAGCCCTTTTATTTTCTCCAAAAATTCCAACACCATATCTTGCCATGTTAATTCCAGTCGCAACGGCTGCCTTTGCTTTATCTGTTGGTTTGGCAGCTTATGTCATGGTGAAATTTTATGGGATTATTTTTTTAGGTAAGCCACGTGAAACAAAACTTACGCATGCAAAAGATGCTGCTTTGTTTGAACAACTAGGATTGGGTTGGTTTGCTGTCTGGTGTATTCTGATAGGTCTTTTTCCATTTCCCTTATTGCAACGATTAAATCACCTGAGTGCAACATTACTTAACCAGCCAGTCAATTTATTGTCCAATCAAGGTTCTTGGTTGTTTTTAACACCAACTCAATTCTCTCGAGGAAGTTATAGTCCATTCTTGTTGTTTTGTGTCATTGCCCTGATAGTGGCATTACTTTATCTGGTGATTCGATGGCTCTATCATGGCCAATATCGACACAGTGCCGCCTGGGATTGTGGCTATCCATTGCAAACAGCCCGCATGCAAGATAGCGCAGAAGGTTTTGGCCAACCCATTAAACATATTTTTTCTCAATTTCTATATGTTCGCTTAGAAATACCCACCGTTTTTGATAAGACACCTGTTTATTCCAGTGAAACAAACGACCGATTTTGGTACCTGCTGTATTGGCCGGTTTTGAGATTGACATTTATAGGTGCCAAATTAGTCAGCAAGTTGCAGCAAGGCCGAATTAGTTACTATTTACTGTACAGTTTCATAACCCTTTTGCTACTGCTGTGGTGGTCGTTATGAACCTGCTAGTATCCATAGGCTTTCAGTCTGTTCAATCCCTGGTTCTGATTTCATTAGCCCCTATATTAATAGGATGGATGGGGCAAAACCACGCTTGGCTAAGTAACAAATCGGGTGCTGGACTTTTTCAGCCCTATCGCACGCTTCATAAGCTCTTTTTAAAAGAACCGGTTTTAGCTGACAATGCCTCATTGATCTTTCGTGTAACTCCTTACATCTATTTCGCTGCAATGTGTTTGATTACTCTGATAATCCCTGTTTTTTGGTCTCAGTTAGCGTTCTCAGCCATTGCCGATGTGATTGTTCTCATTGGTATGTTTGCATTGGCACGGATTTTCTTAGCTCTCGCTGCAATGGATATTGGAACTGCATTTGGGAGTATGGGCGCGCGACGCGAAATGTTGGTTTCTTTCTTAGCGGAACCGGCTTTTCTTATGGTATTCTTTAACCTTGCTCTGATGAATCAATCAACCTCGCTCGCTCAAATGGTGAGGACTACGCTCACCCATTCCTTTGTTCTTAATCCAGGCCTGGCCTTTTCTGGTATTGCTTTTTTCATGGTGTTACTCGCAGAAAATGCCCGCATTCCTGTCGACAATCCAACCACTCATTTAGAGTTAACCATGATTCATGAAGCCATGATTTTAGAATACTCCGGACGCCATTTAGCCTTAATAGAATGGGCTAACCAGCTAAAATTATTGAATTATTTTGCAATCGCTATTGCTCTTTTTTGCCCTTGGGGCATCACCCAAACCATTCAACTAACCGCACTGCTTTCTGCACTTCTTATCTTTGTACTCAAATTACTTATTATAGGGAGCGGATTATCACTATTTGAAGTGCTCACCGCAAAAGTAAGGTTATTTCGTGCCCCTGAATTTTTAACCAGTGCTTTTATATTGGCAATTTTAGGTGTGTTAATTCAGCTCATGGTATTAAGGTAATCACTATGACAAACTTGACTCAACAACTAATCCATTTTTTTTCAGCACTTATGT
Organism: Tatlockia sp.; assembly: GCA_041659885.1. Classification (GTDB taxonomy): domain Bacteria; phylum Pseudomonadota; class Gammaproteobacteria; order Legionellales; family Legionellaceae; genus Tatlockia. The sequence goes on from JBAZXN010000019.1 coordinate 14,774, forward strand.
TGTTGTTGAATTTTGGGATGCTTGGCCAACGTCGCGTATTAGGTCTTATTCGTTTATTGGCACTCCAGAGTCTGGTTTTAAGTATTAATATTGGCTGTATTGCTTACGCGTTTTCACTTCCTGAGTTTTATATCACCATGACGCTTACCTTACTGATGAAAGTTTGGCTTATTCCTTTTGTATTACGCCGCTTACTCTTTAAATTAGGCATGCAAGGAAAAATAGAGTTTATTATTAACCTCCCTTCAATACTGTTAATTGGTCTGGCATTAGTCCTATTTGCCTTTATTTTAAACAACTCCATCATGCAAAGCACCACCAATAATTTATCATTAGCTTTGGCCAGTGTTTTAATTTCCTCATTCATGTTGATAATCAAACGAAAAGCCATTTCGCAAGTAATTAGTCTTTTAGCGTTAGAAAACAGCTTATTTTTTGTAATAAGTAGCTCTACCTATGGGATGTCATTGGTAGTTGAACTGGGTGTGGCGTTTGATGTGTTAATCGGCCTTTTCATTTTTGGAATTTTCTTCTTCAAAATTCGTGACAACTTTGAAAGCCTGGACGTGAGTCATTTAGAACAATTACGGGAAGAATAGTTGATGTTGATTGCTTGCTTGCTTTTTATTCCTTTGTTAAGTGCTCTTTTACTGGCATTTGTAGGTGCACGCCAAATAGCTGCCAAAATTAATATCTTATCCAGCTTATTAAGCTTTATAGCGGCGTCAGGATTGGCAGTTCAAATCAAACAACAAAAAACCAGTCTGGTAGGTAATGGTTGGTTTTATGTGGATTATTTAAGTGTATTTTTAATTGTTCTGACTTCTTTTATTGGGCTAACTACCGCTATTTATAGTGTCCGCTACCTTATTAATGAACAGAAGGCTCGTAAACTCACACGAAAAAAATTAAGATTTTATTACAGTTTATATCAGTTTTTTTTCTTTACCGCTTTATTAATATTAGTCACCAACAACTTGGGCATTCTCTGGGTTGCAATGGAGTGTGCCACATTAATCACCGTGTTGCTTGTTGGACTTTACCATATTCCTCAAAGTCTCGAGGCAGCCTGGAAATACCTGATTCTTTGTGGGTTTGGCTTAACTCAGGCTTTATTAGGGACCATTCTTTTTTTTATTGCGGCTGAAAAACTATCCGATTCGCATAACATGCTACTTTGGACTGAGCTGCACGCAGTAAGTAGCCATTTATCACCTCACATGATTAGCATTGCTTTTGTATTCATCTTAGTCGGTTATGGCACTAAAGCGGGACTCGTTCCTCTTCATAACTGGTTGCCCGATGTGTATGGGGAAAGTATTGCACCCGTGTTAGCACTGCTGTCCGGGGTGCTGTTGAATTTGGCTTTTTATGCCATATTACGATTTAAACAGATTGCCGATGGTGCTTCGGGTCCTGAATTTAGCAATCATCTGCTACAGGGCTTTGGCTTACTTAATATTGTTATTGCGGGTTTCTTTCTTTTACGGCAACGGGAAATAAAACGTTTTTTTGCTTATTCGTCAATAGAACATATTGGTCTCATTAGTTTTGCTTTTGGCCTGGGTTCACCTTTAGCTCTTTTTGCAGGGCTTCTTCATATGATGAGCCACTCCCTGGCGAAATCAGCCGTTTTTTTTAGCGCAGGATATGCCATTCAAGCGCGTAACTCGCTATTCATGAAAGAGATTAGGGGGCTCAATCGGGATTATCCAGGTCTTGGTTGGGGGTTATTATTGAGTGCTTTTTCTTTAATAGGGTTGCCACCCTCTGCTTTATTTACCAGTGAGTTTTTAATTTTATTTATAAGCATTAAAGAACATATCGTATTAACAATACCCTGCATGATCGGTTTAAGTATCACCTTTGCTGCTACTCTTTTTCAAGTCCAAAACATGGTTTTTGATCAACAGGATTACCCTGACACATTGAAATCCGCTCAATTAAGCCTATTTCCTATTTATATTCACTTAATTTTAATTATCTGCCTGGGTGTATTGATTCCTGTTTTATTTGCACACTGGGATAAACAAATCATCCCCTTCATGAGCGAATTTTTATGATTTTAATGCCCCCTCCAATTGACACGATTAAGCTAGAAAGACTGTTCTGCGATTGGCCTGCCTGGATTGGTACAGTTGATGTTGCCCTATTGCTTGACGTGCTACTCAAAGTACACAAAAACAAAGGGCAATTAATGACCTTGTGGGGTAGTGATGAACGGTTAACCCATTCTAAATTTCAATTACACCTTTTATTTCTTTTCCCTCAACATTGCACTTTATATCTGCATTGTGATTTATCAGAAAATAACCCTGCTTATCCCGATTTAAGTCCCTATTTTCCTGTTGCAGATCGCTTGCAACGTGCGCTTTTTGATTTGTTTGGATTCAAAGCCATCCATAGTGTCGATCAACGTCCTTGGCTAAGACATGGCTCCTGGCCTGCAGATATCTTTCCTTTGCGCGATGAAGTGAAAATTGATTATCAGTTTTATCAAGAACAGGATTATTACCCATTCATACAGGTTAAAGGGGAAGGTGTACATGAAATTCCGGTGGGTCCGGTGCATGCAGGAACGATTGAACCTGGACACTTTCGCTTTCAAGTTGTCGGTGAACGGATCTTACGATTAGAAGAGCGTTTTGGCTATACGCATAAAGGCATTGCTAAACATTTTCAACAAGCCTCCTTTGAGAAAGGTGCGCAACTTGCGGGTCGAATTTGTGGGGATAGCACCGTAGCTTATGCCTGGTCTTATAGCATGGCATTAGAAAATTTGCATGGTCACCTCCCGCCACCGCGGGCACAATGGTTGCGTGCACTGTTGTTAGAGCGTGAGCGAATTATGAATCATTTAGGGGATTTGGGCTCGCTTGGCAATGATGCTGGATTCCGCTTTGGATTAAATCAATTTTCTCGTCTGAAAGAACTGGTTTTGCGTCTTAATTCCAAATTATTTAACCATCGCTACTTGATGGATAGCATTGTTCCAGGAGGGGTTACCATTGATCTTTCCTCAGAAGACGCCAATTATTTGATTGATGAAATACACATGCTCCACCAGGAAGTAAAAACAATAGAATCCATTTATCAAGAGCATGATGGCTTGCAAGATCGCTTCCTGACGACAGGTGTTATCGGTTTGGATTTGGCAGTCCAATTGGGCCTTTTAGGTTTAACGGCGCGTGCTAGTGGTGTACAAAACGATTGGCGCAAAGACTTGCCTTATCCTCCTTACAATAAATTAAATGTTAAAAGTCAAATAAAATCATCAGGTGATGTGGCAGCACGAGTGGCCATCCGTTTCCAGGAAATTGAAGCGTCGTTGTGTTTAATAAAAGCGATAGTTACAAGTTTACCAAAAGGAAAAATTATAAGTAAATTACCGGCTGTTCCATCACACAACATTGGTTTGGGCTGTGTTGAGGGGTGGCGCGGACCAATTACTACAATTCTTTGCAATAGCGACAACAAACATCTTTGTTGGGGGCAGATACATGATCCTTCCTGGCAGAACTGGCCAGCCTTGGAGCATGCTGTTATAGGGAATATCGTACCTGATTTTCCCCTGATTAATAAGTCGTTCAATTTAAGTTATAGCGGTCATGATGTGTAGGACAATGTATGTATAAAATAGTAAAGAAAATTATTAAAACAGGCTTCTTGACTGAAGAAAAACCGTCAATAAACAACGAATGGCTAATTAAATCCAGTTTACAGAAAACTATAGTGGATGCGTTTGGTCATTCATTAGCGATTCGGCATGTCGATGCTGGCTCCTGTAATGGGTGTGAATTGGAAATACACGCTCTAAATAATGTTTTTTATAACATTGAAGGCTTAGGTATTCATTTTGTTGCCAGCCCCCGTCACGCCGATTTACTTCTGGTAACAGGCCCTGTTTCTCGTCATATGGTGGTTGCATTAAAGCGCACGTATGAGGCGATGCCTAATCCCAAATTGGTGGTTGCTATGGGTGATTGTGGCTGTACTGGCGGTATTTTTGGAGAAACTTATGCGACTTGTGGTGCGGTTAATCAAGTCATTCCTGTGAATGTGGCAGTGCCAGGATGTCCTCCGACTCCCTTTGCTATATTGCAGGGTATTTTGACGGCAGTTCAACAAACCAAATAGAAACTTAGAAGAGCTTACCTTGGCAACAAGGCCGGTTTACTCGACGAATACCCAACACAGGTTTTCGATCGGGAGGATTTCAAACTCCATATAGGGCGAAGTGGACTAATCGAATTCATGAAGAATGGATTAGAAACGTTTTAACCAGGTGATTTTGGCTTAACGTATCTTACTTGTCATACTACCCTATTTTCTACCTACTGCGGTTAATAAGAGCACATGCTTCGCCGTTTCCCTGATATCAAGAAGATCACGCAGTTCCTCATCATAAAATGCTCCTACCGCGCAAGCCCCTAATCCTCGTGCTTGAGCAGCGAGATAGGTCGTTTCTGCCCCTATACCCGTTTCTAAATTAGCATATCGATACGCTCTTTCTCCATGTAATTGCCCTATTCGACTGAGATCAACGCTCCAGGCAATAACAAAGGCAGCTCGTTCAAGAAGTTCCTGAGATAGTCCCGCCTGATATATTGTTTTTGAAAAATCACCCTCTTTGATTTTCTCTAAAGCAGCTTTTTCAGGAATATACCGGTACACGCCTTTAGTTAAGTCTTTTACTTGAGAGACTATTACAAATAGTTCAACACGCGGACCATCTTCAACATTATGTGGATTTTTCAGGGGAGCAAACGACTGGTGGATTACACCTGCAAAATCGTCGAGGCTTACCTCTTGCCTGGAAAATTGTCGAAAGGATCGACGATTTTTAATAATGGCGAAGGTGTCTCCTTCCGCCGGAGAACCAGGAGGTAATTGAATAAGGGGAGCTGTAACGGGTATTTTCTCTTGATATGTTGTCATATCGATTTTTGGGGTTTTCATTGTTCCCTTTTTCCATTGTACTGAGGTTAGCCTATAGGAAAGACGAGTCAGCTCGATATTTTGAACCTCTTTAGGAAGATCTACCGAAGTAAATTGCGGTATTTCTGCCAGTTCAGTGCGTTTATTCTTACCAAGCACAACCATGGATAAAACTCCCTCATCCAGTAAGGATAGTCCAATGATAGTCTTCATTTTTTCATCATCAAAAAAAGCTGTACTTACATAGGGGATTTGAATCGCTGAGGCTGCAACTCCGAGGTTACCCAGAAGATGTCCGGCATCCAGCAAGATATAGCGAAAAGCACGCTCCTGATATTTCCAAATAGTTCGGTCAAAATTAGCGGTGATAATAATAATTGCTGAAGCGTTTTTTTGTATGTCAGGATAGGGGCTAGCCTGAGAAAGGGACTGAAATGATTGTTGATTGCCAATTTGGGTCAGATTGTGATTTGCTGGGTTGTAATAATAAATACCGGATTTAAGTCCTTTTACATTGATCGCGGCAACATATAAATCATTGGGATATAGCGCACCTGCGGATGCGGCGGCGCGCAGCAATAAAGGCCCCCCAGGATAATTTAAGCTACTTGTTACTCCGCCTGAATAATAAAGAAGGTTCGATAATTTCTGTAAATCCATAGAAGCGACAGAATTTGACTGCGCCTGGGATAAACTTTGAGTGAGCGAAGTACCTGAACGGCTGTCAGGCGTTGGCAGAGCAGTCACTGGATAATTAGGATAATTTTTAAATTCTTCAGGTTTGGCAACATTAAACTTGGGTCGAAACCCTGCATTATGAGTAAGATCACCTCGATGGTGGATATAACTGATAGCGTCTTCTTTCTTACCTTCGGTGGTAAGCCATAGTTGATGACCGCTTGGCACTTCCCTGCTGTTTTCAATAAGGGTGGTCGTTGCCGGGGTAATAAATTCATAGACTAGAACCATTATCGCGAAATAAGCGATTAGCGTTATGATCGATAAAAAGGTTTTCCTGATTCGCGGTTTCCATTGAGTCTGTGTTTCGTCAATAGGATTGCCACGAAGAGCACGCAAAAATAAATAGACAATCATCAAGGTAATCGGAAGAGAAAACCAAAAAAATTTTTCCATGGTATCTATAAGCTCCAAAATGGGCATTTAACTAATGAATCGGTATTTCACCGATTGCATACAATACAATGAAGTGCCGTTTTACTCACTAAAGTATAAGATTGTTGCAGATCTATAAAATAGTGCCAATAGAAAGAAAAATCTTGATAATGTGTAGTGATTAGCAACAGAGAGAATTAATAGTATAAAACGTCAATCAAGCGATTTATATTGATGCATTTTAAAAAAAAAGGTTAACATGACCTGGGAGTTAAACAAAAATCGAATAAGGAATGTTTATGAAAAAAATAGGTTTAATGGCTTGTACAGGCCTTTTAGGATTTTCAACTGCTTTTGCGACATCCTCCATCAATACGAATCCGCACTTGGCTTTGGGGAGTCTGGTAGATAATATTTTATCGCCATCCCTTTATCAAAACCCTTTTATGGCTCCCAATAATTTTAGCGAATCACACGCTAATTCTTACCAAACAGACACCGTGTCGATTCCAGGTCCTGATGCGTCAGCAAGCAGGAAGACACAAGATGCTTTGCTAAACTCCCCAACACTGGGAAGCGGAACGATTGCATTCGACAATCAAGGACGTATTGTCATGTTACGAGTAAGCGTCAACCTGGGCATTCCTATTGTACCCTATGACAATAATCTACTGTTAATTGATCCCCAAACCCTCACCGTCCTGGATACGGCTCATCTTCCCAATATAGCGCCCTTCTCTACAATCAGCTATTTTTATGTGGATAATTTGAATCGAGTTATCGTTCCAACGCCAACTCAAAATATTTACATTTATGCGATTAATCAAAACCAATACCAATTGGCGAATTCCTACGATTTAACAGGTGCACTCAATGCACCAATTGACGTTATTGCTTCTGTGCTTCCAGATAACGCAGGTAACCTCTGGTTTTCCTCGCAATTGGGAACTATAGGCTATATTAACCCGACAACTGGACAAATCGTTGTAACTCATCTTGCATCATCAGGCGGCAGTGCTAACGAAAGGATTACCAAATCAATGGCAACAGATGAACATGGAGGTGTTTATATTGTTTCAAGTGTTGCCCTCTATCGCTTTCAAGCAGATACCTCTGGAAATCCAACTTCAACTTGGCGAACAACTTATGACAGAGGAACTCGAATCAAGAGCGGTCAATTTCAACAAGGTTCGGGAACTACTCCTACCTTATTTAATGACTTTGAGGGAAATCAATTTGTCACCATAGCTGATAACTCCGATCCTTACATGCACGTGCTTGTCTATAATCGAGAAACAGGAGCGCTAGTTGCCCAGCAGGCAGTCTTTACAAAGTTTCCCTATGCGACGAGCTGTGAAAACTCTCTGGTAGCAGTCAATCACTCCGTTATCATAGAAAATAATTATGGTTCTACTGGTAGTGGACTTGTCACCACCTCAGGGGATCTAACATCAATTCCAGGTATTGCAAGAGTAGATTTTAATCCCAATTCTGGTGAGGCTGAAACCGTGTGGACCAATTACGATATTTCAATTCCAAGTGCTATCACGCGCCTCTCAACAGCCAATGGACTGCTCTACACTTTTGCTAAAGATGCGAAAAGTTGGTATTTTGCAACCCTTGATTTCCATAGAGGAAAAGTTACTGAAAAGGTACGCATAGCAACCACGGGTGTTTTGGCAGGTTCTTTGGCCAATAATTTCTTTTCAGGAGCAGGTATAGGGTTCGATGGAAGTGCTTATATACCCACTATTGGCGGAATGACTGTTTGGCGTGCCTCACATAACGATGCGGCTTAACCAAAGCTAGCCATTGAATTAATCAGATCTGCCTTGCTCAGGCAGATCTGACTCAACTCCGAGTACCTACACACTAAAAACACCGGCATTGTTGCCATTCTGACAACGGGTACCGCCGTCATAAGACCAATAAAATCAATTGCACTTATTTTCATATCTTGATGCACAAATCTGCTGCAAATTCAGATAAAACACTGTATACTATGTAACTATTTTTTAATCCACTTTAAGTTTAGAGTACTATGACTGATTTAACCCTTTACAGAAACATTGGTATCTTCGCCCACGTAGATGCTGGAAAAACAACCACTACCGAGCGTATTCTTAAGCTCACCGGTAAAATCCACAAAATTGGAGAGGTTCACGATGGTGAATCAACAACCGACTTCATGGAACAGGAAGCGGAGCGCGGTATTACCATTCAGTCAGCAGCGGTAAGCTGTTTCTGGAAAGGTACGCGTTTCAACGTAATCGACACCCCGGGACATGTTGACTTCACTGTAGAAGTGTATCGTTCTCTGAAGGTTCTCGATGGCGGCATCGGTGTATTTTGTGGTTCTGGCGGCGTTGAGCCTCAGTCAGAAACCAACTGGCGCTATGCGAACAATTCAAAAGTATCCCGTTTGATTTTCGTCAACAAGCTTGACCGTATCGGCGCAAACTTCTTGAAAGTAACTGAACAAGTGGAAAAAGTATTAGGTGCACATCCATTAATTATGACCTTGCCAATCGGTATGGAAGATGACTTTGTGGGTGTTGTCGATTTATTAACTCGTAAAGCCTACGTTTGGGATGAAACAGGTCAACCAGAGAATTACACCATTACCGATGTACCATCCAATATGCTTGATGACGTTGAAATGTACCGTAAACAACTTATTGAAACGGCACTTGAAATGGACGATGATTTGCTGATGGCTTACCTGGATGGAGAAGAGCCTTCCATTGAAGACGTTAAGCGCTGTATCCGTAAAGGTACGCTCGAATTAGCCTTCTTCCCAACCTATTGCGGTTCGGCCTTTAAAAATAAAGGGATGCAACTATTACTGGACGCGGTGGTTGACTACTTGCCTGCGCCACACGAAGTGAATCCACAACCCTTGACTGATGCTGAGGGTGAGCCAAACGGACAATTCGCTATCGTTTCTCCTGATGAGCCATTCCGTGCATTGGCATTTAAAATCATGGATGACCGTTATGGTGCACTCACTTTCGTGCGTATCTACTCAGGAAGATTGAATAAAGGCGATACCATCCTTAACTCCTTTACTGGTAAAACAGAGCGGGTCGGCCGTATGGTTGAGATGCAGGCGAGTGAACGCAATGAATTACACAGTGCTGAAGCAGGCGACATTATCGCCATCGTAGGCATGAAAAACGTTCGAACGGGTCACACACTTTGCGATCCCAAACACGAGTGTACACTTGAAGCGATGGTTTTCCCTGAGCCAGTCATCTCAATTGCTGTCACACCCAAAGATAAAAGTTCTATCGAAAAAATGAGTATTGCTATTGGTAAAATGGTTGCAGAAGATCCAACGTTCAGGGTTGAAACGGATATCGATTCAGGTGAAACCATTCTTCGTGGTATGGGTGAATTACATCTTGATATTAAAGTAGATATTCTGAAGCGTACTCACGATGTTGAATTAATAGTAGGGCAACCCCAGGTTGCTTACCGCGAAACCATAACCAAATCAGTTGAAGACAGCTATACTCACAAAAAACAATCCGGTGGTTCTGGTCAATACGGTAAGATTGACTACACTATCTCTCCAGGTGAGCCAAACAGCGGATTTACTTTCATCACATCCGTTGTAGGTGGGAATGTTCCTAAAGAGTTCTTCCCGGCAATTGAGAAAGGGTTTCGCTCAATGATGAGCACCGGTACTTTGGCAGGTTTCCCTGTATTGGACGTGGTAGTTGACCTCACCGATGGTGCTTACCATGCCGTTGACTCCTCCGCAATTGCATTTGAAATTGCCGCAAAAGGCGCTTTTCGTCAATCCATACCAAAAGCCGGCCCACAATTGCTAGAACCCATCATGAAAGTGGACGTTTATAGCACAGAAGATAAAGTGGGTGATGTGATTGGTGACTTGAACCGTCGTCGCGGCATGATCTCAGGCCAAGAACCCAACGCAACCGGCGTGCGCATTAAGGCCGATGTTCCTCTTGCAGAAATGTTTGGTTACATCAGCACGTTGCGAACGCTTACCTCTGGCCGCGGTCAATTCTCAATGGAGTTCTCTCACTATGCTGCTTGCCCAAACAATGTAGCTGAAGCAGTGATTGCCAAAGAAAAAGAAAAGAAAGCCGCCGCTGCTAAGTAAGTTAATAATAAGCACGCTTAAAAAAGCCTTGTCAGTTTGTTCTGATAGGGCTTTTTTTTAATCGATAATCAGCCATCATTTTGACTGGACTACGCAGGTTACCTTGTTATATTTAAAAATTGGATAAATTCATCCCTTGAAAGCGGTTTTGAGAAAAAATAACCCTGGATAAAATCCACATTGCTTTTCATCAAGTAGTCATATTGACTTTGCAATTCAACCCCTTCTGCAACCAGTTGTAAATCTAAACTCTTGGCCATAGAAATAATATGGTGCGTTACGTTCGAGGTTACTGAACACTTACCTAGACTATCGTAAATTCCAGCCAACCAAACTTCATTCGGGATTATAATATTTGATAAGCTTCGAGGATCAATAAAAATTTGGTTATTGAGAAAAAAATGCATTAGCGATAAGTATAGACCCATGATCTTTCAAAATGCCAGGTTTTGAATGATCACGGGTCTACATCAAATTGGATGCCCTAGCTCTTAACAATGGGCAAGTCAGTCCAGCGAGTAGTGTAGGACGGTGATTTAAGTTCAGCACGCATGGCCCAGGGCTTTGCCGAACTCTCTGCTGCCAACTGAATAATTTTATGGCCATATTTACGGTTAATCGCCTCAAAGGTTTGCATAATTTGCTCTTTTTTGTTTAATTTTCCTTCATCTAATTGATTAAACATATCAAATTGCCTGGGATTTTTGGGAATTAATCCCTCCAGACATACTCCCACTTTCTTGTAGTGGAATCCTCTTTGATAAAGCTTTGTTAAACACAATTTGGCAATTTTGGTTAGCGTGCTTAAATCATCGCTTGGGTTAATCAATTTAAATTGCATACTTTTGGAATACTGGGGTAAATCTGCGCGAAAGCGATTGGTTAGGACAAAAACGGATAGATATTGCGCCACGGAGTCTTGTGCTCTTAATTTCTCCCAAACCCTGTGACAGTGCGAGCTTATTGCTTGTGCAATAATTTCCTGACTTGTCTGCATTTGGCCAAAGGATTTTGAGGACAAAATACTTTGTTTTGGCTCTATTACTTCAAGCTCCAGGCAAGGGATCCCCTGGAGTTCCATGGTCGTTCGCATCAAGACCACATTATAACGCTGCCTAATACCTTGCGCATTTGTTTTTGCTAAATCCAACGCAGTAAAAATGCCTTCGCCGCGTAGTTTATTTTCCCATTGCCGCCCTATTCCCCAAACATCCCCGATAGCAATTTTTTCTAGCCACCGCTGATTTTCAGCAAGGTTAAATACTGGTATTTTTAATTCCTTTTTACAAATATGATTCGCAACTTTTGCTAAAGTTTTTGTTTTTCCAATGCCAATGGAAGTAGGAATGCCGGTTATTTTCAAAACCAGTTTTTGGAGTGTGCTGCAAAAAAGAGTTTGTTTGGACAAAGGGAGTGTAGTTAAATCAAGAAACGCTTCATCAATAGAGTAAATCTCTACATGAGGCCATGCGGACTCAATAACTGACATGACACGTTGTGACATATCCCCATAGAACGTATAGTTTGATGAAAAAACATGAACCTGATTTGACGCACACAATGCTTTAATTTGAAAAAAAGGCTCACCCATTTTAATGCCCAAGGCTTTGGCTTCATTCGAGCGAGCAATCACGCAACCGTCGTTATTAGAAAGCACCAGGATGGGTTTATTGATTAAATCGGGTCGAAATAATCGCTCACAACTTGCATAAAAATTATTACAGTCAATTAGCGCGTACATAATGAGCCTTTAAATGGTATGAAAGTTAGGTTCTGATTTTTTGTATCGAACAATTTTACGCTATGTATATTTCTTGAATACCGTACCTAATTCAAATGGTAGTAGTAAACCTTGCGCTTGTAAATCCTATTTTTTTCATGACCAGTACATTTCACCTTGAATACGCTCCAACAAAAAAATAGTATTTTTTACAAAAGGGTGTTATATCTTTTCTATCAACCCATTAAATAAAATGGTTTTCTGATCATTAGGAATTCATGTATGAAAAAAGTGGATTTGGAAGCTCATTTTTATACGCGCTCTGTTTTTGAATACTTAGCTCAACGAATACATTACCCTAAAGCAATTCGGGTTACATCTTCTGAACTTTTCAATGTCTATTTTTCAGAAACGGTAAGTCTTTTTCACAATGAAGCGTTTATTGATACCTTATGCGATATTGCCAGCCAGCGTATTGCAGCTATGGATGCAGCAGGACTTGATCAGCAAGTGCTAAGTTTTTCTACACCAAGTATTGATGAGCTTCACCCGGATAATCAAAAAGCAATTGAACTTGCTATTGAAATGAATGATCTTATTTATACTGCAACACAAAACTACCCCAATCGCTTTAAAGGCTTTGCAACGATTGCAATCGGTGACATACCTGCTGCAACTTGTGAGCTGGAGCGATGCATTCAGGATCTGAAATTTGTGGGATGGCTTACGCATTCCAACTTTGGCAAACAGAACTATTTAGACGCAAAAAAATATTGGCCTTTATTTGAAATAGCAGAAGCCATGAACATACCAATCTATATCCACCCTACCATACCCTTGATGACCGAGTTCACTGAGTATGGTTTCAGCCTTGCCGGCCCCCCGATGGGCTTTCAATTTGATACTGCGTTATGCTTGCTTCGAATGATTTATAACGGAGTATTTAACCAGTTCCCCAAACTAAAAATTATTCTTGGTCATTTGGGAGAGGCGCTTCCCATTTTAATGCCTGACCGCATCGATTGGGCGTATAAAAACAAAGGGATAGCAAATAATACGTATTTCGCTCAAAGCCGGCCAAGATTGAATAAAACGCCTTCGGAGATTATTTTGGATAATGTGTACATGACTACAAGCGGACGTTTTTCAAAAGCTGCATTGGATTTTACTTTGAATTTAATGGGCAAAAACCGAGTCCTTTTTGCTTCGGATTACCCTTATGAAAATTTGCAAGATAGCGTTCAATTTATTGATGGCTGTGGTTATTCTGAAACTATCCGCAAACAAATTTACTACAGCAACGCGCAAGCTTTGGGGATAGTCCAATGAAAACCTGTTTCTCCTTCTTCTTTTTTATTGGTTGCTCTTTTAATGCCCTCTCTGCCACCGAAAACTTATTAAACGACACACCCAAGGCATCAAGAGCCTCATGGGCTCCTCTTGGAGAGGCTTATGGGAAGAATTATTCAACCTCAAATATTACTAAAGTCGTTATGCTAGGCACAGGAACTCCTACACCAGACACTCGGCATGGAGGAATTTCCGTTGCGATTATTGTAAATAACCAATCCTATATTTTTGATGTGGGGCCTGGGTTCTGGAGAAGTTCTGCTGCCATGACGCCTGCCTGGGGCGGACCATTCCCTGCTTTGGACGCTAAAAACATCAAAACACTTTTCTTGACTCATCTCCATGCAGACCACACAGAAGGTTTGCCCTCCTTTATATTAAGCCCATGGGGACATGACCGCACAACCCGTCCATCGATTTACGGTCCGCCCGGAACCATCGAAATGGTTCATGACATAGAAAAGGCATATCAAAAAACCATCGGCATTGAATTATTCGGTTTGGAACATTTAAGTCCTGCCGGTTGGAAGGCCGAAGTCCACGAGATCTACCCTGGGAAAGTGTATCAGGATGCAAATATATTGGTCGAAGCCTTTGCAAATCATCATGGCACCTGGGATTATAGCTACGGATATCGGATAAAAACACCCGATCGATTGATTGTCTTATCAGGTGACACCTCCCCTTTTAAAGAAATGCTCGAACGATACCAGGGGGCTGATATTTTAATCCATGAAGCGTACAGCATTGCGGGCTTTAACGAGGCTAAATTTGTTAATAAACCTTATATGCAGTCGTTTCATACCTCGACGCAACAGCTTGCTGGCATACTCAGTCAATCCAAACCTGGCGTTACCGTGTTATATCACTTTAAAAATTTCACATCGGCTGGCAATCCGCATGCGGATGATGAGCTGGGTGTTCAGGAAATTAAAAAATACGGGTATCAAGGTAAGGTGATTCAATCACAAGATGGCGACATTTATTAAGCGACTGTGAACAGGGAAGTTCTGCACTTCCCTGTTCATCTTACATCCTTTCACTATCCAATCTAACTGGTAAACTCCGCGTCAAAAAAATCAGCACGCCTTTGATTAGTCCTCTGCTTATTGTGCTTTATCCTCTCTCAAGTGATCCTATACTTTTAACATGAGGCTGCTGCTGTTTTACACAGCAGTAGCCCTGTTTTCGGATTCAATTTAGTAAGGAATAGCACGGACACAAAATATATGAAACTGAATCCCTTTGTTCTGTGCTATCTGAATCTGAGCCACAAAATCCTGCGACCAGGCATTACCCCCAATGGGTTGACTGGAAGGTTGAGTCGAGCTCCATGCTGTAAAGTAGGTGGAGCTTCCCAAAAAACCGAGTTGATACAAATTCTTATCCACATTGGGCAGCCCTGCTACACAGCCAGCCCCTTGGCCATCCGGACCCAATTGGCAAATTGCAGGCATAAACCAGGTTCCAGCCAAAGCACCACCTTGCGTCGAGTTGTAGCAGGCTCTTGCGGCATAGTCACCAGAAGGATCGCTATTATTAACGATTTGCTGCGTATTAAAAAAGCCATCATACAGGCTAAATGCCAGACCTATGGGTGTTGTAGTAGGAAGGCCCCAAGTTGAAGCAACTGGTGTTAAGGTATTAACCACCTTTGCCGAACTGCTTGTGTCCACCGCATAGACTGTAAATCCATTAATGGAAAATGCTATTGCAACAGTAGGAGAAGTGACTACATTGTCTCCGACAATGGAGATCCCCCCTTGCGCTACAAAAGGCAGCGTTGGAGAACTGAACGTTAATGTACATGTGCTCAATGGGTTGAGTGTGGTACATCCTGTTGCATCCTGCGTGACACCGCCGCTAGTCCAAGCACTGGGAAGCACCGCATGTACGTTAAATGCCACACCAGAACCATTATTGCTTACTATAATAGAGCCTGTTCCAGGACCGCCAACGGGAATTATTGTTCTTGGTGTCGTTTGAATATTAGCATTATTGGTTACACAGGTAATAACAATATTTGTGACATTACTGCCGCTTATGACGCCAGAACCGTTGGTAACGGTACAGGTTTGCGATATAGGTTGTTGGTATACTCCTATCGCATAAAGGCTGCCATTGGGGAATTGCGTAGGATAGGTAAATGAGCCGTTTGCGCTAATGGTGTAGGGATCTTGATTATAATTTGCAATAACTAGCGAGCTGCCTGCAACCAGACCACTTACCGTTCCCCCTACCGTATAACTCGTAGGGCTTGAGGAGCAAGTGACCGTTACGTTAGTGACGTTTGCCCCTGAAATAGTGCCTGTACCATTAGCCACTGCACAAGTTTGGCCTGCGGGCAGTGTTTGAATCGTTACGGAGTAGGTGCTACCGTTTGCCTGCGCCGGGAAGGTAAAGGTCGTTCCAGGAGAGGTTACGGAGACCGTATTGCCGTTGTTGGCCAGAACAATCGTGCCACTCAAACCGCTCACCGTTCCTCCTACTGTGTAGGTTTGGGCATTCGAGGAGCAAGTGACTTGAATATTGGTAATATTTGAATTGGTAACAATTCCAGCCTGGTTGGTCACTGTACAGGTTTGTCCTGTCGGTTGGGTTTGGACTGTAACAAGATAAGGTGTTCCGCTCGTTTGTGCCGTGGGGAAGGCAAATGTCCCATCTGTACTTGTGGTTAAGGTATCTGCACCGTTTTGTAAAACAACCGTTCCAATGAGGCCTATAATGTTGCCGCCTATAGTATAAAATGTTTGACCGGGTGTAGTGGAGACATTCAATCGATTGGCTGCGCTGGGCCGGTAACACTCTAAAAGATTGCCATTTTGACAAACCATAGGCCCTCCGTAAATGTTGCCTGAAAAGGTTCGGCCATCCACAATGAGCGTTAAGAAGCAGGAATCTTGAAAACCGATAGTATTGGCACTACTGCATTCATGAGGAAGCAAAGTCACCTCGCGCACCCCATTGATAGGGGTCATCACCAGTGCATGAGGTCTTTGTGACTGATTGGTAACTTGATAACGTATAAGTGCTCTTTGGGTATTGTTAATTGACACGGTAGTTGGTGTAAGCGGAGTAAATGTCCAGACGGGTATCCCTGAATATGCGTTGCTAATAAAAAGGGCCGCTAATACAAAACCTTTAATGAGGGATAACATGGTTTTCATAAAAATCCTTTTGTGTGTTTCTGTCCACTGAAAAAACACCGAGAATGCCTTTGTTGGTGCATCGTAGCCAGCACATTGCAGGGAGAAGCGATTCTGCAGGCTGATTTTTAATTAATACTAACAATTAGCAAAGACCCTTCAGTAGGGTATCTTTTATTTTATCCCGTTTCAAGGGAGCTTTCGCAGGGCAGCAGCTTATGCCTAAGAAACTTCACCTAAAAAAAGGAGAATAGTTCATTGCCCTGGTACCGTTAATACTTTTCAGCAGTTATGCATTCTTCTTCACTCATTATTGAATCAAAAAAAGCCTTATCACCTATACTCAAACGGATGGAAACTGCTTTTCTGATTAATCCGGTTCTCACATCTTTCATCAACGGATTGGTTAATTTTATTTTTTTTTCTAACTCTAATATTTTATTTTTTGTTTGTTGTGAAAAAAAGACTTGCGTTGCATTTTCTAATGGTCCCTGGCTCAAACCTTCGTTGATATCATCAATCAGCTCCGCATAATCCAGATCTTTTTCATATTCTCCCCATTTGATATCACACAAGGTATATAAATAATACCTCACAGCATCCTCAACCAACTGACTTTGCTTTCCTCTTCCTGAATAATCTGTCTCCGCTTGCTCTTTCAGCTTTTCTTTCACATCACGGGGAAATCGAATACATACCATCCATTTTTCTTTTTTTTCCGGTGCAGAGAACCTTAATTTTTTCATTTTAGCTCTTGCTTCTAACATACTATTATCCTTTTTTACCGAATCAAAAAAATCAAATTATGAAAATTTCATATAATATTCATGGAGTTACATCAAATCCGACCCGGGTCGGATAGAACTTGATCGGGCACAATCAAGTAAGTTTTCTAACACTTTTTCAAGATTGGCAAAGGGTGAACTGCTATCCAAATGGATCTCTAACTCGGGAAAGCGGGTTAGCAAAAAATGTTGTAAAATAATTGAATCCGATTCTTTTTGTACTTTAAAGGTCGCTGAGCGTTTCACTGCACCACCCTTCTTTCCCCGTGGTTTTGGACGGTCTTCTTTTATGATCGGTTCGTTTATCATGTCACCTGATGTGATACGAGAAATTTCTTGTAAAATTTCGTTTTTGGACTTGCTTGCCCATTTTCTTATCCATTTAAAAGTAACCCCATTATCAATAATAAGCTGGATAAATTCACTGGGGAATTCGTATTCCTGCAAACATATTTTTTTAATGCATCCCACTATATCTTCATTAAGTCCCACTATAGAACTGATGTGCTTTGCCGTTAAGGCGTTGAAATCCGGATTTTTTAACAGTTCTCTAATAATTTGGAAATTTTGAGATACCGTTAAATTTTTACGTAAGTTATTTTCAGAGAGTTGTCTTCTCAACTTTCTATGATTCACTTTCAATCGTGCAAGCGTCGTTTCGTCTGTAATTTCAATACAAGTCACTGTAGCCACTGATGCCATCATTGCAGCAAGACGCCTTTGATGTCCTTCTAAAACCACATATCCATAAGTTAAGTCATTATCCTTAAAATACTCTGGATCATTTTCTTTATCCGCTAAAAATATTTCTATCGGCTCAATTAATCCCTCACTGCGAATAGAAAAGGCCAGATCCCGCAGAAAATTGTAATCCTCCTCCTTCACTTTGGTATCAATCAGGTTAATTTCATTAAAAGCAGGAATGAGGTATTCCCTCTTCGACTCATCATAAAAACAGAGGGATTTATCCGATCCAAGATGAAGATGTTGTTTTAACCAGGACTCATTAATTAATTCGCCCGGTCTTGGATTGCCTGGATCAGGAATTAGAAAAAAGGGGTTGTGCTCAACCAGTTGCTTTCCCCGTGTTAATTTTATATCCGCGGTAATTGCTGCCCGGGTAATTGTGCTTGGTTTGTTTATACTATGCGTAGCACTTTTTGGTTTTGCGGAAATCCGATTTTTAGTTATCGTCATCTTATTCTCCTAATCCAACAGCATGATAGACAAATTCACCTAAAGCCGCCGCTTCCATAGCAAAACGGTCGTCTTCTTTTAATTCGGTATAGGGCGCGGTAATTGGGGCTTGATCTTCATCAATATCTACAGCCCTCGGCGAGTCATGTATTTCTACATTCTCAATCAATAACGACTTTAAAATAGGGTTCGCATTGATTGTCTCTATAATTCGATTTTGTGGCCCTCGTTTATTGTAATCCACTTTATTTTTCAGCAATCCAATTATCTTTGCTTGATCATGAATAGGCTTATTCACATTTTGCCGATTAACCAGATCAACCATTCCTGCTAATCCCTGTAACGATTTATTACTCAACTCCAAAGGGATTAACACGTGCGTGGCTGCTCTAATTGCTCCTTGCGTTAAAGGACCTTTTGCAGGGGGAGTGTCAATTAAAACAAAATCATAACCACATTCTATAAAATCATCCATGTTAAAAAAATCATAAGGGCGTTGAACAATTTCTTCCAGAGTATTTGAATATTCAAATCCTTCAATATCTTTAATAAGGGAAGCATTACTCGGTAAAATATCCAGATTAGGAAGATCGGTGGGGTAGGGAACGACAGGATTGGAAGTCCACATATCTAAAGCCGATGAGATCCCGTTCCAATCCTCATCGGGATCAGCCGGGTTGTAATCGGGATGAATTGGGGGCCTGTAGCTGGACATGTCTCGTATTCGCGTATCTCTTAAAAAACGATAAGACATGTTTCCCTGAGGATCAAAATCAAGAACTATTCCTTTTTTTCCTTTTTTAAAAGCAAGATAAGTCGAAACGAGCTGGCTTATTAAGCTTTTACCAACTCCGCCTTTATTGTTGGCAACGACAATAACCTTAGGTCTCTTAGCCATTAATCTCTCACAAATTGGGTATCCAGGTTATTCACACTAAAGGAAAATAGAAAGCTAGTCAATACTGTATTGAGTATTTTAATGGAGGATATCTATGGGATGGCATTATTCCATTTTTCATTTGCCGGTTGATAAAAATTTATTTGAAACAAAGGGTTGATCATTTAAAAAAATGGATCAACAATGTTCAAATAAAGGGAGTAGAGTGTCTTGTATAGCGATCTTGTATTGAGTATCACATAGGACAGCAAAATGAATCAGCACCAAGGTAGAACGATGAAATAAACAATTGAGGTAAAAAAAATGGAAGGTTTGCCGACCTCCCATTTTTTACAAATTTGGACAAAGCTAAAATAATACTTTCTCGGGTATTTGTAACTTCCATTTCATTTTAGCTTTGTTCCCTGGAAACATCAAGATTTTTTGATGCAAGGGATACTTTTAATGGAATTTTATAATAAGAATAACAACTCGCTTGAGCGAGTGAAAAAAAGTTCATTTCCTGAATGGGCTAATGAAAACAGTCAATCCATTGCGTTGCGTTTATTGGATGAGGGCGTTTCTTTCATCAATGCACAGAGTGAAACGTTACGTCAACCCGTTAGTCAGCTTATTTTAGATGGCAGGTGGCATTATATTGATAAGCCTAAAAAACAAAGCTATCGCGCAACCCTTGAAAATAACGCAGAGGGAGTGCCTCACTTAGATTTGACTTATTATACCTTTCGACACGGTGGACAATCGGTACGCTTTGACAGCAAAGCAATCCTTAAATCGTTATGGCAAGAGGCACGCAATGGACAATTCCACACTCCTGAAAACCGTTTTAAAAAAATAACGATTGAAAAACAAAAACCCGCAATTCCAACGATGGATTGGAAAGCAAAAGACTATGCACTCTGGCAATCCATGAGTCATTCAGGCTCTAGCCATTACCTGAAGCGAAAAGGGCTTGCTGAAGCGACTATTCAGGGTATTCGTTATGATAAAAATCAGATTGCTGTCGCCATTACGGATACTTGCAATACCTTTTTAGGCTTGCAGCATCTCTTCAATGATGGGCAAAAGCGCTTTACCAAAGGCTTGGCCAAAAAAGGACACTTTGCTGTCATCGGTGCACCAGACTTACCTCAAAAAATAGCAGCCCTTCATGTTTGTGAAGGGGTGGCAACGGCCGCGAGTATCCATTTAGCAACAGGAGAAGCCGTCTTCTGTGCACTCGATGCCTTTAACCTGTTACCCGTGTGCCGCAACTTAAAACGCCGATTCCCCAAAACTCCAATTATTATTTGGGCTGATAATGATTGGCAAAAAGCCGATGTTAAAACCCGGTTTGGACGCGTGCTTGGCAACACCGGACTTATTCAAGCGAACCGTACTGCGTTTAAACTACGAAATGCCCTGGTGTGTACTCCTGATTTTTCTGTTTTTGCTACAGAACAAACTAAACAATCCACAGACTTTAACGACCTGCACCAACTTGCAGGCCTTGACGCACTAAAACAAACGATTCCTCAAAAACCAGAGCTTCAGTTAAGCCTCTGGCATGAACTCTATCGTTATACCAGGCATGCGCACGGCGCCGTCTCACCCCAACAGTTTACAGAGGGTATTAAAGAAACCTACAACAGCCGTTACCTCCCAAAAAACGTATTTAAGCGGGAGGGCGTGCATTTAGTACGATCGGCAATTGGAACAGGGAAAACAGCCCTTGTCGAAGATTTGGTGAAAAAAAATCCTGGACTATCGGTTCTTTTTACAACCCATTTGATTTCACTGGTCGAAAGTGCCGCGCAACGGTTAAATCTGAGCAGCTATAACGATTGCGATAACTTTGATTTACAAATTGAACATCGCCTGGCGATTTGTCTTAATTCACTGGGTAAGCTCACCGCAGAAGGATCTTTGCGCAATTATGACATTGTCATCATTGATGAAATAGAACAAGTGTTAGCACGCCTTACTACCCACATTGAACAAAAACCCCTGGTCTTTTCGGTGCTTCAACATATTATGAGCAATGCCAAATCCCTGATTTGTCTTGATGCGCATTTATCGCAAGCCACTGTGCAGCTAATCAAGCGCTTTTGTCCAGATAAACCGGTCACTGTCCATTTTAATCATTACAAAGCAGGGCAGGAACGAAAGGTTATTTTTCATGAAAGCCCTGAAAGCGTACAAATGACTGCAATACAAGTCCTTGAGCAAGGAAAAAAAGTCTATCTGGCTTTTAATTCTAAAAAAGAAGCCCATAAAACCTATTCTGCCCTTAATCTGACCTTTCCTGAAAAAAAAGGGTTGTATATTTCCAGTGATAACACGGGAGACGCTGAAAATAAGGCCTTTTTTAACGAGGTGAATAGCGTATCCAAACGCTATGATTATTTGGTCTGTACGCCTTCAGTAAGTACCGGTGTGTCTATTGATAATGGCCATTTTGATTTTGTGGGCGGAATATTTAATGCGCAGGTCAATACGGCAAACGATTGCATGCAAGCCTTAGGCCGGGTAAGAAATCACAAAGCCTTGCATGTTTTTTGTGACAAACGCTTAAGCAACAAATCGCTACATCCTGAAGTTATCGCTGCAAAATGGGGACAAACCCATCATCACGATTTGGAATTAATGAACCTTGATAAAGAGGGCTCACGGATTATCCTGAACAAGGATTATGAGCAACTGGTACTGAGTGTAACCCAGGCAAGAAACCTGAGTTACAATGATTTTTACCAACAATTTGCTTTACTCGCACTGCATGATGCCATGACACTTTGCTATTTTGGCAATACCCTTGACCAAAGCACAAAACAACAATTGCGCCAGTTTAAAAACGCTTGTGTTGAGCAAGATACTTCACTCCTGATCAAGGAAAAGTTACCCCATAATGCCGCCCAATTGCTCGCTTTGGCAAAAAAACCACGCAAAACAATGGCTGATACCCGGCAATTTAAAAAACATCAATTGATTGAGTTTTTCAATTTATCGGAAAAGGAAGAAGAGAGCATCAAAGCCCTGGCTACGCTTGATAATGAAGGCCGTTTTAAAAAACAAATTCTTGCCCTGGAACTGGCGCTTGGTGATACCACGCTGGCCAAAGAGCGGTTTGTATCCCAACTTGAAGAAAGTCCCCAGTTTGCCGCTGATTTAACGCATTTTGCAAGCCTGCAACAACTCTATCAACGCCTGTTGAAAACATTGCACTTAAACGCATCTCACCATGCATTAAGCAACGAAGAGTACGCTTACTCGCAAGAAACCATTCGAAGGAGTGGCTTTATCAACTGGGTAGAATCCGAGCGAACAACGCTTCAAGGTATTATTACCCTACCCAATCCGGCACAATTACAGCGCGACCCGATTCGTTTCATCAGTAAATTGTTAGCGCAATTGGGGTTAAAACAAAAGCGAGTAGGGCGCTCAGAAGAGGGGCTTTATCGTATCGATTCTAAACGATGCCAATTGCTTAATGCCATCCTGCAAAGAAGACAAGCAGGGGTGACAGGGCGCTTCACACCGCTGGATACTTCCTCCCTTCATTGCAAAGAAGAAACCTCTACCGCATTTTTTGTTGACTGTTTTCAAAAAATAAAACGATTCTTTACCCTGCCAGAGGGTAATCCACCACTTTTTGCCTGAGAGGCAAGCGGATTGTTATTCCTTCTTTTAGGAAGGTTTTTTTACGTCTCAAGAAAATGATTGATAACATTTAGCCCAAAAAGACTTTTTTAAACCCTCCATTTCGCTGCCTGACAAATACCCTGTGTAAAATGAGAACCCTTCTTTAGGGTTTTTTTGAGGTAATTCAGGGAACACTTGGGCTTTGTTTCTTTTATATAAACGCATCGAATGTTCCAAAAAATAGTTTAATAACAGGTTATCCCCTTATTCCGTGGATAACCGTGTGGGTATCATGTGATTAGCTGACTTGCCCAAAAATTAATTTTTATAATGCTGCTCGCTTACGTCAAGAACTTCAAAAGAGAATTACGCGAATCCACGGTAGGGATTAGCCACTAATTTTGTTATTATACCTACTTGCCGTTAATGTGTTTTCGGTATTTTATGAGAGTTTTTTTATGAGTAAAGAATTACCCCTATGCATTCAACAGACTAAACAATGGATTGAGTTATTTATTATTAAACTGAATTTATGTCCTTTTGCTAAATACGAGGTAGAAAAAAATGAAGTCATGATTCAGCAGAGTGTTGCCAAAACAACGGAAGAAGCACTGGATTGTTTGCATGAAGAAATAAAGCGATTAGATGATAACCCGACTGCAGCAACCTCTTTCCTCCTGTTTCCCTTTTTTTTGCACAATTTCCTTGATTACCTGGACTTTGTTAAATTGGCAGAGCTTGAGTTAGGTATGAATGGCTATAAGGGCATTTATCAACTCGCAACGTTCCATCCGGACTATTGTTTTGCTGCAACGCAATTCGATGACATAACAAATTACAGCAACCGTTCGCCTTATCCTATGTTGCATATATTGCGAGAAGAGAGTGTCGAAAAAGCAATTAGTCACTATCCCGACACAAAGGTTATCCCTGAGAACAATATCCGAAACTTGCAAGCGTTGGGTAAAGAGGGAGTCGAAAACATCCTGGCAGAATGTTTGGTAATTAAATAGTTCAAGCGTGAATTCGATACAATGCGCGGTATAACGAGGCAGCTATTGCAAACGTCCCAGTTGTCAGTATTTGCCAGGAGTGAGCGATTGTTGCAAACAATCTGTGATCTGCTAATAATAAAGCTAAAACACGTTCTCTTTGTTCGGGAAATGTGGCGCCAAGGTTTCAATGTCTTCAATAAGACTAACGCAGGAAAAAACTTTTTTGGTTTGAACGAGTTGCTTGGCTAAGCCTTGTTTTTTGTCAGGAAATAAAACGCTATTTAAATCTGTTCAGGGAGGAACAAGATGGCCTTACCCATTTTCTTGATAATACTGTTATTTAGCTGTGGAATAACCCCGACTCAAGCAGAAGAAACGGATCAATTTACCCTTCCTCCCAATGCGCTTCAAGATATTGGCCCCATTGTGAGCGGTGAGCTTTATGAGGTGCTTAACACGCTTATCAACCGAACCAATTCGGAAATACAAGACCTTATTCCTCGCGCGCAACAGAGCAAATATGCAGCGTCTCAACTGGCATTGCGTCTTAATGGCTCCTATCTTGTGGATTTATTTTATGCGAAAACCAGCCCAGGTTTTCCGCACTGGCTGCGTTGGACCTGGAGTCGCTTGCGAAAACAAAAGGGTGTTTCTTTTAACGAAGTCAGGCCCTGGAAAAGGATTTATTGGCTTGTTTTTTCACAAAATCCACTCTTCCAATTGCTTGCACCCACTATAAATATGTATGGCTATTCTTTTGGTACGGACAAACTGAATCATTTTTTTATGCAAGGGCACAGCTACTATGCAATGTATAATTATTACTTGGGCCAAGGCAAATCCACAACACAAGCTTATCAGGCAATGATTCGCTACGGTCAAGTCACTGAACAAAGTTATTTGGGAGTTCTGGCAACAGGTATTTATTCCAATGGTGATTTATCAGCTAATTATGCAGGTTGGAAATTTTACAGGAATTTTGTTCATAATGTAAAAATCGGCAAGCGAACGCTGTCCCCTCTTTTGGTTTTGAATGGATATCAATGGGAATTTGCCAGGCGCGTTAGAAGCGACACGCTATTAAAGCCCTATCTCTCAGATAATTTAAATGAAGCACTAAATCCTTCCCACTTTGTCTTTATGCGAAAGCAAATTCATCGATCAGTTAAAAAACGTTGCGATGATTGGATTGCACGACAGGACTTAACCCAACAATGGGTCAAGGAAAAATTGAAAGAAACCAGTTTATGGCATGGAGCAAATTACGGTCACTGGCTACCTGCAAGGGGTGCAGTAACCCTCGAAGTCTGCTTTGAAGAAAAATAAGGAGCTTTTAAACAGCCCCTAAATGCGCTATATAACAGTTTCTGAATTACCCTTTTTGTAATACCTTACAGGTAATAATTTAAGCCCAATCGAATCACTTGAGTTGGGTTAGTCCATGTGTATCGGGTTTGGAAGGGTGGGTTTGGAATAATTGGGTTGGCAATTCTGGTTATCTTACCCAAATCATAATATAAATATTCCAGCTTTATTGAGCAATTTTGTTTAGGTGCCCATTCAAGCCCTCCACCGGCAGTCCACCCGGTGCGCGTTAGAGAAAGACTGACAGGATATTGTGCATCACCGTATCCACCAGGAACAAAATTCGTGTTTGCCTCTTCCTCCACATAACCGTAAGCAAGTCCTGCGGTTCCATAGAATAATAGGGAAGCAGCAGGGGAAAAGCCAAGACGTCCGCGCAAGGTGCCAAACCAGGTTGATTTGAGTTGGGTTGAGAGAACGTTCGAAAAGACCTCCAGGTGCTCAACGGTATTTCCTAATGCATTTCCTGAGGTCGACCCCTTCAGGGAACTCCAGTTCAAATCCGTTTCTAATCCAAGATACACTTGAGGGTATGCGCGTAATTGCCAGTTATAGCCAATCTGTCCACCAAAGACTCCACCAGACATCAATGCAGACAGGAATGCGGGTTGAATGCTGCCATCACCCGGCGGTAGTTGAGTTGGCAAAGGAAGGGGCAAAATGTGCGTTCCGGTATTTGACCAGGAATAGCCCCCGTTAACGCCGGCATAAAAACCAGACCAATGCATTGGTGCAGCGGGTAATTCCTTAATACCGGAAGTCCCTGCAAAAGAAACGGTTGTAACAGCGAGTAGGGTCAGCAGGCTTAAACGAGGTAACCTGATTACCTTTAATGAATCCCTCTTCAGACTTAAAATCATAGAATATCCTTTCTCATTCGATTCGTTGCAACTAACAAGTTCAACATACAATAGCAATCGTTAACTATAAAAAGAACTACTCTCACAGAAATAGTTTTACAACGTTTCGGAAAATCGCCAAATTATAGGCCACTCACGCTTTGTCTTGTTTATTTTATCAGATTTATTTATTATCGAATGGCTTCAGATTTTCTCAATTGACTGAGATAAATATGGGAATTATGTTTAAGTCCCAATTTTAGGGATAATGATGAAAAAAATATTAGTCGTATTAGCAACTCCTCTTTTTTTTAGCCTTGTTGCACACGCCAATGCTGATTTTTCGAAGCTTTTGAATGAAACAGCAGGGTATGAAAATAAGGAAGTTAATGTAGCCGAAGAACAACGGCTTCTTGCCCAGGTAAACCAGGTTTATGCGAATTACAGTCAAGTGCATCCAATTTGTAACTATCAACCTACTCCTGGTATTGTAAGCTATCCTCAGCAAAGGTATACACTCACTAATCCTTATGCTCATAATGCCAGTGAAATCAATGCCATTAATTTTAAAATAAGAAATTTTGTTTTAGATGGACAAAGTGCTAGCAGTGATCCCACCTGTGGTTTATTAAGTATTAAATGCGCCTCCTACGTCACTTTTTTAAACTCTTCCAGCTATTATTGTGAGAGGGTTCATAACGGGACAAACTCCGATCCCATGCTCTTGGAAGATACACGGTATACTAGTTATCTAGCCTATCAGACGATTTATAACCAGTCTGTCATGCCTAAATCCCTCAAGGATTTTGGGCTACTGCAACAATTTTTCAATTTAGACGCATTCGCGCCCTATTCAAGCACCCAAATTCCTAATCCCAATTATGCATATAATGCGGTAGCGTTTACCACATTTCCTTATCCTGATCCTACCACTCCTCTGTCACCCAATTATAATAATGGGAATTATGGATTCTTATTTTTAAGCTCTGCAGAAAATTTAAAATCGGTTTGCCACACCATTCAACATCAAAATTTATCCCATGAAGACGCCGCGGTGCGCTTTAGCGAATTTTTGGGAATACCTCCTGACTCACCTGATGTGGTAAGGTTTTTTACTTTTTTTAAGTTAAGAAATAATCCGCATGTACCCGGTGTACAGGATGGTAATATGTTTCGGCCTTGTCCACTGGATGGCAATATTGAAACCTCTGCTTGTTCAGGCTCAGCTCTTGCAATTCCCCATAATTGCAGCGTTTCTCCACCACCCTATGATGGGACGACAGTGGGCTCTTTTTTGGCAAGCTATTTTTATTCTTCCTATTGCAATTCTACGCCTAACAGAGATTCAGGTATGCCAGTGCATTTTCCCTGGACAGGACAAGGTTTCACTTACGATTGGTATCCATGGCATATCAATTTAACGAATGTGCAAGGCACTTCAGAATATGTTCCAGCGACTAATGCGGGTGGTGCTAATATTGAAGTAGCGAGTAAAAAATCCTTAGAGGAATTTTTACTAACCTGTGAGTTTGACGCAGGATAATTTAAGATGGGATGTCAGAGTGAGATTGGCAATAGATAACCGCTCACTCGTACATCCCAGGCTTTTCAATTGCATTATTGCCTTACGAAAATACCCCTTCCTACTATTGGTGGAGCATAGCCTCCGCTAACATATTGTTGCCAGGTTGCAGCGGGCTGTATACAAGTACCGCATGGAACCATGTGCCATCCAATTCCTGTAAACCCTTCTATTGTTGTACAGTCTGCGCAGGCTTGGCTTGTTCCTGCCGCGGCCATCATGGACATAGCGATTATTACTCCAGCTACTTTTGATCTAATCATAGTAATCTCCTTATACTTCATACGTCCTGCATCAAAGGATGCATTTCCTTCCACCTAATTATAGACTAAGTATAAAATTTAACCAATTAGAGCAAAATTACCTCAAAAGGGAGGGTGCAAAACAATCAGGGTTTAGGTGTTGTGTCTTGTTTTGGAACCAACTCCATTTTTAAGTAGCCCCCTACCCCAGGGATGTAATTATATTTGGGCACAACATCCATGTCTGGATGTTTTTCTTCCAATCTAGACGTTTCTTTGGCTACCATATATCCTGTTAAGACATGAGGAGCAACCATTGCTCCAGTTAATGCCATTTTATTAAAAAATCGTGCGTACATAATAATATCCTCATTAAAGTTGTTAAATAAAATTGGGTTATCTGCTATTTGGGTTCGCCCTGGGAAGGCGCAGATAACTAGAGGATAGGCCGACTCAGAGCTGGAGATGGGGTTTTAATAAGCACCACAAGCGAAGAAAGGAAATACCCTTTAGAAAAAAAGTTATTTAGCAAAGAACTTTTATTGTGAGGGGAATGTAAATTCATTATTTTTCGTCTAATTATTCAAGCACTTTGATAATATCTCGCCCATAAAAATTGTTCAACTGGTTAATGTGGTTTATTCGCAAATTTATGTCAGTGGGTTAGGACATGACCGAATTTTTTTGACCTATGGAGATGCATTTTAAACAACAATAAACCATTGGAATTTACGTTTCCAGGTTTGTATTGCGGTTCGATTCAACGCCTGGAGATAATCCCGGTTCTTGCAATTTATAGTGTTTACGGCAAGTAGAAACGTAGCTGTTATTTCCGCCAATGAACACTTGTTCGCCCTCTAAAACCACTTTGCCCTGTTCATTCAAACGTAAAATCATGGTTGCTTTGCGACCGCAATGGCAAATTGTTTTAATTTCGATTAACTCATCAGCCCAAGCTAATAAGTACTGGCTCCCTTCAAACAGTTCACCCTTAAAATCGGTGCGTAAACCATAAGAGAGCACGGGAATAGAAAGCTTGTCTGTGATTTCGGTGAGCTGAAAGACTTGTTCTCGTGTTAAAAATTGGGCTTCGTCGATCAAAACACAGGCGTAATCTTCACCCTGGTTTTTAACCTGCTGATAAAGGTTATCCTGATTTTGAAAAATGACTGCGGCTTCCGATAAGCCAATGCGGGAATAGATCACTCCTTGTTGGTAACGCGTATCAATTGCAGGCGTAAACAACAAAGTCTTCATGCCTCGTTCACGGTAATTGTGACTCGATTGCAATAACACCGTGCTTTTTCCAGCGTTCATGGCGGAATAGTAAAAATAAAGTTTTGCCATTGAGAATCTCCGCTTTAAATGGCTAGTATAACGTGATTAGCTGGTTTGATAAATAAAAGGAACGTAGTGCATGGCAGGAGGACAACTTATCCTTCCTAAAATACAAAGCTGCTCTGCTGGGGGCTTGATTGAGGCTGCAGTTTCGCCTGAAGTGTGGGTGGTTTGGGACCTTTTTTTAGGCTGGGATTTCTATCGCTAACTGTTTTTATTTTTGCAGCAGATTTATTGTGACGCTCTTCACAGTGCGTCACAAAGGGCAAGAGTTGCAGCATCAGTTGATTATCACAAGCGAACGTTTTAAGTTGGTAACCACGCAGGTAACGTGTTTTAGCCAAACTGCAAAAATGGTTAAATCCTTCACTAAAATTGCTAAATGCAATAGTGCGGCTTTGTCCAAGCCTTGATTTAATGCGACCATTGATTAAAACGATGACCCAATCATCCAACAAATCTTTGGATAATCGAATCACGTAATAGCGCGAATCTTTTTCAAAGCGCGCCGAAGTATAGGCCCTTGTTTCGCCAAACTGAATCCGGTTCAAAAAGAAAGGGTTGAGAAACCAGGGCGTTTGCATTAAATAAGTGCAATGTTGCGTAAAGCAAAAGGGCTGTTTTGGGTGATAATACGCATTGGGTTAAACTCATTTTCATTTAAACCCCATGCTTTACCTTCTTTAGCCATTTGTCTTCCAAAAGTTCTTTCAACGCGATAATTTTTTGTATTTTAAGATCTTAAGTGAAAGGGCGCAAGAGGGTAGTAATGTCCTCCCCTTTCAACATAAAAGCGATTGGCCTGGAATTGTCTATTCAGGATGGTCTAATAGATTTTGAATCTGTTTGGCGATACTATAGTTTTCAAAAGAGGTAACAAAAGCAGATAGATTGGATATAAGCTTAACAAGCACAAAATACAAACAGCCGAAATGGAGACGGAACGATGTTTTTGAATTTCTTTAAAAATTTTCCTCTAAAGTTAGACCGATCCAACACCCTCTCAAAAAACTATAAAAGGGGCTTATTGTTTAACGCTAACGCATTATTTTATTCCCGTGTTCAAACCATTACTGCAACGAATAGAGAGATAAATAATCCAAAAACCAAGGATGGATTATTCAATCAATTTAACCAAAATTGTTTCGAACTCGATGCTGATTTGGAAACAAAAGAAGACTACATCAGTAAAGAAAAATATAACTCTTTGTCAGATGGGGATAAAAGCACTTTAGATAGAATTTTATTTACCTATACAGGTTTTTATGCATTGAAAGAGAAATATATCAGTGTTGATGAATTTCTTTTAATTCCCAAAGAGGGCAGGGAACATATGTCATGCCTTTTTTATAATTCAGAGGAAAGGTATTGGCAAGCTCAAAAGAGCAGGGAAAAAATAGATCGTATGTTTAAACAGTATCATTTCAAGCTGGAGGACTATATTGCTCTCCCCGACAATAAACGTAAAACGTTTATACGTTTCCTGGATTTGCCTCAGGAAAGTGGAATGTCCGCTATTGAAAAAGGATGTTTTACAGTAAAAGATTTCGTTGGTCTCACCCTAAACCAACAGGAGTCCTTATTAACTCTGTTTAATGAACACAGTAGAAGTGGTTACCGTGATTATTTTAAAACGCAATGCTTTTTCAAAACAGTTAGTCAGACTGTATCCGCCTATAAAACTGCAACCAGCAATGAAGAGTCTTTAATCATAGACGCCAATAACAATCCCAAATGGTAGGTTGGTATTGTTGCCGCTGTTGCAGGATTTCATCCGTTTTTTGTCCAGCGATGGTTAGGCTGAAGGGGTACTGGCAAGCGTATTTTAGGGCTCCGTTGCAAAAACGGATAGTGGTTTATAATTTAATCTAATCTCCTTAGGTAATGGAATATCCCGATGCGATCCACAAAACCCATTGCATTTAAAGGGTGACACTTTCACGGAGAAGTTATCCTGCAATGTGTGCGCTGGTATTGTAAATACGGCATCAGCTATAGGGATTTAGAAGAAATGAGGAGAGAACGCGGTCTGGTGTTCTATCCCTGCGGAAATAAAGAGCGTTGAAGAACTATATGAGTTTGTTTCTAATATGAACCCTGACACAATTGCACAAGATACAATGGATGACTACTTTAATAAACTATATGGTGCAAATAAAAAAAAATTTATTGAGCTTTTTGGAGTATTTGGAGAAAAAAGGCCAATGTCTTTCCATCCTAAGTATTAGGGCTAGCGCTCAGGAACTCGCGCTATGACGCATGTCATTACTCCCCAAGCCCCAGGTATATAAATATTTCCTAAATAGGGTTTTTCCGCATATCCAGACCAAACTGGCAATGACGATTAAAAAACCTCTAAAATCAAAGCCCATTGAAAGTTAAGGGTTTGATATTCTTAATATCATAACCTAATTTGTTTTATTTAGAGCTATTCTTTCTGCATATAAATGATTAATCCTAAATCACTATTGCAGATAATTATTCAAAATCATTGACCATTGCCAGCTTGGTCTGGATATGCGGAAAAACCCAACTATACTTAAGGAACGCGCATCAATGGTTGATGTAACATCTAAAAGGAGTTAGTTCATGAAAAACATCTTACAATTTATACTATCGTTTTGTGCTTTTACCTTCATCCTATTTGTGCCTGTAAGCTCCTATGCAGACAAGTGCGATGTAGATTGCAAAGGTGATTCCAACTCCATTGAATGTCCGGGTGGTTGCGGATGTTATTGCTCAGAAGGAAATACAGGTAAAGCAATCTGTCAATGCATGGAGGAAAATGTTAAGTCTTGCGATGTTCAGTGTAAAAACGGCTCAAAATCCATAACGTGCCAGGGCGGCGGTTGTGGCTGTTATTGCGACGGTGATTCACCCATTTGCGAATGCACTAAAGGTGGTCATAAGAAGTGAGTTGCGTAACTGCCCTAAAACATGCCTACTAAAGCAACCTTGGCGGGTCTGTTTTTGGGTTTTCCGCATATCCAGACCAAGCTGGCAATGGTCTGGATATGCGGAAAAACCCAATGGTAAATCATGCAAATGCATAAAAATTGAGCTTGAATTTAAATTAAATGTAACCATTCATGCGCTAAGATAAGTCTAGCTTGATCTCAGCAAACTTTGCGGCCATTGTGGGGTTACCTTTGGTTAGCTTCTTAACAGTCAAATCCTCAGCTTTGTTGTTAGCAAGACGGAGATTGTTTTCAGAACCAAGCAGGGCATCCTTCGTCTTCTGAAGATGGTCAATGGTTTTGTCGATCTCCTCAATAGCCGTTTTAAATTTCTTGGATGCCAATTCATAATTCCGGGCGAAACCAGTCTTGAACGCATCGAGCTCACTCTCGAAGTTCGTGATATCAATATTCTGTTCTTTCACTAGCGCGAGCTCTGTTTTGTACTTCAGTGAGTTCTGAGCGGCATTTCGCAGTAATGTAATGATTGGGATGAAAAATTGTGGTCGAACGACATACATTTTTTGGTAACGGTGGGATACATCGACAATGCCAGTGTTGTAAAGCTCGCTATCAGGTTCAAGAAGTGAAACGACGATCGCGTATTCAC